>CALEMF010000101.1 GCA_937911505.1 uncultured Cytophagales bacterium
TACCCGTTTTATTATTAGTGGTAGGCTTAATGTATGCTGGATCACCTATCCAATTATCGCAGTCGCCCTCCTCAAAGCTGGTATAGGCCATATCTACATAGCGGCTGCCTTTTACTACCGCTACGGGCTGGGTATCATAGCCCCAGAGTATTGCTTCTGCTCTGCCATCTTCGTAGATCATCTCTTTGGGGTTAAAGTCAGCATCGTAGGTAATGCTGTATTCCTTTTTATAATGGCTGTCGCGTACTTTCCACCGCCCGTCTTGCACTGACGCTTGAAAGATATCGAGCGGACGGCTAGTGCGTAGGCGGTACTGTCCTTGCGGTAAGAAGATACCAGTTTGGTTCATAAAAGCTTCTTTGTATTCAGTAAGCGAGGCATCTAGGGTATACCAAGCACCATTGATTTTCTTTTGGGTGACGGTCTCTATGGGTATGTGCGTGATACCAAAAAGCTCCATCGCGCCTACTACACTACTTTTTTCGCTGTAATGGAAGCTGTACCTGTGCTCTGTTTGAAATTCCTCTCCCTTACTATTCACTTCTGTAATGCGGGTAGGTACTAAGTAATTGGAATGCCCGTAGGTAAAGGTTTTAGAAACACTTATATAACTACCATCGGCTTCGTATAGCTTGGTCTGCTCGCTGGTTTTGAGCAACGGCTTACTGATGTGGAACACTTTTGCCACATCGATTTGTAGACTATTAGGAATGGAAGTATAATACTGAAGCGATGTGGTTTCCACACAGGCTACACGTGCTTTTTCTGGTCGATTGAAGTCGTAGTCATAGGTATATTCCTCACGGAGTCGCCCTTGCTGATCTAAAACTTTTTTCTCTAATAGTAAGCCACGCTCCCAAAAATGAGAGGTGGTAAAATAACTATTATCCTTATCTGTATCTGCTGATGGCTCACTAACTGAATACACTTTATAATTTTCGGCAGGTTGATCACCGTGATCCTTCAAGTTGGTGAATTGATGTTGTATCTTACCTAGACCTTGCTTTTCTACAGTTACATAGCTGTAACCTATGTGTGTGTCTTGTAGAATGTTTCTTTTTATATCAGAGAGACGCCTCATATATAATCTAGCACATACATTAGCTTGTTGCGAAGGCAGCACGTGCAGTGTTCTGAAGAACTCTTTCAATGTACCTTCTGGTTCATAGTCAAGCTGCCCGCTAGAGCGGGTAGTACTAGGGGTATTGTAAGTATAACGGGTAATAAGGGTATTGGCTTCGCTCTGGTCGTCTCTCTCGGCAATGGTTTTAATACGTACGCCACCTACCATTTTGTTGGTACTCCCGTCCCAGTAGGTGTGCGGTTCGTAGGTAAAAGTCTTACTTCCTCCTGTAGTGTAAGTTACGCGGGTGAGTAGATCAGCTTGCATTTTTACTGCATCAGAGGTACGTGTACCACCTGAAAAATAAAGATAACCACCACCTTCTATCAACGAGTCAGTCCACCTAGTGACACTAGGAACCAGTACCCCTTCTGGATTCGTATTATGATAACCCCAGTAATCGATTTGCTTAGAAGACCTCGCTGGTAGATGTATGGGGTTATAAGTAAACTCATAGAGGTTTAGTCCATTTTTACCTGTCCCGTCTTCTTGGTAAATGTATTTGAGTAGTAACCGTGGTGCGGCAGTATATTCATATGAAAAATTATAAATATGTATAAAGTGTGTAGGGATATACTCTACTATAATCCTATCTAGTGCATAACCTACTTTATTTTCATAGTCGAGACGCCCAGAGAAGTATTCAAAATTGATACGTATGTGGTTAGTAACAATCTGACTGAGTAGTTCTGATTCAGTAGTGATTACTGTGTTAAGGTCACGAATACCTGTAGTGGTAGGGATATTATTATGGAAGCAATTTTGCTCTATGTTTTCTACTACATCTGAAATATCTTGGTGATATTGCGTAAATGTAGTAGGCTGCGCCTCAGTGTAGTAAAAGATCACCTCATCATCAGTAATAGCGGAATGTATCCGTTTTAGGTGCCAAGTAGAAACAAACTCTACTGGCTCACTTTTGAAAGGATATTTAGTACTTGTTCTATCTACATCAGTAGCACCTTCATATACACCAAACGTATAGCTATTACCGTTAGGCATTTTAATAACCCACTGGTTATTATTACCACTTTTGGGCCCTATCCCTGGCTGTATGGTAATGTCTTGGTAAGGCATCAATACTGGCTTACCAGTATGATCAAGTACAAACTTCCCTGAAGCGCCTGGTACGTTAAAATAAAATAAGTCTGGCTCGCCGTCCATTTCTCCTCGTAGTACTTGATCTGCTTCTTCTACAGTAAGTGTACTACTCATTTTATAACCTATACCACTAGGATGACAGTAGCCCGTTTCAGCCTCATCGGGTAGCCCTCTTACGATCCGGGTAATGGCACCGCCCCCTTTTACAGAAAATCCCTCTCCAGCCAAGCCGCCTATTTCTTGTACCTTTAGCCCTGTAGCCGTATAAGACAAACCAACGGGAATGGTAAAACTTTTCGTATTAAGGGTATACAATGGTATATCTACCTGTAATGTACCCGTATAGAGGTCTACATCTTTATTAACACCTTTAATCAGTGTGGCTGCCTCAGGGGAAGGCTGCGTATAGTTTACATTCTCACTATTAGAAAATTGGTACTGTGCTCGTAAAAAGCTTACTACTAGCATGGCTACTAATAGCAGCAAAAGTTTTTTTGTTATCATAATAAAATAAGTATTGTAATTATATTAGTATACTACCTCGGATCGCTATAAAAGCGCTCTAGGTGTTTGTATTGAACAAAAGGTTTTATAAATATTTGATGTGCAAATAAGCATTTTTTCGCTAAAAATGCTGCTTCTTTTGTTACGGTTATGTTAAATTAATGTACTAATAAAACAACTTGTTACAAGAGTGAAATTTCTCTTTTACTATTCAATCCTTTACACAAAAATTCGTTCTCTCGCTTTCAACCATTTAGACTTTGTAAATCTGAATAAAAAATGGTAGGAGCCGTAACTGGTAAAAAAGATAGTTTGCAAAGCCTACAATAAGGGTTCACAATGGTAAATTACGAATAGCTTGCGTGTATGTTGTTTGGTAAATAGCTTTTCGGTCGCTAAGGTAAATCTTCCCTAAGAATTTCAATAAAAAAATAACGTTTTAAGGCTTCTTCCGAGGGAAAGTGGTGTGTTTCCATGATAATACTTCGCTCTTTGCGTAACAGAGTGACTCCTTTCTTTTTTTTTCACATAAAAGCCGTCAGCAGGACTGCTAGGGTCTCCTTCTAAAAGTGCTTTCCATTGGTATTCTTTTTTAGCTTGGCGCTTTTGGGCTATTTTACGTTTTGTTTCTTTCTTCATCGTAATTTTATTTTCTGAGCGCTGTAGCCGCGACAATGGAGGTAAAAAAACCTACCATGAGCTTCAAGCCTGCTTCTTCAAACAAGACAATCCCTACAGTACGTTGCTCGGTACGTGCCAATAAACGTTGGTAGTCTTCTTCGCTTTGTACTTTCTTCATAATTTCTTCTTTGTTGGTTACATAATTATCTAATAAAGCTTGGGTGTTATTTTGTAAAATAGTAGGCTTTGCCTCAATAAGCAGCCAGAGCGTAATACTCGCCAAAAGTACCATAGCTGCATTGACAAGACTCACCATAACTAGGCCTTCTATAAACTTTAGGTATCCGCCGCTAATGCGTACTTTATAGTAAGCGACAGTCCCTACAGAGATGCCTATGTATAGAAGAAAATCGAGCGCTTTAGGCGTGGCATTGAGCGGATCCTTGTATACAAAAGAAAGGATGATCAAGAATACACTTATAAGCGCACCGCCTGCCAAGCAGCCTGCTATCAAAGTTTTAAAATAAGGATGTTTCATGGTGGAAGATTAATAAATTAGGGATTATGCATACAAAGCTTCATCTAGCCAATATTGTTCATTGTTAAATACCCCCCATACTTTTCCTTTTAGTACCTTCCCAATAAAAGGGGAATTTTTGGACTTGGAAATAATGGCTTCCCTTGTATAGGTGTAGTCAGTATGATCATCAAAGAGTGTTAAGTTAGCTGTTTCTCCTTTAGCGATTTGAGGAATTGGTAGCTGTAGATATTGTCGAGGCTGGGTGGCGAGTTTTTCTATCATTTGTGCTATAGACAAACCTTGATTGTAGGTAACGAGGGTAGAAAAAGTAGTTTCTAATCCTATTATCCCAAAGGCCGCTTGGTCAAAGGCTACTTGTTTACTCTCTTGATCTTGTGGGGTATGATCAGATACTACTGCGCCAATTGTATTGTCTTGTAGCCCTTTCCAAAGTGCTTCAATGTCTTCGGGTGTTCTAAAAGGCGGATTTACCTTATAGTGGGTATCAAAGTCTAGCAACATACGATCATCAAAAGCCAATTGGTGGGCGGCTACATCGCAGGTTACTTGTAAACCTTCTTGTTGTGCAGCGCGTACCAGCGCTACAGAAGCTGCACTCGATAGGCAACTCAGGTGCAACTTACCGCCTGTATAACGCAAGAAGCTTATATCTCTACGTATCATCATTTCTTCTGCTAGGCTAGGAATTCCCTTGAGTCCTAGTTGGGTGGCGGTAGTTCCCTCGTTCATGACCCCAAACTGCGTGAGCAATTGATCTTCAGGACGGTTGATCAGTAACCCATCAAACATCTGTAGGTATTGTAATGACTTCACCATAATGTCTGAGTGCCAAATGGGATGATAACCATCCGAAAAAGCCACCGCTCCTGCTTGGTGCAGGTCAATCATTTCGGTAAGTTCCTTGCCTTTTGTACCGAGGGTTACGGCTGCCATAGGGTGGCACTGTACTAGGCTGGTAGCATTGGCGCGTTGTAAATAAGCGAGGGTATCTTTAGAATCAATAACAGGGGCGGTATTGGGTAAGGTCACTACTTCTGTAAACCCTCCTCTTCGTGCTGCCTCTCTGCCAGATTGCAGGGTTTCTTTGTACTCAAAGCCAGGGTCTGGCCAAGAAACCCTCATGTCTAGCCAGCCAATAGAGACCTTAAGATGTGGACGCGTAACCACCAAAGCCTCTTCTATCGTTAAAGTATCTGCTATGTCTTTAATCTTTCCATCTTTTAACCATATGTCTTTTTTTTGGTGATGCCAGGGCGTTTCGGGTGCTATTACTTCAACAGATTTGAGGAGTATGTTCATACCAATCAATATTTATTCGTAAAGCTACATGAATTTTTAAAAAGGCGCAGATAACACGTAGACAAAGACTACTCAGCCATTTCTGAGAGGAGTAGCCAGCGCATTTCTTTTGCTTCTATGGTTTGTGTGATCGCCTCTACTTGCTCTGCCCAGGCGGCTAATTGTTCGTGGTCAGTAGTTTCGCCATTCATTTGCGTTATAATGCGGGCTTTTTCATCCTCTAAAGCAGCTAATTCTCCCTCTAGCTGTTCCATCTCTTTCTTTTCTTTATAGGAAAGCTTTTTCTTTGTCTTTTCTGGAGAAGGTTTGGTTGTAGACTTAACCGTTTTCTTTGTTTCCTTCTTTTGCTGGCTTTGTTGCTGATCGAGCCACTGGCGATAATCCGTGTAGTTGCCGTTGAAATCCTTGATGCGTCCGTTGCCTTCTAATACAAAGAGATGCTCTACAAGTTGATCCATAAAGTAACGATCGTGAGAAACGAGCAACAGGCAACCATTAAAGTGCTGTAAGAACGTCTCAAGTATACGAAGGGTATCGAGGTCTAGGTCGTTGGTAGGTTCGTCTAAGATAAGGAAATTAGGATTTTTGATGAGGACACGCATCAACTGTAAGCGCTTTTTCTCTCCCCCACTTAGCTTTTCTACTGGTTTATATTGCACCTCGGGTGGGAACAGAAAACGATTGAGAAACTGAGAAGCAGAAATTTGATCACCATTACTCAACGTTATAAACTCCGCCACCTCTTTCACGATGTCAATGACGCGCTGCCCTTCTTTGTAGGCAAAGTCTTCTTGCTTGTAATAACCCATCAGTGTTGTACTTCCTTTGATCACTTCTCCGCGATCGGGCGCTAGCTCTCCAGAGAGTATATGTAAAAAAGTAGATTTTCCGACGCCATTTTTACCTACCACACCTACCTTATCACCTCTTTTGAACACATAGCTAAAATCTTCGATCAGCACTTTTTCTCCATAACGCTTATAAAGTTGATGGAGTTCTACGATTTTTTTGCCTTGTCGCGTTGTTTTTGTGTCAAGCTGTACTTGCTCCTTTGTATTGTCTTTAAAGGCCTCTTTTTTAATGTCTTGGAAGGCTTCCACACGGTATTTAGCTTTCGTACCACGCGCTTTGGGTTGACGGCGTATCCACTCCAGTTCTTTACTGTAAAGGTTTTTAGCCTTGTCTATTTCTGTTTGTTGTTGTTGCTGTCTTTCTGCTTTTTTCTCCAAGAAATAGCCATAGTTTCCTTTATAGTGATACAAGGCACCTTGGTCAAGCTCGATGATGGTATTGCATACATTATCCAGAAAGTAGCGATCGTGGGTAACCAACAGTAGGGTTTGTTTAGCGGTTTCTAACTGCTTTTCAAGCCATTCAATTGTTTCAATGTCTAGATGGTTAGTAGGTTCGTCGAGAATGAGTAGATCTGGGGCTAGAATGAGTAAGCGGGCTAATGCTACGCGCTTTTTCTGTCCTCCTGAAAGCTGCTCGATCCGTTGGGTAGTATCACGTATGCCTAGTTGCCCTAGTATTTGCTTTACTTGTGCCTCATAGTCCCAGGCTTGGAGCGCATCCATCTGCTCAATAGCTGCCTGAAGCGCCTCCGCTGCCGCTGGATTTTGTAAACAGGCTTCGTATTTTTGGATGGCAGCAATCGTAGGATTGTCGGCTACAAAGAGGGCTTCTTGTACACTGAGGTGTGCCTCAAACTGGGGTGATTGTGACAAAAAACCAATGGTAATGTCCTTGTTGATGGCTACTTCTCCCTCGTCGGGAGGTATCTGCTGAGCAAGTATACGCATCAGGGTGGTTTTTCCTGTGCCGTTTGTACCCACTAGCGCTACTTTTTCTCCTTGACTAATGCCTAGGGACAACTCTCGAAATAACCAACGATCCCCAAAAGATTTTCCTATCCGTTCTGCAGATATGTAGTTCATAGTAGTTGTAAATATACACGAATATATGCAAAAACGCCGACGTACGAATGTTCATCGGCGCTTATACAATTAAATGATTACTTAATTGAAGAAATAGGTCACATAAAGAGAAAGCACACGGCTGAAGCGACTGTTGTTATCGTCTCCACCTGGTCTAGAGTTCGTAAGTGCAAAACCGTAGTTGAGCCCTATTTGAAGTGGATCTATTTCTACCCCTATCCCTACATCAATTCCTACATCCACAGATCGGTAGTTATCCTCACCTTCTTCATTCCCCCATTCTATATCTCGTGAAACCCTAGTACCGCCATCTTCACTCTCAAACTGACCACCAATACCAAAACCAAAATAAGGGCCTACGAGACCAAAAGCAGTTATACCACCTAGGTCGCCTTTGAAAACTAAACTTACTGGAATGTCTAGGTATAAAGGCGAATTAGTAGTTTCTACGCTGCCAAAATCTCTTGTTCTTCCCTTGCTACTTAGCAGTAGCCCTGTTTGTAGGTAAAATGGGTCGCTAACACCGAACTGTGCTAGAAGTCCCACTTGGAAAGCAGTTCTCAAGTCTGTTTCATCACCATAGTCATTTCCACCAGCCTCTCCATTTTCATCAGCGAAGTTCAAACCACCGCGTACGCCTAGACGAACATCTTGTGCCTGGGCTTGAAAGCCAACCATTACTACAAAAATGAAAAATAGTAAACCAAATCTTTTCATTGTAAAGTATAATTTAAAGTGTAAGATGCGTAAAAATAAGGGATTTCCGTGGATTCCAAAATGATTTGATACTTTTTAGTTAGCCTCCACCAAGCCTCGTAAATCTACAGGTACTAGTTTAGACACACCTGGGTCTTCAGGATACATGGTCACGCCGTACATTACATCGGTAGCGGTCATGGTGCGTTTGTTATGGGTGACAATGATGAATTGAGACTCTTCCGAAAAGCGCCGGATGATATTGGTAAATTTATCTACATTAGCGTCGTCTAGTGGGGCATCTACTTCATCAAAAATACAGAAAGGGGCTGGTTTGATAAGGTAAATGGCAAAGAGTAGCGAAGTGGCGGTCAGTGTTTTCTCTCCACCAGAGAGTTGGTTAATGGTTAGCGGACGCTTGCCTTTGGGCTTAGCCGTAATAATGATCGAAGACTCTAGCGGACTTTCAGGATTAGAGAGTGTCAGATCGCAGGTGTCTTCTTCGGTAAAGAGGGAGCGAAATACGTGTTTAAAGTGCATCCGAATTTGCTCAAAAGTAGTCAGGAAGTTTTCAGTGGCTACTTGGTCAATCTCGTCGATGGTGGTGAGTAAGGAATTCTTCGCCTCGGTGAGGTCAGCTTTTTGGCCGTTGATAAAGTCGTAGCGTTCTTTCATTTCTTGGTACGCTTCCATCGCCATGGGGTTGATGGGCCCGATGTTATCAATGGTTTTTTTGAGCTTTTGCGCTTTTTCTTCTAGTTCTAATAAAGAGAGCGGTTGTGCTTCTTCGGCAGGCGGGTTTTGCATCAATTCTTCTAAGTTTACATTAAACTCTACAGAAAGGCGTTCTTTGATGGAAGTAAGACTTAGTTTGGTTTCGTTTACCTTTTGTTGCATCTCTTGTACCAGCGCCTCGGTCATTTCTCTTTGGCGGCGAATTTCTTTGGCTTCCTTCTCGACGGTATCAATCTCGCCTCGAGCGGCATAATACTCTTTTTCTGCCTCGTTTACCCCTCCCTCAATGCGTTCTTTTTCTTCGTACATTTGGCGGAGTTCTTCGTCGTTTAGCTCTGTTTTATTCGTCAAGGCTTCCATGTCTACTTTTACTCTCTCTAGCTCTTCCTGATTTTTTACGACACGTGCTTTCAGGTTATCGAGTGAGGCACTTTTAAAGTCCAGTTCCTGCTCTATACTTTGTAAGCGATTCTCTTGCTGATGAAAACGGATATTCTGCTGATTAAAAGCACCTGATTGTTGGTTGAGGAGCTCACTTTCGTGAATGAGTGCCTCATTAAGTGCTTCGGCTTCTTCTTTCAAGGCTTGTAAATCGCCTTGTAGGTCGCTGGTAGCAGGCGTTAATTGTGTAATTTCTTGTTCTAAATCGCCAATGCGTGCTTCTATGTGCTCTTTCTGCGATTGACTGTTCTCGATAAGGTTTTGTAATTGCTCCAGCTTGGTGCGTACTGCTACGATATTTTCATTGAGCTGATTGTACTGCCGTTGTGTGACTTGTATCTGCTCTTTAGGCGATTGTTGACGTAGTTCAGCAAGGTCTTGTTGCTTCAGAGATAACTGTGCATTGGTTTGCTGAATCTTGTCTGTGAGCGTCTCTATTTCTTTGGTCAACTTTTCTAGGTTTTTGGCTCTTCCAAGGCGTTTTCCTTCAAAAGCGCCCACTGATCCTCCTATAATCGCTTGTGGGCTTTTAATGATTTTACCATTTTGGGTAATGTAGGTAGCGCGGGTATCGTAGGCAAATTGTTGCCACTGTGCCTCTTGGACGATATAGACACGTCCTAATAAATGGCTGAGTAAGGGCTGGTACTTATCTTCTGTGTGTACTACCTCTAATGCATAAGTACCTGAAATATCCGTGGAGCGCTCTGGCAAGGAAAGCTGCTTAAAATGCTCCAAAATAAAGAATTGAGCTTTCCCTTTTTTGGCTTCATGGAGTAGATGAACTGCCTGTAAGGCCTCTGCTTCGCTTTCTACCACATAGTAGTTGATGTAAGGAGCAAGAAAGTTTTCGATGGCCGTTTTGTAAGACTCTTCACAGGTGAGAATATCAGGAAAGAGTGGCGCGCCTTGCTGCCATTGGGCTTGGGTTTTGAGAAACTTAATGGCTTCTGGAAAGCCCTCTAAGTTATCTACTAATGATTTGGTAAGATTATATTCATTTTGCTTGGCATCCAATTGGCGATTGAGGGTAGCCATTTGGGTACGAAGCTGCTCTATTTCGTGTTGTATGTCTTCTATTTGGCTTTCTTGCTCGCTGGCCTCCGTCTCTAGTTGGGTCAATTGGGCTTGTACTTGATCGCGCTCTTCTTGTAGTTCGCCCAAGTTATCTTGATAAGCGGCTAGGCTGTCGGCTCGCTCAAAGTTTTGGGTGGTAAACTTCTCTAGTTCTTGCTTTAGACCTGTAATTTGGGTTTGTTTTATTTCTAGGTCTTTGTTCGACTGGAAGTAGGCTTGTTGTTGGGAGGTGAGTTTTTCATTGATAAGCTGTGCCTTAGACTGTACTTGTTGGGTCTTTTCTTGTTGCTCGTCGTAGGCCGTTTGTAAGTGCTTTAGCTCTAGTTGTGCCTCGTTGAGTATTTTTCCAGCAATGGCGCGCTCTTCTGTCAGCTTTTCTATTTCTGTCTGTGATTCTGTCTGGCGTTGCTGGTCTTGTACAATTTGCTCTTGTAAGGTAACTTGTTTGTCTTCTAGAAACTTACGGCGTTCGCTTTTCAGTTTTTTCTCACTTTCATAGTGGCGAATATCGTTGATGTATTCGTTAAGGGCTTTTTGGCGAGAAGCCAAGGTCTTTTCTTTCTGAATTAAATCTACTTTTTCTTTCTCTACAAAAGCCTCTTTTTCAGTGATCAGTTTATTGAGGTTGAGTTTCTTGTCTTGTTCTTCTTCTATTTTTTTGGCCATTGCGGTAAAAGCCTCTTGGCGCTCTCCTACACTTTTGCGAGCCAAGAGAATACTCGTTGTTTTATAGGCTTCTCGTGCTTGGTAGTAACGCTCCGTTTTTTTGGCTTGCTTCTCTAGGCTTTTCAAGTTTTTATCAATCTCAAAAAGAAGGTCTTCTACCCGTGCTAAATCTTGGTCGGTGTCTTTTAGCTTGCGCATCGTTTCCTTCTTACGGACTTTAAACTTAGAGATGCCCGCTGCTTCTTCAAAAAGGTTTCGGCGTGAATTCTCCTTGTCATTCAAGATATCGTCAACCATTTTTAACTCTATAATGGCGTAGCTATCCGAACCAATCCCCGTGTCTAAGAAGAGATTGGTAATATCTTTTAGACGACAGGTAACGTTGTTGAGGAGGTATTCGCTATCACCAGAACGATACAGCCTGCGTGTAATAGTTACTTCTGAGTACTCGGTGGCAAGAAGGTTTTTGGTATTCTTAAATGTAAGCGATACTTCCGCCATATTGAGCGGTTTTCGCTTCTTGGTTCCGTTGAAGATAATGTTTTCCATCTTATCTGAGCGAAGCGCTTTTGTACTTTGCTCTCCCAATACCCAACGAATGGCATCTACCACATTCGACTTTCCACAGCCATTCTGCCCTACAATACCGGTTACGCCCTCGTCAAAGTTAATGACAATCCGATCGCCAAAACTTTTGAATCCTTTTACTTCTAGCTTGGTTAATAACATAGCTTTCCCTCAACAATTTAGGATGGTATATTTACTTTGAATAGAAGGCAAATTTAAGATTATTTCCTAAATTAAGGGAAGTTTTTTAGAAGATAGCTAGGTGTAGGCTTTTCGCTTATCAGTTCATTTTAGAATTCAATTATTATCAAATAGGTATATGGACGTATTATTTTTTATCATAGGGCTTATCATTGTAGTCATCAATATTGTTAGTCAGTTATCTAAGACGAAGCAGAAAAACCTTCCGCCACTACAACAAGATACTACTTCTGAAAAAGCACCCAACTCTAAAGAAATGACACTGGAGGATCTGTTTAGGCAATTTACAGAGCCCTCTGAAAAATCCCTTGAGCAGACCACTAAAAAGAAAAAACGTCCTGATGCCATAGAAGACGACCGTAGCTTAGAAAACGCTATCAACTACGAGGAAATGGGGATGCAAAACTATGAAACGGTCAATTATGAAGATCCTACACGCAACTTCCAAGGACTTACCAAAAAAGATCTTAAGGATGAGCATCTCAATCCTTACAGCAAAAAGCGCGGGCAAAAGAAGAATAAGTTTCTAAAACTCTTACGCAACAAGAATAGCGTAAAAGAGGCCATTATTATGAATGAAATTCTAAAAAGGCGCGTAAAATAATGATTAGGGTGTAAATAAAAATCTTAAGTATTATTTCGATAACCAGCGTTCAAAATCTACCAAGGGGTTTGGATAATCTACCCCCAACTGAACGTTGTATTGCCGTTGCTCTTCTTGGGTAAGCTCTCCAACGGTATGTACTTTGTTGGCAGGTACTTCTTCAAGTGCTTCAATCCAATGTTTTACGTACTCTCCTTGGTAGTCGTAGCGTTTGGCTTGACTCAATATATTAAAATAGCGATTTTCTCTAGGATCGTTGCCTACGCCTGCTACATAATTCCAATTACCCCAATTGCTACAAGGATCATAGTCGATGAGTTTTGCTTCAAAATACATTGCACCCCACACCCAATTGACTTTTAAATCTTTTACTAAAAAGCTAGCTACGTTCTGTCTACCACGGTTGGACATAAAGCCCGTCTCGTTGAGCTCACGCATATTAGCATCTATAAAAGGAATGCCAGTATTTCCTTGTGTCCACTTTTCAAACAACCCTTCGTGATCTTGCAGGTCGAGTTCAGTTTCTTTGATTCCAGTAAACTGGAAAATTTTCGCTCCATATTTTTTTGCTACGAAACGAAAGTAATCACGCCATATCAATTCAAAAATGAGCCAGTAGGTAGAGCTATTTTTTACCCGCTCTTTTTCGTACTGTTTTACCTCTTCGTAAATCTTCCTAGGGGAGAGACATCCTAGCGAGAGCCAAGGGGAAAACTTAGAAGAATAGTTAGCGCCCAGCAAACCGTTGCGTGTCTCCTTGTATTTCTTAAGCATGTCTTGCTTCCAGATATAATTGTGGAGTCGCTGTAAGCCAGCTTTTTCTCCTCCCTTAAAATCTAGTACAGGCTCGTGCGCTTGTACAGGAAGCGTATGTGGATGTAAATCTTGCAGTGTAGGGATATTGCCTGCACTGACATCCGTAACACTAGAAAGCTGCTCGATAGTAGGAACTGTACTTCTTACTTGACTATTTTTTTCTACTGCTTTTCTAAATTCGGTAAAGATGTCTGGTAAGCGATTAACGGGAAAGGGTAAGTCGTTCAAATGGTATAAGGTACTGTCCCAGATAGTTTCTAGAGAAATACCTTTGGCAAGTAGCTTACGTTCTAACTCCTCTTCTACTGCTACTTCTTCAGCCGTTACTTCCTGACTCGTGTAGACACTAGACGCCCCTAGCAATGTAGTAAGGGTAGGGAGTACCTCTTCTGGTTTTCCTTGACGAACAATCAAGGTAGCACCTATCTCTTCTAGCTGATTTCTTAAGTCTTGTAAAGCTTCTAATAAAAATTGTGTTCTTACTGGGCTCGTTTTAGGTAAGCCTATAGTCGTTTCTTCAAACCAGCGAGGATCAATACAAAAGACAGGATATACTTGTGTTGATTGCTGACAAGCTTTGTAAAGTACTTCGTTGTCGTGGAGACGAAGATTATTTCTTAACCAAACTAATGTTTTTTTTGCTTTCATACATACCTAAAACTGGCTGTCTTAAAAGAAGGTTTTAGGCAGATATACTTTTCTATTGTTGTTTTTTCGGTGTCTAAAAATTAGAATGTACCTACATTAAGCATTACCAATGTACAACCTTCTACTACTTCTATGCCCTTACTACGAGCCAGCTCAGCTAGTTCTTTATTTTCAGTACCTGGATTAAAAATAAGTCGTTCTGGTGCAGTCTCAAATATGTAGTCGTACCATTCAGACTGGTGCTTATCACTCACATAAAGGGTTACCGTATGGATATCTTCTTGGGTTTGCTTATGGTTGAGAATTTTCTCTCCAAACACATCTCCTTTCTTAATACCTACTGGTACGATAGGGTGCCCATTTTCTGTAAGTAACTGTGCAGCACGATAAGCATAACGGCTAGAATTAGGCGTAGCGCCTAAAATGAGTGTCTTCTTCATCAAAAGTGGTTGCTTTATATATTTTACCCAGAATTATCTTGTTAACTACAATACTACTTATTTGTTCAACAAAAGAAAAGTAGACTATTGTTTCTTTTCGGTAGTTCACTTACCTTTACAAAAATATAACTTCTTATTTTAACTCATGACGAAAACAACCAAAACAGCACTTGTTTTACAGGGAGGCGGAGCGCTTGGCGCCTATCAATATGGTGCTATCAGTGCCATAGAAGAAGCACAACCAGACTTTGAACCTTGTATCGTTACGGGGGTTTCTATTGGCGCCATCAACGCAGCCGTTTACGTAGGCGGTAGAGAGGGAGGCGTGAAATCGCTCAAGCGACTGTGGGATACCGTAAAAATGCCCACTATCCCCTTTTTACCACAGCAATGGCAGGCCAAAGCTTCTAAAGTAGCCAACCCAGCCATGTATTATATGAGTACTTCTTATCTCATGACCCCTCTTGTAGCAGAAAGTGTTTACGATCTAGCCCCCTTTAAACAGCTACTCAACGACCTCATCGACTTTGATAAGATTAATCAATCGAAGATAAGGCTTGTCATTGAAGCCGTAAATGTGGAAACGGGCGAGTTGAAGCAGTTTAATAACCACGATGAGGAAGGAATCGACCTCGACAAGGTGGTTTCTAGCATGAGTATCCCGCCTAACTTTCCTATGGTGGCAGTAGATAACAACTACTATTGGGATGGTGGGCTGTATGCTAATATGCCTCTGGCGCCTGCTATCAACTATTTGGAAGATGTAGAAACCAAGAAAGGCGAAAAAGTTGTACGGGAGTTGATCATCATGAATCTTTTCAGGAAGAACAGCCCACTCCCTACAAACATTATGGAAATATCAGACAGGATCAAAGAGATTATGTTTGAGAGTAAGCTTAAACTAGACAGAAAGTTCTTTGAACAAATGAAAGGCTACATAGAAATGATGCAAGCCGTTGACAAAGAGCTTCCTAAGAACAGCCCTGTCCGTAAAATGAAGGCTTACCAAGAATTATTGAATCATAAGATAATAGATCGCCACGGCGTACTACAATATGAAGCAGAAGGGGTTGAAGGTACTGACGATTTTACGCCAGAAGCCATCGACTTCCGTTTTAGACGAGGGTACCGCGACATGCAAAACTACCTTCATTTATCCACCCAAAACTCAAATTGACTATGACTAAGTTACTCTACAATCGACCCTTTTGTAGAATTTATTACCACGCTGACTTACAGTGTATTCATCTCGACTGGGAAGGATACGCGTTTAGTGAGCAGTTCAGAGAAGCTTGCGATGCCTCTCTGCAAGCGCTTAAAGAGTATCACGTAAGTAAAATGATTGCTGATAATACCAAAGCAAAGGTAGTAGGTACAAAAGATCAAAACTGGATGCAGGAAGATTGGTTTCCACGTGCCTTTGCAGTAGGGTTTAGAATGTCTGCTGTAGTTGTAGCAGAAGATATTTTTAGAGATATTTCAGTAAAGAATATTGTCAATAGAATTAATAACCAACAATTTGAAGTGCAATATTTTACTACCTTAGAAGCAGCCAAAGGATGGGTTGCCCCTCTAGGTTCTCCCAAAGATGCACAGCGGGTTTAAGTCACGCCATTTGCTAAAGTAAATAAGGAGGCTCTTCAACAAGTAGGAGCCTCCTTATTTTTTTCAATGATACAGTGAAGGATCATCGCATCTTGAGCGTCTTTACTTCTCCTCAATTGAGATTTTTACAATATTGCCATCTAGTAGGCTTGATACCAACACTTCATTAGATCCTAAGAAGCCAATTCCATTTGGAAAATTAAGTCCGTCTGCTACCGTTACTGGACCATCTGCTGTGGCCAATACTAGGCTCCCAGAATTAGGCACAATACCCATCTCCCCAAATGAACCCAATTGTAACGCAAATAAGTTTCGGTGGAAGAAAGGCTGCCCTATGTCAATCAAACCATTATAGCCATCTTGGAATTCAATAATGTTTCCGTTAAGGTCAATCTCATAAATACGAGCAGCGTCTGGTGGAAAAGGGAACCCTAAGAAAGTACACACAAAGAAACGATCTTTGTTGAAAACAATACCTGTAGGAACAGGCTCAACGGTAGGCCCGCCTACAGAGGTTGGATTAGGGATAAGGGGTAACTCTATGAAGACACTGAGTTTTCCATCTCTATCTCTTTTGATAATAGCGTTTGCGCCACTGTCGGCAATGTAGATATTTCCTCGAAAATCGAAAGTAAGATTATAGATGTTACTATCGTCTGTATCATTCTCAAAATCAAAATCGAGTATGAAAGTTCTAATGTCTTCTGAAGGCACTTGATCGGCTGTTACAGGGAGTTGATCAATATCAAAATCACGTAAGCTGAAACGATACAATAAGCCAGACACACCATTTACAATCCACAGGTTACCTCTGTTGATACCAAGGTGTGTAGTTCCTTCTATATTACCATCTGGCCGACGTACAGAAGGGAAGTTGGTAATGATAGGAAACTTTTCACCCTTTTTGTTGATAAAGGTTACTTGACCGTCGTTGTTACCTGTACCTGCTTCTGCTACAAATACGCCCAAACCGCCCAACGAGGCAATCCCAACAGGGCTGTTTAGTTCAGAAGCGAATACTTCATTTTCAATCGTAGTAGGGGGTAGCTCTCCATCAATGGGTTCGATCACATTAGGAGGCATACAACCAATAAAACATAAAAAAAATAGGGAAAGATAGATAATTGGTTTCATCTGTTTTGTGGGTTTATGTTGAAAATTGTATTAATATACGCATCGTTTACCACAAGGTTATTATCTGTCTATCAACTTAATATTACGTTTACTTTCCTGAACCATACAGTTTATACAACTGCTCAGCACATCGTTCTCCATCCATGGCTGCCGACATAATACCACCGGCATAGCCCGCGCCTTCTCCACAAGGAAACAGCCGCCGAATAGTTACGTGCTCAAGGGTTATTTTATCTCTTGGAATTTTTACAGGAGAAGAGGTACGGCTTTCTACCCCAATGATTTGTGCGTCGTTAGTGAGGTAGCCCTTCATTTTTTTTCCAAATAGTTTAAAAGCCATCTGCAGACGCCGTGTAATCGTTTCAGGTAGTACTTCTGTCATCTCTACCGAGGTAAGCCCAGGCTGGTAAGAGGTAGGAAGCAGTGTTTTGGAATATTTATGTTGCACAAAGTCGAGTAAACGTTGGGCGGGCGCGGTTTGGGTTTTACCTCCTAGCAGCCACGCTTTTCTTTCAACTGCCTTTTGAAAAGCCAGTGCAGCCAATGCTCCCGACGTTTTATAGGCTTGCCAGTCACTTTCATCCACCGATACGACAATACCCGAATTGGCATACTTCGCATCTCTACGCGAGGGCGACATACCATTTACCACAATCTCTTCTTGTGCGGTAGCAGCAGGCACAATAAAACCACCCGGACACATACAGAAAGAAAACACACCTTTTTCAGTACCTTGATAGGAAGTCTGTGTCACTAAGCTGTATGAAGCAGCGGGTAAGTAAGGGCCTCTGTTAGTTTTACAATGGTATTGGATACGATCGATCAACGATTGCTCATGTTCTACACGTACCCCCAGCGCAAAAGGCTTCGCTTCAATAAGAATCCCTTTCTTGTGGAGTAACGCAAAGATGTCTCTTGCAGAGTGTCCAGTAGCCAAAATAACCCCTATACCGCTCAGTTCTATGGTATTTTGTGCTGCATCAACCGCTACTACGCCCCGAATAGTCTGAGCTTGCAAAATAAAATCAATAACTGTAGTATTAAAGTGTACCTCTCCACCTGCTTTTAGAATACTTTCACGTAACGCTGCTACAATTTTGGGAAGTTTGTTTGTACCAATATGCGGATGGGCATCAACCAGAATTTCTTCCTTCGCGCCGTGTGCTACTAGTATTTCTAGAATACGACGGATGTCTCCTCGCTTTTTAGAGCGGGTATACAGCTTCCCATCTGAGTACGTACCAGCACCTCCTTCCCCAAAGCAGTAATTAGAAGCTGTATTGACAAGATGTTGCTTATTGATGGCCGCAAGGTCTCTGCGTCTTGCCCGTACATCTTTACCTCTCTCTACCACAATGGGTTTAATGCCCAGCTCAATCAGCCGAAGCGCTGCAAACAAACCTGCGGGGCCTGCCCCTATAATAATCGCTTGTGGTTTCTGTGTGACCGATGGATAAATAGGCTGAAACTGCTCTATTGATGGCAGCTCATTAACGAATACTTCAACTTTTAGATTGACTTTTACCCGTTTTGATCGTGCATCAATAGAACGTCGAAGAATTCGTATATGATAAGTATCTTTCTCAGAGATGTTTAGCTTCTGCTGTATATATGTACGCAGTGCTTCTTCCTCAAAAGCAACTTCTGGTGCTAGGATGAGCTGTAAAGTGTGTTTCATGGCGTAGAGGAGTTATCTCTAAAGCGTTTCCACAAAGATAAGTATTTATTTGGATAGCTAGCTAAGCATATGTAGAGGAAAAACATCCCATAACCTACCTTGTAACGTGCCAGAGAGCCAAAGTTAGGAGAAGAGAGTCCTATGAAAATAGCCAATAGCACTACATAGCCTAGTGTAGCCACAACGAGTAGTGGTTCAGCAAACGAGAAGCGACGTAAGGTAAAGTACAAAGCCCCCACTGTAATCAAGAAAAGGAAGGCGTTCTCTATACCTAACCATACATAAAAAAAGTGATATCCCTCCCAAAAGAACGGTCGATACAAGCCGTTAAATAATGCCTTAGGCATATTATAAAAGACACTTTGCCAAGTAGGGATAAAATCATACAAGAGGATGCTTTTGGGATGGGAAGCTTGTAGCATCGTTTGATGATTCTGATACAGTGCCTCTACTATACCGTTTAAACGAAGATTGGGATGGAGCCAAGTAGCTACCAAAAGTAGCCCACTCCATATCCCCAGAAAAAGTAATCCTTGAAGCCACTTGTTGGACAAGCGGCTTCTCTCAACCAAAAAGGTCGTTAACCCAAGTGAGAGCAGTACAGGAAATAAGGTAGCGGCGTAGTAATATTTGAGTCGCCAAATGATATAGAAAGCTACCAACCAAATCATTACACTCACCCAACGCACTCGTTTTCTCTTGTAAGCCTTCAAAAAGTGATGTACACTAAGCCCCAAACAGCCTATTAGCACACTTTCTTTGCTTACCCCAGCACTCCAAAACACGAAAGAAGGAAAAAATAAAAAAGCGATGCTAACTGCTAGCCGATGTGATTGGTAGTCCTTCACCAAGGTATTGGCTATAAGCCACATACCCCAAGCGCTGAATCCTGAGAGATAAAAACTTGTAAGCCAATAGTTATTTCCCGTCAGGAAGCAGAGCACACTCAGGAGTTTCACCATAAAAAAGGCCCTTGGCTGCTCCAACAAAACGAAGGCATCCTTTGAGAGAAGGGTGAGCTCGTTCAGTAACAGCACACGCCAGTAAGCGTCAGGTTGTGCTAATACAAGCTGTGCGAGTTGGGAAGCCTCATGAAACATCACGTAGGTATCACCGCCGCCGTTGTAGTATATTTTGTAGAGTATCCCCAAGGCTACCCCTGCAAGTATTTTGTAGCGTACCGCCCAAACGAATACTTTTCCCAGCGGTTCTTCCCGAATCACTTGTGTATAGCGGTAGGTAATGACCGAAAAAAGCGCAATATGCAGAATGACCAGCGTGATGCTCACTCTGCCTCCTTTGATAGGATTTGCGCCCCTATGGTACAGTGCAGACAACGCTGCGGCTGGCAAAACATATTGTATTGCTCTATTAAAGCTTGCGAATCGAAGGCATTTTTTACAGATAGTCCTAGTGTCTCCCACATACGGGTTATCTTATTGTTTTCTGCTTTAATCTCTTCTAGCGTGGCCACTGCTTTATCGAGATACTGAGGTTTGTCTTTTTGCTTGGCATAAAACACCAATAAAGGTACGATGGTATTGACCACTAAACTATCCATACTTCCTTTACCAAGCCTTCCAGATTGCTTTTTCGCAAAAGGCTTTTGAAAATGGTAATGGGTTTGCCAATACGAAGAGGCCGTAATGGATAAAAAAGCGCTGAGCGTTTGGTAAGAGTCAAAATGGATGAAGCGAGAGAAGATACTTTCTTGTTGGTAAAACAGATTGGCCAGTTGTGCCAAGCGAATCGTAGGGAAATTGGCAGGGCGTAAACGCATAAATTTCCAAGGAGGGCTTACTACTTGCTCTAATTGATATTTTTTACGAAGAAACTGATATTCTTGCCTCAGTTGGGTATGATACGAGTCGTCTACTGCCTCTTCTAAAAAACCCGCTTGCCCAAAGAAGATGGCTTCTAGTTGTAGAAGTTGGTCTTTCTGTTTGTATAGGCTTCTTACGGGAATGCTCTGCGCTAGTAGTTCAAAGCCATCTTGGTTGACTTTGAAGCCAAAGCTCTGTACCAACAAACGAAACGTAAGCCTTTCCCAGTCTTCCTCACATTGTTTAAAAAGTGCTTTTACCGCAGTAGCTTTTCTTTCTAAGCGATGACTAGCAGCCTTATCGAGCATAAGCAGTTTTTGCAGCAGTGCTACAGTAGGCCAATGGCGCTCGCAGGCGATCAGTCCTTTGTTTTGTTGTAGATGTTGGTAGCGATGCAGTAAAGATACATCTACACGGGTACGAAGCGCTAAGGTGGGCAACGTAGAGCCATCTTGCCTGTAAACGGGCTGGTCGTCGATCCAGACTACATGTAAAATCACCTTGTTATAATGCGGATCGAGGTGATGTTGGTGCTTCTCCCAGTCAGAAGCACACAGGTGAATTTCCACATCACCTGCCCAAAGTACTTCCCCTATGCGTATACGTGCTTCACTGAAATCGGCACCTGCTTGTGTGTTTTGTGTACCTTTTTCTAAGATAGTAAGTGGTTCCTCTTTTTGTGTCGTAAGGTTCCTTTGTTCATAATATTGGAACTGCCAAATGAAGTGGAGGAAATCTTCTTGCATTGTAAGATGTTTTTAGTTTGAAAATTTAGAATTGTTTTTTTTACCTATATTTTTGTATGCAATTACACAAAAGCAAGTGGGGCCAATAGGCAAAACAAGATAAGCAATTGGTAAGACCATATACAAATATTAGCATCTTAAAAATCACACAATCACATGAGTAAACAATATGATATCATTGTTGTAGGCAGTGGGCCAGGTGGCTACGTAGCAGCCATTCGTGCAGCACAGCTAGGCAAGCAAGTAGCTGTAGTAGAGATGGCTGAGCTAGGCGGTATCTGCCTTAACTGGGGCTGTATTCCTACAAAAGCACTTTTGAAATCAGCACAAGTATTTGAATATATCAAACATGCCAACGACTATGGCATTGAAGTAAGCGACGCCAAGATTGACTTTGATAATATCATCAAAAGAAGTCGTGACGTAGCGGCTGGTATGAGCAAGGGAATTAACTTCTTGTTCCGTAAAAATAAAATTGACGTGCTGGAAGGTTTTGGAAAGCTAAATGCCTCTAAACAAGTAGAAGTAAAAGACGCTGCAGGAAAGGTGACTACTTACCAAGCCAAGCAAATAATTTTAGCTACAGGCGGACGAGCGAGGGAACTTCCTAATATCAAAATAGACAATAAAAAAATAGTGGGCTATCGTAAAGCGATGACGCTCGAGAAAATGCCGAAAAAAATGGTAGTAATGGGTTCTGGAGCCATTGGTGTAGAGATCGCCAACATTTACGCTTCGATGGGCACAGAGGTGACAATCGTAGAGTACCTGCCTCGTATTTTACCCAACGAAGATGCAGATATTTCCAAGCAACTCACCAAAATCTACAAAAAGATGGGGATGCAAATTATGACCAATGCAGCGGTGGAGAAAGTAGATACTAGCGGTGCAGGTTGTAAAGTGACTGTAAAAACGGAGAAAGGCACAGAAATATTGGAATGTGACGTGGTGCTTTCAGCCGTTGGTGTGGCCACTAACCTAGAAGGCATCGGACTAGAGGAAGCAGGCATAAAAACAGAAAAAGGAAAAGTAGTGGTAGATGAGTTCTACAGAACTAATGTACCTAATATTTATGCTATTGGCGATATTACCGCTGGCCCTGCCCTCGCACACGTGGCTTCTGCTGAAGGAATTATCTGTGTAGAAAAAATCGCGGGGCTCAACCCTCATCCTCTCAACTATGATAACCTCCCTGGCTGTACTTATTGCCAGCCAGAAGTTGCCTCTGTAGGAATGACCGAAGAACAAGCAAAAGAAGCAGGTTACGACATAAAAGTAGGGAAATTTCCCTTTACTGCCTCGGGCAAGGCGAGTGCGGCGGGCGCCAAAGAAGGCTTTATCAAGGTGATCTTCGATGCCAAGTATGGTGAGTGGCTAGGCTGCCATATGATTGGGGCCAATGTAACTGAAATGATCGCAGAAGTAGTCGTGGCACGTAACTTAGAGACGACAGGTCATGAAATCATCAAATCGGTACACCCTCACCCCACCATGTCAGAGGCAATTATGGAAGCGGCTGCTGACGCTTACGATGAGGTAATCCATCTGTAAATACTATATGAATGCTTGGCAGATATTAAAATACCAAGCATTCATTTCTTTGAAAAACGATTGAACATTAACTTATATCCTACTATTAGTACTGTCATGAAAAAGGTATTATTTACTTGGCTATTGTCCGTAGCTACTACCTCCTTGTTTGCTCAAATTACTTATGGTAAACGAATCGAAATTGAACTAACCGATGATTTCTACAGCGCTCGCCTCGCTACCTTCGGACAAGCAGGCTTGCTACTAAAGTCGAGGGATGAAAATAATAAGCGTCGCTACGCGTGGTATGATACCGACTTGAACCTAGTTGAAGAGAAGTTTCTTCAACTCTCTAATGAGCTTTCTCCACGAGCTTCTTTTACCAACGCTGAGGCCACTTATACCTTACATGCCAATACCAAAAAGGGTAAATTCACCCTCGTCACTTTTACAGTAGATGGGCGAAGCATACAACAAACGAGTGGTCAGTTGCCTAAAAAATGTTTAGTGGGGCAAATGGTAATATTAGGCGATTATGCTTACTGTAGGGCTACTGTAAAGAAACGCCCTTTGTTGTTTACCATTCAGTTAGCAACTGGTAGAGTACAAATCATTCCTGTCTCTATTGGTAAAATTAAATCCAAGAATACTAACTTGTATGACCTACAGCTCATTGAAGGAACCAATGAAGTCTGGCTTTATGTAAAAGGCGTAATCAATAAGAGAACCACAGATACCTTTATTGTAAAACTGAACATACTTGGTAATAAAACCGCTACCCTGAGCCTCACCGAAAAAGAAGCGAAAATTTTGGCAGATGTATCAGCACTTCCTACCAAAAGAGGGCGCTTTCTATTGGCGGGCACTTACACTATAAGGAATAAATATCCCTCAGAGGGTATTTATTTTGGCGAAATGGAAAATGATCAAATGAATTATCTTAAATTTTATGAGTTTGCTCAACTTGATAACTTCTTATCCTTTCTTCCTGAAGAGACGCAAGAAAAAATCGAAAGAAAAAAAACCCGAAAAGCCTCAAGAGGGAAGTCGCTAGAGTTTAATTACTACATTGCTCCTCACGAGATTATCACAAGAGACGACGGCTACATACTAATCGGAGAAGCTTGTTATCCCACCTATGATATACGTTTTCGTACCGAGATAATTGATGGACGAAGCAGAGAAATCGACTACTATGTTTTTGATGGTTATCAGTATACACACGCTTTTGTCGTCAAATTCGATTTTAATGGTACGCCTCTGTGGGATGAGAGCTTCTCGCTTCGTCCTTCTTACAAACCCTTCTCGCCGATTCGCTTTATGACAGTTACCACCACTAACGACAACCTTATCAAAATGACCTATGCCAGTCGTGGTAAGGTTGTGTATAAAATTATTGATGATCAGGGAGAAGTAGTCCAAGAAAAGGAAACTGAACCTATAGAAACTTTATACGAAGGGGATAAAACGAAGTGGTCAGTTTCTGATTTACGCCATTGGTATGGAGATTATTTTGTGGCTCACGGCAGACAGGAAATCAAAAATAAAGGCAAGAAGAATAAGAAAGTAGATAGAAAGCGTCAGGTATTTTTTATGTCGAAAACAATGGTGAAGTGATAAAGCTTCAAGGTTTTGGCTACATAAATTTTTTGACCTTGATGGAGTAGCCAAAACTTACACGCTAACCTATCAGAACCTATTTTCCAAACTCGCAGTAGGGATTTGAGCCGCTTAAAGCACGTAGCACTGGCTTTATAATTGTGTGACGTTCGTACCTATGTTTAATGTTTAGTTAATCTCAAATCTCAACACAAATGAAACATTCTTTATTATTTCTATGTGCCTGCTTGGTACTACACACTAGCTATGCGCAAAAATATGCTTCTGTTTTAGAACCATCTATTACCCATAGCAACCGTTTGTCTACTACTACTTCTGCTAACAAAACCTACAATTTAGAAACTTTCGAGCTCCCTAGCCAACCTTCGTCAACAGCGCTGGACACCACACTGAACAAAAATGCTATCTACTTTGATGCTGGTGCCTTCGCTATTCTTGAAGCCGTAGCCTCAGCCAGTCTCAACTACGAGAGAATGCTTGCACAAAACAAAAAAAAGAATCTGAAATTTGGCTTGCGTACAGGCATAGGTGTTTATGGTTTTTATTATTGGGGTGGCGGAAGCTATGAGGTAGTGGGCGCACCGCTCACAGCAGTTGTACTGGCAGGAAAAAGATCGCTAAAATTTGAGCTGAATGTAGGCGCTGCCTTGGGAAGTGCTACGGAGGTTAATGGCGACGATGACAATGGTAATGCTGAAGATGAAACTGGATTTGGCGCTTTTCCTATCGCTGAAATTGGCATTCGTAAAGAGAAAAAGCATTTCATGTGGCGCATCAGGGCAGGTACTACAGGACTGGGCTTTAGTTTAGGAGCTACTTTCTAGATTTTTCTGCTTTCTTTAGTTGCTTATTTCTGCTCGGGCATTATTACATTGTGTTCGAGCAGTTTTTGTAGAATAACCAATAAAGTAATTCGTTCTTAATAAAAAGCATCTTACAAGAATAATACGCTCACAAAAAATAGAAACATGCTTAGAACCACGCTACTATCCCTCCTATTGCTCGCTAGTTGGGTGAGCCGAGCACAAAGTACATCCACAGAGAAGAAGGAAGTCTTGCTCATAGGTACTTTTCACTTCAATAATCCCGGGAAGGATGTAGCCAAAACAAAGACTTTCGATATTTTGAATGAGCGTGCCCAAAAAGAACTCATGGAAATCGCTCAAAAAATTAACGATTTTAACCCTACCAAAATTTTCGTTGAATGGCCTTACGATGAGCAACAAGCCCTCGATTCTCTCTATCAACTTTACAGAGCAGGGCGCTACTATGACAATAAACAACTTTCAGATTTTTATTTGAAAAACGAAATTTTTCAATTGGCCTTTAGAGTCGCCAAACTTGGTAATCTGATGCACGTCTACGGCGTTGACTACAACGACACCTCCTTTCCATTTGATAGTATGATGCAGGTAATTAGAGAGCATAAGCAAGTGGCTTTAGAAAATGAAATGATGGAGACGATCAACCACTATGTAAGCGATTTTGACAACCAAATTGCAGAAGGTGCTTCGCTGCTAGATTTACTGTACTATGTAGACGGCCCTCAGGCAAAAAAACTGAGTAATCGTCTTCACAACCAACTACCTTTACTTGCAGGTGATACTAATAACTTTATGGGCGCTTACTTAACTGCCGAATGGTACAAACGCAACCTTTACATTTGGTCGCTGATACAGAAGCAAACGACCCAACAAGACCAGCGCATTATGGTACTACTAGGAGCTAGTCATACGGCAATTATAGAGACCTTTATTGTACAAAATGACCAGTGGAAAGTATACACCTTATCATCTATTATGAAATAAAACAAAAAATGTATATCTATGGGTTGTACTATACAAAACCTTTCACCCATTCTATAGACAGACAAAATGAAGATCAACGAAATTGAAAATGTAGCCCTTCAATACCTTAGGATAGACGACTATGAGGAGCTAAGGGAATTGATGGTAGCCGCTTATCATACGATGCCTGAATCGTACTGGAAGGAGCATCATATCCATACACTTATCAATAAATTTCCAGAAGGACAGGTAGTCATTAAAGTTAATGATACGGTAGTGGGCTGCGCCTTATCGATCATTGTAGAACAAGAACGCATCGAAGAGCCACACACCTACCGTAGCATTACTGGTGACTATACTTTTAATTCGCATAATGCTGACGGTGGTATTCTTTATGGGATTGATGTTTTCATCAAGCCCGCCTTTCGTGGCTTACGCTTGGGCAGAAGGCTTTACGACTATCGTAAAGAGCTATGCGAGAAAATGAACTTGAAGGGGATCGCCTTCGGCGGGCGTATTCCTAATTATCATAAATATGCCGATGCACTCAGCCCCAAAGAGTACATTGAGCAGGTACGTAAAAGGGAAATTCATGATCCTGTCTTGAGTTTTCAAATTTCCAACGATTTTCGCCCTACCCGTATCCTAAAAGGCTATCTAAAGGGTGACGGCGACTCTAACGAGTTCGCAGTGTTGCTAGAATGGGACAATATTTACTACGAAAAACCCTCCAAAAAAGCGGCTACAAAAAAGAAAGTAGTACGCTTAGGGCTGATCCAGTGGCAAATGCGTCCCTATGGCAGTTTGGATGAGCTGATGCAACAAGCAGAGTATTTTATAGATGCTGTTTCTGGCTATCGCGCAGACTTTGCACTCTTTCCTGAGTTTTTCAACGCACCACTGATGGCCGAAAATAACCACCTGTCTGAATCAGAGGCGATTCGAGAGTTGGCCAAGCATACGGCACAGATCGTACAGCAGTTTTCTGCTTTTTCTATCTCTTACAACATCAATATCATCTCGGGTAGTATGCCTGAGGTAAAAGATGGCTTGCTTTATAATGTAGGATACTTATGTAAAAGAGATGGTAGCATAGAAAGGTACGAAAAGCTGCACGTTACCCCTGACGAAGCCAAAGTATGGGGCATGCAAGGCGGTACCGAACTGAAAACATTCGATACAGATTGTGGAAAAATTGGTATTCTGATTTGCTACGACTCAGAATTTCCTGAGTTGAGCAGGTTGCTGGCAGATGACGGTATGGATATTCTCTTTGTTCCCTTTCTGACAGACACCCAAAATGGTTATTCCCGTGTGCGGAATTGTGCGCGTGCCCGTGCCATAGAAAATGAGTGCTACGTAGCCATTGCGGGGAGCGTGGGCAACTTACCAAAAGTACATAACATGGACATCCAGTTTGCGCAGTCGATGGTATTTACACCTTGCGACTTCTCCTTTCCTACCAATGGTATCAAAGCAGAGGCTACACCCAACGCAGAGATGATCTTAATTGCCGATGTGGATATCGACCTACTCAAAGAACTGAACCAGTTTGGTAGTGTAAGAAACCTGAAGGATAGAAGAGTAGATGTTTTTGAGCTGAAGAAGCGTTAGGAGAGTTTGATAGTAAGGCTTACCCGAGCGTAGGCGCTTTAAGGCACTTATGCTCGGGTGATTTTTTAAGAGAATATCTACATAAACGTTACTTCCCCTGCATCCATGTCATATACAGCTCCTACAATCTGTATCTCGCCTTTCTCTTCCATTTCCTTCAGGATAGGACTTTTCTTTCTTATCTCTTCGAGGTTGTACTTTACGTTATTAACACACACTTCGTGAACTAGTGCTTCATTCTTACTGCTTTTCTCTCCTTCTATCTGGGTGGTCATCTCAACTGCAGGCTGAATCTTCGTGAGCATAGTAGTAATGTTACCGAGCTTCACATCGTCGATCGCTGCTTTCACAGCACCACAGTGCTCGTGTCCCATCACTAGAATTAGCTTTGAGCCAGACACTTTACAGGCAAACTCCATACTGCCTAGAATGTCTTCATTGACAAAGTTACCTGCTACACGTGCCACAAAAATGTCGCCGATGCCTCTATCAAATACATCTTCTACGGGTACACGGCTATCTACACAAGAAAGGACAATCGCCTTTGGAAACTGCGCGTTGGTACTTTTGCGTACTTGGGCGGAGTGATCGCGCGCGGTAAGGTCATTGCTCATAAAGCGTTTGTTCCCTTCTTTAAAAAGAGTAACGACCTCATCAGGTGTAAGAGCAGCTTGCTCTTCGGCGGTTAGAACTTCTTCTACTAGTGGTTCTTGTGTTTCCGCAGCTACCTTAATTGTATCCTGCTCTTTATTAGTCTGCTCGTTGCTATTAGGTGTATTACAAGCATTTACAAGCAGGGAAAATAAAATAATAACGAAAAAAAATGTGGTTAGTCTCATATCAAAAAAATTAATGGTATCTAAAAAAATTTAATAACTACATCAACGTAGCAGAGTCTAAAAAATTACTGGTAGAAGCCTGTATTTCTTCTATGTATACAAGGCATTTTATAGTAGATTAGTAAATATAAATGACCAAGTGTACTGATAAAAAGTTTAAATAAGTTATTGTAATTTTTTCCCTCCATTAACTATTGTCAGCATGCAAAGAGAATTATTGATTGAAAGTATTAGAAAAGCTTTCCATGGCGTAAAGCTTGAAGAAGGCATAGGGCTATGGGAAGCACAGGGTTTAGACGATTACCTCCCTGCTGCACAATGTAAAAAACTGCGTGAGGTGGATGAAAGAGAAGATTGGCGGAAAATTCCTGTCATTAATTTATATAAATGTAGCTCTTCGCTATCTTTTTTCGATGCTAAGGGCTTTCGTTTTCACTTACCAATCTTTTTACTGTTTGCCTTAGATGTTTTTGAGGAAGAAGAAGATAGGCTCTTCGAAGAAGGGCTTGTAGAAGCCTATGCTGCGCCTGAGGTAGAGTTTCATCTTACAAATGTGGTTGATTATACGAAGGCGACTAGCCACGAAGAGAAAATGATGTATGCATACCACGAAGAGCGTTTTTCTTTGCTTAATAAGCCACAGGTTACCTGTGTCATTGATTTTTTGCAGTATCGTCTTACAGAAATAGCAACCTACTCCAGTACTTATCACACGAAAAACTTTGACGCCTCCCCAGCAACAGTAAACTCTAATAGGTATTATAGTCGACTGAAGAAAGCGTTGGCTTACTGGACGGCGAAACGTTTGTAAGACATTCCCTATATTTTTGGTGATAAAGTCATCTTTTCCTATATCTGTTTAACTTTATGTTTCTTATGGCTACCTTCTCCTTTATTGACTACTGGCAAAAAAACTACCCTGATGCCCTCCCGCTAGGCTACGACCTAAGAGAGGTTTATACCAACAGATGGTTAAGGATACATAGCCTGCCTGCTTCTAAAAGATATGCGGAGACAGAAGAAGAGTACCAAACGATTCTTTACAGGCAAAACCAGCTTATGGAAGATTTGATAGGTGAAGGTACTGAACTCGTAACGCTATTTGGCCTATATGGAGATGAGATAACAGATGATGCTTATAAAGCGCTTTCTGATTTCAGTTCATTTGATAAGGTAGCCTCACTTGATCTACACCAAACCCGCCCAACCATACACGAAGAAGGTACTTACCTTGACATTTATATAAAAATAGAACGTTGGCATAAGGGAAGCAAGGATGTTATTTTACGTGCCATTGCCGATGATACCCTACGTATGCTATTTATCTGCCCTTCAAAACAATGTATTATAGCACCTTACGATGGAGGTGTTGATGTGATTGTTACCCCTGCTACACAAAGAGATACGCTTAAAAAGAAGTATCACGCTTGGCTTTCTAAAAGAACAGATGGATTATAAACCGAAAAACATAACGTTTTTAAATTTTATTTGTTTCTTAGGCAGGTACCAAGGTTCGATATGACACAAATACTCTTAAAATTACGTAATAGCCTGCTGAGTAACCATCAAACACTACTCAATGCCTCCCTTACTACGCTAATAGTAGTTCACTTTTCTGGGTTAATAGGCATTAGCAGTGCTTACCAAGCGTGGTTTCTCGACTTTACTTGGCTCAATCTCTCACTCACCGTTCTCTTACTGCTTATCAACACCACCGATCTCAACGCTAAAGTCTTAGCTGCCTTTTTACTGGTAGCAGCGATTGGCTTTCTCATGGAAGCGCTAGGCGTAGCGACAGGTGCCATTTTTGGAAGTTACTATTACGGAGAGACGCTCGGCCTGAAATTTTTTGGTGTTCCCTTGACGATTGCTCTTAATTGGGCTGCCCTCGCTTTTGCTGCTGCCTTTTTAGTAAGACGCTTACGCATTCCTTGGGCATTTCAGGCAGTAGTAGGTGGCCTTATTCCAGTAGGGCTAGACTCGCTGATGGAGCCGCTTTGCCATATTCTTGATTTCTGGTACTGGAAAGACAACATTGTTCCTCTGGAGAATTACATCGTCTGGTACTTACTTGGGACATTGTTTGTAGGTTTTTTTATTAAAGTAGTCGAGGGGCATCATAATCGTCTGGCGGTTTACTATTTGGTCATTCTAGTAGTATTTTTTGCCGCCCTTAATATCTCACATCAACTCATTACCTTATGAAACAATATGATTACATCATAGCTGGTGCAGGCTGTGCAGGACTCAGCCTTTTGTATCGTATGCTAAAAGAGCCACTTCTGCAAGATAAGCGCATCTTAGTGATTGATAAAGTGAGAAAAGATCAAAATGACAGAACTTGGTGCTTTTGGGAAAAGGGAGCTGGACTCTTTGAACCTATTGTACACCACCAATGGCGTACCCTACAATTCTTGACTGAAAACTTGACGAAGCAGTTTACACTAGGCGACTACCGCTATAAAATGATCAAGGGAATCGATTTTTACCATTATGTCTTATCAGAAGCGACTAAGTTTGAGAACGTGGATTTCCAATACGAAAAAATTCAAAAGATAGCAGCTAAAGAGGACCACGCACTTGTTGAAACGCGAGAGAATACCTACACAGCGCCTTATGTGTTCAACTCTACAGGCTTCTTTAATCCAGCCATTAACGAAGAAAACTCGCTCTTACAACACTTTGAGGGGTGGATTATCAAAACACCTACCCCAACCTTCGATAGTAACGTAGGTACCTTTATGGACTTCAGGCTTAGCCAAGCGCACGGCGACACTTTTATGTATGTATTCCCCATGAACGCCCAGGAGGCTTTGGTAGAATATACGTTGTTCAGCCCGAAGGTCTTGAGTAAAGCGGAATATAAAAGTGGGCTGGAGAACTACATCAAAGATTTTTTAAAGATCGATGACTATGAGATTGTCCACAGAGAGTTTGGCATTGTACCTATGTCACTAGCGAAGTTTCCACGTTATCCTGAGGTACATCAGCGCATTATCAACATGGGTACGGCAGGTGGGTTTACCAAGGCAAGTAGTGGGTATACTTTTCAGTTTATTCAGCGTAATGCACAGTTCATAGTCGATCAGCTTAAGCAAGGCAAGTCGCCTGCGCAAAAAATCACTTTTCGTGATAAAATGTTTGAGTGGTACGATCGTACCTTACTAGAAGTGATTCTCTCTGATAAAATGAGTGGAAAAGAGGTATTTGCCATTATGTTTAAGAAACTATCTCCTGAAAAGATTTTTGCTTTCTTAGATAACGACAGCTCTTTTCTCGATGAACTTGTCATCATGAATAGTGTTCCTAAAAAAACATTCATCACGGCAGGATTAAAGCAGTTGAAGTAACCGTAATAATTGTTTAGTAGTTGCAATGGTGAAGTCATCTTTGCATATTATTCCTTGCAAATCGAGTAAAATAATGGGTATTTCTTCTTGCTAATTTTGGCTACTCACCCTACCTTGTGGTGACCCAAAATTAGTGCCTCACTAAAACCAAAGTGTATGCTCAAAGAACACCCTATCGATACAGTCTTACTCATTACAGACAAAAATCTCGCAACGGAGTTTTACCAGCAAAAGGTAGGCTTAGACATCGTCGAAGAAGATGAACATCGTATTGTGGTTGCCTCTGGTCCAGGAAGAATCACTTTATCGCTCAGTACTACTGGCACGAGCGATACCCAAACACAGGCTTCTTGGCGAGTGAAAGACATCGCAGAAGAATTACAAGTTTTACGTCAGCGCGGTATACACCCAGAAGAGTACAATGATGAATTTATTCAGACGAAAAATGGCATTGCAGATGTAGGCTTTGCCTGGGCTGCTTGGATCGTAGACCCTTTCCAAAATGTGTTGGGCATTCTACAAATGAAATAATGTATGTTACAAATCGGCGGATACATTAATTTACTGATAAGCGTAGGGCACCTGGTAGGACTTCTATGGGCAGCACAAATGTTTGAAGTAACAGGAATTGGTAAAGAAATGCAGCGGCTTTCGCAAATCGACGCTTCGCTTCCCTATCTACTCACTGTTTTTGTAGCCGTAGTATTTTTCATTTTTGGTCTTTATGGATTATCTGCTGCTGGAAAGTTTAAACAACTCCCTTTACTAAAACTAGGTATTTTCACCATCGCAGGCATCTATCTCTTACGTGGGATAGGAGAGCTAGTATTTGGTTTAGCCTTTCAAGAGGCGCATCCCTACAGAGAGGCGATGTACTCATTAATCGCGGTAGCCATTGGGCTTTTGTACCTACTAGGAGGACTTAGAAAATGGAGGTTGAAGAAATCCCTGACGCGTAAATAATTATCTCTCTAACAACCACGTTCTTGATAGGTTATTATCTTATATTCCAATCTATAAACCGCTATGAGCTTCTACCAAGTATTTGATTTTCTCAGAGACCTCCAAGACAATAACCGTAAAGAGTGGATGAATGAGCATCGGGATCGCTACGAAAATGCTAAGGCATTTATTATCAAATGGGCAGATGCGCTAACAGATACCCTTACCGAAGTGGATGATGCCTTTGAGAAACCTGATCTTAGAAACGCTATTTCGCGGATCAACAACAACCTCCTGTACCATCCTAATAAACCTACTTACAAAGATCATTTTGGTGTAGAATTATTGCTCTCAAGCGGCCCAAGCGGCTTTTATGTACATATTGGGCTAAAAGATAGCTTTATTGGAGGAGGTATTCACAACCCTAGCAGTGATACCCTCAAGAAAATCAGAGCGGCGATTGATCATAACGGCAAAGCCTTGAAAGCCATTGTGGAAGAAAAAAAATTCCAAGCAATGTTCGGAGGACTCTCTCAAGAGAAAAAATTGAAGACTTCCCCCAAAGAATACGATACTTCTCATAAACACATCGAATTCTTACGGCTGAAATCGTTTACTGCAGGCGTTTCTACTACCCAAAAAGAAATCGCCTCCGATGATTTCCAGAAACGTGTGGTAGAGGTTTACAAACAGCTTGTACCTTTTGGAAAATTTCTCAATGAGGCCTTGGCGTAGCGCTTTTAGTATATGTGCTTTTGGTAATACTTTTTTGATTGTACTTTCAAAAGCTTTCTACTATTGTTATTTTCGTTAAAAAGATAGTGATGGCAGCGTATAACACAAGCAATTTAACTGTTGAAGCCTAGAAATTGAGCTTCAATCACTAGGGATTACCATCAGCCTAGCAGCGCTCTATTTCAAAACCAATTAAACGATGAAAGTATTAGTAACAGGTAGCAGTGGGCATTTGGGAGAGGCGCTTTGCCGAACCTTGAAGAAAAACCAAGTAGCTTTTGTTGGTATAGACCTCAAAGTGGGTGACTTTACAACAGCCATTGGTACTATTGCCAAAAGAGCATTTGTCAGGGAAGTTGTAGCAGGAGTAGATTATATACTGCATACTGCCACCTTACACAAACCCCACGTCGCTACCCATTCAAAGCAAGATTTTATCGACACTAACGTCACAGGTACCCTAAATTTACTGGAAGAAGCAAAGGCCTGTGGTGTCAAGGGAGTCATTTATACCAGTACAACCAGTACGTTTGGCGATATGCTAACGCCTGATAAAGAAGAGCCCGCTATCTGGGTGACGGAAGATACGCCCTCAAAGCCTAAAAATATTTATGGCGTAACAAAAAATGCCGCGGAGGACTTATGCCAACTCTTCTATCGAAACCATCAACTCCCCTGTATCATTTTGAAGACATCTCGCTTCTTTCCAGAAGAAGACGATAAAAAAGAGATAAGGGACACGTATGAGGATTTGAATATTAAAGCCAATGAGTACCTATACAGAAGGGTTGACGTAGAGGATGTAGTAACTGCACATTTACTAGCGATGGATAAGGTAGAAACGATTGGCTTTCAGAAGTACATCATTAGTGCTACTTCACTCTTTACCGAAGCGCATTTGAAGGATTTACACCAATCGGCTCCCAGCGTAGTTCGCCAGATTTATCCAACCTTTGAAGCCATTTACGCCCAAAAAGGCTGGAAAATGCTACCAAAGATCGACAGGGTTTACGTAAATACGAAGGCTAGAAAAGACTTAGGTTGGCAACCTAAGTATGATTTTCAGTACATTCTGGCGTGTCTTAAAGAAGATAAAGACTTTAGAAGCCCTTTATCTATAGTAATAGGAAAGAAAGGGTATCACGAAGAAATATTTGAAGAAGGGCCTTATCCCGTAACGCAGGAGGAGAAAAATTCATAAGTAAGGTTTCTAGTTTACTAGATAAAGCGAAAAGGTAGCGATGTGATCACTACCTTTTTGTAAATGCTCTTATTACCCCTTATCGCAAGTCTACAATATCGATGTCATCAGGATACTTATCAGGATCGAAGCTAAAATACCCGTCGCCTACTGCCACATCGTAATCAATTTCAGAGATCGTATACTTGAAGCGATTTTGGTTTTTCTCAAAAATTTCCCAGCTCTTAATGGCGTTGAGGTTCTTGTTTATTTTGAGGCGTATCTTGTAGAATTTCTTACTCTTATCGTTAGGTTGTAAGTCTACTACTTGGTACACTTTGCCACGCTCTACTACCTCTTCTATAAAGTTAGCACGATAATCTTGTTTATATAAAGAGAAGACTTTATCGGGCGTAATGTCATCTGCCTCTGGGTTGTAATCCGTTACGTTTACTTCATTGGTTTCCTTGAGGTAGGTCCACATTGTCTTCCCATTGTTGATGATCTCTTGGTCTAATAGTTTGAGGCGGTACATATCGTCTTTCATCACAAACTCTCCTTTTACTTCCTCTTTTACGTTATTCACGGTGTTGGTCATTTCGTAGGCAAAGTAAGCCCGAATCGTCTTGGCTTCTTTATACTTTTGCTCCAGGCGCGTCAGTATTTCTTGGGCTTTTTTTTCTGAGGCGCTCTGTGCATATATCGCTTGGCTGGAAACGCTTACCAAAATAAGGGCAAGCAAATACATTTTTTTCATAAGGATGTTCATTATATTCTGTAGTTCGTTTAAAGATAAGTCAATAACTATTCCAAAGGTATTTTTAGGCTATTTTGACGGTTAATCGAGCGATTTTAGCAGTTCTTCCAGCATATACTCATCTGGAATAAGCACCTCGCGCGCTTTACTTCCTTCAAAAGGACCTACAATACCTGCTTGTTCTAACTGGTCAATCAAGCGGCCTGCTCGATTATAGCCAAGCTTAAGTCTTCTTTGTAGCAAAGAAGTACTTCCCTGCTGGTGCATCACAATGATGCGCGCCGCCTCTTCAAAAAGTGTATCTCTATCAGCTAGGTCTACCTCTCCTGGCTTGCTGGCTTCTTCTCCTACGTATTCAGGGAGCTGGTATGCTTCTGGATACCCGCGCTGCTCGCCAATGAAATCACAAATTCTTTCTACTTCGGGGGTATCTACAAAAGCACACTGTAAACGAGTCAGGTCTGAGCCAGTAGAGTAAAGCATGTCGCCCATCCCGATTAATTGTTCTGCTCCGCCAGTGTCTAAAATGGTTCTAGAATCTATCTTAGAGGTCAC
>CALEMF010000102.1 GCA_937911505.1 uncultured Cytophagales bacterium
CGTAGGTCATAATGGCTACTAATCCCAGTACTTCACAGCCTGCTGCTTGTAAGGCTGCAATTGCTTTGAGAGAGCTTCCTCCCGTAGAGATCAAATCTTCTACAACCACTACTTTTTGTCGGGCTGCCACTTTTCCTTCAATCATATTCTCCATACCGTGCGACTTAGGTTGAGCGCGCACGTACACCATCGGTAGTGTAAGTGTCTCTGCTACAAGAGCGGCTTGCGGAATACCTGCAGTGGCTACACCAGCAATAACCTCTACCTCAGGGAAATAGGTCTGAGTACGGCTGACCAACGCTTCTTTAATAAAAGTACGTGCTTTGGGATAAGAAAGCGTAAGGCGATTGTCACAATATACGGGTGAATGCCACCCTGAGCTCCACTGAAAGGGCTGTGTAGGTCTAAGTTGTATAGCGCCGATATCCAATAAGATATTGGCAATTTCTTGGGCTGTATTTTCCACAGATTATTTCTTTTAATAATAAAGTTAAGTAGGCACAAATGTAACATACTTTTGCTATTTTTGACAACCTTAGGTAAATACATCTGTATAATCAACCAAAAGCTATGCAGCTCTTTATTTATGACATTCCTATTCTCATTACTACCTTTGAAAAACGACCAGACATCAGTGCAGCAAATTTAATAGACGCTAAGTGGCAGACGCTGCGTTATCACGATTTTGAAGGACACATTATCCTGATTACTACAAAAGCCGAACAAGCCAAAGAAATTGTGATCGCCATCGCCAAGAGAGAGATTAAAGATCTACAAAGTTTGGTTATTTTGGTAGAAAACATCAAAGCGGTAAAGGAAAGGCTTAAGACGTACTTTGCATTTATTAAAGCAGCAGGAGGAGTAGTAACCCATCAAGAGAAAATGCTACTCATCTATAGAAAGAAAAAGTGGGATTTGCCAAAAGGAAAAGTAGACAAAGGTGAAGAGGTAGCGCAAGCAGCGCTGAGAGAAATTAAAGAAGAGTGTAACGTAACGGCGCAAATTGTACAAAAGATTGCTACTACTTGGCATAATTATCAACAAGGAAAAGCCCACGTTCTTAAAAAAACAGTTTGGTACTGGATGACTACCAATAATGCTGCCTCCTTAAAACCACAACTAGAAGAAGACATTGAAGAAGTAGTTTTTCTTCCTAAGAGAGAAGTAAACGAGAAAATGAAAGGCACTTACAATTCTATCCGCTACGTAGTAGAGGCTTTCGAAAAAGTACAAAAGCCCTAAAAACATACACTGATAAGAGTACAGTACGATTACGTCGAAAGAGATAGTATTTTTTTCTTTATTTTGTAAAGCTATGCAATTAAAGAAAGAATGAAGGAAGAAACGTTTCACACGTACCTCTTACAAGAGGAGTATGCCCTACTCTCTGAATATTTGACCTATCGTGCCTTTAGCGATATTAAGCAGCGGCGCATATATATCCATCCTTATCTAAGAAGAGAGACCAAGCTTGCCTGTGAGGAAGTGCTTAGAAAGCATCGAGATAAAACGATTACCTTAAAAGATTATATGCGGGGAATCTCGTTTGCTGCTGAGGTGGTAATACTTGCCCTTTCCTGATAGGAAAAAAGCAGATAAGACAAACTATTGACTACAAAAATACATGCTGTAGAGATCGAAATAGCGATGATCGAGGATTTCATCAAACTGATAGCCAAAAGTGATACTACTTGGTTTTTTACCAAGTGATACCTGCTTGACATATTTAAGAACAAGCGTATAAATGCTAGAGTCTGGGCTAATTTCCCCGTACAAGGTTACTGGGCAAGTAATAGGATCAAGCTTGAGTTCGTCTATGACAAACATAAGGAAGTACACATAGTCTTGCGGACTATGGTACGAGAAGGTATTAGCGTGTAAGAGTTGGTCGCCTTGTATTACGAGGATGTCTAAATAGCGGCTTTCAGTACAGATATGAATAGAAGGCTCCTGGCTGCTATTTTCTTGCATAACTCCCTCCAGAAAAGCACTGGCTTGATGCACAATTTCTATCTGACGTGTAGGGTAGTTGCTCCTAAACCACTCAACAATACGTTTGCTAGCCGTGAAAACATTCGTGGCAGAAGTACTTAATTGTTTATAAAAAAAGAGGTCGTCTTCAGGTTCTTTCTTTCCCTTTACCAGCTTGATGTAGTCAGGTAAATGTGCTCCATCGAATAGAAGGCTTGGAATAAAAGTAAAGGCTTCATCTCTTACCCCTAAACGTACTCGTTTCCAATAGCCTGCTGGAAGTAACTTGTGTGATTCATGGAGCTCATTAAGATTGTTGATAAGATCTTCTACTCCCAATACATTAGAAAACTTATAATCTTCTAGGAAGATACATTGATGATTGCGTGCATCTATGATACATACACGTAGATTTTTATTCTCAATGAGAAAAAATAAGTCGTAATGCGCAATATCATTTACATTGAGCCCTTCATCAAAAATATGATGGTTTAACCTGTATTTTCTACTTAGTTCTTCCAATAGGCAATTGTATGAAGGTTAAAATTCCCAATTTCCACGTGTTGAAATATTTTCCCTTGAACCAAACTTGAGTGGTTCTTCTCTTCTTGGGTTTACTAGCGGTGGTCGATCAGACACTTCAATAGCGTATACAGTATCGCCACTCAACGCTTCTCTGATTGAAACAAATATCTCAAAAGGTACTTGCTCTTCTTTACCTGGAATATAAGGTAATTTTTTGAGATCGTAATCAGCATATTCTCCTTGTAAGAGAGAGTCTCTCACAGGGATGGTTCCTAAGGTATCAATTTGGAAGAAAGAGGAATCACCTGTTATGGGAATCTCCTTACGGTTAATCGTATAGATTTTTCCTTGCTTAATGAAGTTTACCAATTCATCAAAATCATTGGCATACACCCCCTTTAAGTCTAGGTGCATTACTTGTGCCTCTCTGATTAGCTTCAGGCGGTCTATAATTTGTCTTTCTACTTCTTGGATGCGCGCTTTTTCCTCAATAGGCTTGGCAATGGCTCTGGTAAGATACCAAACTAAGCCAACGGCTACTACTGCTAGAATAGAAGAAATAATAAGTATTCTTTGTCGTGTCATGGGTGTACGGGAGATATTATAGTGTGCAATAATATCATTTTTTTTGAATTCTTAAAAATCCCTCTTTTATTTTTATGTTTCCTGTGCTAGAAATTTTTGATAGCCACGCAAAGAAAGAATTTCATCAATAGTATTACAATGGCGCAATAAGGCATGGCGTTGTGTGGCTGGTTCTTCCAAAAGATTATCATAAGGTAGAAAGCGTACTTCCTCGATCATTTGATGATCTTCCGAAAGTTCAGGGTCGTACCCTATGCGTAGCGTACCTTGCTTCACAGTTACCGTAAAAAAAAGCTCTATCCCATGCAGGGGCGGTCGCAAAAACTCGTGTACAAATAAAAATTGCTCCACCGCAATCTGAAGCCCCGTTTCTTCCTCAAATTCTCTTACCAGACAAGTCTCGGCCGACTCACCAAACTGCATCCCGCCCCCAGGAGGCGCCCAGAGATAGCCTTGTTGTAAACCTTGGTGCTTTACCAATAGTAATTGGTTGTCTTGTACACAAATACCACATACCCGTACCCGTAATTGATTACCAAAACGGGCTAGAATTTCTTCTTGCTGATCCATATATCTTTGCTGATTTGCTTGGCAATTTCTCTAAAAAAAATCAATTTGCCAATGAATTTAAAAGCGACGCTCGTGAAACCTTCTTTTTATATGACCCAGCAAGCTGGGGTAGCTTTCACTGAAGAGCAACAGCAGCTACTAACGGCGCTCGATGATTTTGTGCTGGACAAAGCCACCCAGAAAAGCGTTTTTCTGCTGAGAGGATACGCAGGAACAGGTAAAACACTATTGGTGGGATTACTGGTAGAAGCAGTACGACATTTTGGCTATAAGGTAAATCTTCTAGCCCCTACTGGAAGAGCTGCCAAAGTACTAGCACAATACGCCCAGAAAGCAGCCTTTACCATTCACAAACGCATTTATCGACAAAGTAGCATAGAAGAAGGACAACTAGTATTTCAGAAAGTAGTCAATACCAACAGCCATACCCTCTACGTAGTAGATGAGGCTTCTATGATTTCCGACAAGGCCGATTATGGACAAAGAAGTCTACTGGCAGATTTGATCAGCTATGTATTCATTAGAGACCAGCAACACAATAAACTGTTATTCATTGGTGATACCGCCCAACTGCCACCCGTAGGAAGTACAGAGAGTCCTGCCTTAGAGGAAAGCTACCTCGCACAGCATTATGACGTGCAAGTAAAAAGCTTTCAACTCACCCAAGTGATGCGCCAAGCCAAAGATACGGGCATTCTCTGGAATGCCACCTTATTGAGAAAACAGCTAGCAGCTCAAAATAGCCAATTAGGTTTTCGAACAAAAGGCTTCAAGGATTTTTACAGAATGACAGCCGATCGGCTTGAAGAAGGGCTTCGCTACGCTTATGATCAGTACGGGGTAGAGCAAACCATCGTGATCTGTCGCTCTAACAAGAATGCCAATAACTTTAATCACTACATTCGGCGAAGTATCCGCTTTTGTGAGACAGAGATAGAAAGTGGCGACCTACTGATGATTGTCAAGAATAATTATACTATCTTGCCTGCACAGTCAGCCGCAACTTTTTTGGCCAACGGCGATTTTGTAGAAGTGCTCAAAATACAGCACCTAGAAAACCTGTATGGGTTTCGATTCGCCACACTTACTTTGCGTTTATTAGACGAGCCCAAGCAAGCGCCCTTCGAGGCCAAAGTATTGTTAGATGTACTCCATAGTAATACGCCTGCGCTGTCGCGAGAAGACTACCAGCGGCTTTACGAGCAGGTTTCAGAAGATTATCAAGACATTACTCAAAAGAAAAAACGTAACGAAGCGTTGAAGAAAGACCCTTATCTGAATGCACTCCAAGTAAAGTTTGCTTATGCACTTACCTGCCATAAGTCGCAAGGTGGTCAGTGGGAGGCCGTATTTGTTGAGCAAGGGTACTTACCAGAAGGTGTGGTGGATGCTGATTTTATTAGGTGGCTTTACACGGCTGTTACGCGGGCAAGTAAAATGTTATTTTTAGTAAACTTTCAGGCACAGTTTTTCGAATAATTCAATGAATTCTGGCTACATCCATTGGAGATTTATCAGCTAAATAACACTAACTCTTTTATTCATATGAGAACAGGTTCACTACTACTACTTTTCAGCATTATTTTTTTTAATCTTAGTGCACAAATAGATTCTACGCAAACCGATAAAACAACCCAAGCTTTATCAGCGCGCAACATCATTACTGAAGAAGCACGCATCACCTTTACCCACCTAAAGCACGATTTTGGAACGGTGAAACAAGGAACTATAGTAGAGCACACTTTCGATTTTGAGAATACAGGTAAAAAATCTTTTCAAATTCTTACCGTACAAACGGGCTGTGACTGTACAGCTACTTACTGGGAAAAAGGCTTCCTTGCCTTACACGATAAGGGAAAAGTTACGGTAAAGATTGATACGAAAACTTTAGTGGGAGAACAAACGAAAAATGCCCTAGTCATCTCAACAGCACAAAATAAGGAAGTAGTACTACAACTTACAGGAAAGGTTTCACCGTAAAGCTTTTACAACACTCTTACTAATGGGCTTGGCTAAATAGGTAATGGCAGGATGATAGCTTACAAGGGTGTCTTGTTGATCTTGACTTAAGACAGAAGAAGAAACGAGAAAAATTTTGATGTCCTTTTTTACATTATCGGCAAGTGAGGCAAACGCTTGGACAAACTCAACCCCATTCAGATCAGGCATAAGCATATCCAAAAAAATAGCAGAAGGCATAGGTGTTTGGTCGGTAGCCTCCTGCAAATAAGTAATGGCTTCACGTCCTTTAGTAAAAGTTAATACCTCAGCAGCAATATGCTCATTCTCAATCACTTTCTTGCTAAGAATCATATCAATCCGATTGTCATCAATAAGCATTACGGTGTCAAATAAGTAGTCTGTAGGCATTCTTTAGTGTATTTAGTCTGTAATGTTAAATAAATTACTGAGGCAATTATAAGAGAATTGTTGCCTAAAATACTAACTTTATATAAAAAATCAATTAAAACCATTTCAAAAGTGAAAGAGGTGATGTAAGCTTGTAATGGCGGGCACTATGGAATAGAAATTACATCATTATAGCCTCGGAGCAGCTATGGGTATTTAATAAATGAATTAATGAAAACACAACTTAAAAAGATAGTCAATGAAGCTACCCTTCAGCAGCTTCATTATGAAAATAAACTGCTTTCACTGATCACAAGCAAGACAGAAAACTCTGTGGTCGTTACAGATGCTTTGGGAATGATAGAATGGGTCAATGAGGGCTTCGCCCGTATTACAGGCTACACTTTAGAAGAGGTAAAAGGAAAAAAACCAGGCCATGTACTGCAGGGCCCTGAGACAGATCCCGAGACCGTTGCCCTACTACGCCAGAAGATACAAAACCGAGAAAGCTGTAAAACCGAAATTCTCAACTACGACAAGGCCGAAAGAGCTTACTGGATCAGCATTGAGATTCATCCTGTGTTTGATAATACAGGCTCGCTAGTGCAATTCATCGCTTTGCAACTCGATATTACCCAGCAGAAGGTACAGGAAGCAAGGCTGAAAAGTGTCAAATTAATGGCTGAGAAAGCCAATCGCGCCAAGTCAGAATTTCTCTCTAATATGAGCCACGAAATTCGTACGCCCCTCAATGCCATTGTAAGCTTGTCGGAGCTTTTGTCTAAAGAAGCCTTACCTGAGTCGTTCAGAGAAAATATTGAGGCCATCTATTACTCGGCACAGCACCTCTCACGAGTGGTAAATGACATTCTGGATTTCTCCAAAATAGAGGCGCAACAAGTAAAGCTAGAGCTGGCCTCTTTCAATTTCAGGCAAACTATGTACGAAGCCGTGAATCTTGTATTTAGTAAATCGAGTGAGAAAAAAGTACCAGTCAACCTGACCATATCTCCCGACATTCCCACCACACTCACGGGTGATAAATATAAACTACATCAAATTTTACTAAATCTACTCTTCAATGCATTAAAGTTTACCGTTAAGGGAGAAGTACGACTCGATGTGCAGCTTCATCAAGAAACTGCTACAGAAGCAGAGGTGCAGTTTACTATTACCGATACAGGCATAGGTATTGCCGAGGAACAACTCAAGACCATTTTTGATTCTTTCAAGCAAGTATCAGAAAACACCCTACCACCCACCGAAGGAACAGGCCTTGGCTTAGCAATTGTAAAAAAACTGGTGAATTTACACGGAGGGCGTATTCAGGTGACTAGTAAACTCCAGAAAGGAACCTGCTTCACACTTTATCTGCCTTTTTCTAAGATAGCAGCCCCAGCACAAAAAAAAGAAAGCCAGCCTTTACAAAAGCAGCAAGTGGCACAAAAACGTATTTTACTTGCAGAAGACAACGAGATTAATCAACTTGTTTACAGGCAGATCTTTAAAAAATGGCAAGCCCATATCACTATAGTAAATAATGGCTTGGAGGTGATAGAGTGTATGAAGCATCAGCGCTACGATATACTTATCCTTGACTTGCAAATGCCCCACTGTAATGGTATAGAAACGACTCGTATTGTACGAGACGCTACCTCTTCTGTACTGCAACATGATATTCCTATTATGGCGCTTACGGCCGATGCCCTTATCGAAACCAAAGAAAAAGCTTTAGCAGAAGGAATTGATGCCTATCTCGTTAAACCTGTTCGTCATGATACATTGCTATCACAAATTCTTGATCTGCTGTCTTCTCCTACTCACTTGGAAGTAGAAGAAGCTACTAGTGCCTCTGCAACACCTGTGCTCGACTATCATTTTGTAAGAAGTATTGTAGGAGATGACCAAGACGCTTTCAAGGAGATACTGGAAGAGTTTCTGAACGTAACGGCTACTGATCTACAAGAATTGTCGCAACACGCTACTAATGCAGCGTATTTGGCCGTACGTGAGTTAGCACACAAACTCAAAGCTACTTTCAGAGACATGGATATGCCCACTGCGGCAGATTTGGCAGAAGCACTAGAACAACTACCCTTAGAAGGAACCGCCGAAAAGCGTGACCGATTGATCGTTGCGCTACAACAAGCCTATAATGCCGTGGTAGATCAAGTGAGAGCTGACCTACAAGCACTTCAATCATAAATGTAAAGTTCTCTCTAAAATAACTTGCTATTCTCATGGCATTTTCCTAAAATAAACATAAATTAAACCTTATGCCATTTTATAATGCTGGAATGACACCAATTATTATCGCTGTTGTGAATCAAAAAGGTGGTACAGGAAAAACAACAACCACTGTCAATCTTGGCAAGGCACTTTGTGAATTAGGAAAAAAGGTATTACTCATTGACCTAGACCCACAGGGCAGTCTTTCCTATTACTTAGGTGCGAATAGCAATGTATGGAGCATAGCAGATGTGATTCTTGGGGATGTGAGTTTTCAGAATACCGTTATAGAGCGTGAGGGACTACACATGATCCCCGCTGATCTTACGTTAGCCGACCTAGAACTCTCCCTTGTCAACTATACTGGAAGAGAAACGATACTCAAAAAATTGCTCGAAAAACACGTACAATCCTACGACTTCGTACTTTTAGATTGTTCGCCTTCACTTTCTGTGCTGACAATCAATGCGTTAGTAGCAAGTAGTCAATTGGTGATTCCGCTTCAATTGGAAGTGCTGAGCATGCATGGGCTCGAACTTATTTTAGAAACGGTAGAACAGATTAAAAAAGCTTTTAATCCTACTCTAGAAATACTAGGAATTTTATTACTGATGTATGATCGCCGTAAGCGTATTACGCAAGAGGTACTCGCGCACATCATTAAAACCTACGATTTTATCAATATTTTCAATACCTTGATCAGAACAGATGTAAAACTAGTAGAAGCACCTTCTTTCGGACAAACGATCTTTAGCTATGCACCCACTTCGCACGGGGCAGAAGATTACAGAAATATGGCCAAAGAGGTACTTCACTACACTGAGCAAGTAGCGGAGAGTACGCCTGAGTCTTAAGACTTATTAAACAACATAAATAATAAATTTCATGAAAACCTAGCAGTTATTATGGCACTTGGAGATAATATCAAAAGGGAGAAACTCATCCCTAATAAAACAAAACCGATTTCTAATGAACATAAGAAAATGGAAAACAACGACAACAACAATACCTCTGTCCCAACACATCAAGATGAGCAAATGCTGCTCGACATCCTAGAAGGCTGCGTAGATTCCGTCATCATGATCGACAAAAAAGGAACCATCTCCTTTTTCAATCAAAGTGCCGAAGCACTGTGGGGCTATGAGCGCCAAGAAGTAATCGGAGAGAATGTGAAGATACTGATGGGTGGAGAGAATAAAAAGAACCACGATCAGTATTTAAACAACTACCAAACAACTGGTAAGAAAAAAGTAATTGGCATTGGTAGAGAGGTAGAGGCCGTTACCAAAGCAGGTAAAAAAGTACCTATCTTACTGACCCTAAGCGAGGCTAAAAAAGACGGTGAGCCTATTTATACAGCTTTCATCAAAGATATTACCGAGCGTAAGAAGCTAGAGCAAAAAAACTCTAATCAGCTCGAAGAACTCCGTGCCGTAGAAGAAGAGCTGCGCCAAAACATGGAAGAACTCCAAGCCACCCAAGAATCGATGCGTAACAAACAAAGTGAGATCAAGCGCGTCATCAATAAATATGAACAGATTTTAGAAGACTGTGTAGACTGTGTGATTTTTATTAGCACAAAAGGGCAAGTGAACTTTTTTAATAAGAGCGCTGAGACACTCTGGGGCTACGATAGAAGCGAAGTAATCGGTAATAATGTAGCCATGTTGATGGGAATGGAACACGCTCCTAACCATGATCAATATTTGGATAACTATCTTACCACTGGAAGAAAAAAAGTATTAGGCATTGGTAGAGAAGTAGAAGCAGTAACTAAGGAAGGAAAGAAAGTACCTATCTTACTGACGTTAAGTGAAGCTAAGGTAGAAGGAGAACACGTTTTCGCAGCCTTCATTAAAGATATTACCGACAGGAAACAGCAAGAAGGACAACTAAAGGAACAGCTCGAGCGTATCCAAGCGTCTGAAGAAGAACTGCGCCAAAATATGGAAGAACTGGCTGCTACCCAAGAGAAGCAAAGTAAGCTTAACGTACAACTCGAACGTTCACAAGCAGAAATGCAAGGGCAACTGAATGCTATCAATACCTCTTACGCTTTTATTGAGTTCGATGCAGAAGGGAATATCCTTGCTGCTAATAATATCTTTCTACAGGCAATGGGCTATACGCTAGAAGAAATCAAAGGGAGGCACCATCAGATGTTTGCTCATCTTGATGAAGGCGAAAGAGTCTATCGGCAATTTTGGAAATCGTTAGAACAAGGAGAAACCGTATCGGGTACCTTCAAACGTTTGGGTAAAAATGGGCGAGACGTATGGTGGGATGCTTCCTATGCCCCTGTAAAAGACGAGTCAGGACAAGTAATTAAAATAGTAAAGCTCGCCAAAGATGTGACTGATTTCCGCTCTTCACTTAAAGCTACTAGTGACTTCCTAGAGGAAATTAAAAAAGGAAACTTCGACGTCGAGTTGAATCTTAACAGCTTAGCTAGTGAAGGAGAGCTCAAAAAAATGATTGATGCTAACCTTTCCTTGCGTGATACACTCAAAAATATCATCGAGGAGATCAATCGAGTAGTAAACCTAGCTGGTGTATACGGAATTCTTTCAGAAAGGCTGAAAATAGATAACTTGGAAGGTACTTGGGCCTCTCTGGTGGAATCGTTGAATAGTTTGCTTGGTAATATATCAGAACCCATCCTAGAAATTAATCAACTTGTCGCAGGGCTTTCTATGGGTGACCTTACTAGACGTTTCAATAAAAAAGTGGAAGGTGATATGGCCGACATGGCCAATGCCCTCAACATTGGGATGAACAACATCAGTAAAATCCTAAAGGGTATCCAAGAAAATGCTATGAGCGTAGACGACTCCTCTGCAGAAATGCTACGCAAGGCAGAAAGTATGAAGAACCGAACCATAGAAGTAGCCACGGCTATCGCGCAAATGTCACAAGGAGCCCAAGAGCAAGTAAAGCGTACCGATGAATCTTCCAAATTGGTAGAAGATATCTTTAAATCAGCCGATGACATCAGTAAGCGGGCGGAAATCATTACCCAAACTGCCGAGAGAGGGCAAGGAAGCTGCAATAATGGTATCAAGATTATCAAGAATGTGGTAAACAACATGACTGAAATCAACGATTCAGCCAGTATTACAGCCAGCTCTATTGATATTCTCTCTAATCGCTCCGAAGAAATCTCTAAAACGCTGCGCGTCATCACTGATATTGCTTCTCAAACTAACCTACTCGCTCTAAATGCTGCCATCGAGGCCGCCCGTGCAGGTGATGCAGGAAGAGGATTTGCCGTAGTAGCAGAAGAGATTAGAAAATTAGCAGAAGAATCGAAAAAATCGGCTGATAATATTGAAGATGTGATCAGAAACGTACAGAAAGATACCGAAGCAGTAACCAAAGCCGTTGAGGCCATGAAGAGTAACGTAAAGTTGGGAATCGTCTCTACCAAAGATGCCGAAGAGGTATTTGAAGAAATCAGCAAGTCAAGTAACGATACACTTTACCTCTCTAAGCAGGTATTAGGAGTTACCCAAAAGCAGAAAGATTCTGTAAGTTTCGTGGTAAAAAACATTGAGAAGATTGTGGTAGTTTCCGAAGAAACCGCCGTAGGAACACGTTCTGTCTCAGAATCTTCTAACGAATTGAAGGCATCTATGGACAACGTAACCAATACAGGAAAATCACTGGCCGAAATAGCCCGTGCTTTAAAAGAGAGCGTGGCACGATTCAAACTGTAACGTATAATACCCCAACTGTATGAACGAGCAACCAACGATCCACGACGATGAAAACGAAGAGGGACAAGAAGAGTATCCTTCCTTACAACTAATGGTCTTTACTTTAGGGCAAGAAGAGTACGCTGTACCTATTACCCAACTGAAGGAAATATTACGTGCTACACAAGTGACGCCCGTACCGCTTACGGCCGCTTTTGTAAAAGGAGTAGCCAATATCAGAGGGAATATTATCCCAATTATACACTTGGCACAGCAGTTTGGATTGAAAGAAGAAACCACCCTCGACAAAGAAGGCTTTATCTTAGTGGTAGAGACGGCCAAGTACCAAGTGGGCTTTTGGATAAGTAATGTGCCTAATAGTATTACGATTACCGAAAATTTGATCGACAAAGCGCCTAATATTTGGCAAGAAGAACACAAAGAACAACATTTTATTCAAGGAATAGTGAAGACCCAAAATAGAATGATTATTCTTGTCGACATGCTTCGTTTTATAGAATCAGAAATAGCCGAAAAGTTAATTCTTCAATAACTCAATTAAAAAAAACATATGAACAAAGTACTCATTGTGGATGATTCGCTGTATATGCGAACCCTCATTAAAGATGCCCTTGGCACAATCGGACACGAAGTAGTTGGCATGGCAGCCAACGGTGAATCTGCCATCGACATGGCATTTGAACTACAACCTGATCTTATCACCCTCGACAATATCTTGCCTGATATGCTGGGCTTAGATGTATTGAAGGTCCTAAAAGACGAAGGAGTAGACGCTAAAATTATTATGGTAAGCGCTGTAGGGCAACAGTCAGTAGTGGACGAGGGCCTTAAATTAGGAGCAAATGATTATGTTGTAAAACCCTTTACTACAGAACAGCTTTTAGACGTCGTAAAAAAGCTTGGATAAATAAAGGTAGTTAAATCAAGCTACAAGGGCTACCCTATGAAGTCGTTGAATCTTTTTCTACCTCCTGAAAATGACCAAAATTTACCTACATATCGTTACTTTTTTTATCCATAATCCTGCTGTGGCTTTTAAAAAGCGTCTTATTTGGTCAAATTTTAGCCCATTTTCGGTCAAAAATAAAAAGCCTACATGACTTCTATGAAAAGCAACGTACCCATCAAAATATTGATAGCCGATGACGCCCACTTTATGCGTTTGGTATTACAAGATATTTTTAATGAACAGGCTAGTAATTTTACGGTGGTAGCAACAGCCGAAAACGGTAAAGAGGCTTACGAGAAAACCGTTGCGCATCAACCTAATCTTGTTTTACTCGATCTCTTGATGCCTGACTTCGATGGGATTTATGCAATTGAGCAAATTATGCGGCATTGCCCAACGCCCATCTTATTACTAACGGCACTAGGAGGAGGGCGCATCCAAACGGTTTTCAAAGCGCTAGAAAAAGGGGCGTTCGACTTTCTTATTAAGCCTGATTACGCAGGAGGCAACCTGAGGGATATGACCACTATTTTATTAAAAAAAGTAAAACAAGTAGCACACGTCAATGTGGAAGAACTAGTACGTAGCAAAGGAAAAAAGAATACCCATCAACATACTTTCGACCACCTATCTTATAGAGTCGTAGTGTTAGGGGCTTCTACTGGCGGAACAGGGGCGATTGAAGCAATACTACAACGAATTCCTGTCAATTTTCCTTTGCCTATCGTCATTGCTCAACATATGCCGCCTAGTTTTATTGACTCTTTTGCAGAGCGGCTTAATGAGGTGACGCCTCTGCCTGTAAAAGTAGCCCAGGAAGGTGAGTATTTACAAGGAAGAACGGTTTACTTACTGCCTTGCCATGTCAATACCAAGTTGGTAGAGCAGGAAAAACACCTTGTTTTTCGGTATGTAGCGGAGGTATTTACAGCGTATAACTATCCTTCTGTAGACGCCCTCTTCTTGTCTTGTGCTTGCACTGTAGGTTCCCGAGCAATTGCTATTCTCTTGACAGGTATGGGAAAAGACGGTACAGAAGGGATGAAAGCGCTTCATGCACAGCAAGCTTTCACCATCGCACAAGACGAAGCCAGCTCAGTTATCTTTGGAATGGCCAAAGAAGCCATTGCGCAAGGGGCAGTCAGAGAAGTATTACCATTAGAAGAGATAGGAAGCTATATAGTAGGTTGTTTGTCATAGGTACTCCTCTTAAATAGAAAATTGTATGAATGAAGATGAACTAAGAGAGGTTTTTTTAGCAGAAGCACAAGAGCAACAAGATCAGCTCAATCAGTTTTTTATCGCCTTAGAGCAAAATCAAGACGATAAGAAGGTGATGGAAAGTATCTTTAGAATTACCCATACGCTTAAGGCAAATGCTGCTGGCTTAGGATTCAAAGACCTTGCAGCGTTGGCTCACGCCTTGGAAGATATCTTTAGTGCTATCAAAAAAGATGAGGTAGAAATGGACGATTCCCTCTTCAATGACCTTTTTCGTGCCAATGATGTGATGGCAGCCATGCTCTTGCATATTCAGCAGCCCGATCAGCCCAAGCCTAAGTTTAGAGGTATTAAAACGAAGTTGGAGGTGTTTCTGCGAAACTTACGCAAAAAGGAAGAAGAAACCCCTGAGATTGCCTCGCCCGATACGATTACTATTTTTAATCCGCCTACTACACAACCAGAAGAAACTAAAGCGACTACCAAAGTAGAGAAGAGCACTGAAGCTACCTCTGCTACAGAAAAAACTACGAAGAAAACCCCTAAACAAGAAATACTTGCAGAAGAGACGGCTGTTGTAACGGCCGAAGAAGAGCTAGAGGACATTACCAATAAAATCACCTTCTCAGATAGTATTCACATTCCGATCAAAAAACTAGATGCCTTACTCAATTTAGTAGGAGAGCTCATCATAGAAAAAGATCGTGTGGTAAATGTAGGGCTTACGGCGCAACAGGCCAAGCGCAACGATTATATCCGCTTACAACGCATCACCTCTGAGCTACAGTATGCGGTGATGGATATCCGTCTGATTCAGATTGGTATTTTGTTCAGTAAATTTCATCGTATTGTGCGAGACGTCGCCAGCGCTGAAGGAAAACAAGTAAACCTAGTGTTGGAAGGAAGTGAGATCGAGATAGATCGAAATATCTTACAAATCATCAGCGATTCGCTTGTGCACTTAGTAAGAAATGCCATTAGCCACGGCATAGGTACAGAAGACGAACGCATTAATATGAAAAAACCAGCACGCGGTACCATCACCCTGCACGCTGAAAGTATTAAAGAAGAAGTACGCATTATCGTAGAAGACAACGGCAGAGGGCTCGATTTAGCGCGTATTCGACAAAAGGTAATAGAGAAAAAATTACTTACACAGAGTGAAGTAATGGCGCTCTCTGATGAAGCCGTTACGGAATACATCTTTGAACCGGGTTTTTCTAGTGTCGACACCGTCACAGATATTTCGGGCAGAGGGGTAGGGATGGATGTAGTAAAACGTGCCGTCGATTCAGTGGGCGGTAAAATTCAAGTAGAAACAACCCCATTGGTTGGTACTAAAATCATTTTAACATTACCCTCTTCTATGGCAGTAAAAGGAGCTTTATTATTCGACCTCAACCAAACGACCTACGCCATTCCGCTCTCTTATACCAATGCAGTGACTTCCATCACGAAAAGACAGGTAAAGAAGGTAAATAAAGGATTGGTCACTAACTTTTTAGATAAAAGCATATCGGTCGTTTTTCTAAAAGACTTATTTAGCATAGAAAACCTCGAGCAGTTGGGAGTAGAAGATACCCTTCACCGTACCTTCGATACTATTGCTGAGGAGGATCGACTGGACATTGTCGTCGTCAATTACAACCATCGAGAGGTGGGGTTTGTAGTAGATAAGCTCTACCAGCAAAAAGAAATCGTAGAAAAATCCTTAGGTGTACTCCTCAAGCAAGCACACTTTATCAGTGGTGCTACTATTTTAGGAGATGGGGAGGTATGCCTAGTGCTAGATGCTCCCTCTCTCATGAACACTTTATTTAAAAACTATAAACTACAACGTAACTAGCCCTAGAAGGCTTAATGAAATAAATGTAAAACTCCTTAATGTAAAAGGCATGCAGCAATTATCAAATTATGAGTTCGATATTACGAAAGAATTATTTAGTATTTCACTGGCCAACGCAGCCGATGCTTTCTCAAAGATGGCTAATGAAAAAGTATTACTACAAGGCTTTGAGGCAAAGTTTATTGAGATGGATGACCTGAATGCCATCGTGAAGCAATTCTCAGAAGAGAAAGTGTACATCCTGAGAACTGAGATAAAAGGAAAACTCAGAGGCCGCACCTATCTGCTTTTTCATCAAAAAGACATACAGACCATCTTCAAAATATTTGCGCCACCCGCCGTACACGAGATGGCAGCAGATGGACAACTGACCGATATACAGCAAGATATTTTACTAGAACTAGACAATATTCTCTCGGCGGCGATGGTAACACAGCTTTCCAATTTCTTGGATATTTTCATTTATGGAGATATTCCTAAGTATAGTTATTTTAACAACCAGAAGCTAACAAATCTCTTTGCAAAAGACATGAAGGCTTTTGAAAGTATATTGCATATTCAAACCTCATTGCAGTCTTTCCATACTAATATGTCACCTGCTTTCTTTTGCTTCTTTGAAGAAAATTTCATTACGATTACCAAAGATATCATCCAAAACAAAAAAGAAAAAGTGTTGCTTAAAATTAAAAAGAGTAAAGAGCAAAAAATATAGAGAGATTGTCACATACAACTACTCGTAAAGTAGAAATAAATATAATTCTTATGAAACAAAGGCGGTATAACGTATAAAAAATTTTAAATTTAGCTTATAGTATACCTAAGCCATATTGCCTATGAGTTTACGAACTCGACTTACTTTCATTATTATGCTGCTGCTGCTCATCTTGTTGGGCGGCCTCTCTTACTACATGCTGGCAGAAGTACTGCGGTTTGCTATCGTAGTAGCCATCAACCTAAGCATCTTACTGGTAGTGATATGGCTGCTATTGTTTATGAACAATAACTTTCTGTATCCGCTTACTCAAATTAAACGTTTTTCAAGAAATCTTACCCAAAAGAGTCTGCGCCAGCTCAACTTAGAAGAATACCCAGAAGAAATACAAGATATTGTCATACAACTCCAAGAAGTGGGGCGTAACCTAGACGATGCTACCGCTTTTATCCAAGATATTGGAAGAGGTGACTTTCAAGCTGATTTCGGCTCTCTTAACACTAAGGAAGGCTTAGGAAGGGCCTTATTGGAAATGCGTAACCAGCTTCAAGCCATTGCCCAAGAGGAGCAAAGCCGTAATTGGGCCATCAATGGTATTGCAAAATTTAGTACCTTGTTGCGCGATAACCAAAACAGTGAGATTGAAGAAATTGCTTTTCTGTTTATCAAAAAGTTAGTGCAATATGTAGGCGCCAATCAAGGCGCTGTCTACTTCATTAACGAAGAGGATCCAAACGACCACTTTATAGAAATAGGCGCTGCTTATGCCTATGAGCGACGAAAGTACCTGAAAAGGCGTATGGAAATGGGCGCAGGGCTAGTAGGCAGGTGTATTAGAGAAGAAGATACCATCTACATGGACGATATTCCTGATGCCTACTTACGCATTACCTCTGGGCTAGGAAAAGCCAACCCTAAAGCCCTCTTACTAGCCCCAGTAATGGTCAATCGCATAATTTACGGAGCCATCGAGTTGGCTTCCTTCAAGAAATTACAACCTTACGAAATAGAGTTTATCAATACGCTTTGCCAAAACTTTGCTTCTACCGTAGCCAACGCGCGTATCAGTAGCAATACCAAGCAACTCTTAGTAGAGTCGCAAGCCATCGCCAAAGAATTGAAAGAGAAAGAGGAAATCCTCGAAAGCAATACCCAAGAGCTTATCTACACCCAAGGACAGTTACAAGAAAAAATCCTAGAGGTGGAAAAAGAATCCATTCGTACCAAGTCTATCGTAGATGCCGTCAATAAGACCAATGCCGCATTAGAGCTCGATCTCAATGGTACAATTATAGAAGTAAATGATATTTATCTTAGCCTGATGGAGTATTCTAAAGAAGACCTACTCGGTAAGAAAGAAAAAGAACTGGTATCACAAGAAGAACGTGAAAGTGGTCGCTATGATGTAATGTGGGAAAGTATTTGTGGTGGTGCCTTCAACTCTGGAGAATTCAAGCGTATCAGTAAAACAGGCAAAGAACTGTGGATTACAGGAACGTATAGCCCTATTTTAGATGTAAATGGTAAACCTAGTAAGATTGTTCAATTTGCACAATTTACCACCGAGCAAAAGGAAAAAGAACTCGAGTATTCTAGTAAAATTAGTGCTATCAACGAGTCTATTCCGCTCATTGAACTCGAACTTGACGGCAGGTTGATTAGAGGTAATTCAATGTTTATGAAGCACTTTGGCTTTAGAAGAAGAACTGAAATCAGAAGTACACAATTCACAGATCTACTTTATGAAACGTTTACCGATACACCTGCTTATGAAGCCCTTTGGGAAAAACTACGAGCAGGCGAGGTAGTCTCTCAACAAATGCGCATGCGGGCACTCAACGGAAAAGAAAAACATTATATCACGAATCTTAGTCCTACCAAAAACCTGAGTGGTGCAGTATATAAGGTAATTGTTACCTTAATAGATGTTACGGAGCTGTTCCGCCTACGCGAAATCTTAAAGCAAAACCTCATAGAAGAAAAAAGGAAAAATGCCCTTCTTGGGTTGAAGGTAGAGTTTACAGATGAGTTTGTTGGAGAAATTGCCGATATTCTTGCTGAACTTGAGAATCGTAAAAAAGGGGTAGATCTGCGTTCGCTCTTTAAAGATAAGAACATTCCTGTTATCGAAACAGAAAGAGATGGCAGCATTCTAAGTGTCAATACTTCCATCACAAACCTATTGGGAAGCAAAGAAGACATACTCAATCAACCTATTCATCGCTGGATTCATTTTGATAAGGAAGCAGAGAAAAAATACTTTGAAGCGAAAATGAAAGAGCCAGATACTACACAAATGAAGCTCAAAATAGTGCTTTCAAGAGATTTAACAGTGAGGTTTAACGTACTAATTGCCACTGTATACAAATCAGAGTCATCAAAGCGCTTCGGTAAACTGATTTTCTTCTTAAATGTAGAGCCCGAATTGACGACTGTTAGTTAAGAAACCTCTTATTTATGCAACTTAGCGACGCAGAACTCAAAGCGCTCAATGAGGGTATTTACCACCGCTACAAAATTGATTTTAGTAGTTATGAACCTCACTCTTTAAAAAGAAGAATGAGCAAAGCCATGGCACACTTTGGCTTTAAAAATAGCGTAGCTTTGTGGGATCACTTGCTCTACCACCAAGACTTTATTTATGAGTTTATCGATGAGATCACCGTACAACTGACTTCTCTTTTTAGAGATGCAAACTTTTGGATAGGATTACGCAAAGAAATCCTTCCTACCTTCGAGGCATCTACGCCCCTTCATATTTGGCATGCTGGTTGTGCAACAGGACAAGAAGTATATTCTATGATGATTTTACTAGAAGAGTTGAACCGCTTGTCTCAGGCATACATCACCGCAACAGACATCAGCCAGAAAGCTATCAATACTACCTTAGAAGCCACCTACCCTTTAGAAGAGTTAGACAACTTTAAACGTAGCTACCTCGCTGCAGGAGGAAGAAAGGCAGTCGAAAAGTACCTAAGAGAAACGGAAGTCGGCTGGCAATTCCATCAGCTTGCACCTACCTCGTTACGTATTTTTCAACACAATGTAGCCAAAGATCCTGTCGAAAAAACCTACGACCTCATTTTCTGTAGAAATGTACTGATCTACTTTGATGTAGCCCTTAAAGCGCAGGTATTAGAGCGCTTGCATCAATCACTAAAGCCAGAAGGATTGCTGTTATTAGGTTATTTTGATACACTTCCCGTGATGCACGAAGACCTCTTCGAGCGCCATCACCCACGCTTAAAAATCTTTAAAAAGCGCTAGGAGAATGTGAAAGTTTTTATTTAGCAGCAGAACACGTATATTCGTACTACATATACAAAATACTTTGTAGGTAGTTAAAAACCTACAGCGCTTTGAGAAAGCTTTTGCTTTATGACAGACAAACTCAATCTTGTATTTCCCCATTCTCCCTTGTATATCTTGCTATGTATTTTAGTTGGAGCAGCCTATGCGTTTCTTCTTTACCAAAAGAAAGCGCCTTGGTCTAAAACCCTCAACTATGTACTGGCAGGTATACGCTTTGTATTCGTTACTTTAATCTGTTTTTTACTATTAGCGCCTGTCGTAAGAAGCGTACAAAATACCCTCGAGAAGCCCTCGTTGGTTTTCGCCATCGACAATTCTCAGTCGCTGGCGCTTATGAAAGATACCGCTTCACTGCAACAACTTACCCAACGCTTGGCAGCCATAGGGGACAAACTCGAAAAGAAAGGCGTGGCGGTAGAGATGACTAGCTTCAATACTCAAGAGGCATTGGCACAATTACGTTTTACCCACGAAAGCTCTAACCTAAGCCAATTACTAAATACCATTGGGAATAACTACGAAAACAGAAACCTCGATAAAGTGGTACTCGTTTCAGATGGCATTCACAACCAAGGCATCTCACCCATCTATCAGAAGTATAACTTTCCCGTGTGGACAGTAGGGTTAGGAGATACTACCCTCAAAAAAGACTTAAAAGTATAGGCGGTATTTGCCAATAAGATTGCCTATCTAGGCAATCAATTCCCTGTGGTAGCAGAGATACAAAACATAGGCTTTAGCGATCGACCTTTGCGGGTAAGCCTGCTGCAGGGAGCGGCTGTTGTACAACAAAAAACGATCAACGTAAAACGAAATGATTTAGCAGAAGTAGAGTTCCTTTCTACTGCCAAAGTAAAAGGAACACAACGCTATACCGTGGTGGTACAGACGGTAGAAGGCGAAGTCACTACCCTCAACAATAGCCGTGATGTATTTGTAGAAGTAGTAGATGGCAGAGAAAAAATTTTGATGATGGGGTATGCACCTCATCCCGACTTCAAGGCTTTTAAGCAGATTATCGAACAAAATAATAACTACAGTTTTGAGGCGCATTTTTTAGGCTTAGGCACACCTAAAGAAGCTACCTACGATTTAATCATCGCGCACCAAATTCCAGATCGAGCAGGGAGTGGTAATCGTTTGTTAAGTCAATACAAAGCCAAAGGCATTCCGATATGGTATATTACAGGTTCGCAGAGCAACCTAAATGCTTTCAATACCCTAAATGACGTAGCACAAATAGGCGGACGTTTGGGAAGAACCGACCAAGTAACGGCTAGTTTTAACCCACAATTTGACAAGCTAGGACTAGCTGATGAGTTGATGCAACGCCTACAACGCTTACCTCCTTTACAAGTTCCTTATGGCAACTATAACTTGAAAGCCAATAGTGAAGTAGTATTGTATCAAAAAGTTGGCAATGTACCTACTGAACGTCCGCTATTGGCTATTCATAGCGACCAAGGTACAAAAGCCGCTTGGCTAGCAGGAGAGGGGCTGTGGCACTGGCGCCTAGAAGAGTACGCACAGCACGAAACCCAAGAAGCGGTTGATGCGCTGGTACTTAAAGTGGTACAATTCCTCTCCGCCAAAGAAGACAAACGAAAGCTAAGGGTCTATACTTCTGATGATGAATACTTTGATTACGAAAAAGTAGTATTTGAAGCCGAAGCGTACAACGATGTATATGAAAAAATTTATGATATTAAGGTGAATCTAAGTATTACCAACGAGCAAAATAAAACCTATAATTATACCTTCGCCATTAGTGAAGGAAGCTCCAAATTTGAAGTAAGCGGTTTACCGAAAGGGGTATACCGCTACAAAGCTACCGCAGAAGTTTTAGGAAAAATGGAGCAAGCTGTAGGAGAGTTTAGTGTAAAGGCCTTACAATTAGAAGCCCTTTCCACTACCGCCGACCATCAACTATTACGACAAGTAGCCGAACAAACCGAAGGGCAGTTCTATCCAGTAGATCAGCTTGCGCGTTTAGAAGAACAACTGCTCGATACCCAAAAACCAGATAAAATCCACTCTAGCGAAGAGCTGCTGGAAATTATACATTTCAAATGGCTTTTTTTCCTAATCGTAGGGTTGGCCAGTGTAGAATGGGTAATACGTAAGTACAAGGGAAGCTACTAAGCTACTTACTCAATGGATTTCTCAATGGAAAATAATATTCGTTGGCTATATCGCCCAAAACCCGATCGACACTTAGTAAAAAAAATTGCGAAAGAAATTAACGTAAGTGAAGCATTGGGCTATCTACTTGTACAAAGAGGTATTACCTCTTTTAAAGAAGCCAAACTATTCTTTCGACCTGCCCTAGAAGATTTACACGACCCTTTTCTTATGCAAGATATGGCTGCCGCCGTAGAACGGCTGCAAGATGCCATCAAAATGGGAGAGAAGGTACTCGTTTATGGAGATTATGATGTAGATGGTACTACCTCTGTAGCCATGATGTATCTTTTTCTCAAAAAGCATTACCAGAAAGTAGCCTATTACGTACCTGATCGCTACAAAGAGGGCTATGGTATCTCCAAGAAAGGCATCGACTACGCCAAGTCAAAAGGCTATACCCTTATGATTGCGCTGGATTGTGGGATTAAATCTGTGGACTTGGTGGCCTACGCCAAGCGACAAGGCATCGACTTTATTATTTGCGATCATCACCGCCCTGGCAGCACACTGCCACAAGCTGTAGCAGTGTTAGATCCAAAGAGAGAGGACTGCCCTTATCCTTACAAAGAGCTTTCAGGCTGTGGGGTGGGCTTTAAGCTGATACAAGCCTACTGCCAAGTCGAAGACATCGCTATGGAGGAGGCACTTCATTACCTTGACCTTGTAACGGTGAGTATTGGTTGTGACATTGTACCGATTACAGGCGAAAACAGGGTGCTGGCTTACTATGGGCTAAAAAAATTGAATACCGATCCAACTGTAGGGCTGAAAGCACTGCTGCATATTGCGGGTTTTAAAGAAGACAAAGAACTGACCATTATGAACGTGGTGTTCGGTTTAGGACCGCGTATCAACGCAGCGGGTAGAATTGACCATGCGCATAGTGCTGTGAAATTGTTGGTATGTGAAGATGTAAAAGAAGCAGAGCGCTATGCACAAATTGTACACGAATACAATAGCAGTAGAAAAGACCTTGATCGAGACATCACTGCCCAAGCGCTAGAGATGATCCACTTACAGCAAAAACAAGCCGCCAAAACGACTGTTTTGTATAAGGAAGATTGGCACAAGGGGGTGATTGGGATTGTAGCCTCTCGTTGTATTGAAACCTACCATCGGCCCACCATCATTTTGACAAAGTCGGGTAAGCAAGCGGCGGGCTCAGCTCGCTCGGTAGAAGGCTTTGATGTATACGATGCCATAGAGGCTTGCGCTGATTTGTTAGAACAGTTTGGAGGGCATATGCATGCGGCTGGACTAACACTCAAGATAGAGAACATCCCCTTATTTCAGCAAAAATTTGAAGAAGTAGTAGCACAAAGCATTCGTGCCGAACAATTATTACCCCAACTTGACATAGATGTAAAAATCAGGTTGAAAGATGCTACCCACAAATTCTATCGTATTATCAGTCAATTAGCACCTTTTGGGCCAGCAAACACACAACCTCTCTTTGTCTCGGAGAATGTATATTGTGCTAAGCCACCCAAGTTGGTAGGGAAAGATAATCCGATTCATCTTAAACTGGCTATTCGCCAAGAGGATTCTGCTACGTACGATGCCATTGGTTTCTCTTTAGGGCACTTTTACGAACCCTTACAGGCAGGTAGGCGCTTTCATATCTGCTATCATCTAGAAGAAAATCACTTTCTTGGTAAAACTACCTTACAGCTACGGATCAAGGATATTAGATTGGCATAGACTTCTTGAAAGTAATTCAAGAAGTATTCCTCTTGTTATCTCTTTGCTTTTTTCTCTTTTATGCCCTTTTAGAGAGTAAATGTCTGTATAGTAAAGCATTATTATCTTGCGACGCTACTTTTTTGCTTTAAGGCGATCCACTGATGCTGGTATTTATCATATTCTTTTTTGGTGGCGGTTAAAATATCTTCTTCTGTAAAGTGATTACGCCCTGCTTTATAACGTAAAATACAACTAGTAAGTTAGCTATTGATCAAATAGCATAATGTAATAGTAGTGTAGGTTTGCGCTCAGGATGCCAGGTATATCTGGTCAGAAAGTGATTGTTCTTCAAAAACCTTTTGCCAGAGTCGGAGTCTATCTTCTTCTGAAGGGTTTGGAAACTGGATAATATTCTGAAAGCGCCTTGTAAAGGCATCATCCATATTAGTGGGCTTATTGGTAGAGAGAATAACAATTCCATCATAGTCTTCGATACGTTGTAACAAATAGCCAATAGTTTGATTAGCATACTGATCGTTACTACTTTTAGTAGCCGTTCGTTTAGCAAAAAGGCTTTCGGCTTCATCGAAAAAAAGTATCCAGTTTTTGTGCTCAGCCATTTGGAAGAGCTGCTCTAAGTTTTTCTCCGTCTCACCAATGTACTTGGAGACTACGCTGGCCACATCAATCCGATATACAGGTAGTCCTGTAACTTTCCCTAATAGGGAAGCAGTTAGGGTTTTACCTGTCCCAGACTTCCCAGAAAGTATAGCTCTATAGCCTTTCTTGAGATGTCTGGCGGTAGATTCTTCTGCCATAATTGTAGTGGCTGCACAAATCCAGTCTCTTATTTCTTCGACTTGCGAAAGCACTTTGTCAGCCAATATTAAATCTTCCCACTCGTAAGAGGTAGTAAGCAAGCTAGCAGGAAACGCACTACCGTACTGAGGCTGATAAGGTTCACCGTATAGTAATAACGCCGCATAAGTATCGGTGAGACGAAGCGGCGCTTGAGTCGAAAAGCCACTATCCGAAGGTTTTTGTAAGATACCTTCCCTAAAGAGTGTACTGTTCGGCTTAAAAAGTGGTAGATACTGCATACGTACTGCTACGTTTACACCAGTAAGTGCAAATAATACCTTTTGAAAAGTGGGTATAAAGTTTTTTTGATCTGTTTCTTGTACGCCTCCAAGCACAGCAGCAATGCCCATTTCCTCTTGTGTTTTGGCAAACAAAGTCAACTCGTAAGGAACTACATAGGCCATTAAAGTGAGGGCTAGTACATAACGCTCTTCTGGTGTGAGTTTTTTTATTAAAGCAAGGTAAGGGTGCTCATCAATTTTGAAAGTTCCCAATTGAGGAGGTGTTAAATCTCTTGCGATGACCTCTTCTTCTCGGATATAAATAGCAGGAAAAGCGATGGAGAGTTGCATCGCCAACCGCTCTTTAATCCAATTAAATTCTTGCTCGTAGAAATGTGGTTGGGGATTTATCAACTGAGTGGCTGTAAGCATGGCACATTAATTAATCCAAGTTGCTAGTTATAGATTTAAGAATCTAAAGATGGTATAAGC
>CALEMF010000103.1 GCA_937911505.1 uncultured Cytophagales bacterium
GGGTTTTTTCCAGAAAGTGACTTCTGAAGGCAAGAGTAGCCAACCAGCCTTTTTGAGCACCCATCCTGATCCAGGAAATCGGGTAGAGCGTATCAAAGAAAAAGGGAAAGAAATTAATTGTAGTCAAGTACCTCAAGACAACATCGAATACGAGGCTTTCAAAAAAAGCTTACCATAAACCATCATTGATTAAAATACCTTACCTATGTCGTTCAAGATACACGTTCTCGACCTAGATTTTCTAGGACAGAAGCAAGTGATTGCTGTTTTTCTAGTAGAAACCCCTGATGGCCCCATACTGATAGAAACTGGGCCTTATGCCACTTTCAAGAACTTAGAGAAAGCCGTTGTTGAAAAGGGTTTTCAACTGAAGGATATTCAACACGTTTTCCTCACCCACATTCATTTGGATCACGCAGGAGCTGCATGGGCCATGGCTGATCTGGGTGCACACATTTATGTGCATCCGCTAGGCGCAAAGCATCTCATTGATCCTTCTAAACTGATGGATTCTGCCAAGCGTATCTACCAAGACCAAATGGACAGCCTTTGGGGAGAGATGCACGCTATTCCTCCTAACCGAGTACACGAGGTAGCCCACGAACAAGCCATCAATATAGGTGATACGACCGTCAAGTCTTGGCATACACCTGGCCATGCGGTACATCATATTGCCTGGCAGCTCGACCAACATTTGTTTGCAGGAGATGTAGCAGGGATTCGTATAGAAAATGGGATGGTGGTTCCTCCTTGCCCACCGCCTGATATTCACGTAGAAGACTGGCAACATTCGCTGAAGATTATCCGTGATTTGACTCTTACGGATATGTACTTGACTCACTTTGGGAAAGTCACGGATATTGCTCCTCACCTCAAAGCACTAGAAGAAAATCTACTTACTTGGGCCCATTGGGTAAAGCCGCATTTTGAGGCAGGGAAAAAACCCGCAGAAGTAGTGGGTACTTTTCAGCAATTTGTGCGGGAGGAGTTGATCAAAAACAATGTTCCGCAACACTTACTAGGCCAGTATGAGAGTGCTAACCCTGCTTTTATGAGTGTGGCGGGTTTGATGCGTTACTGGAAGAAGAAGTTGCAGACGACGTAGTACATCAGCTATCATCATTAGCTATACGAAAGCCTACACATCTCTGTGTAGGCTTTCGTTATTTTTTACCTTGACTTTTACCAAAAAAGGCTTTTAGTTGGCAATCATTCTGTGGTTTAAGATGGTTTCAGCATCTTCACCTTGGGCTACAAAACGCAGTACATACAACCCTTTAGGAAGTTGTTGAGCGTTGAAAGTGATCTCATAACGACCTGCTTCTTTTACTCCTTCAAAAAGTACTTTTACGGGCTGTCCTTGACTATTGAAGACTTCCAGCTTTACTTGTTGTTTGCTAGGCATGCTGTAATGAATAGTAGTAGCTCCCGAAAAAGGATTCGGATGGCTGCCTTCTAAAGAGGCTACTGCTGGAAGCAACTCATTACTTATTGTTTGTGTAGCTGTTTGCTCTTGTTGGGCTGCTCTCGTCTGGTAAGCGTCAAATTCGTAACTGATGGTAAGACGAGGCGGCATAAAGCCTTCTTTACTGTAGAAATCCCAGCCATTATCTCCTTCAGGGAGTATTACCCAACCATAGTTCTCAGCGCCATTGACCCAAGCTTGTACACTTGCCGTCACGTCTATACTTAACATTCCTTCGGCTACTTCGCTTACTTCGCTATCTGCTTGTGCTACTGCTTCTACGTCATTAGCAGAAAGCCCACCAGAAAGGGTATTCCAAGTGTCGTTTTCTGTCCAAGGGCGGAGCATTCTATGGAGTTTACCACCATCTCCTGCATTGACCACGCGCACATTCAAAGTCGCTTTCGTAATAGTCGCATTGGGAGGTACTTGCTGTGCGGCATTGCCGATAATATTTTCAAAACGGAGAAGCACTTGGTTGTCTCGCCCACTCCACCAAGGGTCAGCATCGTCCACAATTAAAGTGCTGTTACTTCCATACACTTTATCTTTCTCATCTCTTCTTACGTAAGTGTCTACAGTACCATTGTAATCATTTAAACCTTGTTGGATTACCAGATTGGTTGCTGCTGCCGGAACAACAGTTAATGTCTGCTCTACGTTGAAGCCAGAACCTGGTACAGCAGATAAGCCTAGAAAAGCCAGTGCTAGGTTCGCTATATCGGCATAGCGGATGGGTTGTACGGCATCTTCGTCATAGATTTGATCTGTACTGGGGTCTATACGAAGCGCTGCATTAAGCGCATATAAGTCAGCACCTACTGCTACGCCTGGGCCCCAAACGTAGAAAGGAATGGTATAGTTATCAGGACTGAATAGGTTACCGTGATTTTTTCCCCCTAATTCTCCTCCGTGGTCTGCAGTAAGAATAATCGCTGTCTTTCCTGCTAGTCCAGGAGTATTTTCTACTACTGCAAATAGTTGTCCTAACAAGACATCTACCTCGGCTACTTTCTGTGCGTAATCTTCGTTAGGAGAAAGCTCCCACCCTGTGCTATGTCCTTGACCATCAGGATTTCTGAAATGAAAGAAAGCGTAATCGTACTGCTTTTCGGCGTAATCAGCCACAAATAATGTTGTCAGCTTCTCCATATCTCCCTCGTACACATAGGTATCAATCTTATCTCTTCCGTTGTCTTCACCGGTGATATCCTCTGCTCCATTAGAAGCGTTGTAGGAGTTTTCGAATACAATAAATTTACTTTTTCCTGCATAGAGAGCGGTAGAAAGACCATTGTCGTGTACTACATCAAAGGAAGAGGCAATGTAAGGCCCAAATGTATGTAATGTGATTGGTCCTGGATCGGTGTTGAGGACAAAGTTATGGGCGTTTTTTCCTAAAAATTGTCTTCCTGTTAGCTGTGAGGTGTGTCCTGGAATGGTAGAGGTGTTGTAGCGATCGGTACGGGCGTTGTCTGTCCAAGTACCTTCGGCACGAAAACGGAAAAAATTAGGTAAGCGTGCTGCCCCCATGGCGGTTACAACGTCTGGTCTTAGGCCATCTACACTGATGTGTAGTACGTGTTCCACCCTAGGGACGACTTGTGCCGCTGCTGGCTCAAAAGAAAGCCATAGCAGTAGCGTCAAAATACCGAAAAACTGGGTAATTTTAAACATGAGTGATAAAGGTTTTTTTAAGTAGATAAATAATTCGCGACAAGATACTGGATGGATGTTAATGTGTGATCATCGCGTTGTTACTGATTTGTAAATATATCTTAGCCCGTAAATAGCGGAAGGAATAAATGAACCAAAAGTTTTATCTATCTAAAAGAGAAAATGCTTCTTAGTTATATGATACTGTAAGCTTTTTGTACATCGAAGCTACCGTTTTTTATCTACTACCCTTTTCAAAAGGTAAAAGTCTACCTTGGCGTTACTATGTATTTAGAAGCTAAGTTTACCTAGAGACTTACACAAAGAAAATAAGCTTAATCGAGTGATGTAACACCTCACTAAGGGCTGAAAAACTAACTATTCCTTTAATACACGGCAATATGAATCACCTGATTACCTCTTCTGAAAGCTTGTCCTTTTTCTTCAATAAAACTTACTTGCGTTTGGGGATTTAATAATTGATTGATGTAGTTGTCTATAACGCTTTTTTGAGCATTGACGGGTGCTCCATAGGTGATGGCATCATCCAAGTACGAGTAAATCAGTTTTCTATACTCTTGTTTAAACAGTCTATTAGAAATGAACAAATCAGCGCCTTCAATTTGATTACCCGTTACCGCAACTACCCCAATCACATCATCTTGATCGGCAAAAATATTTTCAAAAAAGTCGATGTACTCTTGCTCTTGCCTTCTAAATCTTTTGTTGTTGGCGTGTGCCGTATAAGCTTCTGTACTACTGCTGATACCATCTTTTTTATTTGTTTTAGAAACTTCCTTCCAAACCGCCTGTTGTCCTTCCTGATGATCTATAATATCTCTTAAATGCTCGTTTGCCATGCCATAGTATTCGGTAAATTTTGAATCATTACTGTTATTCTTATACTTCCAACGCCCTTTTTCTACGCAATATACGGGTAGTTTTACCTGACCGCTGTTGGGTGCAATGAGCATATCACTGGCAATCACCCTGTCTTGCTTCCCGCCTATCAAAATCTCTCCTGACATTACAAATAGCGTATCGGTAGATAAATTTCTCACCAATAAGGTATTGACTCTCCCGCTTCTATTGACTTCACTAATCACAACTTTATCCGCGTCAATGGCTTCTTGTAAAGAAATATAGTAGCCCATATTGCCTACAATTTGCTTAAAATTCTCTTTTACTCTAATGGGTACAAGCCTTAAATTTTTAAATGTGTAAAGGTTTGTATTGCTAAAATCAACATTCAAGTAGTCTAGATTAAAAGGAAACATATCGCCTGCCACGCGATTGGTATTAGAAGCGTTTGCTACATTGCTGGGTATCACCACATCTATCTTTTGGGTAGGACAACGTAAGCTCTGCATCAAATACTTGTAGTAACGATCATCCGAGCTGCCCTTCGAGAAGTTTTTGAGGTCTAAGCGGACCTCTAACTGATTGAAGTTAGTACCGTTGGCCAAGGAGACGGTGACATTTGCCTCTCCTTTTTCATTGGAGAAGTAGTTGCTAAGATTTATCCTTTGAGGTAAGTAGGCTACTGATAAAGGTATTTTAGGAATAGCTACGTTACTTTGGTCTTCAACTTTGATAACCAAAGATTTATTCTCGTTGATTGAAGAAAAATTGACTGCACTGACACTGGGTACAATATTGATTTTATCTAAGAGTTCTTGCAGTTTGGTGTAGCTTTCGATGGCCAAGTAGATAGACTTTCCTTGATAAGTCACCTCTATGTTTTCCCCCCAGTAGGCTTTTATGGCAAGTAATGACTGTAGATAAAAATCTATGGCGGTGACGTAGTTTTTCGCTTCTTCAGCACTTTGTGCCTTTTCGTAGAACTGTAACGCCATTTTTTGCGCTCTTTCCTGATTGCGTTGCTTTTGGTCGGCATACTCAGACTTCAGAATTCGATAGTAAATCCAATAGTTTTCTTGGTCTTCGTAGGTATCTACAAGCTCTAGGTTTTCAATTTCATCGGCTACGGTCGATTTGATGGTAGATTGATACTCTTCTTTGAAAGTACCGTTCTTATCCATTTGATTCAGGATAGAAACACTCTGAATGGTAACGCGAATCTCGCTCAGTAAGTCGTTGAGCGCATTTCGCTTGGCAATTTTCTGATAATCTGTATTGCTTTTGGCAGCAGAAGCTACCCCAATATAATGCAAGGAGCTATTCGGGCGACTCGATACCCAAGTAGGTTGTTGGGCAACGGATATGTCAAAAAATAATATAAAGCAGATAAAAAAGCTGGTGATTATTTTCATAAAGTTAAAAGTTTTCAGCGTTTTGTTACTTTCATATGCTCAATTTTGAGCAAAATGACTGGTGAAATTAGTGATGAATCTATCAGTTTATTTACTGATTGATCGTATGTTAAACACGTTGCCTGAAATGGCAATCCAAATACATGTAAAAACAGGCTTGCTAGAAGAATTGTTTTCGTAAAAAGTACCTTATAAAGTAGGGAGGATTTTTTAGTTTCCCCCCCTTGTTGAATATTCTTTATTTTCATACTACATTCAGTTATGAATTATATAGGCAATTCTTCCCCATAGGAAAATTACCAGTACATTGCCAATCAGTTGTAACGTAATGAATAACCTTCGTACAGAACGGCTTATTTCAGTTGGTTGCTTATAGATAAAAGGTGTACGTTGATGTAAAGGCTCCTGATAAAAGTAAAAGTAGTATACGATGCCTATCCTGAACAATAACACTATGACACAAAGCAGTATTACATACTTAGTATCACTCATTTGTAAAGCGGCAATCACGAAAACAAACGCCAAGGCTGTACAAGTTATGAACTCTGCCATATGAAAAATAACATATACTAAGTCGTAGGTTGCATTTTCGGGTCTTACGAACAGTAATTGTGCTAAATCCAACACCTCTGTAAGCATGTAGAAAGCATACAATCCGTATAAAAAAGCATTGTACCTTAAATAGCGGCGTGCTGTGTTAATCTTACGGATCTGTAAGGTTATTTTATTTTCTTTGTCATTCATTTATATAGCAAATACTGAATAGCATTTTAATTCATCAATCAAAGTTAACGTATCATTGTGTATTACGATACCCTGAAAACCGTGATTTGCGTATTTCGACAGCTAACAAGTAGTTGTAAAGTAAGCGAGGAAAGATTTTCATTATCTTTAAATACCAAATGCTTCCTTCAGATCGTTTGGATACTACTAGAACATCTACTATTTTCACTTATGACATTACGAACCTTTTTACTCATCGGGATAGCGATCACCTTATCGACTTCCTCTATCAAAGCACAAAAATCTATGCCAGCACCTCAGGCTAAAAAGCAACCTAAGGAACTTGTAAAGCACGATCATCGACGTATCGATCCCTACTATTGGCTCAATGAACGAGATAACCAAGAGGTCATTGATTACCTAGAAGCTGAAAATGCATATGCTGCCAGCACTATGAAAGATACCGAAGCGCTGCAAACGCAACTCTTTGAGGAAATGAAAGGGCGTGTGCCACAAGATGACCAGTCAGTGCCTTACCTTTTAGATGGTTACTACTATTATACGCGCTACGAGGAAGGAAAGGAATACCCGATCTACTGTCGTAAAAAAGGAAATTTAGATAATAAAGAAGAGATTTTACTCAACGTAAATGAATTGGCAGAAGGGCAAGCGTATTGCTCAGTAGTAGGGCTTACCGTAAGTGACGATAATAAATGGCTTGCCTTTGGCGTAGACTACCAAGGACGCCGTAAGTATAGTATCAACTTTAAGAATTTAGCCAAAAACACCCTCCTCCCTACCCGTATTCCACTCTCTACAGGACGTGCCGTGTGGGCGGGTGATAGCAAATACGTGTTTTATACTGTAAAGGACGAAGTTACCTTAAGAAGTGATAAAATCTACCGCCATCAGCTTGGAGAAGATCCTACCAAAGATGTATTGGTGTATGAAGAAAAAGACGATATTTACTACAGCTACGTATACCGTACCAAGTCTAAGAAATTCATCGTAATAGGCTCTGAGAGTACCCTCACAGACGAGATGCGTTATCTGGATGCCGATAATCCTACCGGGACATTCAGCGTGTTTACACCCCGTCAAAAAGGACATAAGTATAGTATAGATCACTACAAAGATAAATTCTACATTGTGACTAACTGGGAGGCGATCAACTTTCGCCTCATGGAAACCCCACTTGATCAAACAGAGCAAAAGAACTGGAAAGAACTCATTCCACACGAGAAAAATGTATATCTGGAATACATCGACATCTTCAAGGATTTCTTGGTGGTAAAGGAAAGGAAAGACGGACTAGACGCGATACGGGTTATCCGCTGGAAAGATCAAAAAGAACACTACATTGATTTTGGCGAAGCTACCTACAGCGCTTATCTCTCTACCAACCTAGATTTTGACACCCCTTTGCTCCGCTATGGCTTCTCTTCTCCTATTACACCTAATACTATCTCGGACTACCATATGGATACCCGAGAAAAAACGTTGCTGAAGCAGCAAAAAGTAATGGGTGAATTTGATCCCAATGTATATGCCACAAAATACGTAATGGCTACCGCACGAGATGGTATACAAGTGCCCATCTCCATCGTTTACAAAAAGACGACGCCTTTGGATGGCTCCGCACCTTGCTTGCTGTATGGCTATGGTTCTTACGGTATTTCGATGGATGCAAGTTTTAGTTATGCAAATCTCAGCTTACTTGATCGCGGTTTTGTTTACGCGATTGCGCACATTCGTGGTGGGGCAGAAAAAGGAAGACAATGGTACGAAGACGGCAAGCTATTCCAAAAGAAAAATACCTTTTATGACTTCATTGACTGTGGGGAATACTTGATTGAGCAAAAATATGCGCACGAAGACCTTCTCTTTGCGCGTGGCGGTAGTGCGGGCGGCTTGCTGATGGGTGCAGTAATTAATCTACGTCCTGATCTGTTCAAGGGTATTATTGCTGCCGTACCCTTTGTAGATGTCATGACCACGATGCTAGATGAAAGCATTCCGCTTACTACGGGTGAGTATGACGAATGGGGCAATCCTAATGACATCAATTCTTATATTTATATGCTGTCTTACTCTCCTTACGATAATGTAGAGAAGAAGCCTTATCCACATATTTTGGTTACTACAGGCTTTCACGACTCCCAAGTACAGTATTTTGAGCCTGCCAAATGGGTGGCGAAATTGAGAGAGTTAAAGACAGACGACCATCTCTTACTTTTCAAAACTGATATGGAAGCGGGGCATAGTGGGAAAACAGGGCGCTTTCAGGCACTAAAGGAAGTAGCCTATCAATATGCCTTCTTGATGAAGTTGGTCAAGATGCGTAACTAAGCCAACATTTGCACATTAAGTGACTAGCGCTATGGCATCACGAGATGTGCTTTCTCAGATGCCCTACCAATTTTAGCGATTTTCCCAGAGTTAAATTGTAGGGCATCTTCTGTAATACCGTCACTAAAGATCATACCGTCGTTGGGCATTAAAGATTCTAGGATAAGTGCTTCAGAAGCCTGTAGGATACCCGCAGGAATATCGATATGTGACATCTTACTTAAAAAAGGCTCGCGTACCACAAAAATCAATTGCTCTGTTTCCCAACCTTGCGTTTGTCTATCTAGCGGAACAGCCTGCCCAAATACTTGGTAAATACCCGCCGCCATATTAAAGAGCGAACTTAGCCAACCTGTAGAGCCAGCACCTGTGGCCACAATTACACCGCTGGAAGAGTGGTTTTCCGTAAACCCCTGATAGGTAATCTGATACCTTGCTGAGGTATGGGTTTTAGGCCCTATAAAAAAATCGTTGAAGGCCAAAAGACGCTGGCCATCATCTAAAACCACCTCCGCCATCGTTACGAACGCTCGCTCATGGCTATCACGTAATACTTTTTCTAAAGCTTTCTGTAATGTTTGTGGATCAAAGCGCAATAAAACACCATCGTTACGCTGTTTATCAGGGTTTACGCCAATAATAGGCAGCCCGTTGACATACTTAGCTGTATTCGCTACAAGTCCATCTCTCCCTACTACCACTACGATGTCTCCCGCTGTAAAAAGATAAGAAGGCAAGAAGTCGCTTTCAATCGTTTTTACTTTTAGAAATTGGCTACAGATCTTTTGTACCCGCTCCAGTGAACGATGATAGGCGTCGTGCTCTTCCTGAAAGTCTTTAAATTCGCCAGACCCTACATTAGTTTGCATTGTTGCGTAATTGCTAGCCAGACTCTTCCTCATCTTTTTAGAAAGGAAATCTTGCTTCTCGAGTAAGTTATCTCTTTGTCGCTTTAAGTAAAAGTCTGCTTGCCCCTTAGTATTGAACTTTGCTGTCAGTTGCTCGAGTCTCGTTTTACTTTTTACAATAATTATTTTTTGAGTATTTTTTTGCTTCATTGCCGCCATTCATTTGGTAAAAGGGCCTTTTTAACCCGATATGTCATACGCTTGGTATAATTTAAAACAAAGTTAATTTTTAATTTATTATTTTTGATAATATAGTTCTACGGACTGTTATACTTTAAAACAAATTGATAACCTTGCACAAGGCATTCATATTAGACATTTACAAAACTTTGCTTCTGAAACTCAGCCTTTATTTATGAAACGTATCGCATATCTTCTCAGTACAGTTTCTATACTGCTTATAGGACACTTTGCAATCGCCCAACAGGGCAACCTTTACGTGAAAAACTACCCCAATAGCCAGCTCTACGGCGAGAATAGCGCTATTATTCAGGCGCAAGATGGGATTATGTGTTTCGCCAATACAAAAGGAATGCTCACTTACGATGGTGTTGATTGGCACATTGAGGAAATTACAGGTACGGCCTATGCTTTTGCTATTGATTCTAGCGCCAAAGATCGCATTTATGTAAGTGGAAAAGACTACTTTGGCTACCTAAAGAAGCGAAGTACTGGGCGTTATGCCTTTCACTCTCTTTCTGAGAGTTTTAAAAGTATTGGTGTTCTTTCCAGTATTACCATCATAGGGAATGAGGTGTATTTTTATGGCAATCGGAAAATCTACCTTTACGATACTAAGCAAAACAAAGTAACAGCCATCCTTAAAGTACCTGATAAAAAGCTCTTCACAGGCTGGTTTGTACACAAAGGACGCGTAATAGTCAATGTAGAAGGCATCGGTTTGTATGAAGTAGTGGAAGGAGAACTAAGGGCGCTCCCCAATACGGAAGGCTTTGCCAATCTTACCATTCAAACCTACTTTGATTTTAATAAAGACCAAACAATGCTAGGGACTTCTGATAACCAGTTGTACCTCTTCAACGAAACTTCCTTTGTACGTTACCAAACTACTGCACAGCGCTACATCAATGAGTTTGTAGTACGTCAAGGACTTAGTATTTCCGACAATGAAATGGTACTCTCTACTGCTTCAGGAGGTTGTGTCATCATTAATAAGTTTAATGGCATTGCCAGCCGCGTCATAAGTACCCAAACGGGCTTAGCTGATGACGAAATTCTGGCCATTGGCCAAGACAACCAAAAAGGGCTTTGGGTATGCCACAAAAGTGGTACTTCGCGTGTGGCGCTAGATTTACCTGTCTCTGCTTATTCTACCTATTCGGGCCTAGAAGGGCAAATTTCGAATGTAATTCGGATGGGCTACCAGCTATTTGTGGGTACCAACAAAGGCATCTACTACCTTACCCAGCATAATTGGTACCGTGAAGTGTCCATGCAAGACAAAAAGACTGCTTATGCGCTTCGCTCCACGCCGTTTTATTTCAAAAGAATTGCCAACATTGATGCGAAGTGCAAGCAACTGATCAACTATAAGGGTAAAATGATTGCTGCCACCAACACGGGGCTATACGAAGTATCGCTCACCACCCGAAGGGCAGGAAGTATCTTAGGCAACAACTTCATCAGTGCCGTACATGGGGTGGCGCATCGAAATATGCTGTATTTGGCTACTGAAAATGGCCTAATGGCTATCCGAGAAGAGGTGGGATATTGGTCGAAGGCAGCTACGTTGCGCATGTTCAGAGAGGAGATTACCAGTATTGTAGAAAAGGATGGTTATTTGTGGCTGGGTGGTATTACACAGGTCAGTCGTATTAAACTTAAGAAAGATGGTACTTTTGGTAGTTACAGAACCTACCAGTTGAAATCTTCTCACGCAGAACACGTACAGGCTACCTTATACAACAACGAGCCTATTTTCCTTACCTCTAAGGGAGCTTTTAAGTACTTCGACTTTATGGGTGGCATGCTACTACCTGATAAAACCCTAAGTGAGTATTTTTATACCGATAATCTCATCATTGCCAATCAGCCTGCGCATATTTGGATGCTCTACCAAAACAAGTGGACGAACATTCACCCTCAGAAAAGGGAGCTTAATGAGAATCGGTTTGCTTACATCTCACTGTTTAAAAATGTACAAGACATCCACGAAGATGTGGAAAATAACATTTGGGTAGTGGGCAACAATGAAGTATTCAAAATAGAAAGAGGAGCTGGCCTTACCGATATAGACGAAAACGAGGCATTCGTTAGAACCGTCAAATCTGAAGATGGTGTATTCTTCCCGCTCAATAACCTAGCACTTGATCAAGGGGGTGAAGCACGTAACTTCATCTTTCATATCACCTTACCTTTTTATCTAGCCGAAAACAACATCCAGTACCAGTACCGCTTATCAGGCTTAGACGATAGCGAATGGACACCTTGGCGCAGTAAAGCGCTTATAGAGTTCCCTTTTCTGCCAAGTGGGCGCTATGAGCTACAAATCAGGGCGCGCAACGCCTTGGGGCAACAGAGTGATACCCACTACTTCCCCTTCAAAGTAAAACCACCTTTCTGGGAAACGTGGTGGTTTTACACCATAGAAATTCTTTTTATGCTTAGTCTATTGGTGGCGTCTGTCTTGTTTAACCGTAGGCATAAGCAATCGCGCATCGCCTCGATTATCACACTAGTAAGTATCATCACCATCTTTGAGTTCTTCGTGTTGATTCTAGAGCCTTACGTAGACAGCTTCTCAGGCGGTGTGCCGGTATTTAAGCTCATTATGAACATTCTACTGGCTTACAACCTTTTACCGCTGGAGCGACGTGTGCGGCGCTTTATTGAAGACAATAAATATATTGACCGTTGGACGGAACGCTTTAGTGGTGATTCGGAAACGACCGAAAGTACCGATGCAGCTTCTATTCCACGCGCCTATCAAGATATTAAATCTAAACTCACTAACTGGAGAAACTAAATGAGACTTCGAAATAACTTTCTACACGGGGTAGTCTACACCCTATTCATCTTACTTTTTGCGGCTTGTAGCAGTGATCCCCAAGCATTAATCGTTCAAGATTGGCGCCTTGATAAGGCCAACATGCGAGAGGCCGTGGAAGCGAGTTGGGAAGAAATAGAAACGGAAGAGACAGAAGAGAAAACAGAAGAACGCCTCAATACCCTGATGGAAATGATGAGCGAGACCCAGTTGGTTTTTGACACCTTAGGCAATTATCGCTTTGTGTCGATGGGCCATAGCGAAGCAGGTAAGTGGAAAATGGACGAAGAAGGCACACAACTTACCTTTTACCCCAAAAATAAGCGAAAGTACCAACTCGCCATTGAGAAACTTGACGACGACAAACTGGTCATCAAGAGTAATCATCCTGACTTCCCGCTGTTTACTTTTAAGAAAGTGGAAAAGAAGGGGAGTTAATCGTCAAAGAGATAGTAGTTGTACTATTCCAAAGGACGTATTTGTTACTTGGAAGGCACAAGTCACCACTACGTTGAAGACTTGCGTTAGTTGGGGGTTGTAAGTACTATTTTTTGACTACTAAAGCAATAAAAATAGCTCGTAAAGCTTGAGCTTACGAGCTACACAGTTACCGCATTTGAAAATGCTAATACAACAACGTAAGTAGTCGCACTTGCGCTCAAGACTACTTACAGCGGAGGATCTTTTTAGGTATTGATCTTCAATATCTTTTCAACGTAGGTATAAAACCTTCTCTGCTCGCTCTAAATCTACTTTTATGCCCATCAGATAATCTGACCCATTACCAATATTTTTGCTTTACACTATTTTTTGATTTTCCATCTTTCATAACGTACTCTACTAACTTTACCTAGGGTTCTTCAGAAGATAGCATATCTCGAACAGCCTGAACAACCTTGCAACAGCTAGGATTTACTTGCGTTCTTCCTAAATGGTAAAGGTATATCGATTCTTTTTCCCTCGTGATGTATTATGATTATTTTCTTTCTTTCTGGTAAGTAAAAAAAGTGATCAAGTGGTTGACCTAAGTCTAGGTATACATCATAAGCCTCATTAGAAAACCAGATAAGTTTCTCTATGGAAGTTTCTAAAACTTTTTTTGTTTCAAAGGTGGAGTCACACAGTGTATATATCTTTTCATTTGAAATTGAAAAAGCCTTCAGCTCTGGAGTTGCACGGCGCATTTCTTTCAAAGATCTAAAAGGTATATCTCTAGTAAAACCGAGTAACACTTCTTCACTGGTTAGATCAGAAAACCTACTTTCAAAATATGACCAGAACGTTAGATCGATAACATCATGGACAGAATTAGTATTATTTAGTAAGTCGTACATCGGCTCTGGTTGCAGGTCGTAGTAAGATTTTATCCAAATGTCAAAGTCTTTAGAGTTAGAAACGTCCCTCACCAAATTATAAAAAGCGTTTACGTCAAGTTCATAGTCACTATATTTGCTCATTTTTTAATTCTTATTATAACTATCTCTTTCATGGCTCAGGCACAATTACATTGTGTCTGCATCTTTTGCTGCATTTGTAATGCAGCTTCCGTACAGTCCACCTCACTGCCGCAAGTCTGAGCGCAGCGGAGACTTGTGGTTTTTCATCTTGTAAGTCATTAAACTTATCAAAAGAACAAAGCCCGCTTTAACAGGATTCTGATGTAAATAAGCTAACTTTTGCTCGACTATCAAAACGTTACTTAACACTACAAGCTGGTTGTGTTGCTGTCAGAACTGTTACAGTTGTTGGAATTCTTTTTACCTACCTGCTCAAGCATTCATAATTTCCGCATTTGAAAATACTAATGCAAAAAAGTAAGTAGTCGCGCTTGCGCTAAAGACTAAGAACAACGGAGGAGGGGAAAGCATTTATTTTAAAGAACTTATTTGTTACTTGGAAGGCACAAGTCACCACTTCGTTGAAGACTTGCGCCAGTTGGGTAATTGCTTCTATCTAGGATAACTCTTTGAAAATATCTTCTTTATCTATTACCCAGTATTTTATGTGATTCGGAACTATATCATAGAAATCCTCATAGCATCCTTTCCAATCATTAGGAACATAGTTTTCAAAAGAAATGGATTCACTGTAAACGGAGTATAATTCCTTCTTTGTAAAATCTATGTATAATGATGGAAACAAATAATAATCTTCATCCCAACTTGTTAAAAGAAGTGCTTTTCTTACAGCTTGTCCTAGATGAAATTGAGCTACTAGGTCTTCCTTGATATACTCTTGAAAAGTGGTAACGTTTTTATCATCTAAAATACCAATATCAAATCTCTCCGAATAATCATCATCTGACTCATCGAAAGCCTTTACATACTTTTCATAGTTCATAAGCCATAAATGCCTCTCACTAACATACCAATAGTAATTATTATTTACATTTATCAGCACAATGATATTATTATCATCTTTCATTTTCTCAATTAAGTCTTCCATAGTCGTATTTAGTCAATTACCTCACTACCGCAAGTCTCCGCTGCGCTCAGACTTGTGGTTTTTCATCTTGTAAGTCATTAAACTTATCAAAAGAACAAAGCCCGCTTTAACAGGATTCTGATTGTAAATAAGCTAACTTTTACCCGACTATCAAAACGTTACATAGCGCTACGAGCTGATTGTGTTGCTGTCAGAACTGTTACCGTCGGTTGTTGAGATTCTTTTTACCTGCCCGCTTAAACATACACGGTGTACGTATCCCCTCAAATAGGACCACATAAAGTATTAAAGATGGGATTAAAT
>CALEMF010000104.1 GCA_937911505.1 uncultured Cytophagales bacterium
CCATTATTACCTATCCGCTTCGATTTGGGTCTTGGTCTTTACGAAGATATGTTGGCCTCTACTCAAAAAATTCACCTACAGGTTAACAATGCAGGTCATGTAATGCTTTACGACTTACAAGCACCCAATATGAGGAAAGCCCTAGCGGAGTGGTTACTTACGTCTACTGTTGATGGTCAGGCAAGTGGTGAAGGCGTACTCGCCGTAGATGGTACATATACGTGGTAAGGGTTATTCGGTTGTAAGGTTACATCTATTCTCTCAGCCGTTACTTCTTTCCTTACACCCATTTTTCCGTACACATAAGATACTTTTTTAACCTACTCACCCGCGCTGGGAATACACGCTATCGTTATCATAAAAAAATATAACTTTCCGTAAAAAGCATCTTATACGTAAGCTAAACCCCTAAATAATTCCAGAACTATACTAGGTAAATACATTTATTTCCAGTAACTTGTGGCCAAGTTTAATTTAATATTCTATTTTAATGCAAAAAGGTACTGTCAAATTCTTTAATGATGCAAAAGGTTATGGCTTCATTAAGAATGACGAAACAAATGAAGATGTCTTCGTCCACATCTCTGGATTGGTAGACGACATCGAAAAAGGTGACAAGGTAACATTTGAAACTGTCACCGGAAAAAAAGGGTTGAATGCAACCAATGTTCGGATAGAAAGAGAATAGTATTATATATATGATCTTTTTAGTGTAAGAAAAGCCTCTCTGTACAGAGAGGCTTTTCTTATTTTACTTATTCTTTGTATTTTTCAGCCGAACGACCTCAATGCTATGATAGAAATTAACAATATTGTAAAGTCTTTTGGTGACAGAACCATCCTTAAGGGTATTTCAGGTGTATTTGAACAGGGAAAAACCAACCTCATTATTGGTGGAAGTGGTACAGGGAAGAGTGTATTGCTTAAATGTATTGTAGGCTTACTCAAACCAGATGAAGGGAGTGTCCTCTTCAATGACCGAGACCTCACTAAAAGCGATGCGGATACCATACGAGAAATTCGTCAAGAAATAGGCATGCTCTTTCAAGGTGGTGCCCTTTTTGACTCACAGACCGTGGAGGAAAACGTCATGTTTCCACTCAACATGATGACCAAAATGGCTCGTAGTGAAAAGCAAGATCGCGTCAATACCGTCTTAAAAAGGGTAGGTTTAGACCAAGCTGCCCACTTAATGCCCTCAGAAATTAGCGGAGGGATGCAAAAACGAGTAGGAATTGCACGGGCTATTGTGCTCAACTCTCGCTACCTCTTCTGCGACGAACCCAACTCTGGTCTTGACCCACTTACAGCGATTACCATAGATAAACTCATTAAGGAGATTACTGTAGAGTACGATATTACTACCATTGTAGTAACCCACGATATGAATTCTGTGATAGAAATAGGTGATTACATTATGTTTCTCTATAAAGGTGAGAAAAAATGGGAAGGGAACAACGAAACTATTTTCGATGCAGAGGTACAAGAATTGAGAGACTTCGTCTTTGCTAATAAGCTTCTCCGCGATATGAAAGATCATTCGTAGCGCTACTTCCCCTCAGTGCTGGTTTTCTTCAGAAAATCTCTAAAAGCTTGATTGTCATAACCAGCAATGCCTTCTTTTTTGAAGATGATATTTCCACTAGGATTAACCACAAAAGTGGTGGGTATAGCATTAGAAGCAAGTGCATTCGGTAAGCTGGAGACTAACGTATAAACAGGAAAAGTATACTCCTTCCTCTTGATAAAGGCTTTTGCTTTCTCAGGTTGTTTGTCGAGCGATATCATCACAAAAATGATGTCCTTTGATGACATTTTTTCATAAAGTTGTTGTATTTCTGGCATTTCGCCAATACAAGGGGGACACCAAGTAGCCCAAAAATTGATAAAAACAGTTTTTCCTTTGTAAGCGTCAAAAGTAACTTGTTTGCCTTCCAGTGTTTGAAGTGTCCAATCATAAGGAATAGCCTTACCTTCTTGGGTAGCCTCTGGCAAAGCATTGACAAGTCCTACTGCTACCAAACCTCTTTGTAAAAAGCCTGCTACTTCGGCTTGCCAACCGAAAATATACATTGTTCCGACCAAGCTTAGTAAAATACCCCATTGGATAAGGTCTTTTCTTTTCATTTTATGTAAATCGTTTTATTTTTGGACAATTCATTAACAGCCCCTTGGTCGAAAAGATTCTATGCATTTACTTCATACGCACGCTATTCCTTACTATGTCTTTACACACTTACAAGCAGATAACTATACGAAGCATTTCATCACGACGCGTGAAGGGGGCGTAAGCCCTGATGCCTACGCTACACTCAACCTAGGTTTCAATACCCAAGATAGTGAATCAAATGTGCTCGAGAACCGGCAGAGGGTAGCGAATGCCATCAACACCCCACTCGCTCACTTTTGTATGCCTAGTCAAACACACAGCAAACGGGTAGTAAATGTGTATACAAAAGATCGTGGTAAAGGTGTATATCCCACAACTCAGGCGATTCCTGCTACTGACGCCCTCATTACTAATGTACCACAAATTTGTCTGATGGTACTCTCAGCCGATTGTGTACCTTTGCTTTTTTATGATCCGGTACAACGCGTCGTTGCCGCCTGCCATGCTGGGTGGCGAGGTACAGTACAAAAAATTGCCCAAGCTACTCTTCTTCAGATGCAAAAGGACTATCACTGCCACGCTGAAAATATCTTGGTGGGGATAGGTCCCTCCATTAGTAAAGCCCACTACGAAGTCGGCGAGGATGTTGTACAAGCTACTGAACAGGCTTTTGGTACAAGAGAAGGCTATTTAGAATGGCACGCGGAGAAACAGAAATATCACCTAGATTTATGGTATGCCAATCAAAAGCAACTACTTGATGTAGGTGTATTGGCTACTAACATAGAAATAGCCGCTATTTGCACCTACGAGCAATCAGCAACTTTTTTTTCAGCCCGCAAGCATCAAGGGATTACAGGTAGATTTGGCGCAGGCATTATGCTGCTGTAATAATGTGAATGTTTACTTAGCCTACCATTTTATTGAACGCGCGAAAGCTCCAGCTCACTAATAATGTCACAAAGCCTTGAGCCAAGACCGTTGTACTGTAAGGAATCAAGTACTCCAAAAACTGATAGGAACGGCTATAGCGCCTAAAATGTGCATAACTCCACCAGCAGTCCCATTGGGTCGCACAGCATTTACTACAAAAATCCTCCAGCCCAAATAAGGTACTCGTAATCATAAATGAGGGAGTGGCAATTAAGAAGCAAGCGAAAAGATAAAGTCCTCTTCGTTTTTTTTGCCTAGCCTTTCGCCTCCCATTCACCATACCTGCTGGAATAAGCTGTTTTTGTAGCAGCGCCACAACAATTAAAGTACTAAAAATAGGTACTAGCCAATACAGTTCCTTGAAGCTGATCTTATACAACCACTTTGTTTTCTTCACTACAAAAGGGGTAAGTGTTTGGGTATGTAACCAGCTTAAACCAAAGCCTACCACTAAAAAAATAAGGCTAAAGAAGAGCCATTGAGAGATCCACTCTTTACGCAGTTGTGGATGAATGTAGTTGAAATAAAATTGTTTTAGGTAAAGCCATGCAGTAGCACTGTACTCGGTAAGGCGATAGAACAACTGGTCTTTTTGCGTAAACTTAGGAATGTTACCAAGTGTGATATATTGCCTACCATTGAGTTGATGACGCGTTTTATAGAAGCGTTCTTCATCACCTGAAGTCACCCAAAGATAGTTAGCGTAAAGCTGCTTATCGTAAGATTTTGCCTGCTGAATGGCTTCTTCAAAACCTACCTGACCAACATTAGCCCGCTTACACTCACATACCAGAAAAGGGCGTGTATGCTGGTTATCATCAAATACCATCACATCTACCCGCCTGTAGCTAGAACCCATTTTCACTAAATGCTCGAACGTAATGCGTTGTACAGGATACTTATAGTGTAACACCAACTTTAAATACGCAATAATCCGTACTTCCTCTTCAGGCGTAAAAGGAAAGCGCTGATCAGCCTGTACGTAATAAATTTTATTTTTTTCGAAACGGATAAGATCCGCTTGTTCTCCTTTTTTTATTAGTTCACTTTTTGTCATAAATTCTACACTTACGCTCGAGAAAACGCACCCGAGCTGTGATAAGGGCATTTTCTACACATAGGTTGAGCATCACCTCCCACATCCCTCCATTTGAAGGGCAGGCTAGGTTCTTCTATACTATTCTCTTTTATTGTTTGTAATCTGTACTTCGAATTCGTAATTTTCGTGTCTGATTAGAGATAGACATCCATTAAAAAGGTAAATATAATGCAAAATCCTCTATTAGCTCCTTTTGATACACCTTTTAATACAATTCCATTTGATAAAATTAAGGTTGAGCATTTTATTCCTGCACTACAAGAAGCAATTGAGCAAGGAAAGAAGGAAATTCAACAAATTACAACTAACACAGCACCGGCTACTTTTGACAATACGGTTGTGGCTCTCGAGCAAGCGGGTAGCTTGGTAGAGATAGTAGCCAGCACACTTTTTAACCTTAACTATGCCGAGACCACACCTGCTATCCAGCAAGTTGCCAGAGAGGCTTCTCCTCTGCTGACAGAGTATCGTAACGACATTACCTTAAATGAAGCACTTTTCTCACGTGTTAAACAAGTATACGAGCAGCAAGGCACCTATACTTTGAATGCTGAACAGACGATGTTATTAGAGAAAACTTACAAGGGCTTTACACGTAACGGAGCCAAGCTTGCAGACAAAGAGAAACAACGCCTTCGTGAAATCGATAAAAGACTCTCAGAAGCTGCCTTGCAGTTTTCAGAGAATGTTCTACACGAAACCAACGACTTTACGCTACATATTATACAAGAGGAAGACTTAGCGGGGCTTCCTGACTCAGCGATAGAAATAGCAAAAATGACTGCACAGGAGAGAGATTTGGAAGGCTGGGCTTTTACTACGCACTACCCAAGCTTTCATCCTTTTATTACTTATGCAGATAACCGAGCCTTGCGTAAAAAGATGTACCTTGCTCATATGACAAAAGCTTGCAAAGGCAATGCACACGATAACCAAGCCTTGGTAAAAGAACTTGTCCAGCTTCGCCACGAGCGCGCACAGTTGCTAGGATACACTACCCATGCGGCTTTTGCGCTAGAAGAACGTATGGCAGGTTCTGTAGAAAAAGTAAGTGCTTTCTTACAAGATATTTTACAGTACGCCAAACCCATTGCAGCCCAACAGATTGAAGAAGTAGCTGCTTACGCCAAGGCAAATGGTTTAGGAGAAGAGCGCTTACAACGCTGGGATCTTGCTTATTACAGTGAAAAACTAAAAAAAGAAAAGTACGCCATTGACGATGAGATACTTCGTCCTTACTTTCCTTTAGAGAATGTCATCAAAGGCGTATTTCTAGTAGCTGAAAAACTTTTCAACCTGTCCTTTACGCCCAATACGGACATTCCCGTTTACCATCCTGATGTAACGGCTTATGAAGTGACAGATCATCAAGGGAAGCATTGGGGAGTATTTTATGCTGATTTTTTTCCTAGAGAAGGGAAAAAAGGAGGCGCTTGGATGACAAGCTATCGTGAGCAACATAAAAAAGAGGGAAAGGATATACGTCCGCTGGTCTCTATTGTTTGTAACTTTTCTAAACCTACTGAGACGAAACCTTCTCTGCTTACTTTCCAAGAAGTTACCACCCTATTCCACGAGTTTGGTCATGCGCTTCACGGTATGCTTGCTGAAGGTACTTACCAAAGTGTATCGGGTACCAATGTATACTGGGACTTCGTAGAACTCCCTTCACAATTAATGGAAAACTGGTGTTACGAGAAGGAATGCTTAGATTTATTCGCACGCCACTTTGAAACAGACGAGCCCATTCCTCAGGAACTGATCGAGCGTATTAAAGAAAGTGCTAATTTCCTACAAGGCTTTGCTACGATACGCCAGTTAGGTTTTGGTTTTCTCGATATGGCTTGGTACGGTGAAGCCCACCAACAAGTAGAGGATGTTTTCGATTTTGAAAGTAAAGCCCTTTCCACTACCGCTTTATTCCCATCGATTGAAGGGGTTAATATGAGCTGTCAGTTCAATCATATCTTTGCGGGTGGGTATGCTGCGGGATACTATAGTTATAAGTGGGCAGAAGTACTCGACGCAGACGCCTTCGAATATTTTAAAGAGAAAGGTATTTTTAACGCAGAAGTAGCAGAATCTTTTAGAAAAAACATCTTGGCCAAAGGAGGAAGTGAACACCCTATGACGCTCTATAAACGATTTAGAGGGCAAGCACCTTCTGTAAAGCCTTTGCTAAAAAGAAGTGGCCTATTGGAAGAAGCAAAGATATAAACGCCTAAGAAGTACTTAAGACTTTTTCAGGCGTTGTTTTATCTTTTCTTCAGCAGGATTCGACTGTGGTTCGTAAAGTTTCGTACCCATAATCTCGTTGGGCAAGTAATCCTGCGCTACAAAGTTATTCGTATAGTCGTGCGGATATTTATAGTCTTTTCCATAATCTAACTCTTTCATCAGGGTAGTAGGTGCGTTTCTTAGATGTAAAGGAACGGATAAATGACCTGTTTGCTTTACTAAAGCCTGAGCTTTTTCGATGGCTAAATAAGCAGCATTACTTTTAGGAGAAGTAGCCAAATAAATGGCGGCTTGGGATAAGATAATACGTGCCTCTGGCATCCCTACTGCTTGTATCGCCTGAAAGCAAGATTGTGCTAGCAGTAGTGCGTTTGGATTTGCTAAACCAATGTCCTCTGCTGCCAAGATAAGCATTCGACGGGCAATGAAGACAATGTCCTCTCCACCTTCTAACATACGTGCCAGCCAATATACAGCCGCATCAGGATCAGAGCCGCGTACTGATTTGATAAAAGCTGATATCACATCATAGTGTTGCTCGCCTGTCTTATCGTACAACACCAAGTTTTGCTGTATGTGCTGCCTCACTAAATCGTTGGTGATGGTCAAAGGAGTTGTTTTAGGGACGGTTTGAGCGACAAGCTCTAACGCGTTGAGCAGTTTTCTGCCATCTCCTCCTGAAATCTCAATGAGCGCTTCGTACTCCTTAACCATAAGTTTTCTTTCCTGTAGTTGCACATCATCTTGTAGGGCACGATCGACCATCTCAATCAACTCTCCCTTGGTAAGGGGTTGGAGTATGTACACTTGACACCGTGAGAGTAACGCAGGAATTACCTCGAAAGATGGATTTTCTGTAGTAGCACCAATCAAAGTGAAAATCCCTTTTTCTACAGCTCCTAAAAGGGCGTCTTGCTGTGCTTTACTAAAACGATGAATTTCGTCTATAAATAAAATAGGGCTTGGCCGATCGAAAAAAGCTTGTCGTTGTGCTTTTTGAATAACCTCTCTAATGTCCTTTACGCCAGCATTAATGGCACTTAAAGTATAGAAAGGAAGGTGTAGTTGCTCTGCTACCAGTTGTGCTAGGGTGGTCTTCCCTACGCCAGGTGGCCCCCATAGAATAAAGGAAGGAATTTTACCTTGTTGAAGCGCTTTTCTCAAAACAGCGTCCTCCCCTACCAAGTGTTTTTGCCCAACGTATTTTTCTAGTGAGGTAGGGCGCATACGGTCAGCGAGTGGTTTCATAGGCTATTGAAATCGTATAAGATTATGTTTTAAAATTGAGTTCTGTATATCGCGCGTTTTAAGAAATTCTTGGCATTACTACTTTGATCTATCTCCTGTTCATTTTGCCTTGATGCAACCGAGCCTCTGGCGAGCTCAGCGCAGCTAAAACGAACCAAAAACCGACCAACGGGAGCTCAGCGCAGCCAAATCAAGAAACCGAGCTTGCGAGCTCAGCGAAGCTAAATCCAAAGCTTCTACCCACAAAACCAACCCGCCTCCCCGCTGGAGTTTCAGGCCATCACACTTATTAATGTTCAAGTAAGAACAGTTAAAAGCAAACATCAAAACTTATCTTTAGGTCAAATCATTGTTACAAAGTTTTCTATTCAGTATGGTTATTTCTTTTAATATCCATAAATTTGCAATGATCAAAAATAGATAATCCCATTTTTAACACTCCACTTGCAATGGAGCTTTAAGTTAAGGAATATGGAACAAAAAAATTACTTGGTCTTGGCGTACTATCTGTACGTTCCTATCGAAGACCCTATTGCTTACCGCGAAGCGCATCACCTCTTCTGCATTCAACATAATATTCGTGGGCGAGTCATCATCGCCAAAGAAGGACTTAATGGTACGGTATCAGGCTTGAGAGAGGATTGCGAGGCTTATATGCGTTACCTTGAAGCCGACGAACGTTTTAAAGAGGTTGTTTTTAAGATACACGAACACGACGAAATGGCCTTTGCAAAAATACACGTAAGGGTCAAAGAGGAAATTGTGCATTCAGGTTTGGTGGATTTTGATCCGAACCAACTAACGGGCGAGCATCTTTCTCCCAAAGCCTTTAAACAAATAAAAGACGAGGAAGACGTCGTAATCCTAGACGTACGTTCTACCTATGAGCATCGGTTAGGGAAATTCAAAGATGCTGTAACGCTAGACATCGACAATTTTAGAGAGTTTCCCGAAAAAATAAAGGAGCTTGATCATCTAAGAGGGAAAAAAATTATTACCTACTGTACAGGAGGCATTAAATGTGAAAAAGCCAGTGGCTATTTATTAGAACAGGGTTTTGAGAATGTTTATCAGCTACACGGCGGGATCATCCAGTATGGTTTAGATACGGATGGAGAAGATTTTGAAGGAAAATGCTATGTGTTTGATAACCGACTGGCAGTAGACATCAATACGAAGAACCCTACCGTTTTGTCTCAATGCTATGTTTGTGGCACAGCCTCTGACCGCATGGTCAATTGTGCCAATCCACATTGTAACATTCACGTGCCTATCTGCGAAAATTGCGGCTGGGAGCTGGAAGGGGCTTGTTCTACTACTTGTAAGACACACACAGATAAGCGTCCCTATGATGGTACTGGCTACTATGCCAAGAAAACGAATGGCTATAATCCTTATAAAGGCTGGAAACGGAATACCTCCACTGAAGAATAGTATACATCTCAACAAATAATTTGACTATTGAAGATTCATTGTCTTTTTTACGGACTTTTATTGTCTTTGTTGGCTTGCCAAAATAGAGACAATGCGCATTCAAGCACAGCTAGCTTTGAGGCTCCTGCGCAAGTAAAAAAGCAAGTTCGTGAGACGACAAAATCACCTCGTAGTGGTGATCTTATTTTTCAAACCTCCCTTTCTAACCAAAGTCAAGCGATCCAACTCGCTACTGGTTCGCCTTACAGCCATATGGGCATCATCTATGAGGAACAAGGGCGCTTTTTTGTTTACGAAGCAATCCAAACTGTACAGCTCACGCCCTTGTCGCAGTGGATACAACGAGGAAAAGGGCAGCACTACGTGATCAAACGCCTCAAGGAGGCGGATAAATACTTTACTCCTTCCACCATTCACAAGCTCAAAGAAGCAGGGAGACAGTACGCAGGGAAAAGCTATGACATTTATTTTGGATGGTCTGACGAGCAATTGTATTGTTCAGAATTAGTCTGGAAAATGTACAAGCAGACCTTAGACATAGAAATAGGTACATTACAACGTTTAGGAGACTTTGATTTGACAGCACCACTTGTAAAACAAAAACTCACCGAAAGGTATGGTCAATTGATTCCTCTAGAAGAAAAAGTGATCTCGCCACAAGCCATGTTTGCCTCGGATTTACTCAAAGTTGTGATGGAAGAGTGATGTTAGTTGGTTAATCTCCCAAGGATATGATAAGTACCAAACCTGCTGAATAAATTTCAAAATCATAATCAATATATTTAATCCTTTGGTAAGGAATCAACAAACTATTATTATCACCATAATGAATTACCATGCTATTTTCTGAGTAATCAATTCTAAGTTCTCCAGAAGGTCTATGTTCCATTAATTTAATAATACGTAACTCATAAATCTTCTCTAGCGCTTCTTTTTCCAAGTACGTTTGCACTTCTTCTTTGGTAAGCTGTGCCGAGGCTCGGGTAGCCAACAGCGTACTTAAAACGAATAAACACAGGCAACAAAAATATTTTTTCATGAGATAAGTTTTTTTGCTAAAAAAGAGAGATATACTGAGACAATCAAGTAATGCCTAAAATAAAATTTAACTTCCGTGCATACATCAATCCGGTGATGCCTTTTGGTAGTTTACTCGCACTATCTTTTGGATAATAGAGTGAGAAAATAATTGGTTCTTTAGTAAGCAATTTTACTCCGCAATAATGTTGATGAGTAGGGAAGCTATATTTACACCAAATACGTGAAGTAAAATCATTTGAAAATGGCTATTTTTGTATTCCTGTAGTGAAGCTATGTTGTATAAGAAAGAGAAAAATACCGCCGAGCGTATCACCTACTTTGTAGATGTGATCCTCCCCTTGCCTATTCCGAAGTTATTTACGTACCGTATTCCTTTTGAGCTCAACGATCGTATACAAATAGGCGCACGGGTCATTGTGCAGTTTGGTAATAAGAAAGTACTAACGGCCATTATTGCTAACATTCACGAAAATCCACCACAGATTTATCAGGCAAAATACATCTTGGAACTGCTCGATGATGAGCCACTGGTAACCACCACCCAAATTGCGCTCTTT
>CALEMF010000105.1 GCA_937911505.1 uncultured Cytophagales bacterium
TGGAGTTCAGCGAAGCTAACCGAGCCTGCGAGCTCGACGCAGTCAAAAAATGAACAAAAGGTAAGTCGAGGCATAAACAATAAAAATTTCACGACATGTTAATTATACAGAATTTAATCCTTAAATATTCTCTAAATTACAAGTTAAAAAATCACGCAAATGGAAGCAAAATACGATAAAATTGGCGCCAATTACAATCTAACTCGAAAAGCAGACAAGTACCTGACCCAGCAATTAATTCATCATTTACAGCCAACCAAAAGTGGCAAATACCTGGACATTGGTTGTGGAACAGGCAACTATACAAATGCGCTTCAGAAAAATGGATTTGATTTCATTGGGGTCGATCCATCAGCACTCATGCTGGAAAAAGCACGGATCAAAAATGACAAGATTTATTGGAAAATCGGTTCTGCAGAGAATATAGGCCTTCCTGAAAACCACGTGGACGGAATAATCGGCTCTTTGACGATCCACCACTGGACTGATTTGACAATAGGATTTTCAGAGATGCGTAAAGTCTTGAAACCGAACGGTAGAATTGTGATTTTCACCTCAACGCCTAAACAGATGAAAGGTTATTGGCTGAATCATTACTTTCCGAAAATGCTCTCTGCTTCGATTGTTCAAATGCCAAGTTTGGAAAAAGTAAAAGCCGCTATGGAGGACAGCGGAATAACGTTTCTAGGAACAGATAAGTATTTTGTAAAACCCGATTTAGAAGACCAATTTCTATACTGTGGAAAACAAAATCCAGCATTGTACTTTGACGAACAGATAAGACGTGGCATCTCTTCTTTCTCATCCTTGGCCAATAAAACAGAAGTAGAAAAAGGTTTATCGGAACTCAGAAAAGACATCGAGAGCGGAAAGATTAACGCTGTCATTCAATCCTATGAAAACGACTTTGGAGACTATTTGTACATCATTGGAAAAAAGCCATCAGATAACTAGGACTATCCGTAACGCCAGGCAGTAGGATATATAAAGGAATTCTAAAAATTAGAAAATAAATCTCACTGCATATGTATAATCATTAAAACTGTCGTAAGAAACTCAATCAATCGGAATTTGTACAGTAATATTACCTACTTGGTGTGAGCTGGAGCCTTCTACTTGGCTCGTTCTAAACTTCTGAGAAAATGCCACAGACCAATCTTTATACTTCAGCGCTACCCCTATTTGGCTTTCGAGGTAAAACCTGTTGATTTCCTCGGACGATAAGCGATAGCCTCTGGATATGCCTCGTTCGTATCGTTGCCTATCCCAAAAGCCTCCTTCTAAATAAGCATTGTATACTGTATAGCCTCCATTAGTACGTTGAAAGAAGGAAAAATCAAACTTGCTGCGCTTAAAAAGGGGTAAACGAGACCTTACGCCTAAATTGAATTGATTGATCAGGCTCCCTACAGCACCGCCTACCAAGCCCCGCGTTTCTACAAATTTTCGCTTCAAAAGGCGTGTCTCATAAAAGAGGTGATAGTTGATAATAGGATAGTTATCTATTTGCCAATCCCAGCCATTCGGTCGAGGGTCGTTGGTCAGTTCGTGAAACCAAATTTGTGTCTCTTCCGCAAGGCTCCACGGCCCTAATACGCCTAGCAAAAAACCACTCCGTATCTTCGTGTTCTTTTCTGGATGTTGAGAGTAAGCCTCATGAGAGACAAAGAGTCCTCCAGCATAAGGCCAATCTCCCTCTTCTAAGCGATCTTTCTCTATATTCTCAGGGGTAAACATCGCTTGGCTTAGCCCCCAACTGTACCGAATCGCCTTATCCTCCTTATACTTGATCAACAAATTATCTGGGAAACGATTGCGGTCATTTTCTTTCGTATAGTTAATGGCCATTCGTAGGCCATTGGTATAGTAGCGATCTGTACGGTTACCAATCGAAAAAAAGTCATTATCTACGTATAGCTCCAAGGTAGTAGCAGGCTTTTGAGCGAGTAAAGAATGGCTAAGGCATATACATAGATAGCAAAGCAATAATTCAAGTATTATAATCATAGCAGGATACTTTATAAGGCCCTCCTAGCTGGCGTACAGGAGGGCACTTCTTGTTAAGGGGCTTGTTTCTTCCAAATAAAAGTTTTGCTCATGAGCATTTTACGCCCTACTATTTTGAGCGTTTGTGCGTCTACAAGGGTGAGTGTCGCTTTTACATTCATCCCGTTGGTTGCTTTCAGTGTACTCGTTAAGGCTTCTTTATCCTCGTCGTATACAATTTTATCAAGCAGTAAGTGGTCGACCTTTTCCTCATCGGCTGACTCGATAATCTTTCCGTACCAATGGCCATTTTTGGCCTTGTAGATTTTAATGACAGACTTGTCTACTTCTTCTGCATACCACTTTCCAGCAATTTTCTCTGCACTTTGTGCGAAGGTAGCAGCACTTATTAGCATACCTACCATTAGTAACGCACTTACTTTTACTCTCTTTTTCATAAGCTATTTATTTAAAACGTTGATTTAAAATAGTACTAACTAGTTTTCTTATAATTAATGATAGCCCAAGTATTAAACAGGAGGGCAAAGCCTGTCATAATCAAGAAATGATTTTGTATATCCTTAAAACCACTTCCTTTCATCACAATCATACGCATTACCTCTATAAAGTAGGTAACGGGATTGGCATACGCAAACACCTTTGCCCATTCTGGCATACTCTCTATGGGTGTAAACAGGCCGCTCATTAATATGAAAATCATCATAAAAAAGAAGGAAAGTGACATCGCTTGTTGCTGTGAAGTAGAATAGGTAGATACCAGCAGCCCTACACCCAAGATGGCTACTAAGAAAAGGCTCAAAAAGGCGTACAACGTAAGTATACTACCGGCTGGCACAAGATCGTATACCAAACGCGCAATCAAGAAGAAACCAAGGCTAAAAACAAATATACCGATCGTCCAAAAAGGAATCAGCTTTCCTAAAATGAAATGATGCTTTTTAATAGGTGTTACGTTGATTTGCTCAATAGTGCCCACTTCTTTCTCCTTTACAATATTCAAGGCGCACATATAGGCCCCGATCATCGTAACGAGTAATACCAAAATACCCGGCACCATAAAGAACTGATAATTGAGGAAAGGATTAAACCAATTGAGGTTGTTAATATCAATCAGAGGGGTTTGGTTGAGCCCTTGAGGCGTTATCCAATCGGCTTTAATATCTCCGTTAAAATCCTGAATAATGCTCCCTAAGTAGCTTCCACCCACAGTTGCCTTCGTACCGTTAATGGCATTGACAGCAATGAGTAGACTTTGCTGGTTTTCTCTTACCAAGTTTCTTTCAAAGTCCTGTGGAATTTCCAAGATCAAGTCTGCCTCGTCGCTTTCTAGCTGCTCAAAAGAATTCCTGTAAGAACTCCCAAAATCAGTGAGTACAAAGTAGCCAGAAGAGCGGATTTTAGAAACCAGTTCTTGCGAATAGGGAGAGCGATCGTGGTCTACAATGGCAATATTGACATTCTTTATCTCAAAGTCGGCTGCTAAGGGCATCACCAACAACTGAATCAACGGCATGGCCAATATCATACGCAAGATGATCGTATCCCGAAAAATCTGCTTATATTCCTTTTCTAATAAAAATTTTAAAGTTCTCATGCTAAACGTATGTTAAATTTTTTGATACTGATCCCCAAGAGCACTACGGTCATGCCTAATAAAATAAGGACTTCTTTCCATACAGCACTAAAGCCCAACCCTTTGATCATCACTGACTTCACGATGATGTAATACCACTTCGAAGGCACTATGTTCGCTACGGTCTGCAAAGCGATGGGCATATTCTCTAGCGGAAACATAAAGCCTGTAAACATCATTGTAGGGAGTAACATGCCCATGAGCGAGAAGATCATCGCTTCTTGCTGGGTAGCCGTAGCATTGGAAATCAGTAAGCCTAACGCCAAAGCGGTAATAATAAACAGTGTACTGGTGGCAACCAGCAACAGTAGGCTCCCTTTTACAGGTAAGTCAAGCAGGTAGACACTTAGCAACAGAATAATCCCTAGGTTAATCAACGAAAGCAGTAAATAAGGCAACGCCTTTGAAATGATTACCAATAAAGGGTTGAATGGAGATACCAGAAGCACCTCCATCGTCCCCTTTTCCTTCTCCTTTACAATCGATACAGAGGTCATTAATACACATACTAATAATAGCACAAGTGCCATTACCCCAGGTACATAATTGGTGGTACCTTTTAATTCGGGGTTGTAGAGCATTCTGGTTTCTGTACGAATTTGTAAAGTCGGCTGGCTGTTTATCAAGCTGGCTTGATAATCTTTAATGATATTCGTAGCATAGTTCGTAAGTGTAGTAGCTGTATTGGGATCAGAAGCGTCGGCAATGATCTGTATTTGTGCCTCGTTCTGATGGGTCAAGTCGTCGTAGAAATCATTCGGAAAAATGATGGCTAGCTTGACGTCTCCTGCTTTAAAGGCTTGTTCAATTTGCTGATGACTCATCAGCGCCTTTTTAATCGTAAAGTTATTACTTGCTTCGATTTTTCGGATAATCTGTTGGCTAGCATCATCTTTTGCGTAGTCACAAATAACAATCTTTGAATCTTTGATCTCGTTGGTCAGTGCAAACCCAAATAAGATAATTTGTACAATTGGTAACCCAAATAACAAGAGTAAAGTCTTTTGGTCTCTAAAAACATGGTAAAATTCTTTCCTAACAAATGCTCTAAACTGTTTCATGGTTATAGTTGGTTAAATTAATCGCCGCGCTGTGCGCCTCTAGCGAGTTCAAAGAATACATCATCCATAGAGGTAGTATTAAATTGCTGCTTTAAAGTAATGGGCGCGTCAAGTGCTTTGATCTTGCCATCTACCATCATAGAAATTCTATTACAATACTCGGCCTCATCCATATAGTGGGTGGTTACAAATACGGTAATCCCCTCGTCGGATGCAGCATAAATCAAGTCCCAAAACTGCCTGCGGGTGACGGGGTCTACCCCTCCTGTAGGCTCATCTAAGAATACAATTTTAGGATCGTGGAAGATCGCCACTGAAAAAGCCAGCTTCTGCTTCCAGCCTAAGGGTAAAGAGCCCACTAGTTTATGACCGTGCGAGGCGAGTCCTAGCTGGTTGATCAATGCCTCGCTTTTCTCTTTAATTTGTCGGTCTGATAAGCCGTAAATTCCTCCAAAAAAACGAATATTTTCTAGTACGGTAAGGTCTTCGTATAGCGAGAACTTCTGGCTCATATAGCCGATGTTCTTCTTGATTTTCTCTGTTTCTTTATACACATCAAAACCAGCAATGGTAGCCTCTCCAGAAGAAGGCGTAGAAAGACCACATAGCATCCGCATAGCGGTGGTTTTGCCAGCACCATTGGCGCCTAAGAAGCCAAATATCTCTCCTTTATACACATCAAAGGTAATTTGGTCAGCGGCTACAAAGTCGCCGAAGCGCTTGGTCAGTTGGTGGGTTGAGATAACTACTTCGTCGGTCATGAGGCTTGCATTAATTTGATAAAACAATCTTCGATAGTGGGCTTCGTAGGGGAAAGCTGTACTTCTGCATGTTGCTCCTTTAACGAAGCAAGCAAATTTTCAGTCGTCTGTTCCCCTTCTTCGGTAAGGGTAATGTGATGGTATTCGCCAAAAGCGTAACAAGTAGCTACCAGCGAAGAGCTTCTTAAATCTTGTAGTAATTGGCTCATATTACCCGCTTTGATCGCGTACAGCTTCTCAGGGAACTGCTCGATGATCCCCTGTGGTGTATCAATCGACAGAATAGCGCCTGCTTGAATAAGTGCGATGCGTTCACACAAGGTAGCTTCATCCATGTAGGGCGTAGAAACGAGGATGGTAATGCCTTGTACTTTCAGTCGCTTTAGCATCTCCCAAAATTCTTTCCGCGATACGGTATCTACCCCAGTGGTAGGCTCATCTAAAAAGAGAACGGTTGGGCGATGAATCAGCGCACAGCAAAGCGCCAGCTTTTGCTTCATACCTCCAGAGAGATTTCCTGCTCGCCTTTTCTTAAAAGGCTCAATTTGTACGTATATTTCTTTGATCAAGTCGTAATTTTCTTCAATAGAGCTGTTAAAAACAGTAGCGAAAAACTGTAGATTTTCTTCCACCGTCAGGTCTTGGTACAAGGAGAACTTGCCCGGCATGTAGCCTACTTGACTCCGAATTTTTTTGTAGTCTTTTACCACATCACAGCCATTCACTAGTGCAGTTCCTGTATCGGGTAAAAGTAGGGTGGTCAGTATCCTAAACAAGGTGGTTTTCCCTGCCCCATCGGGTCCAATGAGCCCGAAGAGTTCTCCTTCATTTACCGAAAAAGAAATATCCTCTACGGCTTTGGTTTGCCCTTTATTGTAGGTCTTTGTGATACGATCGAGTGTTACATCTGCCATGGATTGCTATTTTTATCATTTTTGTTTTGGACAAGTACTTTAAAACTTTATTTCGCCATACATGCCTATTTTATAAGTACCATCGTTTTTCACTTTTACCTTCATAGCGTATACCCGATTGGCACGTTCATCTTTTGTTTGAATATCTTTGGGTGTAAACTCTGCCTTGTCGCTTATCCAAGTTACTACCCCAGTTGTTTCTTTAAAGTCACCCTTTCCATTATCAGTATACACCTTTACTTTTTGGTTAATTTTTACTTGTGGGAGTTGTGTTCCTGAGATATATACCCGAAGAATAATTTCTGATAAATCTGCTATTTTATACAAGGCCTTCCCTTCTGAGGTCATTTCATTGGGTTCGGCATAGGTAACGAGTACTGTACCATCAATAGGATTGATAATTTCACAGCTCTCTATTTGGTCTTCAATCTGCTCTATCTGAGCCAATAAAGGCAAAGGATCATTTTTGAGTCCTGCTGCTTGCGTTTGTAAGGCAGAAACCTGCGCCGTTCTCTGCTGCTGTATCACCTCTAGTTGTTTGGTAAGCTCATCTACTTGTGCATCTATATCGTCTAGCTGTTTTTCAGTAGCCGCTCCTCCTTCTACTAGTTGTTTGAAGCGTTTCTGTTCTTGTAATAAGTTCTCTAGTTTAATCTTGTTGGCTTCTTGCTGTCTTGTATAGAAGCTTGTCTGGGCAGCTATATTGGGTAAACGACTATCAATAGCAGCTATTTGTGCTCTCATTTGCTTCTTTCTTAAGTGTAGCTGAGTACTGTCTATGTAGCCTACTTGAGTACCTGCTTTTAGTTTTTGCCCTTCTTCTATCTTGAGGGTTTTGATGATGCCATTGGCTTCTGCTGCAATGATGATTTCATCGGCTTCAAAAGCTCCTGAGGCGTCGAAGGTGTGTTCATTATCTTTGCAGGCACTGAAACAAAACACCAGACCCAAGAGCAATGTAATACTTTGTAAATTTTTCATGGTTTTACTATTTAAGGGTTGATTATACATTAATTTCCACGGGTAGTTTGGTACTGGTACTGTGCCATCAGTAGCTGCGTTTCGTGGAGCAATAAGTTCTGCCTTGCTTTATCGGCTGCATTTACATAAGAGAGGTAATCATTAGAAGTGATTGTACCTAGTGCCAATTGCTTTTGAGAAGTCTCTTTAATTTCTTCTCGTAGCTTTATGATTTCCTCATCCGATTGGATAAGGCGTTGGTATTTATCGATCTCACTGCTTTGTTGTTGTAAAGTGATATTTGTATTAAGCAAGAAGGTCTCTCTTTGTGTCTCTATAATCTCTTGGTTGAGCGAAAGAATTTTTTGTTCCTTACTTTTCGTGTAGAGGTTCGCTACGTTCCATTGTAGTCGTATGCCACCAATGTAGTAAGCCTCAAACTCATTGCTCAGTAGGTTAAGCGCAGGTCTTCCGTAGCCTCCCTGAAAAAACAAGCTAAGGTTGGGCATATTCTTCGTGTTAATCATCTTATCTTGAATGTCAAGCGACCTCTTTTGAAGTTCGTACAGTTGCAATTCCTTTCGCTGTATATCACCTGTCATCGTTACAGGCGCGGGTTTCTCTAGCTGTGTATTGGCTGGTAAGCTTTGCTTAATGAATAAACCTAACATATCTAAGTAGCCCTGTCTTGTGGCGTTGAGATCAATAATTTTTTGCTCTGTAGCGAGCATTTCTGCTTCTAGTAAAGATAAGTTGGTAGGCAGCGCAGTGCCATTGTCGATTGCCGTTTTGGTATTGTCTATCCCAATCTCAATGTCTTTTTGGAGTAAGGCTGTCTGCTCAATTTGCGTATCTAAGAGTAAGGCGCCAAAGTAAATTTGATTAATACGCTCTCTTACTTTATAAAGCTCTACGGCTACTTGTTGCTCTTCTACTTCAGCATTGGCTTCAATGAGTTGCTTATTCTGCTGTACAGTACGTAGGTTGGTAATAGGCTGTACTACTTCTCCATAAATTTTATATTGATCTTGGCTAATTGGCTCTATGTCGGCTTCTGGCAGCGCAAATGGGACTTCTGTTACGTCAGATTGATAAGTCGCTTGCCCAGCAATCGTTAGCTGAGGTAAGCTACCCTTGGCAGCATTACTAATAGAATATTGGGTTGATTTTTTAATAAGGTCTAGTTGCTTTACGAGTGGATAGTTCTCCTCAGCCATTGTGTAACAGTCCTCCAAACTGAGGGAAGATGGTTGCTGTGCTAGTAAGGTTGGTGTATAGCATACTGCCCATAAGAGCCAACACCAATGCGTCAATTTTATATTAATCATTTCTTTTATTTTTTTGTTTTAAACATTTGATTAAACCAACTCAAAAAAAAATTTTATATTCTACTTTATAAGTACATTTTCTTAATCCATGTGGGTATTAGTTTTTTTCGCTCTAACACAAACTCCCTAAAATCCGGCTCGTCCAGATCGCCTACATATTGTAGCATAGGCTTGGTAATAAATGGAAATACCGTGAGTCCCATTACATTGGCCAAAAAGTGCAAGAGTGATGGTAAAGGATGGCCTGCTTTGATTCTCTCTTGGTATTGCTTAAAAAAGCTAGATGCCTGAAAGAAATTTCTTAAATCCATTCTTCGAAACAGTTCCTCAGCGTTGTTACGAAGCTCGTTCATAAGAAAGATGGGTAAATCAGGCTGCTCTACAATAAAATCTATATACCTTGCCACAAAAGTCTCTATTTTTACTTCTAAAGAAATGTTGTCATCATTAAAAACTTCTTTCATTGTGTAAAAAAAACTTTGAAAACTCTCAAACATAATAATATCAAACAACTTCTTTTTACTGCGAAAATAATAATTCAAGAGGGCTAAGTTGATGCCTGCTTCTTCGGCAATGTCTCTTGTACGTGTGGCTGCGAAACCTTTCTTATGAAAAACAGTACGCGCCGCTTCTTTAATTTTTTCTTCTGCTGTCATATTTCACGCTTCCTTTCTCTCGCACAATGTAAAAGTAGGTACTTTTATAGTGAGCGAGAAATATTTAATCACTAAACTTATTCAAATGTTTTAATCAATTGTTTAAATGTCTTATCAGAAGGCTAAAATGTTTTAGCGTTTTATTACTTAAGTTTACTTCCTACACTTGCTCAAAACGAATGCTAGCGGGAGTTATCACCTTCCAGGCATCTCCTTCTTTTTGCAGTGCTCCCTTTTCTACGTTTACGATTTTATTGGCCTCTGCTACTTCATTGGTAAAGGTACAAGCAGTAGCAAGTAATACATCAGCATAATTGAGCGCTATTTGCTGAAAGTGCGGGTCTTCTACAATTTGAAAAGAGGCCTTATCAGGATTAGCAGGATCAATCTCTATTTTATAAAAGCTTTCCTTATTGGGCACTTGTGTAAACTCACTGTACACAAAATGCTGTCCATTGGGATGGAACTTAGCGTAATACACAGGCGATTCATTGATCACTTGCTCATAGGCCTCTTTCATTACTGTTTCCTGTACTTTACTAGATTTTTCTGTATTTTCTTGGATTTGCTGCGTTTTTGTGAGCTGTTTACCGAAGGTCTCTTCAAAGCGTAGTAGTTCTTCTTTCGTAATCAATTGATCCATACGTTCATCTAAATGAATATAACGTTCTCGGTACATACCCTCTGCTTGTTTGATGCGATGAAGCACCGTGCTCTTTACCATATAAGCATATCCTAGGCTTACCAGCGCAATCAATGTAGCTAAAATCGTAGTAATCCATAGTCCTGTATTCGACTCTGTTGCTTTCTCTTCGTCTGTATAAGGAGTTAGTGGCGTGGTAGTCTCTTCTTCTTGTGTAGCTACTGGCGCGGTCTCGTTCTCTTCTTCATCTTGCGTGGTAGCAGGAGTGGCGGCTAGAAGCGCCTCATCTTTTACTCTTGTAAAATCCATTACCACCTCATCTACTTTTGCTTGCCAACTATCTTTTTCTGCTTGGCTGTTTTTCACGGCGTTACCAATGCGGCGTAGTTCATTAATTACCTCTTCTGACAACTGGTCAAGACGTCCCTCTAAGTCTGCGGTATTGGCGTATTTTTTTCCTTTAAAGGTATTGAGTATACGACGAGAACTTTTAAAGTTGGCGGGAAGGGTTGTGTTGATACTGGCGTAACTTTCACAGGTCAGTTGGTCGGCTATCTGTTTTTGTCCTTGCTCACGACAATTAAACTGAATCGCCTTACACACCATCGTTAGCTTTGCTTCTTCATAGAGTGCTTCAGTGGTTTGTGCTTGTGTGCCTTGCCAGAAGAGCACCACAAGAAGACTTACGAGTAATTTTTTCATGGCACTTATCAAGATTGGTATTCAGTTACAAAGCTAAAAGAGTTTTTGAGATATTCCTGCTCATGAGCAGCCAATTTAGCAGCTTCTTGCTGGAAAGCTTTCTTTCCTTATATAAAAATATGTCATTTTTTCATATAAAATTACCTAATTTTAACAAATTATAGCCATATTGACATACGTAAGGTACACTACGTAAGGAAGTAATGCCAAAATAACCGTTGTCAGGGCTTGGAGAATTATTTGTTTAAAAGAAGAGGAAGCTAAAATAAGCCAATACTATATAAAGAAAGACTATACTATGAATTTCAAACAATATACCATCAAATCACAGGAGGCTGTACAGAAAGCCTCGCAGATTGCTATGGGCAATCAACAACCCATCGTAGAGACGGGTCACTTGCTGAAAGCCATTGTAGAGCATTCAGACGAAAACACCATTAATTTTTTAACTAGTAAGTTAGGCGTACAAAAACCCACCTTGATCAATAAGCTCGATGAGATTGTGGCTACCTACCCTAAATCGAGCAGTGAAAGCCCTTACCTTTCTAATGCCGCTGCTGCTTCTTTGCAGCGTGCCGAAAAAATGCTAAAGGAATTCAAGGATGAGTTTGTCGCTATTGAGCATATCCTGCTCGGTATCCTAAAAGGGAAAGACAGTACCGCTCAAATGATGAAAGATTTGGGCTTCCAAGAAAAGCAGTTGGTCAAAGCGATTAAAGAATTACGTGGTGACAGCCGTGTCACCGATCAAAATGCGGAAGCGAAATACAAGTCACTAGATCGCTACTCGAAGAACTTAAACAGCTTAGCCAAAAAAGGAAAGCTCGACCCTGTCATCGGACGAGACGAAGAAATTCGCCGTGTCCTCCAAATTCTCTCCCGTCGTACCAAAAATAACCCTATCCTTTTAGGAGAGCCTGGGGTAGGTAAAACCGCCATTGTAGAAGGCTTGGCCCAGCGGATTGTAGCAGGTGACGTACCTGAAAACCTGAAATCAAAGACTTTGGTCTCGCTGGATATGGGACTACTGGTAGCAGGGGCGAAATACAAAGGGGAATTTGAAGAACGCCTCAAGGCGGTTATCAAAGAAGTCACCGACTCCGACGGAGAGATTATTCTCTTCATCGACGAGATTCACACGTTGATTGGCGCAGGCGCAGGCGGTGACAGTGCGATGGATGCTGCTAACTTATTAAAACCTGCCTTGGCACGGGGCGAACTACACGCCATTGGTGCTACCACACTAAAGGAATATCAGAAGTACGTAGAAAAAGACAAGGCGTTGGAGCGACGCTTTCAGCCAGTGATGGTAGACGAGCCTAACATGCAAGATGCGATTTCTATCTTGCGAGGACTGAAAGAAAAGTATGAGCTTCACCACGGGGTGCGTATTATGGACGATGCGATCATTGCGGCAGTAGAGCTTTCTACCCGTTACATCTCTGATCGCTACTTGCCTGACAAGGCGATTGACCTGATGGACGAGGCCGCTTCCAAACTTCGTATGGAAATCGACTCACTACCAGAAGAACTCGACGAGCTGAACCGAAAGATTATGCAGCTAGAAATAGAGCGAGAAGCCATACGCCGTGAAAAGGACAAAGACAAAGAAGCTTTACTTTCCAAAGAAATTGCAGAATTATCAGAAAAGCGTGATGGGCTAAAAGCCAAGTGGCAAAATGAGAAGTCAATCGTAGATGAAATACGACAAGTGAAGGAAGATGCCGAGCAGTTTCGCCTCGAAGCAGAGCAAGCCGAGCGAGACAGCGACTACGGTAAGGTAGCGGAACTACGTTACGGAAAGATTACAGAGGCAGAAAAAACACTCGAGGAGCTACAAACCCAGCTCAAAGAAATGCAAGGCGCTTCCTCAATGCTGAAAGAGGATGTGACTTCTGAAGATATTGCCGAAGTGATTGCGAAAGCGACGGGCATTCCTGTATCGAAGATGCTGCAAAGTGACCGTGAAAAGCTCTTGCAACTAGAAGATGAGCTAGGCAAACGAGTAGCGGGACAACAACACGCCATTCAGGTGATTGCGGATGCCGTACGCAGAAGCCGAGCGGGCTTGCAAGACCCGAAACGCCCGATTGGTTCCTTTATTTTCTTAGGGCCTACGGGCGTGGGTAAAACGGAGCTTGCCAAAACCTTGGCGGCCTACCTCTTCAACGACGAGAACAATATGGTACGCATCGACATGTCGGAGTACCAAGAACGCCACGCCGTAAGCCGCTTGATTGGCGCGCCTCCGGGCTACGTAGGCTACGACGAAGGCGGACAATTGACCGAAGCGGTACGCCGTAAACCTTACTCCGTGATCTTACTAGATGAGATTGAAAAGGCGCACCCTGACGTGTTCAACATCTTGCTACAGGTACTCGACGACGGACGTTTGACGGACAACAAAGGACGCACCGCCAATTTCAAGAATACCATCATCATTATGACCTCTAACATGGGGGCTTCGCTGATCCAAGAGAAGTTTGCTGCCCTTAACGAAGAGAATGAGATTGACGTGATGGAAGATACCAAATCGGAGGTGATGAACCTGCTGAAAACAGCGGTACGCCCCGAGTTCTTGAACCGTATTGACGAGATTGTGATGTTTAAGCCACTCGGCAAGAAAGAGATTCGCCGCATTGTAGAAATCCAGTTCAACGAGCTGAAGAAAACCCTCAAAGACAGTGGTGTAGAACTCCAACCTGACGAAAAGGTATTCGATATGCTCGCAGAAGTAGGCTTTGATCCGCAGTTTGGGGCGCGGCCGCTCAAGAGAGCGATTCAGCGCCGCGTGCTCAACGAACTCTCTAAGGAGATCATCGCCAACAAGGTGCAAAAAGACAGCGTCATCGGCATCACCCTAGATGAATTCGATCGGGTCAAGTTCTTGAACTTAGACAAAGTAGAGATCGCATAGATCTCCAATAGATAGGATGAATATTTTGACCTCCTCGGCGTGTTGGGCTGGGGAGGTTTTTTTGGGGTTTTATCGGTTGCCTAAAAGAATTTTATTAGTTATTTTCAGAATATTAAGATAAGCCTCTAGTAATTCTTCTTTTTATTGAATCATGCCATATACTACGTAACAATTACATACCCTTTAAATATAACCAAAATGCAGATGAGTGAATTTACACCAATTATTGTTGCTATAATTGCTGGTCTATTTGGACAGCCGATAGTTGAATTGATTAGTTCATGTGTTAAAAGAAATCTAAAAAACATCAGAAACGCAGATGCAATTATTAAAACTTTAAAAAACTCTGAAACTGATTTTATCAAAAATTTCATTCTTCCAGATATAAAAGAAAGATGTTTTCATATGCAAACTGGAGTCAGAACTAACGAAAATTCGATTGGTAAATTAGTTGAGTTTAAAAAATCTCTTGGTGGAAATTATACTTGGAATCATATTAAAATAGCAAAGAAATACCTTAAATTTGATAATCAAGGAGTTGAAATAAAGCTTAGCAGGTTTGATAAAGCTTTTTGTAATATCATCTTTATAATAGGTTTATTATTTTTAACTGTTGTACTTATTGGACTTATCTATTTTAGTCAATTTGAGACCAGAAACTTAAAAGCAGCCCTTGTAACAATGTTTGCTTTAGTAGTTTCAATGCTTGTAGGATACTTTTTTATAAAGGAAATTAGTTCAATAATAGTAGCTAGAGGGCTTGAAAGAAGAATAAATGCATTAAAATAATGGCTATACCTAAAATATTTTCTATGCTTATTTGCGAACAAGAGATCTGTAAGATCACCGTCACTTGGCAATAGGAGAGATAAGTATAGTATACAGTTCAGCTTATAGGGCTATCTGTCAATAGTGTGGAATAGATGTCTTAGTAGAAATAAACAAGTTTTAACACCAATCGTATAAAAATTTCATTTCTTGGATAAACGAATGTAGTATATTAAGGTGTTGTAGCACATATGAAAAAGCTGATTCTAGCATTATTAATAGTCGGACTGATTTCTTCTTGTGAACCAAGAATTGAAAATAATTCTGAAACTTTGGACAAAGTTTTTGCTATGTCAAACTTTGATATTGAAATCCAGAATTGGGGATGTTTTGGTGGAAGCGAAGAACATTTTACGGTTCAATTAAAAAATGACGGATATTTATTGCAGTCTAAAAGAACTGGAAAGAGTCATTTATTAACAAAAAACAAAATGGACTCATTAAAAAACTACTTAAAAACTAAAATTGGAAAAGAGGATTACGGAGGTTGTACTTCGAGTGAATATATTAGGCTTGGTTCTGTATTCAATTCTGTGGATTATGAACATAATCATTGCGGTGGAATTGAGGCAACTAGGATTAATGATTTATTAAACTATCACGAACTGATCTCAGATAATGAAGCTGAGGAATAGAATATAAGCTACAACAATGTATAAACATAACTACGGAGGATTCGACTGCGTCCAAATCCACTAGAAATGGCTAATTCTTGTGTAATATCAAAAATTAATGCACGTTAACCTATGATTGTAGTTATACGAGACCATTGAGGCGCAATATGCCTCAACGAATGGGGTGATAGGCGTTTCCTCTCAACAGTTTCGGTGAGCCTATCCCATACCGAAATACGTCTAACATAGAGTAAGTACCATACGGTACATTATCCCTTGACAGGCAAGCTTTTATTTAATAATTTCAGGAGCAAAGATAGGTTTTTACGGACAACCACTTTAACTGGATAGTACGCCGTAAAGCGCCTACCGTCTCATCTGTTAGTATTCATTTAAAGTAAATCAAAATGCATTCAATAAAAGACTTAATTTATTTTGACCTTGAGAAAGCTCGTTCCTTAATTAGTCAATTAAAAGGTGAACTTATTAGCGAGGTATTTCGAGCTTTTGAGGACGAAAATGAAATAAACTCAGGAGTTGGTTTTGATTTAAAGCTTTTCAAGGGAAATACTGGTGGCAAGGAAAAAGACAAGAAAATAAGAACTGAAAAGATAGAAGTATATCATGAACTTTTAAACCAAATAGAAAGTGAGCTTGACAACAAAGAACTTCTAACAGATTTAAATAAGTCATTTGATAGCTTTGATGGTACTTTCGATGATTTTATGAAGTTAACTCCTGAATTTAGCTTTATAAAGGCCAATGGTTGGTCGCGATTCGAAGACTTTGAGCGTTTAAAGAATATCTTTTCAAACTTTAATGAAATACAAAGATTAGTTTTCTCTTCGCAATTACTTGAAAACACTGAAATTCAAGAAATACAAAAGAAAATTAAGGATGCAAAGAAAGGCGTAGAAAAATTAGAAAGGAACCAACGAGCTAAGGAGCTGGCTAAACTAAAATCTCTCGAGGCACAGTTTGATAAGAAATTGCAAGAAGTAACAGATATCCGCATCGCTGATGAGACCTTTATCGAACGGATGAAATTACTCTTTGATACTTTCTCACCAAACAGGTTAAATTTTCGTCTTTTACCACTTGATAATTTCAGTAACTTTCAAATACTATCAAATCTAAAAGAAAAGTACTTAATTGATAGTAATTTTGAGAGTATCATCTATACCTATGGAACAAGACCAAACATTAAACTATCTATTTTTGGAATAATTACATCTTGTCCCAGACCAACTGACGACAGAGTCGATCTTAGTGAGGAGTTTTTAGCTTATGGTGATAATGAGTTGAATAAAGTTCAAACTTTTGATAAAGCATTTAGAAATGTTTTTCAATCTTTTGAGGAATTTGAAAAATTCTTATTTGTACCAACTTATCCTAAACTTGCCATAAGTCCTGTAGCAATTTACAGAGAAGTACAATATAAAAAATCATAAAAGTATAATCTAATTATTGGTTTTATTGGTAGAAAGAGTTGAGTAGTAACATATTATTAGGTTCACAAAAGAGCTTCTAGCAACACTTCTATTTGTCTGAATCTTTAAACAGGTAATATAGACATAAATATGCGTTTTAATAAAAGTGAGTAGGCTTTTTCCGATGAAGGCAGCAGAGTTTTATTTTTTGTGTAAACGAGCCTTACAAAGAAGAAATAAACGAATGTTGTATATTAGGGTATTGTACACCATAGTAATTCAAATATGAAAAAAACGTTTTCAGAAGTCTTAAATGATACAATTGACTATTTCCTATTGGGTGATATTGAGTTATTATGGAATTATAAGATTAAAAACAACTTATCGAATGATTTAGCAACAGAATTTACAACAAAAGAAAATGGAGAGGAGATCGTAAAAAATGGGGTGTTGATTCCCATGTCCAGAATAGTGAATCAACCCTACACAATTATATTCAACACTTCAGCAAATGAATCGGAGTTTGAGAAGGAAGAAAACAGCTTATCCTTTAAAAAAAGTGGTTATATTTTGAAAGTTGAAAACCGAAAAATAATTTTATTTACTTGGTGGATTTTAAATGACTTTAGTGATGAAAAAGTCAAGGAATTAGTGGAGAATCCTTCCAAATGGAACAAACCGTTTATTGAAATTGAAAATGGCTGGTATGATGTTGATATTTTAGGAGGATTTACCAAACAACCATTTGAATTTAAAAATAAGGAAGGGAATATTATTAAAGACTATTCTCTTGAGCCAACATTTGAATTTAAATTGACTTTAAGAAACAAAAAAAATGATTTTAAAGCGAACATAAATGATTCGTTCGAATTGCTAGAAATCAAATAAATATAGTGTACAACAAGGTACCCACTGCATTCAAACACCCGACACCCCATCCGTTCTCATCAATTAAAAAAAGAAAAATAGCAAATGGGATTAATGATATTCCTGCTCTTTCAGATATACTATCCGAAAGAACGAAAACTTGTGAAAAACGAGAATAAGTCAGGCAATATACCAACATAAATATGCGTTTTAATGAGAGCGAATAGGCTTTTCTGATGAAGGTAGCGGAGTTTTATTTTTTGGATAAACGAACCTTATAAAGAAGAAATAAACGAATGTCGTATATTAAGGTGTTGTATGTCATTCATATACACATGAAAAATAAACAATGAGATTTTTATTAAGCATATTAAAGCGAATAGGTATACTCTTAGGTTTATTTCTATTTCTTATTTTAATTAGTGGGCTAATGATACGTATTTTTCATTGTCCACAACCTTCTGGTGAGCTTATTGATGTAGAAGGTTATAAACTTCATATTAATAGTGCGGGAGAAAAAAACAGCAAACCTACTGTTATAATTGAAGGTGGAGATGCTACACCTACTGATTACTATTATTGGCTTAGTGAGGGATTGAAAGATAGCTTACGTGTAATTCGCTATGATCGTGCTGGAATTGGGTATAGCGAATTAAAGGATGGCTCAAGAGATATGAATATTAGGGCTCATGAGTTGCATTCCTTATTGAAAAAAGCAGGAGAATCACCACCTTATATTTTGGTTGGACATTCTAGAGGAGGAATTGCTATACGTGTATTTACTAAACTTTATCCAAATGAGGTAGCAGCTCTTGTTTTTCTAGATGCTACTCACCCTAATATAAATGAGCGCTTCAAAGCACAGTTAGGCTTACCAGATAAGCCAAATGTTTCTTGGAGGTTACAAACTATGGAAAAAATTGCAGATTTGGGTGTTTTAAATCTATTCGATAGAGTATTTGGCCCTATGGCAACAGAAGAGGGACTGCCCAAAAAACTGAACAAACATTTTTTAGATTATACTGCCAATGGAAAATACATCCGTGGCGTTTTTCAGGAAAGAAACTGTAAGAAAACAAAAATTGATTTAATTGAAGAAGCCAGTCAATTAGACAATTTACCTATTAGGTTCTTTACAGCTAGTAAAAGAAACTACAACTGGTGGTGTAGATCTGTTGGTATTGAAAAATGTCAATCTGAATGGGTGAAATTACAACAAGAAATTGCAGGTTTATATAAAAACAGTAAACATATAGCAATAGAGGGGGATCACAATACCATATACACAAAAAAAGAAAATGCGACAATTATTTGTAAAGAAATCCTATCTATTTCAAATGAATTAGAAAATTAACGCCATACAACAATGTATAAAAACAATAGCAGTATAATCGCTAAAACCAAAGTAAGTAAATATAAAAAAGGGCTGTGTTAAACCTAAAAATTAATGATTGTAAATCGGCTACTATTCTTTTACGATACCGTTGTACACCAAAATGAAAAAAATGAAAACCTTTGCTTATCAATTAGTTCTCCTAACCATATTTTCTATCTCTTATGGTTTTTCTCAAGAACACCAACCAGTCGATACTTTAATAGAAGTAAGGAATCATAAGATTCATTTTTCATTAATAAAAGGAGAAGGCACACCAATTTTATTCGAAAGTGGCGCAGGTAATGATGGGAGTGTATGGAAACCCATATTAAAAGAAATCCACGAAATAACAGGGGCAACACTTATTACTTATGATAGAGCAGGGTTTGGAAAAAGCACAGTAGATACTTTAGACACTAATCTCTCTAATCATAACGTCATAGCAGGAATATTAGATTTAGAGGCTGGTCTAAAGCAGCTCGGTTATGATGAAGACATCATGCTGGTGTCTCATTCTTACGGTGGTTATTTTAGTTATTTGTACGCTTCTCGCCATCCAAACAAAGTAAAAGCCATCGTAGCTATTGACATCGTTCATAATTACCATGAAGATGGTTATGCTGAAGAATTAGTAAAAAAAATGGAAGATAAAATTTCAGAATGGAAGGACTCAAGAATTGGCATGTATTATTTGCTGTCAACCTTGGTAGAATCAAAAAACATTATTGCCAAAACAAAAATCCCTCAAAACATTCCCGTTTTTGATATTGAAATGGGGGCTGATTTCGGAAGTACAAAGAAAGATGCTGAAAGATGGCATAATTGTCATAAAAATTTTATTGAATCAAATCCAAATGTAGAGGGAATGCGTGCCGCAAATACAGGACATTATGTATGGAGAGATAACCCTTCACTAGTTATTAATGTAATCTCTAAATATTATGCGAAATATACGAATAGTAAAAATTCTATTGCTATTTATGATAGAGCATCAGACTATGCTATTGAAGCATCTAATTCAACTAGAAAGAATGCCTACAGTGAGAGTGAAATTAACTTTTGGGGTTATGATATGCTAAAAAAAGATAACACTGAAAAAGCACTAAAAATATTTGAATTAAACACCCTACTCTACCCTGAAAGCTTTAATACTTACGATAGTTATGGAGAAGCCCTCCTGAAAAATGGAGAAAAGGAAAAAGCGTTAGAAATGTACCGAAAATCTGTAAAATTGAACCCCGATAATAAGAGCGCTCTGGAAAAAATAAAACAACTAACCAATGAATAACGATGTACAATCACAATATAGGGTAACTACCATACGGTACATTGATATACATTCCTTTTATTTTATAACGTCAGGGATATAGGGGAATTCTTTACGGATAAAAACTTTGACTAGGTAGTACGCCTTACGGTGCCTACTACTCTATCCGTTAACTGCTATTAACATGAAATTAGTTCTTCAAGACAAAAACAAGAAACAATTTGCCGAATTACGGGTGGATCAATTCACTGGAAATCTGATTCAAGGGACAATTACGGCAAGCGCATTTGACAAAGAACTAAAACAAAAAATCACTTCCTTTCAAGAACTTGTTGATTCTTTTGTCTTTGGTGAACTTCTTGACAAAGCTGCTAAAAAATTAGATGATTATGGATGGAAGGTTGATGGAAAGGATTGGATAGTTTTTGATTTTCAGGTTTTTGATGAAAAAAGTATTTCATTCAGAATAAAAGACGCTAGTGATTATTATTTGGTAAAAGAAGTCAACGCAAAACTTGAAGAACTGAAATATGATAATCGGTGGATGATGTATGGTTATTTAACAGTCGACGATTTGAATGCTCAATATGAACAATACTTGCGTGCCACCACGAACCCTGAATCGATTGAAGCAGAAAATGGATATCAACATACAGCGCATTTGAGACATTACTCGTTTTGGAACATCTCTGAAAAAAAATCAAGTTTTACTGATGATGAATTAAGTCAACTCATTGAATTAGTAAAATGTGACGAAGACAAGACAATGGCAGAAAACTTTTTCGTTTATCTGATTAGTAAAAGCAGCATCAGTCAGGAACAGATAAAAAGATTTACAGCATTAAAAACAGCAGCTAAAAAAGTGTATAACTCATAGCATGTTTAAATTTTTCTTAACTGTCTGTTTTTTTAAAGTAATTATAAGCGCGTAGGCCTGAAAATCCAGCGGGGAGGTGGGCTGGCTTGTGGGCGGAAGCTTTGGATTTAGCTGCGCTGAGCTCGCAAGCTCGGTTTCTTGATTTGGTTGCGCCGAGCTCCCGTTGGTCGGTTTTTGGTTCGTTTTTGGCTACGCCGAGCTCGCCAGAGGCTCGGTTCATCAAGAACCGGAACGAAGTGGAGTTCAGCGAAGCTAACCGACGAAGGAGCTCGACGCAGTCAACCGACGCAGGAGCTCAGCGAAGCTAAAAAATGAACGAAAGACAAATTGAAGCATAAGTGATGAAAATTTCGTGAAATGTTAGTTATACAGAACTTAATTCTTAAAAACTCTCTAATAGCGGCAACAGAACAATATATACTATGAAAAATCTTGAAGAAGGAATTTATACAGGGTCTATTTTAAAGAAAGTTACAACGGAGCATTTTGTAATTAGCATTTCTACCCAAGCAGAACAGAATATTAAAATTGGTATGCACTCGCATAGAAATCCTCATTTTTGTTTCATATTTTCAGGTAGAGATAAAGAGAAAAGAGAAGGACTTTCTGAGTGCGAAAGAATACCCGGAAGTCTCCATTTTTATCGCGCAGATGAACCCCATATGACCACAAAACTTTCTAAAAGAATTAAAAATATTAATATAGAATTGAGGGGAGATAGAAATTTTCAGGCAGTTTCAGAAAAAAAGATTCGACATATGGAAAAGAACCCACACCTTTATTTTCCAATATTTATGAATGTTTTTAGTGAACTAAGAAGTAATGATGATTTAACTGTAGAAGCTATTGATTTGAAGTGCTTAGAATTAATCACCTCAAATGAAGTAAGTCGAACGCGAAGAAGTCCAGATTGGGCTTCTAAATTGATGAAAATTCTAGAGCGAGATTGGCATCAAACTACATCGTTACACGACATATCTCGTGAGTTAAATATTCATCCAGTGACTGTATCAAGGGAATTTAAATATTACTTTGGCTGCAACTATTCAGAGTATGTTAGGAGAATTAGAATTTTAAATAGCCTGAAATGGCTGTCTAATAGTTCACTCTCCTTGACTGAAATCACATATAAAGTTGGATTTTATGATCAAAGTCACTTCATCCGTAACTTTAAGAAATATGTAGGTTTTTTACCGAAAGAATTCAGGTATTACAGCGAATGCTAAATCTGTACAATTTTCGATTGCTGAGATACCTTTCCTTTGTTAAAAAAACTATGGAGTGTTTTCATCAAAATAAGCGAGTTGCTAAGCTAATTCTTGTCTCTTTTTTATTATTAGTGATAGGATGCAGCGACTCCACAGGTCAAAATATTCATCATCATTCAAAGCTAGCAGATACTATTGACTCGCTTATGCAAATTAGCTACGAGCGAGGTATCTTTAATGGCAATGTTTTAGTAACCCGAAACGATTCGTTAGTGTATCAAAAATCTTTTGGTTATACAGACGGTTCGGGACAAACCCAACTCACAAAAAAATCTATTTTTAGTCCTGGTTCAATTGCTAAAGAGTTTGTGGCGGTTTCTATTATGATGTTGGTAGAAAAAGGTGCTATAAGTTTAGACGATAACTTATCGAAATTTGATTTAAGACTACCAGATTGGTCTAAAAAAGTCACCATCAAACACCTGCTAAACTATGTTGGCGGCTTCCCTCAAATTGATTATGACAATGTAAAAAATGATAACGATATTTTAGAAGATTTACAGCAACTACCTAGTTTGCTATTTGAACCGGGTACAGATTATCATTATAACAACAACAGTATTTTTCTTCAAAAAAGAATTATCGAAAAGGTCACAAAAAAATCCTACCAAGACTTTATTACAGAAAACATCATTTCACCTTTAAAAATGCAAAACGTTGTATTTGACCCTGATTTTGATTATCCAAATAGAACACGAAGCTTTAATGTGCATAAAGAAAATGCCGAAGAATTTTACCCAAGTACAGGTTGGTTATGGGTTACCATTGATGATTTAAACAAATGGATAACAGCCTTACGTCACAATACATTAATTACAACAACCTCATTTAAAACAATTGCTGTGAATCAATATTTCCAAGAAAAAGGTTCTATTTTAGGGTCTTACGATGCGCAAAAAGCATTACATCTTCACGGCGGACAATCTTATCAATTCGAAGCTGCTTTTATGAGTGAATTAGAAAATGACCTTAGTATTTTATTAATGTCTAATAATAAAAATCAATCCTTTAATATTATTCAATCCGTGTATAATATAATCAAAGGAAAATCTTTCAGTTTACCCAGAAAATCTATTTATAGACAAATCCGTAAAGCCTGCCACGAAAATATAGATAAAGGCATTAAACTATACTACACTTTAAAACAAAGCGATTACGAGCTTTATAATTTTAATGACCCGAACGCGCTGAATAGCTTAGGTTATGATTTGTTATCGGCAAAAAAGATAAACGAAAGTATAACCATATTTAAATTAGCTGTTTCCGAATTTCCGAAGGATGCTAATTTGTACGATAGCTTAGGTGAAGCTTATTACACGAATAAACAATATGATTTAGCATTATTGAATTATAAAAAATCATTAGAAATGAATCCTAAAAACACGAATGCTGAAAAGATGATTGAGAAGATTAATAAAAAATAACTGGCTACAACAATGTGTATAAGTAATAGCAGTTGAAGTGGTAAAATAAAAGTATGAACACAAACAAGGGTCAGTGTAAAAACGAAAAGTTTGTGAATAATAATCCGCTACTACGCACACACGCTACCGTTTCGTCTCTCAATAGTTTCAGTGAGCCTACCCCACGGGCGTTGAATCGAAATATATCTAATCCTAACTGCTCATAACTTACAATCACGGACTTGTCATATAGCTTTTGCTAATCATCTGCTTTCTAAAACGGTTCATAGTGCCTGTAGGACTTACAGCATCTACATAGCGGGAGTAAGTATTTCATTACTTGACAGACAAATATCGCATATTACGCACCAATAAGCATGAAGCCCGAGAAACTACATAGAATCAAAATTCCACTCATCGCAGATAATGTTTTGAGTCCGCAAGTTCACTACGGAAGCGGTTATCATAAAGAGCCCATCACAGGCATTTATTTTAATACAAAAGATGACTTTTTCGGTAGAATCACCTTTGAAAACTTTGATTCCCTAAAAGTGTGTCGTGGGGAGATGCTTCCTATTGATTATGACTGGGGCACTCACGAAAGAGGCGTTTGGATTTTTAAAGTTGAAAACTCCCGCTGGCTGCTTGAAAGATACCAATACGAGAAAAAGCATTATGGAGATGCCTACGAATTTGGAGGAGACGTAGAAGAAATGAAAACGCACTTTAACCATTATATTTTCTCATTTCACGACCAATTTGTGGAAGTGATTGCCCGAGGTTTTTGGTTTGAAAAAAACGAGGAAACCCTATTCGGTCAACCACTACAAACAGGACATCCTTTTTTGAGTATGGCCAACAGTCAATTCTTTACATTTGAGGCGCATGGCTTACAATACCGATACTGGATTAACGAAACACCGATCGCAGATTTAATCAACCAAGCACAGTTCTGTACCCAAATACTGATGGAATTTGCGTTGGAATTGGATGGTAACGCAAGAGTAGATCACACCTTAACCCTAACACTTGACGAAGAAGAGAAGGCAGTTACCCATCTATGCGGATATTTTGGCAATAAGAAAGTTTCCTTTTCTACAATAGCAGACCTAGAAGATGTAAAGCCCTATCTTAAGAAGCATATGAAGGAAGTCTTTGAAAGAAGACTGAAAATGAAAAAGTAACTCCCTGCGACACCCCTCCCCCCTCATTCACCTTTCTATTGCTCAACAGCTACGATTTCGTTATCTTGTATTTTAGCTTCTTATAAAATCTCATGAAAAATACTGAATTGATTAAAAGAATTGTAATAGACCCTACTATATGCCACGGAAAACCTGTCATTAGGGGGTTACGGTATCCTGTGCAAAATATACTTGAATTATTGGCCTCTGGTATGTCTCACGAAGAAATCCTGGAAGACTACGAAGACCTTGAAAAGGAAGATCTTCTGGCTGCACTTCTATTTGCTGCAAAAATGACAGAAGTAAAGAACATTAGCAAGTTGATCGCGTGAAACTTCTAATTGATGCACAATTACCAAGAAAACTAGCGCGTTTTCTTTCAGCTAAAGGCTATGACTGTATTCATACTTTAGACTTACCTAATCAGAACAACACACAAGATGCTGAGACTAATAGAATATCTATTGAGCAAAAGAGAATAGTCATTTCAAAAGATGTCGACTTTTACAATAGCTATTTACAGAAGCTTGAACCATTTAAGTTAGTTTATCTCACGGCAGGGAATATTTCTACAAAAGAATTGATTGAACTATTTGAAAAAATCATGAAAAAATATTCGAAGAAATTCAGTTTAACGCGGTGGTAGAAGTCACAAAAACTTCCATCATTACTATTTTATAAACCTGAGCCCAAAATCATTACTTGCTCTCGAATAAACCAAGGTAATTTTCGTATCTTTAATAATTCAATATAAACTATGGATACAAAAAAACTTATAAAAGAAATAGCGAAACTTCCGATACAACAGCGAATTTATGTCATAGAGCGCTCGATGCACCTAATGCGTAAGCAGGAGGAAGCGATTCAGATGGAAAGAGCAGTTGAAGCATTACTTGAGGACTATAAATCTGATAAAGTACTCACTTCATTTACAGACCTCGATTTTGAGCGTTTTAAGGGTTAGTAACCTAAAGCTTATATCGTAGGTTTGGCAAACCTTCTGCCTTCCAAAACGGATACATGGATATCCCCTGTTAAGAAGATATCAATTACGATACGAAGCATGGACAGACTTAAAGCCTATATACTATCTAAAATAAACCTGTCAAAGGAAGAACTACGTGAAATCCTGCAAGCCTTTGAATATAAAGCTTATAAAAAAGACCAAATTGTTGTTCAAAAAGGGCAATATGTAACTAAATACTACTATATCGCTAAAGGTGGGGTACGATTCGTTACAGATACTCCGAGTAAAGAAATAACTGCTGGGTTAATTTTTGAAAATAATCTTATTACTGAATTAGAAGCCTTGAAGTCAGGTTTACCAAGCCAACTAAAAATAGTCACAATAGAGGAAAGTGAAATTTTCAGTATTGAGCAACCCAAAATGCAAGAACTTTATAAAAAGATTCAGAAGTGGGAGACTTTTGGAAGACTAGTAATAGAAGAGGCATTTATTATAATCACTAAAATGATCATTTCTTTCCAAGAGATGGATGCTGAAAAGCGATATTTAAACTTACTACAGAACTCTGAAGCCATTCAACGTGTACCACTCAAACAGCTTTCTACCTATCTTGGCATTACACCTAATACCTTGAGTCGTATTCGTAGAAAAATTGCGGATAGTCATTAGTTACCATATGTCAATTCTGTGAGGCTAAATTCTTTTTACTTTTACCATAAACGTAAAAAAGAAAAGTTAATACATGAAAAAATTAAGAATTGGCATAGTTGGTCGTGGGCCAGCAGGTATTACAGCAGCGCTTGGTCTAGAAACATACATCCCCTCTGAGAATTGTCACATTACTTTATTAGACAAGAATCAATCGATAGCCGATTATCCAGGTGTAGAATACGGAATTCAGGAACGAGCCTGCCGCTCTTTAGAACGGCTTGGTCTTAAAGAAAAGGCACTTCATAGAGGCGTTCGTGCTCACGAAATCACCTTCTACAATAGCCGTTTAGATAAAACCTTTCGCCCAATAAAAAGTGATGCCGATTACACTAGATGTGTAGTTAGGCAAGAGTTCCTACAGGATCTTGCAGCACTTCTAAAACGTACAGAGATTGTTAGTCAATGCAATGTTGTAGCATACAAAATACAAGACGATAAATCCGTCAAAGTGTACTGTGAACACGACCAAAAAGGTAGCATACACTATGATTTTGACTTATTAATTGTTTGTGATGGTTCATTTTCAACTGCCAGAAAGCAATTTTTCCCAAATAGTGCTGAAAAGACTGATAGGGGATTTTCTTGTATTTACATGCTTATAGAAGCAAAAGATATAAATAATGTTTCTGAAGATTTTTTAGCCTTAGCTAATGGCGGACGAAGCGAATTGATTATGGGTACTATCAGTACAATGACTTTGTTTCCTCTTGGTAAAAATAGGCTAGCTTATGGCATTGGCTTTGACCACAATGTGAAGGAAAGTATTTGGAAAAGTTTAGATTTGGCTCCTTCTACACATTGGAAAGACATTGATACGAATATTAAAAAGAAGATTGCTCAAAAATTAGTTGGAGATACTACTCCACACGATAAAATGTATGTAGAAGCACTTGACCATGTAGAAGATTGGGACAGTTATAAAATATACCTTTGGAAAATGGCTGATACGAATGCTTTGACAAAACCCTATTTGGACGAAGCAAACCTAATACTTATTGGTGATGCTAGCCATGCCATAATGCCTACTATTGGTATGGGAGCTAGTCTTGCCATACAAGATGCTGAACTACTTACGCAGCGACTTGCTAGTTTATTGAAAAGTACAGCCTCGAGAGAAGATTTTCTGAGCAAACTTCAATCTGATGTCTTTAAAAAATATGCAGAAGAGCGCGTTCCTGTTTGGGAAGAGCTAGTAAGAAGGGCACGTGTAGCGGCTAAAGAGAATTTCATAGATGTGAAAAATAAAAAGAGATTTGCTATTGGTCCTCAAATACCAAACAATAACCTTTCTAAGGTAATCAGCACGATAGAAGAGGGACTCAGAGTACTAAAGCTATAGTCGATGCTCGACACATCTCTTTGTTAAGCCTCGATTTACACTTACGAGTTGGGGATAGCTCCTAACAATCAGATCTGCAGATATTATCAAGTCCAAATGATGGCTTTTTAAAGGTTAAAGAGTCTCCTAGTATAGCGACCCATGAAACATCTAGTATTTGTAGAATCCAAAAACATTACAAAATATGAAATCTCTGAAAGTAATTCCCACCTTTTCGTTTTGTCTGTTAACCCTATAAATCTCAAGAGACAAGCGTAGAAAGAGCTATCTATGGTATACAAGGAGGTCCCTTGGGATTTGGGCTTACTAGGAAGCCAAATTATCCAATATAATAACACTAAGTACTGAGCTTGGCTTCTTAGATGGGATTTGGATAGAGGCTGATCAGACATATGTTCACCCAGAACCAGGCATTGCGATAGAGCCTCGATGGTATTACAACCTGGATAAGCGAAAAAGAAAGGTAAGCGCATTGACAGCAATAGCGGTAATTTTTTCTCTATAAAAACGAACTACTATCCTGATTGGTTTTTTATTACCAATGTGGATGATATATATCCAATTTCTCAGGTGTCTATAGTTCCTACCTGGGGAATGAGAAGAAATATAGGAAAGCACTTTAACTATGAGCTAGGTGGTGGTGCTGGTTTTGCCTACATTCTTGAGAGAGATAACTTTAGGAGCAGAGCCACACTAGGCTTCAATGTACATTTACGAATCGGCTACCGATTTTAGCTACGCTAAGCGTTTTACATAACCGTTTCTTGGGTGGTAGAAAGCTATTGCTATTCCTAATCACGAGCTTGTGTTGCAGGTTTTGTATATTCATTCGAGTTTCCAAAGTTCGAACAGACGACTGTTTAAAGATGATACTTAGCAAAGTTTACAGCATATAGATAAGATAGTAATTTTAAAACCTCTCCTTGCGGTAGTCAAAGTCACTGTATACTACCAAAAAAGGCAAACAATGTATAAGCCTTAAAAAAATCAAGCAAATGACATAGATAGAAAGACAAAAGTTCTATTTTTGCAACAGTGTTGCAATAAATAAGTGTCTTACTTGAGAAAGTCATTTTCCATACTGATCATCGTAGCTCTAATGCTACCCAATTTGACCAAAATTGGGCTACTGATTGACTTTACAGTAAACCAAGATTTCATTACAGAAGTATTTTGCATCAACAAAGAAAAACCCGCGGTAACTTGTCATGGGAAATGCTACTTATCCCAACAACTAAAGAAAGCAGAGGAACAAGAGGAAAAGCAAGCCTCTACGAATAAAAAGGAACGACTGGAAGTAATTGATTACTACTCCCAAAGTTTTTTTGATCTCTTATCATTTGCCAACCATTATGTCAGTAAGTTCAATCCTGTCTGTTTAGAAGAACGGCACACTTCTTCTTTCATCACTGATGTTTTCCGTCCACCAAAATACCATTTCATTGGCTATTTTTTACTCGGCGCTTAGCCAAATAAGCACTTGCGTACGCATGCTATTGTAGCCGTATGCTTAGGGTAGGTGCACTGCCTGCCCAGTCATTCTTTATTTTAGACATTTAATCTATTCAGCAATGAATTTCAAAAATATAGTTGCAGCAATAAATCTGTTGCTCAAGGGCTTGGTTGTGTACGCCCAAAAACAAGACACAAACACCACTAAAAAGTATATTTGTATCACCACTTTACTATGTCTCTTCGCTCATCTCTCTCTAGCACAAAATACATTGCAGGGGCAGGTAACAGATAAGGAGAACAAAAGCCCACTCCCAGGAGTGAGCATCATCTTAAAAAGCACCAATGAGGGCACTGTCACCGATACTGAAGGGAAGTTTAGTTTAGCCGTCCCAGCAGGCACAAACGAGCTAGTTGTGTCTTATTTGGGCTTTAAAACGCAAACCCTCCGTATCACAGACGCTTCCCAGTTCTTAGCAATTACCTTAGAAGAAAGCGAAATCACTCTTAGTGAAATCACAGTGGTAGGTTTTGAAAATGACCGAAGTCTGTTAGAATCTACTGGATCCATTGCAGTAGCAGATGCACGTGACTTCGAGCGTGCCGACAAAAGCAGTCTTACCCAAATGATCAATCAAATACCCGGTGTGCAGGCAAGAGGTGCTAACATCTTACGCCCAGCCACCATATCCATCAGAGGTATGGGTTCAAGAGGGCCTGGACAGACGGGGAGAATCAAAATCTATTTGAATGATTTGATGCTTACCAACGCTGATGGTACCAATGCTTGGGAAGACATCGACCCCTACACCATTGGTAGTGTGGAAGTCATAAAAGGGCCAGGTAGTAGCATTTATGGCGCCTCAGTAGGCGGTGTACTCAACATCAACACACAAGATGCCGCTTATAATGAGAACAGTTTGGAGGCCTTTACCATGCTCGGTAGTTTCAATACTTTACGTTACGGAAGTACCTATCGGCTAGGAAACGAAAAGATGAACCTCATGGCTACCGTTGGTACCCAAAGCACCGATGGATTTAGAGATCATTCGCAGGAACAACGCGACTTTGCCACATTTTTAGGTACGTTTAACACCAGTGACAAAACGACTACTACATTCTTTTTAAATCGTAATCGTTATGATTCCCGTGCGCCTGGCACACTTACACCTGAGCAAGCTGCAGAGGATCCTAGCCAAGCTTTGCTACTTTCAGTGCAAAACAATGCCGGTCGAGACATCACTTTTACCCGCTTGGGCATCTCTAATGAATGGGAAATAGGTGATAAATGGCGCAATATTACTAGTATTACTACAATGTCTTCTGACCTTGACCACCCTATACAGTTTTTATACATCTACCAATGGAATCAAAATGCTGGCGGACGTACTAGGTTTATTCACGAAAACACATTATTTGGCAAAAAGGCATTCTTCACTTTGGGAGGTGAATACCAAGTGGGGGTAGTCAAAACTAATTTTTATGGTATCGCCAATGCCCGTCCCAATGGTGTGGTGGTAGGAGATAGAGTTGCTAAAATCAATAATGGTATTGTATTCGGGCAGATAGAGTTTGAGGCAAGCGACCAACTACTCATTACTGCTGGGGCAAGTACTAACTTTTACCAGTACAGCAACACCGAATTTACCCTTGTAGAGCCCGAGGAGCAATTGCGTGAATTTGACCCCTTCTTTGCCCCTCGCTTGGCGTTTAACTATCGTCCCTTTGAAAATGTAGCCTTCCACGGAAATATCAGCCGGGGTTTTACACCACCTGCAGTAGGCGATATCAATCGTCCTGATGGAACGGTCAACTTAGATTTAGAACCAGAGAGTGCCCTCAATTATGAAATTGGCTCACGCGGGCAAATTCTGAACGGTTATCTTGCGTTTGACGTAAGTCTCTATAGGATTAACCTTACCGATGAAATCTTAACCCGTACTCCTGAAATTGGTTTTTCTGTTCGTGAAAACGCAGGACAGACCTCTTATACGGGGGCAGAAATCTATTTACGAAGTAATCTGGTAAAAGGTAGTAAAGGCTTCTTTACTTCCATTAGTCCTTCGTTTGGTTATACCTATCAAGAAACTGTATTTACAGATTTTGTGGAGTCGGTTGAAAGAGGTGGTGAGATCGTCACTACTGATTTGGAGGATAATAATGTACCTGGTAATGCCCCTCACCGTATTTTCTCCAACCTTGAGCTCATTACACGTCCTGGCTTTTACGCTTTTGCTAATGTAGAGTGGGTAGATACAACACCTATTAATAACAGTAATACCCTCTCAAACCCCGCTTTCACTTTCTTAGGAGCCAAAGTAGGATGGAGAGGAAAGCTGAGTAACCGTTTTGAAATGAACGTTTATGGTGGAGGGAATAACCTCTTGGATGAAGTTTACAGTGATGCCCCATCGCTTAATCCTAACCCAATTCCCGAAGGGCCTTTGGCGGGGCAAGTACCTTACCTCAACTTAAACTGGGGCAGAAATTTCTATGGAGGCGTAGATGTAAAGTACTTCTTCAATTAGTACCCAATACCTCTAAAGGTTTTGAAAGTCTTTAGAGGTACAGTGCTTACCGTTCATAAGGACATAACACAAGCTTGTATTGTAGGCTTAAGTGGTATTGATTCGAAATAGAGCGTCTAAATTATCTTACCTCCCCAGTGTGATATACTGGGGAGTTTTTTTATTTGTAAGGTGTTTCTAGCAGTGCTTTCTTTTATCCACATCTCTCCTCTCAACTTACAATACATCAAGGCAAATAGACGTTTATGGTAAGAGTAAACAGGCTTTTTCAAGCAAGCGTAGCGGCGCTTCATTGTTTGAGTAAACGAATATCCTATATTAAGCCGTTGTAGAATAGTTAAGAACTATAACGAAGAAATCCACGCTATGCAAAGATTGCTCATTTTCACCCTGTTTTGTTTTATAAATACGGAACTATGTGTAGCCCAGCAGGATAGTTCTCTCATTAGTATTGGCGCTAGTCATACAATTAAGTCTTCAATATTAAAGCAAGAGAGAACGATTCAAATTTATATACCAGCTAGTTATTCAAATTCTACAGAGGAATATCCTGTACTCTATATTTTAGATGGACAATGGTACTTCCCAAGTGGTGTGGCGATTCAGACAGCTATGCAAACGCCTCGTGCTATTCCAGCAATGATTGTAGTAGGGATCAATACTGGCGATTCGTTAAGGCGAAATTTACTTAGTGAGGAAAATGAAAAGTTCACCGATTTTTTAGTCAAAGAAGTCGTTCACTATGTAGACGCCAACTACCGAACAAGCGAAGAACGAATAATTTTTGGCTGGGAAGCCGCTGCCTACTTTGTAAGCGAATTGATTCTACAACATAGTGAAACCTTTGGTGGAGCCATCATATCTGATGGAGGTTATGCTTCAGAAGACCTAGTGGAAAGCTTTACTTCAGAAAAAGAGGTGTACTTGTTTATAGCTAACTCCAGAAAGGATATTTATTACATAAACTCTACAGAGGCATTCCAAAAAATATTGAAGAAGAACGCCCCAAATAATCTTATTTGGGGCTATCGTTTGTTTAATGATGAAGTACATGAATCCTTAGCTCATTTGGCCATCTACAAGGGACTAAAGTTCTATTATCACAATTACAATTCACCCGTTTTTGAAAGCATACAACAGTATATCGACTTAGGTGGCCTGGACTACCTGACTTCCTATTTTGAAGCACGCGCAGAACGATTTGGTATGGATAAACAAATAGATAACAGCACAAAAGATGCCCTCATTTGGTTAGCTTGGAAAAGAAACAATTTTGAGTACTTTACGCTTTTCATGACCGAGTTTGAGGAGGTTTTGACAACAAAAAGATATGCTTCGGCCTACTGGCAAAATCGTTTTGGACAGTTTTATTTAAAGCATAAAGATTACCAAAATGCCATCAAGTATTTTAAGGCAGGACTCACTCAATATCCGAACTCACAATTTGAAGAAGAAATGCAAAAGGGACTTATCGATGCCAAAACAGGAAAAATTAATTAAAAAGAAGCATACAAAAACGTTCTACAACACGACGTATAAGTAATCGCAGTTGAAGTGCAAAAGCGAAAGCATAACCATAACTTAAAGGTCGGTGCAAAACCAAAAAGGTGGTAAGCAGACACCTGCTACCGCTCATACACAAGTGCATTGCCAGTAATTAGTGTTAATCATATGAAAAAGGATTATAATTTCTTCCATAATTTACTGATAAGCTGGTGGCAAGGAATAAAAACTAAGCCTGAGATAATTAAAGCATTACAGCCTGTTCTTGAAATTACTAAGATTTCGCAGTGGTCTGACTTTATCAATGATTTTGAGGAATCTCTAAGAACGTATGATGAAGCATATTTTTTTAAATGGATGGCATATAAAGAATATGCTAAAGACACCGCACCTACTATACGAGGGCTCATCCATTCGATTGAGGCGTATCAATCTGAAAGTATAACAACAGAAGATTTCATCCATTGGGCTTGTTGGCATAATGGAGACTGTGGAGAAACAACAAGCGGCGTATTTGAAAATAGTAATATTGAATATTTCTGTCTTTTTTTTCTTCCTCACTACTACAAAAAACTTGATCTTGATTTCTACTCAAAGGCTATTTCAATCATTTCAAAAAGCAATGAATTAAGTTATGGAGCGTTTGTGATTGCTATTAATCTGCTTGTAGAAAAAGAAAAAAAGAGCCTGTATTTCTTTTTGAAAAGTTATTTAGAAGGAAATAAATCTGATGATGATTTAAACGCCTATCTCAAAAAGAAGTTTAATGTAAACCTACCCAATTTCAAATTCGACCTTTCTACGTTTCCCTATAAAAAGGACTTAAAACGTACTAAAGAGCAAGGCGGTAATATTGACTCGCTTTTAAAAATAATGGAAAAATAAGTACCATTAAGAGGCTACCTTTTGACATTCATTCTTTTATTATTTACTTGCAGGCATAGAGATAGCAGCTACTTTGGTTAGATAATGTGCTATCAAGTGTCTACCACCCCATCCATTGACTGTTATATAAACTGAAATGAAAATAACAAAGGAAATACTAAAAATAGATCCTAATATTGAGGGTTCATTTATTGTTGAATTTATCTGGAATGATAGAAAAATTGATTTGAGACTTGACCCTGACGATGTTTCCATAGAAGAAACTTTGGCACTAGCTAATAAGATAATCGGAAACTTTGAGATTTATTTCAAAAAAGCTGAGGATGTCATTGTAAATGACTTCTTGGACAATTATAATGAAAACTGGTCTGATAGTGAAAATGGATATCCAATACTAAATGAGGTAGAATTTAGAAGTAACTTGGAAATAAGCGGAATCAATTTCTTGTCAAAAGACTGTGTCGATATCTTCTTTAACGAAAACGGAATGTTTGGTAATCATTCTCTGATTGCTCAATCGTTTGACGGGGAAAACTTTGAAGATTCAACTATGTATGGATAAAATACGCCTGCCAACACAGTGAACTTGTCTAACATTATTTCTTTTTGCTACAAATGGTCTATTTTGAACCCTACTTCGTTACTTTCTTCGTTAAATAGCGCTGCTATTCGCCTCAAAAAGTGCCTCGTTGAATTCAAAATATCCTCATTTTCGCACTAAAACTAAAATATTAGACAAGTTCAGTGTATAAATAATAGCGGTTGAAGCGGTAAAGTATAAACATTATTGAACCTGAACCAAATGAAAAGCCTAGACTAGGTTGGTAAATTTATTCAGATATGAACGATGAAATATTAAACGACGGACTCAATTTATCAATGGAATTTGGAGAAAATTGGTTGACTGATATTGATGACAGGTTAGGAGCAAAATATTCAAAATTGACAAAATCTGAATTAAGAAGTTGTGACCAACTGTGTCGGAAAATAAACAAGATCGCTCACGATTTTATTCGTAAAAATGCGATAAAAAATGGAGAGAGCATCAGTTTTATTGATTTTGCTAAATTTGAGGAGTTTATGAAATTAAAATATGAATGGATTGATAAGGCTAACCTTAGCAAACTTTACAGTCAAAGTTGTTACTACGCGTTGAAATAAAAATATGACTGTGCCTAACAATAGTTCTAAGTAATTACTCGTTCTCGCCTACTGCTGAAAACATTTGAGGATTTTCAGTGGAGTGCGTATTTATAAAGTTAACCATGCAACTACTCATAGTCGCGCCTATTGTAGCCAATCGACAAAATGGATAAACCACAAATTGATATATGGGATTCTGTAGGACTGGGAATCATCATAGAATTTCCAACCGGTATTATGATTTCAAATCAAACAGGAGGAACCGCCTGCTTACACCCAAAAATTGAAGGGGTATATTTTCCACTGGCTAATGACTACTCGGAGGAAACCCGAACGTTTTTGAGCCCAGAGATAGAATTAATACGTTATTTTGAAGGGCAAAAATATGGAGGGAGTGGTGCTATCCATGGTATTGACCTTGATGATGTAGCAATACTCACTTCAATTTTATCAAAATCAGGGTTGGATGATTTGAGAGAAATAGACTTGGAAAAGCTAAGTGAATCTCACGAAGCTTGGATTAAAATAAAAATCAACAAAACCAATGGTATTAATTTGATAAAGGGGTTTGAGCAATACCCATTAAACGGGATATTGACTTGGTCGAATAGTGATTGAACTGGCTACAACCGTAATCACGGCAGATTCGACTACGTCTAAGTGCACTCAGAACCGCTAAATTATTTCTCAATTAAAAATATCAACTTTAGTCCCATAGCCGATCTTTATACGTGACCATTTGTTATATCCGATACCTTCAATGAAAACAAATACAAAAAATTATCAACTTTGGTTTTACTCAGAGAAAACGCTCTATGATATTGCCACCGAATTGTATAATAAAAAACTCATCGGTGCGTTTCGTTACGATTATGAGAACGTTTTTGAATGGGTCGAAGCGCCCTCTATTGACTCGTCCTTTAAGTTCAACATTTCTAGAAAAAAGGCTTATTGGGGTTTTGAAGAAGGAAGTGTTGAGCAAAAAGCAGCAAATTTAAAAGAACCCATTTCACTAGCACTTATGTATACACATGAGGAGCCTTCTGATAGACTTCTAGAAGAAATAGCAACACAAATTAATTTAACTTTGGCCTGTTCGGTCTATTTGGGCGCTATAAGGTATTTAGGTGGAGATGACTTTAAATACATAAAAACTAAAGAAATCATCTAAAAATAGGATAAAAAAGCCTATGTGCAGCATAGCATTATACAGTCATAACCACGGCGGATTCAACTACATCTAAATCCACCCGAAATTGCTAAATCAGTTCTAAACCGAAAAACACTAAATTAATCTCGTAACTAAATGGAACTAAGGAAAGCACTAGCGCCTAACCTACAAGTTGCTTCTGAATTATATCCCGTAGTAAAAAAGAAAATACTTGGCTTTATAGATTTTTGGGACACTCATCCCGATGAGGCTACTTCAAAACATAAGGAAGTAGAAGAGGAATTAAAAAACTTGACAGGGAAGGATATGTCTCAATTTAATTTATGGGAATATTGGGAAGAAGATGGCGTCGAAAATCTAGCATTTAGAATATCGCTTCCTAATCCTACTAAGGTTCCAGATTTCAAAAAGAGTGAACTAAAAGAAGTTTTGACACGCATTAAGACTTTTGAAGCACCAACCGCCTACAAAAATAATGAGTTTTTAATGGTAGCTTGGGCTAATAAAGCTGATTATTATAGAGAACTCCTTAAAGTAAACTTTGATAAGTACGACTTTAAGTTTTTCATAAGGAATAAAAATAAAGCGGGAGATTACTTCGAATATTCTGTAGAGGAAATTGTTGAAAAGCTATGGGATCGATAAGGATGCCACTACCAATAAGGTATAAAAAGTATTAAAAACGCTTCCCAACCCCACCTGTTGTGAACCATAAAAGAAAAGTACAACAATGAAAGTAGCCATCTTTGCAGATATACACGGAAAAATATTACTTCCTTTTAGATTGGTTAATCTTTACCAAAAAGAAACCAATGAAAAAATCGATTTCATACTACAATGTGGAGATATGGGCTGCTATCCAGCTATTGATAATTTAGACAAGGCAACCATTAAACACGCGAAAAACGATAGAGATGAGCTAGGATTTCATGATTACTTCGTAAAGGATATTCCTAAAATCAGGATTTTCTTAAATCAACTCAACATCAATATGATTTGTGTAAGAGGTAACCACGAAGATCATGACTATTTAGACAAGTTGGAGCGCGAAACAAACGAATCAATATTCCCAGTTGATATTTATAATCGTGTATTTGTTTGTAAAACTGGGTACAAGCAAGAGTTAAAGGCAGGTAATGAAACGTTAAGCTTTGTGGGCGTTGGTAGAATTGGAGATAGAAAGGAACGAACCAACAGTCGATTTATTCAAGAATACGAAAAAAAGAAAATAAAAAAGTTGATAAAGGAAAATAAAGACATAGTTGATCTACTCATTACACACGACAAAGATGATAGTAGCCAGCGAGGGTATGGGATGAAGGAAATCAGCAATCTTCTAGATAATATAATTTTCAAATATCATTTTTATGGACATACAGGAGAGCCTTACCATGAACAGATGCATACCAATGGTATCACAAAATCTATTAAAATTAAAGAAGCAGAATTCAACCGCAGCGGTATATTAGAGCAAGGCTCGATGGTTGTTCTTGAAAAAACGAATGCTGAAATCACCACGAAAATCGTTGAACAAAGATTAACCAATCAATTGACCAAATTCAATTGGCACATCTAAAAAGTAACCGCAATAGCCTCTGCTACTGTTTACACGTGAGACCATCGACGCACAATACGCCTATACACAGGGCTGAGTGCCATATGAATTACAAAAAGAGAGGAATTTAGACGACCTCAATATAAAAAAATAGATCCCTTTGCTCATGCCTGATAGACTACATCAAATCATAGAAGAAATCAAACAAAAGTGTGACGAGGCCAACTGTTCAGAGTTTGAATATCATTGGGAAATATGGGGTGTCCTGTGGTACCCTTGGTTTTTGAAAATCAATGGAAAATCACCATCCTTTTCTTTCAATGATCTTTCTGATGATGATTTAAGGAAATTATGCGCTGAAGGGTTCATCGAATTAGTGAAAGAATATTCTAATGATGAAAAGTCAGCCTACGAATTTGATAAGAAAAGATATAGATTGATAAGCAGTAGATCATAAAATCTAAATGACTTTATGATTTTGACCGAACAAAGCACTTTTTGAAAGCCATAACCACGCTATGAATAAGAAAAACTATCTAAAAAATAATAACAAAATAAATAGCACTGTTATATTTGCCTATGGTTAGTTCAAAAGAAAAAGTATTAGCATCCGCATTAGAACTTGCCAAGCAGGGAGGCTGGGAGAAAGTATCCGTAAGAAAAATAGCCAATAGTATGGGGTTCAGTACGATGAAAATCTACTCAGACTTTGGAAGTAAGGAAAATCTTTTTTTCGAAATACAAAAAAAGGGGTATCAATTGCTAAAAGAAGCCTACTATGATTCTATTAGAAGAGCGGATGATCCAACATCGCAATTGGAAAATGTTTTTATGGCACACGTTCAATTCGCACTGGAATTCCCAACTTACTACGAGCTTATGTTTAACCATAAGTTTAAGAAATACCAGACACAAAGTATTGAAAATAAGCAGAAAGCCTGTCAAGTAATATTCAAAGTGATTACGGATATTGGTACAACTGACCCGCAAACAACTTTTATTCATTTGTTTGCTTTGCTTGAGGGATTTATTAAAATTTCAAACGAACTACCAGAACAGTCGAATGACTTTATAAATTCTACCATAAAGCAAATTGCCAAAAACTTTATCTCTGGTCTTAAATAATTTTTTTATCCTTTAAATAACAGTGTTATATTTTTAAATGTAAAAGATGGAAAGTAAAACAATTGTAATCGTTGGCGGTACTGACGGGATTGGACGAGCATTAGCCAATTTGTTGGTACCCAAAAATCAAGTGCTTATCATCGGGAGAAGTGAAGAGAAAGGAAAGCGTTTTGTAGCTGAAAGTGGTAAAAACGCTCATTATTTAACTGCCGACCTCTCTGTTCTCAATAACCTTCCGCCACTTGTCGATAAAATTAAATCTCTCTATAGTGAAGTGCATCATATCATTCATACAGCAGACATACTAAGAATTAAACGTATGGAAACCGTTGAAGGAATAGAAATATCTATTGCTATAAATTTTTACTCCAGAGTTCTTTTCAATCAATTAATGGTTGGAGAAGCAAATACATACCAACCTGAACGAATTATTCACGTGGCGGCGGCTGGATTTGGGCCTTCTGAAAAATTTTTAGATAATTTTCCTCTTCCTCCAACAGCAAATAGTTTTGACGCACACAAAAATGGTCAAATAGCTAATGACTTTTATGGATTGTTGATGCAGCGTAAACTATCAGGCCAGGGCACCAAGATAAATATCTTAAACCCTGGTTCTGTTTCAACAGATATACATAAAAAAGGAGAACTTCCTAAACTCCTCAAAATATTCTATCCTTTGATAGGCCGCCTGCTCATTGGCAAAAGACGTAGTCCTGAAGACTATGCTCATATTCCCTTCAATATTTTAAAAAATGAAAATAGCGAGGCTAATAACTTTACACTTATTAACCCAAAAGGAAAGGGCATTAAAGGAAACAAGCAGGTCAACAATATCACCACGCAAGAAAAGCTATATGAATTTGCAAAAGGGAAGATTAACGACACATTGAACAATCGTAAAATAAAAAATTGGCTGTAATAATAGCTAAAATGGTAATCGGTTTTTAGTAGGTGAGAAGGCAAAAAGAAATTAGGTAAGAACCAATAAAGTTTGAAAAAGAACCTACCTACTTCTCACTGTTCGTGACTTGCCATCAAGGAACTTATATGGAGTGTAGTTTATCATTATTAAACTATCATCTAAGTGAGCCTATAATCACCCAGAAGAGATAAGATAGCTATCAATTGAAATCTGATGAACAAGCTTTCAATCAGGCTCGTAGATGGAGATGTACTAAAAAAAGCCTCTCAATTTTGAGAGACTCTCTACATTGTGTAAGTGTACCCCTTGAAGATACGCAGGTAAGAGGAGGATTGAGTGGAGATTTTTGGATTTTTGACTTAAAAGTTGCTGATCTCAAAGAACTAGAAGGGAAATCCTATTATGTAAAAGATGGCTATAATAATGAGCGTTATTCAGACTGTTCTACATTCTATTATTATGAACATCAGCCAATTTCAGAAAACACTATTGAATTTGTGAAATATCAAGAGGATGTTTTTTTGGTAAAAGTAATAGCCAGCACTTGTGATGTAAACCATTATGACGGTAGTAAACCTGAAACCAAGATTGAATTAATGGGAGAGTTTAAAATATAACAACTCACTATAATAAAACCGTTTCGGGAAATATACCTCAAGTACGTTGAACCGAAATACGTCTCAGGTTGGATAAGCACCCTCTCTCATCTGTTTTAGCACATTAAAATATGAAACTGATTATTGAATTCCCCTTTATTAGTCATATCAAGTTATCACGGAGCAAGTAATTTGGATAAAACGTTAGATGGTCATATTTCTTATCTAATGGGCAGATATTTCTACGCTAATGAAATTAACTTTAAAATACTGAATTTGGACTTCGTGGAACGCAAACCAAATGTAAATGATGAGTTAATAAGATATGAAATTGAAATCGGCGTCAGTGAAAAGGAATTTAAAACCGACTGGATACTAAAAGAATTAGAAGATGGAGGCTACCAAAAAGGGTTGACCATCAAATCTGTAGACGGAAAAGTTATTTTTGCAGACTTATTCACGGCAGATATCCGATTTCGGAAAAATGTGAGAAAGTAAGCGTACTCCGACAAGATGTATCATTCATTGATAATAAATCTCCTCAATTGAAAATTCACTTGTATGAATTATCTTTAGCAAAGCAAGACATTATATACAACATGTAAAAACTGAAATCCGTAACTAAACTGACATAAATAATGAGTGGAAAAGTGGTATTTAAAAACGTGAACGAATATTTTGAAGCCCAACCCGAAAACGTAAGAAAAGCACTTTTGGAATTAAAAGAATGTATTCTCAAAGTGGCACCGCAGGCAACGGAATTACTGAACTATAATATTCCTGCTTATGCTTTGGTCGAAAATGGAAAAAGGGAGCAACAGATTATGATTGCAGGATATAAAAAACACGTTGGACTTTATCCGCACCCAACCACTATGGAAAAATTCGACTCGGAATTGAGCGAATATAAACGAGCGAAAGGTTCGGTTCAGTTTCCGTTGGACAAACCCTTGCCAAAAAACCTTATTATCAGAATGATAAAATATCGGATTGAACTATTAAAAAAGTAAAAAGTGCCTGCACACTCTCTCGTAACTACTCATACATAAGACGTCGAGCCAAAATACGCCTCACATACTGGTAAATGCTATACAACACACTAGCCCTTGACAGGCACGCTTTTATTTAATAGCTTCAGGGGCGTAAAGAGAGGTTTCTCACAAATAACCGCTTTTGTTTGCGCCATACAGCGCTTACCACTCTATCTGCTGGCAGTAATTTGAAGAACAAAAAATCAAAAAGTAGATTATGAGAGATTCTAAAAGTTTAAAAAAGCGCATCTTTTTGACCACAGGAATGTTCTTGTTTTTAATAGGACTAAGCCTACCTTTAATAACACTACTTTTCTTCCAGCTAAAAAATCTATATTGGTCAATCCCTTCTTCTATCTTACCAATAACGCTTGGGGGACATCTTTTATATTACTTAGAGATAAATAATGAAAAATTAATAGTAAAGAATTTGATTTTTTTCTGGATTCATAAAGAATATAAAAAAACCCAAATTATAGATATTAAAGTGTATATTAATTACGGAACAAGCGAAGATGGACACGATTTTATAACAAAAGGGATTTTAATTAAAACCAAAAAAGAGTCCAAAAAATACCTAATGGACTATAATTACAAGTACTATATTGATTTATTTGATAAGCTTAAGAAGTTTAAATATAAGAATAGTATTTTTAGTAGATCTCCTTTAGTGAAAAAAATTATAACAAGACCTAACGAGAAGGTTCATATCACATTTGAAAAGCTAAAGAACAAGGAATATTTTGTAGCAGACAATAATAAATTGACAAAAAATATCACAACATCACTTTTTTGGTTCAAGGTATTCTTCGGACTTGGTTGTTTTTTCTTAGTTTTAATTTTTGTTATAGGAGTTTTTGATGGTCGAAGACTTGATGAATTATTTGTTGCATTGTCAGTAGTTAATTTTGTTTTTATTGTACCAATACTTATAGGTTTATATTATTTGTTTCTTTATGTAGTTGGAGGTAAAAAAGAAGTAGTATTTAATAGAAAAGAAAACACAATTACTTACCCCTCTTCAAATTATAATAAGAAAACCATTACTATACCTTTTAATAAGTTTAAATTCTACAGATTATTAAAAGACGCTCGTCACGCACTAAAATATAGTTTAATTACAAGAGATAACAGTAATGAAAATGCAATTACAGGTGTGTTCGAATTATATGTAGGAAGATACTCTGATGACTTTTACTCTTACCTTGTATGGTATATGGATAACAGAAGGCCGTTACCTCCAGGTGAAGTTTTTGATATTTATAGGAAAGTAGATTATGAGCAAAGAAAAGAAAAAAACTTTTTAAAACCATTATACTCAACGAGTCTTAAAACACCTGAATCCACAAGGAAAGAACAGAAACAACGTGAACAAATTAATAATTGGTAATTTATTTTAATAAAAGCTACTATCAACATAGTTTATAAGTAATTGGGGGTTTGTGCCATATTAAAATAAAAGTATTAATCAGCGGCTGATTTCTAAGCAAAATAATCCTTCAGATCATTCCACAACAGAATCATAGCCGAAAAGGTAATCCTCCCTCAAGTGCGTCGAGCCGAAATACACCTCACATACTGGTAAATGCTATACAACACATTACCCCTTGACAGGCACGTTTTTATTTAATAGCTTCAGGAATAAAGGTAGGTTCTCTACGAATAATCGCTTTGGTCGAGCTGCCCACTACACAGCGCCTCCTACCCCATCTCTCATTTGAAATACTCCGAATAAAAATTGAGAAACGAAATCAAAATTGAAAGCATGTTACCCAGCGAAACACTATCAGATGTTGTTAGGGAATTTCACTACTTACAAATTGATAGTAATACTGAGCAAACGATAGTTGCCATTGATGATGGATGCTATGATTTTATGTTTTATAAGGAAAAATATGCAACCCTAGAATTTGAAAAAACTAATTCTGTAGATATTAATAGTAATTTTTTTACGGTTCATCAATTAAATCCACCCTTAAAGTACAATTTTGGAAAGTCTGTGTATTACTTTGGCATAAAAGTACAACCTTGGTTAAACAACTTCTTTTTTCCCGGTCATAATAATAAAGGGATTTTAGATATCGAAAGCAGGTATGAAAATGAATTAACGGAAATCCGATCGGTTATTTTTGAGGATAAACCTTTTACCGAAAAGGTTCAAAAAGCAGAGGAGTTCATTAGGGCTATTAAACCCGATTTCAATGAAAACCTACATATAGTAAAACAGATCTGTGAAGAAATTTACAAAAGGCAGGGAATGGTTACTGTAAATGAACTATCTGATCAATTTGAAATCAACAGACAATTGCTAAATAAAATATTTAAGGGGTATGTAAACTATACGCTTAAAAGATTTATCATCATAGTTAGAATAATGAGCTTAGCAAAATTTAGAATAAACCATCCCGATTACACTTTAACAGAAGTTGCACTTGAGTTTGGCTACTTTGACCAAGCCCATTTCAATTATGACTTTAAAAGAATTAGTGGTATTTCCCCAAGCGAATTCTTCAAAAACTTGCCCCCCTTCTTTCTTAGACACAAAAACTAAGTAGTTTTACCATTTTTACAATTATTGCCAATACATCTATCATACATTTGTCTTAAAATTATTTATGTATGAAAAAGATCTCCCTAGTATTTGTACTTACAGCCTTATTACTTCAAGGATGTGTAACTAACAAAAGATTTTCAAATACCACGTTGGTAGCCTCTACAGAATTAAAGCATCAAAAGTTCACAGGCCAATGCTGGAGTTTTGCTTCAACTTCTCTCTTAGAAGCAGAAGCTATGAGGCTAGGATACGATATTCCTGAGTTATCATCCTTCTATTTTGTCTACCTTAATTATTTAGATAACGCGGAAGATTACATTAATAATAACGGTACTTCTCGCCTAAATAGAGGTGATCTCACCTTTTCAGTGCTAGAAATTTTCGAAAAATACGGTGCGGTTCCAGAAGCTGTATATGATGGGAATCTAGGAGTGCTTACCTCCAAAAAACAAATGATGAATAGATGGAAGGAAGAAGATGAAATGAATGCTTTAATAAAACAAAAATTAGATTCACTTATCAAAACTAACGCAAGCGTTGACCAATCATTAGAAATCGTTAAGAACATCTTGAACGAATATATGGGTGAAATTCCAGCACGCTTCACTTTTAAAGAAAAAACCGAAACGCCTAAGACATTTGCTAATAAGTATGTACCACTAAATGCTAAAGATTATATAGAACTAACGTCCTATAATCACCATCCATTCTATCAAAAAGTAATGCTAGAAATCCCTGCCAATTGGAGATATAAAAAATATATGAATCTACCCATAGATGGCTTCATGAGCACTATAGACAATGCTATAAAGAGCGGTTTCACTTTGGCATGGGATGGCGATATTGGTCATAAAGAAGGTTTTAAGGACCATGGTTACGTGAGGGTTAAAGGTGAATACGAAGACGAAAAACTCATCTCTCAAGAACAACGTCAAAGTGCTTATGAAAGAGGAACAACCCGTGATGACCACAATATGCATTTGGTTGGATATACCTATGACCGCAAAGGTGAGAAGTTTTATATGCTAAAAAACACCTGGGGAAAAAACCGAGGAATGGACGGCGTTTATTACTTGTCAGAAAATTACTTCCGATTAAGAACTATTTCAGTCACTGTTCACAAAGATGGATTCCCTGAAGAAATTAAAACAAAAATTGAATGGTAATAAGAGGGTATGTAAGCAATAGCAGTTGAAGTAATAAAACAAAGATCAATAAAAACTGAAAAATTCGTAAGTAGGTAAGGCATCTGGCACTACTCATACACGAGGTACATTTCTCCTTGACAGGTACACTTTTATTTAATAGCTTCAGGGGTAAGGGTAGGTTCTTTACGAATATGGCTAGGCGGTACACTATATAACAACTACCCAACCATCCGTTATATATTATTAGTGAAAAACAAACTTTGGATTCATATATGAATAGAAAGACAATATTATTTTCACTTATCATTCTCTTACTTATAGGATGTAATGTTGAAAGTGAAAAATCTGAAGGTCAGCAACAAAAAAACAACAATGTTTCCATTAAACTGGATGAATATTTTCAAACATTAAGAGCCTTAAAGAAATTCAATGGGGTAGTGTTGATTGAACAAGAAGGAAAACGTTTGCTTTTTCAGGAGTACAATATGTCAGACAGTTCAACAAGTAGCCTACAAGTCCAAAAAAAGTCACAATTTGATATACATTCTATATCAAAATTAATGGCTCAAGCAGTAATCGTAGATTTAGAAAAAGAAAAGCTTATTTCACCAGATGATAAAATCTCTAGATTTATTCCAGATTTTCCCAATGGCGATAGAATTACCATTAAACATTTGTTGGATAATCAATCGGGATTGCCAAGAGGCTTTACCAATGAAATAAAAAATTTAGTTGAAAAAAGTTCTAAAGAAATAGTTGAGTTAATAAAAAAAGAGAAGTTATTGTTTGAGCCAGGCTCAGAAACCCTGTATTCAAACTTGGGGTATCAGCTTCTTTATTATATTGTTTCTACAGTAGTCAATAAACCTTTTGTACAGTATGTAAATGAAAAATATTTTCAACCTTTAAAGATGCACCATTCTGGAGCTCATTTCTATTTAAAGAAAAACAACCTTAATAACTTGGTAAAAAACCATGAAGAAGATAATGGGAAGATAGTTGTAGTACCCAATATTCAAACAGATGATAAGAATCAGGCTAAAATTTACTCAACTGTTGAAGATCTATTACTTTTTATCAACCATCTTAAGCAACCCCTCTACTTAAACAATATTAAAAATAATGAAGATAAAATAGGATGGTCTGGTGGTGGAGATGGAATACTGTCTCATGTAGAATACAATATTTCTGGAAATTACGAATTAGCTTTCTTTTCAAATTATGATGAAATACCATTCGGAGACATTCTGAAGACTGTAGACAAAATAATGAATAATGAGCCATACGAACTGCCACAAAAAGTTAACAGAAAAGCGATCGAAGTTTCAGAAAGTATTCTTAAAGAATATGAAGGTAAGTACAGAGTTAAAGCGTTCAACAATAGCATATTTGAATATAGCGTTGAAAACGGAAAATTGGTTATGTATCAAGATGGAGAAAGAGGAGGTACTTTAAATGCGGAAACCGACAGTACTTTTTTTGAGAAAACTGATGACGAAGATTACTTTGAGTTTAGAAAGGTAGATGGAAAATATAGGCTAGTCTTTCACTATAAGGGAATAGAACTTGAAGGGGAAAAAGAAAAGTAGTAAAAATCAAACGAGCAATAGCCCCTATGGAGAGCTACCATAATTAGCCAATTCTTAAAAAATTAATTAAAAATAATTAAACAATATGATAAAAAGTAAAAAGGGCTGTCTCCTTTTCTTGGTTTTAATGCCCACGTTCGTCTTTTCACAAGATCTTGTAAAAGCCAAAGAAAAAAATACGGTAATCGAACGCATCAAAGAGCAAGTCGACTCCAATTACGTATTCGTTGAAAAAGTTGAATACATCAATAATTCTTTGGATAGCCTCAGTAAAACCAAGAAATACAAAAGCCTCAAAGAACATAAAGCCTTTGCAGATGCACTCACTGAAGACCTTGTAGCCATTACCAAGGACAAGCACTTTAAGGTTCAGTACAATCCAGCACTCATCAAAAGTAGACGCGAGTGGCGAGAACGAATGCGCCAAGAACAGGAAGATCAAGGAAATGATGAGGAAGAAGCAATTGATTGGAACTATTGGTATGCACAAAAAGAGAATTTTGGCTTAGCAAAAATCGAAATACTTGATGGTAACATCGGATACATCAAATCCACCTTTTGGCAGCCGCTCGACTGGGTAAAACCTACCTTTGATGCTACCATGGCATTTGTAGCGCATACCGATGCCTTAATCATTGACTTAAGAGAGAACCAAGGCGGGTACAGTCCTTCTGATAGTTATTTGGGAAGTTACTTTTTCAAGGCAGATTCAACCTTATGGAATTCAAGCTACAACAGACCTACTGGAGAGACCACCCCTCAGTATACCTTTAAAGAAGTGGGAGGAACGCGGTATTTAGATAAGCCTGTATTCATATTAATAGGGGAAGAGACTTTTTCTTTGGCAGAAAAGTTTGCCTACTCTATGAAGCACTTCAATAAGGCCACCATTATTGGACAGACTTCTGCTGGTGCAGCTCACTCAATTGATTTCATAGAATTGAATGACAATTATGCTATTCAAATTCCAATATCGTATAATATCCACCCTGTCACCAAAACAGACTGGGAAGGAACGGGTGTGATCCCTGACGTTAAAACAGCAAAAGAGGAGACCTTAAAAGTCGCCTATCTCAATGCACTAGAAAAGCTGATTGAGCGTGCGAAAAAAGATGACTACAAAACATTATTGAAAAGATATGATAAGATTAAGGCAGAAATTAACAACCGCTAATACAGTGTATCAACATAAGATGAAGACCACATAAAGCCGAAAGGTTAACGAGTAGCAACCCGCTACTATTCATATACGAGACCGTTACCAGCCACATAACCCTACTATGCTTGTTCTACCAAAAAATATTTTATAATCACCTGAAAAGCATCGAACACTAGACCTAGATGTCTTAACAATAGTAGAGATTTGTCTCTATTATAAATAACTGACTGATTCAGCCTATATTTTAGATCACGAACTGATTTACATACGTTCAGGCAGCCTGATTGTAAACGAACAGAAAATTGAATCAGGTGAAGCAATGTTGATACGACGGGACGCTTACTTTGACTTCAGAAAGCAATTTAGCCCAGAAAACCATTCATATGAGAGTGTTTTATTTTTTTTAAAGACTGAGTTCATAAAAGAGTTTATTTCCTCCAAACTCAAAAACGCAAAAGTTGAGCAAAGTAATCATCAGAACTTTATAAAAATTGGTAGCAACGATTTATTGAAAGGATTTATAGAATCCTTGATTCCTTACTTCAGTCATAAGCTGGGTAAACAAAAGACTATACTCAGATTAAAAACATTTGAACTACTCTATCAACTAATCGAAATAGAAAGAGGGTTCCTGCATTTTTTAATAAATTTGAACGAAAGTGTTAAAATCAGTTTGGTTGAGATAATGGAAAACAACTTTACGAAAAAGTTGACTATCGAACAACTTGCAGCAATGTCTGGGAGAATTAGTTCAACCTTCAAACGAGATTTTAGGAAGCAGTTTCAAACCACACCAATGCGTTGGATTAAATCCAGACGTCTAAAATTGGCCAAACAGCTTATTGAGAATAGTCAATGTAAACCAAACGAAATTTATCTCGATGTGGGTTTTGAAGATTATTCACACTTTTCAAGAGAATTCAAGAAAGAATTTGGCCTTTCACCAAGCCAGCTTTTGAGCTGAGCTTTTCAGACATACCTTTAGCACTTCTCAGACTACAAATAGGTCTATCCTCATTTTATCTTGCCATACATATCAAACTCTAAAGAGATTTAAAAATGAAGATTTTCGCCTTAATGTTAATCGTAATAATGGCAAAAAGTATTCAAGCACAAGAAAAGTTCGTTTGTAATTTTAATTCAAAAGAAGAAATGAATCAATGGGATGCTTTAACAATTGATGGATGGAAATCCAAAATAAGAACACTAAAAGTTGAAGATAGTAAACTAATTTTCGAACCTACTTCAAGTGGCTGGTTTGAGGATAACTATGCGGGGTTTCTATATCGTGAATTTACTGGAAACTTCGAGCTTACCACAAAAATAAAAGTAGAAGGCACTACTTCTCCCCTGCCCAATACTGCCTTTTCGCTGGCAGGATTATTTGTACGTGTGCCAAGAGAAATTGATGCTAATAGCTGGAGTCGCCAAGGTGAAAACTGGATGTTTTTTAGTATTGGTTCAGCTACAAAACCTGGTAAACCACAATTTGAGATCAAATCAACATACAACAGTCAGTCTACCCTGAAAATATACCCTGCAAAAGCGAAGTGGGTTGAACTAAAGATAGTAAGGGTAAGTGAAGTATTTACGCTCTTACATAAATTTGAAGGTGAAGAATGGAAGATTTTAGACCAATTCATAAGACCTGATCTACCTGACACCTTACAACTCGGTATAACAGCTTACTCCGATTGGCCATCAGTAAGTGAAATCTATCCTAACTATGAAGAATATAATAGGAATGGTACTAAACAGGATAGTGGTGATTTAAGGGCTTATTATGATTATATTTCTATTGAAAAAGGGACTGTCGAAAAAAAACTACCAATAGCAAATTTGATTGGAGAAGAAATTCTGAAAAGTCTGAAATAAAGCCGATAACATTGTATAAACGCAATAGCGGTTCAGGTATATACTTGAACCTAACCCAGTTGTGCCGAGTGAAATATACCTAACCTACGGATAGGTGCATACAGTATGCCATCCCTTGACAGGTACACTTTTATTTGATAGCTTCGGATGTAAAGAGAGGCTCCTTGGTGGTATCCTCTTTGGCCAGATAGTTCGTCATACGGCGCCTATTACCCTATCCGTTGAGGCATCATTAGACCGAGCAAGATGAAAAATAAGCTAATAAGTCAATTAGAAAGTGTTCTTCCAAAACGTATGCTAGTTCCCGAGGAGCTAAAGCTTTTATATCAATGGATGGAGGATAATCATCTCTACGTTGATAATAAAAAGGGAGACAGAATAGGCTTTCTTTATCCTGAAAAAAAATTAAAAGATAGTTGGACAGCAACCGGACGAGAAGGAGGTACTCACATTGAATTTTCTGCGGGAGGAACCGAGAATTTGAAATATTGGCTTGGAGGAGAAGACAATGAAGCATTAAAATCAAGACTCTGTGTTTTTGCTCAAAGCGGTGCTGAAGGCTCCGAATGCGCCTTATGGTTAGATGATAATAATGCATTAAGAATCATCCATATGGGTTCAGGTTCAGGCTCCACTTTATCTTGTGTCTTAGCCGATAATATGGTTGATTTTATTCGCCTCTTGGCGATCGGGTATGACGAAATATGTTGGGACGATCACTTCCCTTATCCTCCCAATGAAAATGACGATGGATTTACAGTAAAGCCCAATACAGCATTTCAGCAATGGGTTGAAAAGACTTTTGAGGTAAAAATCCCTAAAACGGCCTTAGAGATAGTGAAACACCCTGCAACAATGGATGATGCAAGCTCAGAAGATGACTTTTTTAATTGGTATCAGCAATACTTGAAATGAACACACAACAAAAGTTATAGCGCCTACCCTGTAGGAGCACCATAGCCTAGACCGTTGTCTATTATATGAATAAACTAATTCCCATAGAAGAGAGAAAATCCGAGCTAATACGGTTTGGTGCGAATAAAGCCTTCGTTGAGAATATTGGAAAAATAGATGAACTAAAATACCGTGTCGAAAATGTGGAAGGAGCCTACTTTTATTTTCCAACAATTTCAAATTACAAGATATTGAATGGACTCAATATTATTCCCATTTACGACGAGGGAGAATCTTTCCGTGTATTTGGCTACAACGATGCAGATCAAAAAATCTTTAATATCGAACTAGAAAATGACGAAGTGTACAAGGATTACGGAACCAACTGGAACTTACTCTTATTAGATATCTTGTTTCAGTACTTCAACGATGATGTCGAAGATGGACTCAACATTGAAATATTTAAAAGAGTTGGCGATCAATTGGGCTTTGACAAGTCCGAGCACTTATATAAACTGTTGGATATTCCAGCAGACGAATACAATGAAAAGTATGAGAAACTGGATAAATGGAAAAAAGAACTGGCTGAAACTTTAGAAATACTGTAGGCAATCTTTTATACATTCTATAGCGAGTTAATAGCTTTATTAGATTTTTTGTATTTTTGAAAGTATAAATGAGTACTCGAATGTAAAGAGCTTGTTTGCCATAATATAAATTATACATCCTATCTGTTGGGCTTTACACTGACCAAAACTAAATTTTTAGAAACCTAACGAGCAGTTATGAGATTATCATTACTTATTCTCTCTTTTACACTCTGCACAACTAATATTTTTGGGCAAGTTTATTTCCCGAAAAACAAAGTGCTAGAAGATTTGGAAACGTTAAAAAAAGTATTAGAAGAAGCGCACTATAATTTATTTGCCTACACAACTAAGAGTGATTTTGAGGCAATGTATCATTCCCTCAAAAATCAAATTCAGCAAGATTCGCTAACCCTACTACAAAGCACTAACTTATTTCAACAGTTGAGTTCAATCGTCAATAATGGGCATACGTATATTGACTTCCCCATACAACCTTATGTAGCATACATTCAATCTGGCGGTACCTTATTTCCTTTAGAAATTACTTTTGAGAACGGTAAATCCTACGTACGAAAAAATTGGTCTGAAAATTCAGCGATTAAAGTTGGTGCTGAAATAATGAGTATTAACGGGAAGTTTATGGATGAAATTGCCAGTAAAATCTATCCTTATATTTCTGCGGAACGACCTTACTTTAAAAAAGCAAAAATTGAGTTTTACTCTTTTCCACGATATTATTGGCAAGTGTTTGGCAGGCAAGATTCATTTCGTATCCGATTAAAAAGTGAAAAGGGAATAAAAACTGTTGAAGTAAAATCCATTCCTGCCATTAATGAATTTGAAAGTAAAAGAACGGAAATTTTTCATTCAAATAGACAGTTGAAGTATTTCGACAGTACCGCTTATTTAAACCCTGGTGCGTTTTCTGGTAACGAAGATACCTTTAGAGCTTTTATAGATTCAGCATTTACTGACATCCAACGCCACCAAAGCAGCAATTTAATCATTGATTTAAGAAATAATACAGGCGGCAATGACAGCTTTAGTGATTACTTGGTATCTTATTTTGCTGATAAACCGTTTAAATGGTATAGCGATTTTAAAATAAAAACAAGTAAGACTTTAAAAGAAGTTACTAGAAAAAATAACGATACAACAAAAGCGTATTTCCAACAGATTTTGCTTCGTAAAGATGGGGAAATCTATGCCCCCACCCTTGCTGCTTACCAACCACAGGACATTAGCAGACGATACAAAGGAACTATTTATGTGTTGGTAAACAGGCAATCCATTTCACAGGCTACCGTTACGGCTGCACAAATACAAGATTATAGTTGGGGTACCATCGTAGGGGAAGAAACGGGCGAATACCCTTCACTCTATGCCTCCGTATTTCAATATCCGCTTCCAAATACTGGTATTGTTGTCGTTATCTCAAAAGGACGTATTATTCGAGTCAATGGCAGTAAAAAAGAAGAAGGTGTGCTTCCAGATATATTTATCAAAGACCATTTAATTGATGAAAAAGATGAAATATTAGAGGGATTATTAGAAATGATTCAGAAAGAATAGAAATACACCAAGCTTAATAATGGCTATAACCAACAGTAAAACCCTTGACAAGGTTCGACACTAATAGTACTTTCGTTTTATCCGCATCCCTCAACCTGCAATAAGTCAATGACATATGCGTTATGGAAAGGATAAGCAGGCTTTTTCAATAAAATGCAGTAAAGTTCTATTAGTTGAATAAATGAATTCGTCTATTGAGGCACGTGCATTATCCGTAGTCTATATGAAGTATTTAATAGTATTATTGCTGATTTTAAACGTTGGGCAACTATTTGGCCAGTCAAATACAACAATGGCATTTGAGCTTAGTGACCGTTATAAAAAGGATTCCATACAAATTGAGAATATTGTAGCGTTTTACAAATATCCTGATACAGACACAACCGATGCAGTTAGCTTTACAATAAAGATTACCAATTTGGGCGATCAACCTATTCCTAATTTTGAAAATGTGCTAGCTCGGTCTGAATTTTTAAAGTTGTTCATCAACGGCAAAGACGCCCACGATATGAATATTCAAAATGGGATTGGACCCAATACGATTAAATACCTTGGAAAAGGCGAGTCTGATACTTTTGAAACGGGTTGGGTGCTCAGTAAAAATTCGGGTGCTTACCGTTATGATCATCCAATAAAAGTAATGTGGCAGTATTTAGGGATAAACGCTAGAGTAGTTGTTGTGGATATTGTCAACAAGCAAATAAAGGGTTAGAAAGTAGATAACACGGTGTATACACTCAAAATCTGTCTCGAGCCGAGAATAAAAGAAAATGGCACATCATACAATCATATACGGAAGAATAAACGGAGCCACTTGGAAAGCAAAAGACTATTACAAACTACATAGGTTGAATATCGAAGTAATCAATAGTCTACCTGATCGTGACAGCGACTTCCCTTGGATCAACCGAAGTATGATTTCCATCCCTAACGAACAAGGGCTCTTCAGAGACCAAGTGATCACGTTTGGCGCTAGTTATAAAACCCTCGAATATGAATGGCATTGGTGGATTGAAAAATTTGAAGCACTTTTAAAAAGACTATTTTGGTTTGATGCGACCATTCACGCTGAATTCGAAGTGATCGGCAATTACAAATACGATTGGCTGATCAATATTGATCAAATAGAAAAATGGCACAAGGAATCACCCGAGCCTATTATTGATTGGACATTTGAAAGCAACGGACCACGAACTTTTGAAAACGAATTGAAAAAAAATTAATTTTTTGGAAAATAAGATTTTAAAATACCTTTCAAAGTACACAGCCATTACCAAGGAGATAGAGAACGCCATTGCTGAAAGTACATTGATCAAAAGCTTTGAAAAAGGAAGCATTATACTCGAAGCGGGAGATCTCGCGAATGAATGCTATTTTGTTTTAAAAGGGTGTATGAGGAGTTACTTTCTGAAAGAGGGGGAAGAAAAAACGATAGAGTTCTATACAGAAGAGCAAGCTGTCATCCCCTCAGCGTATGGCACCTCTATGCCGTCAGATCACTATATAGCCTGTCTAGAAGATACCGTTGTGAGTGTAGGCAATCCTACCTTAGAGAAAGAAACCTTCCAAAAGTATCCTCAATTGGCCTCCTTGTCGAGGATAATCGCTGAGACAATCATTATTAAACAACGGGAATCATTTACACAGTTTAAAACATCCACACCTGAAGAACGCTACCTAAACCTCCTAAAAACCAGACCTGACTTGATCCAAAGAGTTCCTCAACACCAGATAGCGAGTTACTTAGGCATCCAACCAGAATCCTTGAGTAGAATTAGAAAAAGAATCACAAGCAAAAAATTGATTACTTAACCAACGTCAATGGAGGTAAATGCAGAGAGACTTATTTTTACCCCTATGACGTATAAAAATAAACAAATATCAATCATCGCAGGTGTTCTAATCATCTTAGGAATCGTTGCTGGCATCTTGAGCGTTGTTCCTTCTGTTGAAAGTGATCAATTCCTTGAGGAAGTTTATCCCAATAAAAATCAAGTCTTAGCAGGTGCTATCTTTCAGTTTCTCTTAGTGCCTATTTACGTTGGCTTCTCACTTTTACTTTACCCAGTTCTTAAGCAGTACAGCCAAACGCTCTCAGTGGGATTTGTGGGATTTCGATTAATGGCAGGTACCTTTCAAATCGTTGGCCTGATCTTACTATCAGGATTTATACTCTTAAGCCAACAGTATTTGATGGCAAACACTTCGGATAAACTTATTTATGAATTCATAGGAGGTTTGTTAAGATTGTCTCGTGACTTGGTCAATCACCTTGGGGTAATACTGGCGACAGGGCTAGGTAACTTCCTTTTTTATGCCGTGCTGTATAGAGAAAAATTAGTACCTCGCTGGCTATCGCTTTGGGGATTTTTAGGAAATATCGGTATCATGTTGGCTAGTTGCTTCGTCATGGCTCAATTAATCAAGGTCGTTTCAACAACATATGTGCTCATATCTCTGCCAATTGTCATACAAGAAATAGTATTAGCCATATGGCTATTGACAAAAGGATTGAATGTAAAAACGAATGCACAATAGCGTAAGTACTTTACCTTCTTAATCTTCGTCTCTCGTACGCTGTCATTTGGAAATATCTGGATGAACGAATCTCATAAGAGTAAGCAAGTAGCGAGTCACTCACCTCAACTAAAAGAGTTTAATTTGGAAAAGAATAAATACAAGATAACGGAACAAAACACCCTCCCACTCTCTGGGCTAGTTGCCAAATATGGGATCAATAAATCAGACATTTTGTTCGCCATTTTACGTCCAAGCAATGGCTCGGGGTATCACCGCTGGCTGGTCGGTATTTCTCTTGAAAAAGGAATACTATGGGAATATAAACACCCTGACTTCTCTCCCGATGAATTGAGGATTGCAGCTAATGGAGATGCCTACATAAGTAGCGGCAACGAAATCCAGCAGGTAGATGAAAATGGACAGCTTCAAAAGTCCATCACTTTTGAGCTAGCACTAGACCAAACCATTGGAAGTTTTGTACTTATAGAAGAGGGGTTTCTCTTAGCTATTGAAGGCAACGACCAACCCAATGCAAAAGTACTGCGCACTAACCTCAATGGAGAAATCGTATGGGAATCTCCAATTTCACCAAAAGGCATTGCATACAAGGGAGTGGTTCAAATGCGCGCAACCAATAATTGGCAAGTGGAAGAAAAACCACCTTGGCAACCAAGATCTTGGAATTGCTTAATCAACAATGAGATCATTGTCTCAGGAGAAAATGTCCTTGTCAGTTATCACGAATTTCCAGGCAGTGGAGTAGGTATGTCCTTTTGCTTGCATATCAAAACAGGAGCAATACAATGGACTACTAAACCTGCACCGTTTGAATCTGTTTGTGGATTAAAAGACGGAAAGTTCCTGATAGGTCATCAAGGATACGGGGCTTTCGATATGGATTTATTCGATACCGATGGAAAGATTATTGAAAGTTGGGCATCTGCTGGAAAAGCTGTAGTGAATAGTCATGAGCAAATATTTGCGATAGAAATGGACAACCGTTCCAGTTCAAAATTACATTTTGTAGCATTAAAAAAAGAGCGTAAGGTAAAGAAAGGAAAGAGAATACCGGGTTATTATATCATTTACCCTGTACTTGATGATCTTGGGAATGTGGTCTTTTGGCGCGATAATACATTGATGATTATCGATAAAGAAGGTAAGCTACACACGCCTTTTTCACTTACACCGACTGACAGAGATTGGACTTCCAATAGAATGCTTCTACACCAAAGAGGCACTTTGGTATTTTCAGTAAATGACAACCTGTATGTCCTCAAAACTAACCTTGGAAGCCTCGAACAAAGCGCTTGGGCTTGCCAATGCGCCAATAATGAAAGAAATCCCGTGATAAAAGCAAAGAGTAATCCTACATAAAAAATTATTGCAATTATGGTTCAATTTTATGCAGCCTAAATCGCTATATATTTCACCCAAACTTCTTAAGTATACAATAGCTACTACGGAGAAATGGATAAATACTGTATATTGAAACCTGACTTACAACTAATGCGCCAATGCGACTTATAAAAACTCTCGCTTTTTTTACACTGCTGACAATAGTTTCATGTAATCAGCAAGCTAAGAATACTCCACTAAACACAGCTATTCAGATGAATTTATCTGAGTATGTGACCTCTTACCTAAAGGTGAATGAATCCAAAATAGCCCTTACGAATTGTAACGTGATTGACGGTACAGGAACGCCTCTGAAAAAATCACAAACGATTTTGATCGAATATGGTAAAATCAAAGAAGTAGGTAGTGCTACATCAGTAAAAATTTCAGAAGGATTTTATCAATTAGATATGTCAGGTAAGACAGTCATTCCTGGTATCATAGGTACGCATAATCATATGCGTTTCCCGAGAGGTCCACTTTTTTACACCTCTCCAAAACTGTACTTAGCAAGTGGGGTAACTACCATTCAAACCTGTGGAACGGGGAACCCTCAAGAAGAAATAGCCATTGGGAAAGCTATCGAAGATGGAAAAATCCCGGGTCCTGAAATCGTCAGTTCAAGCCCCTACTTTACAGGTCCCGAAGGGAAACAGAACTTTATACGATTTACCAATGAAAAGATGGTACGAGATACAATTCGCTATCTAACTTCAATGGGTGTACAATGGTTCAAAGTGTACCAACACACGAGACCAGAAGATTTAAGAGTCATCATCAACGAGGTACATAAAAATGGAGGGAAGGTGACAGGACACCTTTGCGCTACCACTTATGAAGAAGCCGCTAGGCTAGGAATAGATGCTATCGAGCACGGATTTATCCATAGCTACGACTATGCAGAAGGAAAGGAAGTTGGTAAGTGTTCTGGAAGTAGAGACTTTAGGTCAAATATGGATATTAGCAGTGAAGCAGTAAAGCGAGTACAAGGCATACTCATTGAAGAAGGTGTAGCACTTTCTACCACCCCTTCTATTTTTGAGGCCCAAGCACGAGGTAATGCAGATAAAAGAGACCTGACGGCTCTATCTCCCTACTATGTAGCCGCCTATGAAGACCAACAAAAGCGTATGAAAGAACAAGGCAATGCTTGGTATTTCAAAGAAGTCTGGTTAGTTAAGTCTCTTCAATATGACCTAGCCTTTTATAAAGCGGGCGGGCTTCTAACGGCTGGGCTAGACCCTGGTCTTCATAATGTACCAGGCTTCGGAGACCAAAAAAACTATGAACTGTTTATTGAAGGAGGATTCAAACCAGAGCAAGCAATTCAGGTAATGACACTTAACGGAGCCAAACTATTGGGAAGAGAAGAAATAGGTAGTATTGAAAAAGGGAAAGTTGCTAATCTAGTTGTACTCAATGGTAACTTGGAAAAAGATGCCTCTGTAATTAGAAATGTAGAGATTGTTTTCAAAGAGGGAGTCGGTTTTGACTCACAGAAGCTAATAAAGTCGGTGCAAGGGTTGGTAGGGTCAGCAATTGATGAGAAGGTATTTCTGGGAAAATAAATCAACTCCTTAATGGCCATATTTTCTAAATTGTATATTCCCACATAGTCTGTAATAAAAGACCATGAAATCTGCTGATTTTAAAAAGATAGTAACCAAAGAAATAGCACCGTTTCTTCGCGAGCAGGGCTGGAAAGGTACAGGCTTTAATTATACCAAACATATAGGCAATATCATCAGAGCCTTGACCATTCAACCCTCTAGTGCTGGAGGAAAGTTTTGTGTGGAAATTGGCATTCACTTTGACTTTATACCCTTAAAAGGGGGAAAGGAATTTACAAAAATGAAGACGTGGGATATGGAGATAAGAACACGGCTAACGCCCCACGGAGAAAGTGACTTTTGGTGGGATTTTCCAACTAATGAAAACGACCGCGCACAACTTTTCGATGCGTTGAGAGAACTGATTACAACCCGTGGTGAAGCGTACTTTAAGCCATTTGACCAATGGAAAGAAATAATCACAAAATTCTCGATTGATGATATAGAAAACGGAAATACAAAATCACTTTTTAAAATACCACCACTTAGTACCGCTTTATTACTGGCTAGGATCAATGATGAGATAGGTAACAGAGAAAAAGCGATAGCATTCTCCAAATATGGGCTTTCAAAAATTCAAGGAAAGAAAGGCGCTGGATTGATCCCCGATTTTAAAAGCATCATAGAAAAAGCTGACAAACCTTCGTATAGTGCGTAGTTCCTCTATGAGGAGCTCTTTGGCTATAACCCTCAACTTAGTTTCTCTGTTCGTGCAACCATTTCTGAAAAATGAAAGTCTATGCGAATAGTACCTAGCATTAAGTTTACACGAAGCATTCTACCAAAGCCCTTCTCATCATTATAATATCATTTGGCTTCTATTTAGTCTTAGATAATTTGTATTTCAGATCTACCAGAAAGTGGCTATTTGAATTGACCAACCAGCGTGGTATAAGCCATATCATTACTTATACAATTTCTGGTATACCGCTCTATGTAGGAACTTTTCTCCTTAGTCGAAAAGCTACATTTTTCAACAACTTAGGGCTCGACAAATCGGTAGGCAAGGGATTCTTATTGGCACTCATTTGCACCTTACCCATGTATATTGGTTTTAGCTTTGTCTTCGACTTTAATCCTGATATTTCGCTTGATACTATCCTCATTTCAGTGGTTTCAGCAGCTTTCTTTGAGGAGTTATTTTTTAGAGGTTTTTTATTGGGGCTGCCTTTTAGAAAGACCAAGCTTGGTTTTATCACCTCTGTGTTTTTTGGGGCACTTTATTTTGGACTATCTCACCTATACCAAAGTAATGAATTAGGCGAGCTACTGGGCATCTTTCTCGTTACTTTTTTGGGAGGTATTTTATTTGCCTGGGTCTATGCAGAATGGGAATTTAATATTTGGGCACCTATTTTCTTACATATGCTGATGAACCTCTCTTGGGAGTTATTTGCTGTTAGCGATAACGCGCTTGGTGGAACCTATTCAAATGTATTTCGCATCATGACCATAGGGCTTGTAATGGTATTGACAGTACTTTACAAAAAGAGAAAAGGCCTGAAGCGTACAGTAAATAAGAAGAACCTTTTCATGAAAAGAAGCTAACTGTAGGTACACAGCAATCAATATAAGCCATGGCCTTAGTAATTTGTTCTGTCTTCCAAAGCAGCGCATAGGAACTATTATCATTGATTTGGATTTACAAACAAATAATTTTAATTTTTATTAAAACGAAACTAGAGATAGGATAGCAGTATATGCGATTATACTTCGCCTGCAGGCTGTCTCCACAAGTGACTATATTAAACGGAATTTGAAGTTATCTGGTCAATAGTTTCAGTCGTTAAAAAGTCTTATAGAAATGGTACAAAATACTGCGCATAATGCACCAGTAGAAAATAACACCAATGCTACATCCAAGATTCTGAGCTTAATGCTAACGAACTTCTTTGTTTGGCTTATTCCGGGCGTAGTAATCTTCGCGCTTTCTTTGGTAATACTACTGATTTTAATGTTGGGTGCGGCCATAGTAGATGCAAAACTCAACTTCCAAAAATGGCCAAAAGGATTAGTTTCTTTTCTTGGGATCAGTTACTTCCTCGCTGGAATCACTTTTTTAGTAGTAGTATTTATTTCAGCATTCGATTCACAAGAGCTTATTTTTCTAGTAGGAGCCGCCTTCATTGCTTGGATTTTGGCTTATCTTATGCTCAAGGCGGAATGGCAAAGACTTTCAGAAAAAGTAAAAAAATTGGATGTATAAAGTCTGAATAGCTAACTAAACACTTTCTCTTTTATGAATCGAGTACTTTTCTTAGTTTTAATTTTTACACAATACAATCTATTAGGGCAACATCTACCCAAACAAGTACTATTAGATGATTTACGTTATCTGAATGAGGCGGTAGTGAATGGACATCCAGTTAACTCTTTTCCAACTAGACAATTTAACATAACCTCAGTAATAGCAGAGGCTGCAAAGCTATCGAAAGATAGTATATCTCCTTTGGAATATACACGCTGGATCAAAAAAGGCATTTTTCATATTGGTTGTATCCATACTTCTATTAACGATAATCCATTGTTAGCGGAAAAACGTAATACCTTATACCTTCCCCTAACAGTACTGGTTACGCAAGAAGGTTTAATGATAACTGGCTGTATTGACAGCTCGAAGGTGAATCAGGTGATTACTAAAGTTAATGGTATCGAGGCAGATTCAATCATACAGGTGTATGCTTTTTACAGAGCAAGTGATGGGGGTAGTGACGCATTTTCAAGAGAGTATTTTCACTACAACTCTTCAAGATTAGTGCCTTTGCTTTTAAATAACCCTAAACGATACAATATCAAAACGATCAATGATGAATTTTCTCTGGACGCGCAAAGTACTATTTTTCTTAAACAACCTGAGATAAGTAATGCCAGCAGCCCTTTAAAAAATAAAAATAATGCGCTTCTTTCAATTGGAGGTTTCGACATTTTAAAAGTTAATTCATTCTCAAAATCAGATAAGCGATTTTACGCTAAGGTATTTAAAAGGTTAAATCAAATACAAAGTAAAAAGCTCTTGGTTGACCTAAGAGGTAATATAGGCGGAAACAGAAAAGCCGCAATTGCCTTAACGGCCTATCTAGCAGATAGTACATTTGGATACGCCATCCTACAACCTAAAAAACTTAAAACCAGCAAATATCTCAATGGTAAAGGAAAGTTTTACTTATTACTATCTAAGCTGAAATACAATGTAGGGCACTTTTATAAAAGAAAGGGTACGCCTCTGGGAGGTAAGTACACCTACTCTAGCAAACCTAAAAAGAAATATCACTATACTGGAAAAATCTATGTCCTCACTGATGGATTTACTGCCTCTGCATCAACAATGGTAACTTCCTGGCTGAAGCAGCATGCTAACGCTACTTTTATGGGTACTCAATCAGGAGGTGGCTATAATGGTAATAATGGCGGTTCCTTCCCACTGATCTCACTTCCCAACTCGGGCATTGAAATCACGTTTCCAGCGTACCGCATTATTCTGGATGAGCAATCGTCCCAATATACTGGTATTACTCCAGAAATTGTTCTAGACACCCATAGTGATTTAGAGGATATTATTAAAGATTTAGAGTGAAAGCATCATAGTAACCTCTTGTCGCTAATTAAGCAAAATAGCCTGATGTATGGACAAGACAAGGCCAACTATAAAGTGCCATTCTGGTATAATTGGTAGGGGTCAATACACGACCCTCATAGTGACGCAACGACCCGCCTATTCAGCGGTTTTGGGAAAGCGTACAGAAAGGATGGAAACTATAAGAAGGGACTTAGATAAACGAGGTTAAAAACACAGTGATCAACAACAAACGTGAGCAGTAACCACACGATTCATAATTACAAATCAAAAAAGATATTACAGCTTTTATAAGCCGTCTATTTACCAAGGAGAAACATAGTTTCCACGATTTTTCATTTGCAAACCATTAATTATCAGCAATATATGCCCAACAAGGATAATCTTCTCAATAAACGCTCTCATTTGTCATATGTTAATAAATTATTATTTTTTACGACAAGATTCTTTTAAGATAGTATCATCTATTATTTTTAATAAGGTAAATTTTCATTCTAACACATTAACAAAGAATTAAACTATGGGACTTAAAGAACGAAGAGCCATCAAGGCATTGGAAGAGAATCAATACCCTGTCCTCAAACAAAAAGTGTCTGATACGATTGGGTTCGAGGTTGAGTTTGAAATCGACTGGGACTCATTGGCCCTTGAAGGAAGAGGTAATCTCTATGAAGAAGGCTTCGAAAAAATATTTGTTGAGCCACTAGTAGGCGCTTTTGCCTCTATTTGCCAAGATGACATGGGAAAAGAAGCCTTGAAAGAATCCTTGAAAAAGGTTGTTATCAAAGATGAGAATGGTATTACTTCTTACAATACTTGGATCACCTTTGACACTGGTGTACTCACCTTGGATCATAAAATTGATACCAACCACAACTACGTCGAGGAGCGCAAAAATAAAATACAAGAAACGCTCGAGGCAGCCCTTTAACAAAGATCTACAGAGGTAGCAATCAAAAGCTACCTCTTTTGTTCATTGATCTTACTAGCAACACTGACTATTACAGCAAAGTATGAAAAAGATAGACTATTTGGATATTTTTCACTATAGTAAATATGATAAAATAACACCACTTTGTTCGTTAATTCCATAGTACAGAAGCAAACATTACAGACTTGTGAAGAAATGGGTAGTTTGGAATGGATAGGTACTTACCCTATCTGATATCTCAGCATTTACAGAATACATCGGACTAAAATCTGGGTTGTTCAATTGACTTACACTTTCCAAAAGTTATGGTGATCCCCCAATTGTAGTAAGCCAGAATGCTAACAATAAGTGTAGATACTACATAGCATATACGTTTTTTACACTGCTTAACGGAATAGCTAGCTATAGCTTTTACTTTTCTAACGCCCATTCAGAATACTCCCTCAGTAGAAAAAGTTTAAGCACCGTTGGTAGAATAGTATTTCTTTGCTTACATTCGAGATGATCTAGTTTCAATATTTATGACCTTTTTTTTAATCGATCTACTCATTATTCCTGCTATCCTGCAAGGTTTTCTAATAGCAGCAGCGCTCGTTAATATTAAGCAGGGCAGTCTGCAAGCCAACCGTTCACTGGCTGCATTACTTGTTTGTTGTACCCTCACTTTACTAGGAAAGCTACTCTACACACGTGCTGATACTGCATTATTACAGCTTGCAATGGTCTTAGATACCGTTATTTTTCTCTTTTGTCCTTTCATCTATCTTTTTCTTAGGTATCTATTCTTTTATGACGCAGTCAAAAATAAGTTTCTACATTTTATTCCAGCAGGTGTCTATTTGAGTATCATTCTATACCTTCTAACGGTTGGACGTGGCCACTACGCCGAGCTAGCACAAACCGGTAGTATGGGGTTATTCTATTACATAGAAGAAGGCGTAGGTCTGCTCATCAACCTTATTTATCTTTTTAAGAGCTATCGCCTTTACAAGAACTACGCTCGTCAGGTACCTGCTGTGGTCTCCTTCGACCAAGGCTTGTTTCAATTCTTAGGCATCTTCCTTTTTATTACTTCTCTATGTATGGCGTGCTGGCTTGTTAGTTTTCTCTCTCTTGGTATTTTAGGGAAACAGCTACCCTATGTAAACTATACTACTTTATGGTTCTTCGTTCCCTTCTTAACTTATGTTGTAGGCTATTATATGCTTTCCAAACCCGAAATCTTTAGAATTCGCAATAGTAATGCTCAGGAAGAAGTACCCTCCGAAGAAAAAGAATATACAACACCTGAGTCTACTTTGCCTGCTCCAACGAAAAAGCCTGATAAAAAAAGACTCAAAGAGGAAGAGGTTATTGTGTTAAAAGAAAAACTACTCACTGCATTTGAAAAAAATAAGGTATTCTTGGAAGAAAAGATTACCCTTTACGCCTTAGCCGAAAGGCTGGGAACTTCTGCCAATGACCTTTCTTGGCTACTTAATACCGTATATGGAAAAACATTTTATGATTTTGTAAACGAATACCGGCTCAAAGAGTTTCTAAGTAAGGTGGCGCAAAAAGAATACAAGCAAAAGACCATACTGGCTCTCGCACTAGAAGCAGGCTTTGGCACAAAATCTACCTTCAATAAAGTATTCAAGTCAGCGATGCAAACTACACCCAGTGCTTATATAAAAAGTTTAGAGTATATTTAGATTTTTCTTAACTATCTGTTTTTAAGAGCGCTGGCCTGAAAATCCAGTGAGGAGGTGGGCTGGCTTGTGGGCGGAAGCTTTGGATTTAGCTTCGCTGAGCTCGCAAGCTCGGTTTCTTGATTTTTTGGTTCGTTTTTCATCAAGGAAAAATGAACGAAAGGTAAATTGAAACATAAGTGATGAAAATTTGTGAAATATTAATTATGCGGAATTTAATTCTTAAACATTCTCTTGTAGTACTGCTTTCTTATACTTATACCAAAAATCTAATACTACCCGTCCTCTAAAGAAGTCTATTTGTACCCAAACAGTCGTTCTACACCCTTGTAACGCCTACTTTTAAGTTATCTTTTCATTCAAAACCCCTATTAAAGATGACTATTCCAAATGTTCTACAAGACGCCTTGAGCAGGTCTTCTAGTCGTCAAAAAAGCACTTTGTGCTTCATTTTCTGCCTTTCTTTTTTAAGTTTTTTTGCTTGCACAGAAGAGGCAAAGCCCACACCTGTAGCTGTAGACGTACCCATGGACAGTACTAGTTTTACGGTAAGCAACATAACCATAGAAGACATAGCAGATCATGGCAATGCAAGTGATATTTCGGTAACTTTTTCGTTGCCAGATGCCCTCGACGCCATCGAAGCATTTAAAATAATTGTATTTGAGGCGGAGGCAGCCAACCAAGTAAAACTGGCAACTGTTCATAATCTTGAAGCCAGCGCATATACAAGTGTGACTAACGTAGAAGCCAACCAAGCTCTTTCTTTACCAGAAAACCTTCTCACCTTTAAAGGCAATCCAGTGCAAGAAAACAGAAGCTATCGGCTAGCAATCCTCTCAGAGGGAAGCTTTAATGGGCAGTCTGTAGCGTTACTTTCTGCATTTTCAGAGGCATTTACCATTACAAGTGCTGCGCTACAGGTAACTACCTTGGTAAACGATTTGGAAGCCAGTGGAGGACTCTCCATCGATAAAGAGGGGAATGTGTACTGTTCTAATTATGGGATCGACGCAGCCGGAAATGAGGCGTTCGGTACGAATGTACTAAAAATAACCCCTTCTGGAGTGGTGTCTACACAGGTAGACAACTTGCAAGGTCCTTCGGGAAGTATTGTTGACTCAAAGGGAACGATGTACATAGCCAATAAGAGTAGCTGGTATGAAGGAACGATTACCAAGGTCTCTCCCGATGGGAGCAGAACAACATTTACGCTACCTGGTTATTTGGCAGGACTTAAAGTGGATAGTCAAGACAACCTATACGCAGCCAACTATTCCCAAGGAAGAATCAATAAGATTACCCCCGAAGGTGAAGTATCCGTTTTCAGAAAAGATACTGCTTTAGCAGGCGTAATCGGTATGGATTTCGACGAAGAAGGCAACCTATGGGCAGGTAATTTCTCGAACGGAAACTTCTTTAAAATCAGCCCTGATGGTAGTCAGATGGAACAAATGGGTACCATCCCGACTGTTTACCCGCGTTATGTGATTGGCTATATGGTTTACTTTGAAGGTGCTTTTTACGCCACGGGTATTGGAGCCAACAAAATTTACAAAATCAACCTAGATGGCAGCTTCGAGGAGTTTGCAGGGAGTGGAGCGTTAGAAACCAAGGATGGCGAACTGAAAGAAGCAGGTTTTGCGGCTGTTAATGGAATCATTGCTGATAAAAGCAGAAGAATTTTATATTTTTCTCAGTTTGCCCCTGGCTACTTTGCCCTTCGTAAGATTCAGTTTTAAGTACCTTGCCAATGCGTAAACGTCTACTTTTTCAAAGCCCCACTCTGCCTGTAGAGCGGGGCTTTTGCTACTACTTATATTGCTTCGCTTATCTAATTATACAGCCAAACACTATGGCGTTACTATCAATCTTTTTTAGCCCGCTAGTAGCCATTCTTCGGCCATTCTTTGATCGTTGAAAAGCTTCATTTCAAAAGCACCTCCTGCAGTCGTACTATCGTCTTCCATCATTTCTGCTGATAGTTGCGCAAAAAACTCTTCTGATAAAATATGTGCAAACTTAAGCAGGCCAGCCTGTACAATCCGTGGCATCCATTCGGAGGCTATCCAATCATTGGTTTCGTCCCATACACCCTTTACTTGCCGATTATCATTAAGCAGAAACTTCGTTTTATGTATTTTAATTTTGTCTAAGATTAATGCTCCTCCTCGTTTCACCTCTTCAAAACCCATGATACTCTTCTTGACTAAAGTGCTATCATACTTATTATATGCCTTCGCCTGCATCTCTTCCTCAGTCAAGTAGGTACTCGTCCAGTTGCTATAAAGTATTTGCTCTTTTTCCCAATATTCTACTTGCACAAACACCTCACCCCAATTATTTTTTAGTTCTTGTTTCATAGTATTCTATCATTTTAAAGTTCATAGTAATAGGAACCTTGATGCAGCTTAACTTAATGGTGTTGTTACACTGCCAATGCTAGTTCCTTATTTATGCTTCTAAAATAGTTAAACAATATCAACAAAATGAGTGTATTTACTATAAAATGTAATATTCAAATCAATTCTTAACTTCATTTGATATATTGTGTTTTCCACGCAATTTTATGAATTGGCGTACCCTACTCTTTCAGATATTCTATCTGAAAATAAATGGTTATAAATTTGTAGTTTACTTACTTACCTACTGCTTTCTATGGCGACAATTCATATATTGAACCTTGTAGCCGCACCGTCCACAATAGCAACGGAAAGGTTGATAATGCTAAAAAGAATCATTCGTACATGCATACTTTAAAGACTTTCGTAGTAGAAGATGAACCTATTGTAAAAGAAGAAATCATATGGCACGTGAACAATCATACACAACTGGAGCTAGTGGGTAATGCAGCTTCAGTAAAAGAGGCTTTGGTGGCCATTCCTCACGTAAAGCCAGATTTGGTTCTTTTTGATATTCAGCTACTTGACGGCACTTCCTTTGAAATTTTGAACCATCTACCTACCCTCAACTTTAAGTTTATTTTTATTACGGCTTTCGATCAACACGCCATCAAAGCCATTAGATACGGTGCTTTCGATTACTTACTCAAACCACTTAATGAGGAAGAGTTTTATCAAGCTATTGAAAGACTACAAAAAACACCTAACAAAATACTCCCAACGCAAGTGAAGGCAAGTAGCCAAGTGTATGAGCAAGAAGCATTAGGGATGGATGACATCATCTCTATTGCTTCTGTAGACTTTATTCAAGTGGTGCGTTTAAAAGATATTATGTTCTGTGAAAGTGACTCTTCTTACACATTGATTTACCTACAAGATAAACGTAAAATCACGGCCTCTAAAACGCTCAAGTTTTATGAAGAGGTACTTTCTGAAACGCACTTTTTGAGGTGTCACCAATCATTTTTGGTCAATAAGCTTTACATAGATAAGTACCTGAAGACAGGTTATTTACTTTTAAAAAATGGCAAGAATATACCCGTTTCGGTACGAAAAAAAGACTATGTGTTAAACCGATTGAGCTCCTTGTAAATGATGAAGTCGTTTAAACTTTTTCTATTTAGCTACGCTGAACTACACTTCGTTTCGGTTCCTAAAAAATGATTAAAATTCGCCCATATTTCGTTACTTTTCTCATCCATAGCGCTGCTATGGCTTTCAAAAAGTGCCTCATCTGGTCAAATTTTCTTCTATTTTCGGTCAAAAACAAAAAGTCTAAATGACTTCGATACCAAATACCTTGTTAAAAAGACTAATTTATTGTCTTTTGCTATTTTTTGGGGCAAATCAGTATACTGAGGCACAACATAAAGAGGGGACCAAAGCCCTTATTGAAGAGATTGACCGACTGGAAGCGGAAGCTCCACCCAAAGGGGCTGACTTTTGGAAGGCACAACTCAAAGAGGATAAGTATGCCAGTAACAGCGTAGCAAAGGCAAAGATCAATTATTTAATAGCCAAAAAAATGGTTGCTATAAACCTAGATAGCGCCGAGGTATATGCTAATAAGGCGCTTCGTTTACTCGAGTATTTGGATGGCTTTGAGAATGAAAAAACAGCCGTGTACAATGGCTTAGGTAATATTGCTTCTGCCAAAGGTAAAGTATTTTTGGCTTCTTTTTACTACAATAAAATCATTGCCATATTAGACGCTAACCCCGAAAACCCTGATATACCTGAGATTAATAAAGTAAAATTCTACCTGCATAGTGCGCAGGCCAATAGAGTGATACAACTCTACAAGAGCGCTTACTTACTCAATAAAAAAGCGGAAAAATATGTAGCCGCTTTACCAGATGATAGCTATACAAAGTTTAGAGTGTATTCTCAGTTATTTACAAGTGGCGTTGAGATTGATATTTCAAAAGATTCTTTGAAGTATTACCTACAAAAAGCTGAAAAGTATTTGTATTCAGATGTGGCCAGAATCTTTTTTTATGAGCACAAAGCCCAATTTTTCCAGCTTCAAGGTAAGTTTGATGCCGCTCAGTTTTACAGTCAGAAGGTGTTAGCATTTCGTAAAGAACAGCTAGCCAATGAAGTAACAGGCGTACACATAAAAAATGTATATGCCAGCTACTGTAATTTACTGGCTAATAGTATCCAACAGAAAAATATGGAAGAGGCAAGAGAATATATGCGTAAAATTTACGCATTCGAGCAAAAATACGCTTCGTACCTCAACGCTACAGACCAACTACTATTTCTTGAGGCTATGGCGAACTACTATTACGAAACCAAAGACTTAAGAAGATATAAATCAACGACCGACTCAGTATTGGTACTGAAAGACCAAATACAAAGAGATGCCGAGCTACAAGCCAAAGAAGAGGTACTGGCCATGTATCAACTTGAAGAAAACCAAAAATCCATTATCAAACTGAGCCGACGGGTAAAGGTGAAGGAGAATCAGCTTGAAACAACACAGTTTTTACTTATTATAGCTGTATTAATAGTGGTGGTCGTCGTCGCTGGAGCATTTGGATTCTACTACAAACAGAAAAATCAAAAGCTACAGCAAGAGTATAAGCAATTGGCTCTAGAACAGAAGCTACTACGTACTCAAATGGAGCCTCACTTTATCTTCAATACCTTATCGACGCTCCAAGGTTTGATCCGTTTTGATAGCGCCAAAAAAGCGATCGACTACCTCAATCACTTTAGTAGGTTACTTCGAAGTACCCTAGAGCTTAGTAGACAAGAGGTTGTTTCTTTAGAAGATGAGTTAAAAACACTGGAGAGTTATCTAAAACTTCAACAGGCCCGTTTCAAAGAAAAATTTACCTACACGATCACCACTAGCCAAGAGATAGAAAGAGAAGCTGTATTTATCCCTCCTATGTTTCTCCAACCCTTTATTGAAAACAGCATTATCCACGGATTTAAAGGCGTAGAAAACGAGTGGCAATTACAGATATCCATTACTGAGCTTAGACAGCAAAATCAGCTAAAGATTGAAATTATTGATAATGGTATTGGTTCGGATGCGTCGAAAGAAAAGAAAAATAAATCTCTTTCAGGAGCGATTACCAAGCAGAGGCTAGAGATTTTATCAAAGAAATATCACATTCCTACAGATTACCAAGTCAGCTCAGTAGAAGGTCAGGGAACGAAAGTACAGCTAATACTACCCATTCTTACGTAGCGTTGAGCCGCTGAAGGTTAGTAGTATTTTTTCTCAGAAACGACCACGTCATCTTCGTAGACAATCTCTTTCTCCAACTTCCCGTTGCGTTTATAGTATTTCCAAGTGCCTGTTCGTCTTCCTTTTTCATAAAGTCCTTCTAGCCGCTTCCCTTTTGCTTCATTATAACTGACATAAATACCCTCTTTAAAGCCGTCTTTGTATGCTTGGGTGGATGCTTTGTCCCCATCATCTGTATAATAAACCCACGTTCCTGAGGCAACACCCTCTTCGTAGAAGGCTTCCCGTATCTTGATTCCTTTTTCGTTAAATTGTGTGGCCTTTCCGTGTTTTTTATGGTAGGCGTAAGGGATCAATTCTTCTAGTTTTCCATTAGGATGAAAGCGTTTCTCAGCCATCAAATAACCCTCTTCGTACACTTTGTAGGAAATTAAGTCTCCATTCTCGGCGTAGAACTCCTGTTTACCATCTAAGGCTTGATGCTTATAGTGTGCAAGACTGGCTAGCGTGCCATTCCCATGAAATGTCTTCTTAGATAGGATATAACCTTCTTCATACACGGCTTCAAATTGTAGCTGGCCTAAAGTATTATAACCTTTTGAAGTGCCGTGTAGGCGATTGTTTTGATAGGCTTCTAGACTAGCTAGCGCGCCGTTAGGATAAAATTCTTTCTCTACATAGTCCTTGTCACTGGTAAACTTTTTTGATTTGACGATCCTGCCTTCTTCATCTTTTTCCTCCCAAGTACCGACTCTTTCTCCCATTTTATAGAACTCCATCGTTACAGTATTTTTACCTGTTTGCGCATAGTGTATTTTTTTCGTCCATTTTCTGTCTTTAAGGTCGTTTTTGTAGTGCTCTTCTGACCATACCGTTCCGTCTTCCTTGTAGGACTTCCAAGTACCTGTCTTTTTACCTGAATCCCAGTAAGCTTCTTGTTGAAGTTTTCCGTTCTGATAAAAAGTTTCACTTTTCCCATCTCTTAGTCCGTCTTTAAACCTCGATGTAGACTCAATTTTACCTGTAGCGTCGTACCTGCGCCACTCCCCTGAGGGCTTACCATTTATAAAGGTAGCTTTGCTATACGCGCCAGTACTTTCTGCAATTTTGTAATTACCTTGTAGTAGCTTCCCTTCTTTACTTTTGTAAAGTACTTCTTTTCCAAATTTGGTTTGTTCTACCTCTTTCCAGGTAGTATACGTCCATTCATCTTGTGCCAGCGAAGCAGTGTAATTTAGCCATAAGAAAATCAAGGCAAGTGGTATAAATCTACGATGTACCATAAAAGTAAAGTTAAGTAGGGGGAAATAATACCAGACATAGTAGTAGACCTAGCTCACTTATTTGAGTAGGTCTACTTTTTTGTAGTAAGTTTTCAATCAGTAGTCCATCTCCTTAAACTCACCTTCAAGGGTATATGACAAGTTAAACGAAGTTCCTCCGTTTTCAGGCTGAAGAAAAATAAGGAATTGAGATTCATTTTTGGGCGCTCTATTTGGCGTAGAGATGCTCAAAGATGTTACAAAGGGATTCTCTATATTTTTTTCTTTTGTTAGGTGTGTTTTGGCATGGTTTATCATCTCTTGCAGTTTAGGTAACGCCAGCTCGTCTAAAGACAGCATAAAATCTTCTGGCTTCGCATCACCACTCATTTCCAGTGTTACTTCCGAGATTTGTTCCCAGTTACCATCTGAGTAATTCCAGCTTTCCGCTTCTAGCGAAGAGGGATCGGTAGTAAGGGTCATACCCATAGAGCTCACCACTTTACCTCTTGGCCCTTTGCCATTGGAAATTCTGAATTCTGTAAAGTGTAGATCCTGCCCAAACTTATCGGTAATTATCTTTTCTATATCTTGCGTGTTCTCTGTCAAAGCAGCAGAGTCACCACAAGCGCTTAGAAGGAAAAGAGAAGCGACAAAAGTAAATAATGTGTTAAAAATTCGTGATTTCTGTTTCACTTTTCTAAGAATTTTAAAATTAAATAAATCAACTCTTTTGGCTTCTTAATTGAAGCGTAACTAAAAGAGCTGTAACAAGCTGACGTAAAGGTAAACCTGATTTGAAAAACTGAAAAGCTACTTTTAGCAGACGTACAGCTATTGACGATAAGTGTTGAACCCGAGATAGTATTCGCTCTGAAAGGCAATCTCTCCTGCTACTTATTTTACCAATGAAAAAAAACAGCATCTAAGGATCGTACTACTTTGCCTTATGCCCAATAAGCATACTGGTTTATTCTCAAAACAGATACTAAAGCAACGAAGACGCTTATTGCCTCAGCCGCCTCGAATACTCAATACAGGTTTTAAATGAATGCTAGCTGCCTTATTTTAACATCAGGTTTTATTAGAAATATATATAAGAGAATGTTTAAATTTTTTTAACTGCATGTTCTTGTGATCAGTATAAGTGTGTAGGCCTGAAAATCCAGCGGGGAGGCGGGCCGATTCGTGGGCAGAAGCTTTGGATTT
>CALEMF010000106.1 GCA_937911505.1 uncultured Cytophagales bacterium
GCGAGCGCTAACTTATCTTCTTTGTTGGCAGTGGTTTGTCTTAGTTTATTCGCCAAAGTGTCGGCAATTTGTAAAGTTTGAAAAGCCAGCTTTAAGTCGTTTAGTTTTAGCGATTTTACAAAGTACTGATCTTCTAACGTCTGCGCTTTTAGTAAAAGAGAATTAAGCAATACATTGCCTTTATAGTAATCATTGCTTGCTGGATTGCGCGTGTAATCTGCCTCTTGAAATACCACTGCGTTGGCTTGAAGCGCTGCCTGAAACTGTTCCAGCGCTAAGTCGTATTCACCTGTTTTGCTGTAAATGTCACCTATCAAATTATGTACGTTGGCGATTTCAGGGTTATTCGCCACACTACTTTGTTGGTAGATCGCCAGCGCCTCTTTCATCTCTAGTAGTGCCTCTCCATACTGTTTTAATCCTGCGTAGCATTGGGCAATGTTTGTTATTACAAAGGCTTGGCTAGGGTGTTTTTGTGGATAAATGGCTTTCCAAATTCTTAGTGATTTATTTAGTTGTGTAATCGCCTGTTGATAGTCTTGTTGCTTGCTGAGTTCAACGCCTACATTTCCGTAAGCAACCGCAATTTTAGGATGCCGACTGATGTATACTTTTTCGTAAATTTCTAGCGCTGCTTGGTAGTAATCTAGCGCCTTTTCAGTTTCGCCCAAACTACTGTGTACTAACCCCAAATCGTTGTAGGAGGCCGCTACTTCTTTACTTTGCTCTTCAGTAAGTTGTTTACGCAAGTCTAGCCCTCTCTGTAAATAAGCCAGTGCCTCATTTGGATTGCTGTTATTCCAATGTACCAATCCTATCGTATTGTAGCAAGCAGCCAACCCAAGTGTATTCTTATACTTTGCTTCATAAAGTGCTTCTGCTTTCTCTAGACTGGCTAGCGCAGCATTGTTATCGTTCTTGTTGAGAAAGGCTTCTCCTAGTAGTGTATAAATACGAGCAGTTGTATAAGTATTTTCTGAGGTATTGGCCAAGATTTCTCTATAGAGCTGAATGGCCTCATCAGGCTTTCCTAAACGAACATAGCATTCTCCTATCTTTTCTTTCACCTTTAAAGCGTTTCCGTTATCTAAGGATGCTTCATAGTAGGTTTTCGCTGTAATATAATCCCCCCTTTCAAAAGCGAGGTAAGCTTTGTCAGATACCACAGGTTCATCTTGTGCAAAACTAATATGAATGGTAAGCCAAAAAGTAAAAAACAGTAAGGTGCGTAGCAGCATAGAGACAAAAAATTAGTAAGATTTCCATGTCAAAACCTGAACTCGTAGGCAATGGTTCCTACATCCTCCTTCATCAAACCATCTCCGTTATAAGGTTTCTTGCTAAGACGACGGCCATAAAATAATTTGAGAGAGGAGTGCGCATTGAAGCGATAACCACCGCCTACAATACCTGTAATGGCTAGTCCAGTAGGTGAATCAATGGCAATTTCTCGTCCTTCTGCATCAGTCATACGGTCGGCAGTGATACGATAGACGGGCATAGCACCTACGAAAAAATTATAGCGGCCACGCCGAATATTTCGCTCTATGCGTAGCATGATGTCTGCACCTCGCTCTAAGTTCATAGAGGCATCATACCGAGCAGCTTGCTCAGCCAAGGGCGTTCCTTCCCAAGCTTGAGGATTAAATTGATTGTCGATGGGATTGCCAGATACTACTTGCTGATAGCCAATACCTAGCAACCATTTCTTATTGATAAAGGAAACGCCTGCAATTAGGTCGTATGTGCCTAAGCTAGGCGAATAATACATGGGTAAGGGTAGTCCCTCTGGTGTGGTAAGATTGGTCGTAAAGCGGGGTATTTTTGTACCTAAGCTAGCATTAAGTTGATAATCTTTTTCTTTGATGAGACTACGTGTATAGGTGAGGTAGACATCTCCAAAGCCTTCTGTGTTGGCCAGCGGACCATTTACCCACACATATGGAAGGCGTATTTGAAATGAATTCTTTGTACCTAGCGTAAGGGCTACGTCTAAGGTAGTCGCATTGATGGTCTCTCCAAAACCAGAGGTAGCAATCAGTTGATTGACTTCTATATAGTTAAGCTTAAGTCTTTTTTGGGCGGAAAACTTCTGGTCAGCTTTGAGTGCTCCCATGGTACAAAAGCCTGCACTACTACACCCTTGTGCCCACGCTACGCCTGCCATGCTACACGACAAAAAAATAGTAAAAAGCGTCTTCATAGGTTCTAATCATTAAGGCGAAAAAATAAAGTGTTGTCAATGTTTTAACTGCACAACACGTGAACTGTTAATAAAACCTACCTGAATAGTTGATAAAAAAGGGTGAATGGGGAATTCTTTCTAGTTGACGTATGGATTTTAGCAGTAAATAGCTTGATCAGAAGCACTTGTATTAGAAAACACTACCATCAAAAACAGTTATTTTTTATTACGCGTCTCCTTAATACGCTTCAACCTGCCAATTAAAGAGTTATGATCAACCAAAGAGAATCGTAGAAAATGGTATCTAGGGAATGTTCACGCTTAGTGAAAAGATTTCTATTAAAAATTAAAACCAGAAGAATTATCCTAGTGAAACTTTTGTATATTTGGCGCCGTAATTCCTTGCCTATTGGCGAATTAAGCATTGTTCTGGTAGCTTCTAGCTTCCTTTTGATTAACCATTTTTAAAATATATTTCCTCCTTGAGACCCATTACTCCCCAAGCGTCACAAATGGCTCTACTAGCCTTGCTTCTACTCATTGTTTCTCTGTTTGTTAATTTGGGTCTAAACCCTTTACACTTCGAGGAGCCTCGACGCGCTTTGATTGCGTTGGAGATGATTTTTCAGGATAATTGGATTGTCCCAACCGAAGCTGGCGAATATTATTATAAAAAACCTCCTGTTTTTAATTGGGTGTTAATTTTCTTTACCAAACTGATGAACTCTTATTCTGAGTTCACTTTTCGCTTGGTGACCCCGCTCTCTTTTTTACTAATGGTAGGTTTGGTGTACTGGATGAATCGACTTTATGGAGGAGTACGGATGGCCATTTATGCCAGCTTACTGTTTGGGGTATCTTCGCATATGTATATTAATTTTACACGCTTGGCTGAAATTGATATATTTTATTCTCTCATTACGTTTGCTGGTTTTGTGAGCCTCTTCCATTTTTACCATCGGCAGCAGTACTGGCTGGCCTTTAGTAATACTTATGTCTTTGGAGCAATCGGCATGCTAACCAAGGGCTTCCCCTCCATAGTTTTTTTAGGGGTTTCTATCATTACCCTGCTGCTGTATCATCGTGATCTTAAACGCTTATTTTCCTTGGCTCACATCAGCGGCGGACTTTTATTTTGTCTGATTGTGGGAGGCTATTTTGCGCTGTATGCTCAGTATAATGCACTCGAGAGCTATTTTTTTTATATGTGGTCACAAGCGAGTGAAAGAACAGTGCTAGAGAACAGTACTTGGAGGCTGGTGCAACATCTCTTCACCTTTCCGCTCACCTTCTTACAACACCTCTTACCAGCTTCTCTGTTGATTATTTTTGCTTGTCGCCGGGATTTTTTAAAAGTTGTCCACGAGAACGCTTGGGTGAAGTTTTGCTTTTATATGTTTCTCAGTAATATAGTGGTATATTGGTTATCACCAGGGACTCGCCCCCGCTATGTGTACATGTTTTACCCCTTACTCGTCTCTATTCTGACTTACTTCTTAGTGAAATTTGAGGCAGAAAAAGACATCCGAAGACGCTTATTTGACTGGATTGCTGGAGGTTTGATAGGGCTAGTAGCACTCGCTGCTTTCAGCCTCCCCTTTATACCTGATTTTGCCTTTATCTCTCCAGCCCGTTTGTGGACGATCACCTTACTAGCTGCTTTATCGGGTGTCGTTCTGTTTGGAATATTTATCAAATACGCTGAGTATCGTATCTTTGTACTGGTTTTTACGCTGATTTTGGTAAGATGGGTGGTAAACTTTACCGTAATTCCCTCTTTGGCGCATCGGGGTGAAGGGCAACACCTACGAGACTATGCCAAGCGAGTGGTAAACATCGTCAAAGAGGAACCGCTGTATCTCTACCAAGATACTGACATGTTTTTAACCACCGTCTTTTACATTGAGCGAGAACGCTTGAAAACACTTTCTCACCAGTATGAGGAAAATCCGAAAGTATTTTATATTAGCGAAGCGAGCTTGGTAAAAGACAAAGATTACCAATCTTTTTTGGAGTTTTCGTATAGGGAGAGGAAGTATTATTTGTTGAAGTTTACATTTCCTTAAGCTCCTCTTAGGGAGCGACCTTTTTTACTCAAAAGTATTTGTAGCTATTCAATAAATACTAGGGTAATTTAAAACGTTAGAAGCCAATCTTTTACACATCTGCTGCATCCATGGCCGAAGTAGAATTTTTCTTCCCCTTCTCAAAAGCAAAGCGCTTAGTGTAAAAATTGTAAAAAAATACGATGCCTGTTACAATCAGCTTGGTAATATACTGATGTTCTTGAAAAAAAATCCACTTATTAAGTAAGTAGATCAAAGAAGTACCAATCAAAATTCCTAACAGCGAAAAACAGATAGAAAGTACAAAAGCTGTTTTCACATCTCTTTTGAGCAGAAAGACAAACCTTTTCTGTAAAATGAAATTTAGTACCATCCCACAAAACCCAGAAATAAGGTTAGAGACCACGGGTCGAAGACCAGAAGTAACCAAGACTAGGTACAGCACATAGTCTACAGCAGTAGCTACGGAAGAAGTAGTGGCAAACTTCAACTTTGGAAGCAAAAAATCCCGAAGCTTTTTGTAAAGGGCAAGGTAAGAAACTTTCATGAGTCTAAGTACATTCCAATGGCTGTGCTGATAAGCGAAGGTAAATAATTTTTAGGAAATGTCCTGAATATAAGTGAATTCCTGTTGGAAGTTACTTTTGATGAGCAACTATAAGTGCTGTATTTTTGTGAGAGATCTTGTGTCCCTTCATATTAAGGGTGATGATTCAGGAGAAAACGCAAGAATTATGAGCTTCAGATATGAGAAGCAAGCTTTTCTATTCTTGCAAATCATACACATAAAGTACTTTTCAAGCGTCTTTCACCTCGGCTTTAGATTATTTTTCATTCAGTTGGAGATACTTTAGGATTTCTTTAATTTTCTTCTTTGAAGAAGTCTTTCAAACGATCAATCAAAAATTAAATTCAATCATTACTAGAATATATGAAAACATATTGCCTACATCTCTTCTGTTTTTACCTACTTACTACCTCACTGTTACTGAAGCAAAAAAAGCTTAAAAAGTCTATCTATGAAGTGAAACGCTTTTCTAGCGAGTATTACCCTATAACGCTCGACTTAAACGCAGTGATACAAGTAGGATTATTGGAAGTCCCCTGTGATGCATTCGGAGATTTTTTCGACAAGCAAGGAAATCACCTAGGCACCGACGGTATTAACGATAAGAAGAAGTATATCATAGAGTGTCTCAGCGATGTAAAGTTTATAAGAAAAAATACAAAAGCAGGTATTTATACAAGTGTAGAAAGTATTAGTTGTAAGAAGCTCCTACCAAGTGATGTGGTATTAAGAGAGTCTTTACACGTCTTAAAAAGAACTGAAAGTAAAACTGCGCTTGATAGGAAAGGGGGACTACACGGAGAAAGCGCTGTTGTCATGAAGAGTGGACAAGTAATCAGAGGAATTTCGGGACCAGCCGCATACGTAAAAGATGGTAGTCTTTATGCCAACGAGGTACTTCCACCTTTACCTGCTGGTAGTAATAGCAAAGATGTTGAAGCAACAATACACTACCATGTAACAGGGTCTATTGTAAAAAATGATTTCATCTACAGCCCCAATATCATTCTTCCTTCTGCAACAGACTCAAGTACTTTTAGCAAGTTCGATTTTAACGTAATAGTAGGCGCTGTGAAGCCGCCCAGAAAAGGTATAGTAATGTTAAGGGTACTTCATTGTACCTAGCACTCAGAGAAAATACCATCAAGAAGATACTTGCTTATCAGTAGGTGATAAAATCAAAAGTACTACCATTGTACTTCAAAAGACCAATTTGTTTCCAAGTAATGTCCTTATCATCTGTAAGAAACTCTCCCATAGTAAAACCTATCTCTATATAAATGGGGATGTCAAGCCCCCTGCGAGGTAAGTCATGCCAAATTTGAAAATGATCTTCTTGCGGATCATAGCCTTTGAGGGTTTTATAGTTGGCTTTTGCTGACTATACTATTGCTTGCTGTATTGCCGTTGGTAAAATCTGGTTGGTAACATCCTGATAAGTATTTCCACTGAACTCAAAAAAATATATTTCTTGACCACAGGCTGGTCCACAACCTCTTGCGGCGTAGCCTACCAAATCTTTACCATTGGGGCGATTGTTCCATAAAGTAAGTGTGATACTCAGAAAATCAGCACGATTGGGCTGATATATCATAAAACCATTCGCTTCGTCTTTCTCGTATACGATGAAATAGTTTGTGTCACTTTCAGCAATTTTGATAGGGTAGTCGACCAAGTACTCCTCTTTAAAAACACGGTAATAGTCAGAGATACGTTTCTCTTGCGCAAGCAACGGATGCATACATAAATACCATATGCTGATAGAAATCAAAAAGCACTTCCTATCAATCATAATAAATACTTTTCTTAAAGCGTTGAAGGTGATAGCTTTCATGAAAGTTTTTTAATATACACCTCAAATGAAGTACCTGTTTGGTTGAAAAGCAATGGCTCTAGTGGATATCTACATACAGATAAGACGTGTTTCCAGCAATAGTCTTTCTCGCTTGTTGCCACTTGGTCTCACTACTCTTCCTTCTTTGCTCGCTTTTATCATAAGTAATGAAATGGTAATGATAGGCTTCACTAGCGTTCAATCGGCTCGCTTTATCGAGGGTAGTATCTCTAATGGCTGCCAATAGATATGCCTCAATTTTGTATCGAAAACCTGTTTTGAGCATGGCGCTCCCAATAAACTTTTTATTAAAAGTGCCTATTACATGATGATTAACAGAGGGATTGGAGGTGATTGTATGGAGCATCATACCGGCATTTAACTTCGCTATATCTATGCCCAAGGCAACTAACAGCACAAGCTGTTCTTCATGATACATAGCACTAATGTTAGCAGGTATACAAATCTGCGGATGAGCAATCTCTGACGCCAATCTGGCTACATCTATGAGGTGCTGGTAAGTTGTTCGCTCTGACAGACAACGCCCCACACGTGGAAGCCGCCTTCTCTTTAAATCAAGAGCCGCTTCTGGAGATACACAATGCTCCGTAAATAATTCTAGTACAAAGTTGGAGCTGTTCTTTTTTTTTGCTTCGTTGATAGCATTGGAAAGAAGTGTCTGAAAAACCTTGTCTTTTTTTATTACCTTAATGGCGCGCTCATACCATTCCGCAGGCTTTACAAACTGATAGATGGTATCCTTTTTTTGGCTGTAGACTTCATTATTAGTACTCATCTCCAAGTATAACTCAGCCTTTCCTAATCTACCTTCGAGCGATCTCATCAGGTGATCATACGCTGGGTAAGTCCTGCCACGATCTATAATGCTGACAGAATCATAAAAAACCTTCTTCGGACCAATCATCTGTGCCGCATACGATAAAATTTGCTGGTATTTAGGAGGAAGTGGCTTAGTTTGTAATGGTTTTTCTAGAAAAAAAGCATGTAAGTTTGTCTCTCCATTCTCTAGGCGATAATACCACCCCCCACTTGTTGAATCTTGCTGGGGTATATGCCGGTAGGATTTACGTGCATATCTACTTTTTAATACAATTAAATTTTTCTCCACACTATCAGGTGAAAAAGTAGCGACAAAATCCTCAAAGGGCCTTCCCTCTTCCATAAACCCGATAAACGATTTTAACTGAGTATCCTTTACCTCCATTTCAAGATAGTGTCCGCTAGCTTGCGGATAAGTTTGGTATACTGCTTTGTTGGCAACGGCTTGGTAGCGTTTGTTGGCAGCATCTACCATTGGCTTCAGGCGATTGATAGTGGCTGTTCCATACATGCTCCTAGCTTTGAATTGGTAGTAGCGTTGTGCTTGTGAATGACTTAACAGACTAATCTGAAGAATCAGCAATAGATACAGTTTCATACGTAGTAATAGTTTTGATGTACTTTAGGTTTAAAGACAGTACGTTGCCAACTCAAAAAAGTTGCTTCCACGTCCCCTTGATACGATTGTACTTAAGCGTACTCGGCAGGGCTTTCCACCAATATTTGTTGAGGGTTACCGCAAAAGAAGGCTGCATGTAGCAGTTGATCGTACAGCCCTCGCAGGCGGGCAAGCGCCCTTCTAGAGCAACCAGCTTTTGTACTGTTTCACTTTTATAAAGTTCATACAGCTTTCCTTCTATGGAAAATTCTTTAAGCCCTAAATGATAGCAAGGAAGCACTAGTTTGTTCTCAGGTGAGATGACGACGGTCGTGCTGCCTGCTTTGCAAACAGGCTTGTTAATATGATTTCCTCCGTCTTCACGTAAAGTGAGAAAAGCCTCGTTGAGATAGATGTTCTTCTGCTTCGCCCAGTGGCGTAAGGTTTTGAGTGTCTTGGTACTCAAAGACTGCCCTGTTTTTACGTCGTTGTAATCAAAAACAGGATTCAAGATAAGTACGAGATCATTTGGTAGGCAGATTTCTTTCCACATCTGTTCAATCTGGTGCACATTGTGCTCAAATACCGTAAAAAGTATATCTGGACGCTCACCGAGCGATCTAGCTACTTTAATTGACTTCATTACAAAATCGAAGCAAGCCACACCTCGCATCTGGTCGTGTTCTTCTTGATGAGGGGAATCTAAGCTAAAGTGCAGCATGTCTACTTTGCCTTTTAGCCTTTCGGCGTACTTTGGATATAATAAGCCATTGGTAGTGATGGTCGTAATAAAGCCCAGTTGCTTAGCAATGGTAAGGAGTTGGTCGAGCTGGCGATGCAGTAATGGTTCACCTCCTGTGAAGTCGATTACCTTCACTCCCAATCGTTTGAGGTCTTTTAGGTTTTGAGTGACCTGCTGTACAGTTACATAAGGAGAGGGTTTTTCCCAAATATCACAAAAGCTGCAAGTGGCATTACAGCGGTAAGTCACGTAGTAATTACACAATATGGGATGTCGAACCAAACGCATACAACTATATGATGGGGTTAATTAGGGCTTCTGGGCTTTCAAGAAGCGTTGCTTTCCTTGCATGTCCTCTTTGATTTGAACAGATTGGAAGCCTATTTCTTTCATTAGTGCTTCTGTTTCTTTTGCGAAGCGAGCATTTAATTCAAAGTAGAGCGCACCTCCTTTTCTTAAATGTACTTTTGCAAATTGGGCAATCGCTTCATAAAATACAAGCGCCTTATCATCAGGAACGAATAACGCCAAGTGAGGTTCATACTCGAGTACGTTATCATCCATCGCTGCTTTCTCTGCCTCAGCAACGTAGGGAGGATTGCTTACTATTACATCAAAATCTTGTTCGCTAAAATCAGTATGCAGTATATCAGTTTCTACCAATACCAGTGTTACTTGATGGCTTCGCGCGTTTTCTTCGGTGATTTGTAACGCTTTTGCTGAAACATCTAGGGCATATACTTGTGCTTTTGGCAAATATTTGGCAAGTGTAATGGCAATACAACCGCTTCCTGTACCCACATCTAAAATTCTAAGCGGTTTATCAACAGGTGTATTAGTCAGTAGCCAAGCGACTAGTTCTTCTGTCTCAGGACGTGGAATAAGCACATCTGGCGATACGTTGAACTTTCTTCCATAAAAGTAAGCCTCTCCTATAATGTACTGTATAGGCTCTTGCATTACCAAACGTTGCAGTGATTGCTCATAAACATGTTGATGATCTTCATAAAAAAAGGATTTGTTCGCTAGCACATCTGTTTTAGAAAGTCCAAAAAAATGCTCCAAAAGCCAGTAAAGTGCCGCTTCTGCTTCTCCTTTTTCATAATTTGAATGGTGCTCTTTTAAAAATTGTAGTGATTGGTCGAAGAGTGATTTGACATTTAAGGACATGAAGGCATCAATCAATGTTGATTTCTGTTACATTATCTATCGCGCTAAAGCGAATCGACACAGCTCGTTCAGCAGTTTTACTTACTCCTTCGCAGGTACTACTACGCAGATAGTAAACATAGAACTTTTGGTTTCTTCGGTAGAGATTTTGTTCATCAGGTTTGCCCAAGAGCTGCATAATTTGCTTTTGGGACAGCCCCATCATTGCCTCTTTATTCATTCGAAAGCTCTCTATAGCAGCCAATCGCTGCGCATTACACCCCATCTTATCCGCTTGCCAACTTTCTTCGTCAAAGTCTTTTAGATCAGGGAGTTCCTTACAGGCTAGAAGTGCCAACAGGAGTATCCAAGAAATTCTTTTTAGGTACACAAACATTTCCATTGAACATCTTATTAAAACTCGTAAATTTAGTGCAATAATATTGATATAAATGGGATATATAGGATATCTCAAATATATCGATAAGTGGACAGATGACTTTCTACAAATGTAGTTTCCTAAGTAAAACTTTTAATTAAAGTGAAGGTTTTATTTACAAAAAAAAATGATATTTTTGCACTGTTTTTAAACAGTCAGAACAAGAGTAATTATATATGCCAAAGGAAATTAAGCTTAAGAAAGGATTTGATATAAAACTGGCTGGGAAAGCCGAAAAAACGCTCATAACAGACGTTACTTCCGACACGTATGCCTTTAAGCCTACTGACTTTACGGGTATCACACGTCCTAAAGTAATGGTACAGGAAGGTGACAACGTAAAAGCAGGGACACCTATCTTTTTTGACAAAAAGAGTCCAAAGGTGATGTTTACAGCACCCGTGAGTGGAGAGATTGTGGAGATTAAACGAGGTGAAAGAAGATTTCCAACAGAAATAAGAATTCTGGCTGATAAACAAATAGAATATGCTGCTTTCCCTAAGCATACTATCTCTGATCTCGACAAGCTTCATGTAGAAGAAGTTACCAAATTATTGTGCGAGAGTGGCGTTTGGGGCCATTTCATACAGCGTCCTTATGGTACGGTAGCTGATCCAGAGACTACACCTCGCTCCATTTTTATCTCTACCTTCGATACTAGCCCACTTGCTCCTGATTACGCCTTTGCGTTGAAAGGAGAAGATGCCTACTTCGAAGCGGGCATCAGCATTCTACAAAAATATGCAAAGGTACACGTTAACCTCAATAGAGATGGTGAAGTAGTGCCTATGTTTACGAAGAATAAAAATATTGAGGTTAATAAAATCTCTGGAAAACACCCTGCTGGTAATGTAGGTGTGCAAATTCATCATATTGACCCCATTGCAAAGGGCGACCTCATATGGACGCTTAACCCACAGGGAGTCGTACAAATAGGAAAACTCTTTCTGGAAGGGAAATATGATGCTTCTAAAGTAATAGCACTTGTAGGTCCTGAGATACAGAAGCCGCAGTACTACAGAGTGTACAGTGGTGCTTGCATCAATAAAATCGTTGCCGAGAACCTAAAGAGTGATCCCAAAACGCTCAGATTTATCTCTGGTAACGTCCTCACAGGCGAAAGAATAAGATTAGATGGTTATCTAGGATTCCATCATAATATGATTACTGTACTTCAAGAAGGTGATCATTATGACTTCTTAGGTTGGATATTACCTACTTCCAAAACCTCTCGCTCGTTGAGTTTCCAACGCGCGGCGGGTTTATTCTCCTTCTTAGTTCCTAAGAAAAAATATGCCTTGGATACAAACACACACGGTGAACCGCGTGCCTTTGTACAGACTGGCGTATATGAGCAAGTACTTCCTATGGATATTCTTCCTATTTTCCTCTTAAAAGCGATTATGGCAGAAGACTTCGATGCTATGGAACAACTAGGCATCTATGAGGTAATAGAAGAAGACATTGCCCTCTGCGAATTTATAGATGTATCTAAGACAGATATGCAGCAAATACTACGTGATGGTTTAGAATTAATGCAAAATAGCTAAGTTATATGAAGTTTTTACGCGATATAATAGATAAACAAAAACCCAAGTTCACGAAAGGTGGTAAGCTTGAAAAGCTACACACTGCCTTTGATGCTTTTGAAACGTTTCTCTTTACGCCCAATACTACGACGCCTGCAAAAGGCGCCGTACACGTAAGAGATGCGATTGATTTGAAACGATTGATGGTAACAGTCATCTTGGCCATGACCCCAGCCCTATTGTACGGGATGTGGAATGTAGGTCATCAGCACGCCATCGCTACAGGTCAGGTAATGACCTTCCTAGAGAAGTTTTTGATGGGACTAGAAGTTACCCTTCCTATTATTGTAGTTTCTTATGTAGTAGGGTTAGGTATTGAATTTTACTTTGCTACCAAAAGAGGACACGCCGTGAATGAAGGCTACTTGGTGACGGGAATGCTTATTCCGCTCATTATGCCTCCTACCATTCCTTTGTGGCAAGTAGCAGTAGCCACTGCCTTTGCAGTAATTATCGCTAAAGAGGTATTTGGTGGTACAGGTATGAATATACTCAACATTGCGCTTACCGCTAGAGCATTCTTATACTTTGCTTACCCTTCCGACATTGCCGGTTCTAAGGTTTGGACCTATACAGGTGGCGAAGCAACGGTAGATGGTTTTTCAGGCGCTACTGCTTTAGCGGTGGCAGCAGAAAACTCTACTGCTTTGAAGGAAGCCGAAGCGGGTTTCTCTAACGCTTCAGTTGGCAATGCTTTAGAACAAGCAGGTACACAACTGGGTCAAGCAGATTTTTACTCCTTTACAAATATGTTTATGGGGGCTATTCCCGGTTCTATTGGCGAGACTTCTACCTTGATGTGTCTTTTGGGTGCTGCTATCCTTATTGGTACAGGTGTAGGAAGCTGGAAAATCATTGCTAGTGCCTTTGGAGGCGCTTATTTGATGGGCTTAGTGTTTAATGCGTTTGCAGGAAATGCTTTTGCTGCCATGCCAGCACATTATCACTTGGTGATGGGAGGAATAGCCTTTGGAATTGTATTTATGGCCACAGATCCTGTGTCGGCTTCTCAGACAGAAACAGGTAAATGGATTTATGGTTTCTTGATTGGTGCGTTGACAGTCCTTATTCGGGTATTCAATCCCGCTTACCCAGAGGGAATTATGTTAGCTGTTCTCTTGATGAACGTTCTAGCACCACTCATTGATTACTACGTAGTAGATGCTAATAAGAAACGCAGACTAAAAAGAGTAAAGCAGACGGCTCCTGTGGAACAAACGCCTAGTGTAGTCACCGCTTAAAAAAATAAACTTATGAAACAGTCACAAGGATATGTAATATTATACGCCTGCATACTTACCTTAGTATGTGGGTCGTTGCTAGCCCTCGCCGCTGAAGGGCTGAAAAAAAGACAGAATGTTAACATTGCTTTAGAGAAAAAAGCGTCCATTCTTAATACAGCCATGGATTTAAAAGAGTCAGATGATGTAAATACGATCTATGATGAGAGAGTAAAATCTTACGTGATCGATCACGATGGTAATCTCATGGAAGGGAAGAAAGCAGATGAAGTAGAGATAGAAAAAGAATACAAGAAAGAGCCAAAAGATAGACTTTATCCCGTATATGAAGTATTGGACGAGCAGAAAAAAGACATACTAAGCTATGTATTACCTGTGTATGGTTATGGCCTTTGGGATAACATTTGGGGCTATGTAGCCATTCAAGGCGACGGTAACACTGTCAATGGCGTTATCTTCGACCACGAGGCAGAAACACCAGGTTTAGGTGCCAGGATTACCGATGCGGAAATCCAAAAACGCTACGAAGGAAAGCATATTTATAAAGGCAAGGAAATTTTGGGAATTGCCATGCAAAAGGGTGAACAAGGAGGTGGTGACAAGAGTATCGCTTTCTATGCAGATGACCCTCATAAAGTAGATGGCATGTCAGGAGCTACTATTACAGGAAACGGTCTTACGAAGATGTTACAAGAATATTTAAGTGCTTACAAGAACTTCTTAGATGATAAAAGAGGTTAAACCAATAACCTTATTGAGTAGATTTCTCAACATAAAACCGGAAAATCATGGCTGAAACGCAAGTTATAGAAAAAGAAGAAGTTATAAAGAAAGAAAGTGAACCGTTATTCTCGAAAAAGAATCGCCGTTTACTTTCAGATCCCCTTGATGGCAACAACCCTATCACTGTACAAGTATTAGGTATTTGTTCTGCCTTGGCAATTACTGTACAAATGAAGCCTGCTGTAGTGATGTCGCTTGCAGTGGTAGTGGTGATGGGTATTTCTAGTACAGTGATTTCTATTTTAAGAAACACCGTTCCTGCACGTATTCGTATTATTGTGCAGCTAGCAGTAGTAGCTACCTCTGTTACACTAGTAAGTGAAGTACTCAAAGCCTATATGTATGATGTATCTAAAGAACTTTCGGTATTTGTAGGGCTTATTATTACCAATTGTATTGTAATGGGACGGCTAGAAGCCTTTGCTATGGCCAATAAACCTTGGCCTTCTCTCCTAGATGCGATTGGAAACGCTATAGGATATGGTGCCATTTTGATTGCGGTTGCTTTCTTTAGAGAGATTTTAGGTTCTGGTTCTTTATTTGGCTTTAAAGTATTTGAAGCCATTGGTTTAGAGTACCAAGGAAATGGCTTGATGATGCTTCCTGCTGGCGCTTGTATCGTAGTAGGTGTAATCATTTGGGCACAACGCGCACGTAACGGTTACACAGAAGAAAACTAATTTTTTTAGCTTAAAAATATTATAGAACCATGGAATTTATCAATATAGGGATTCGCTCCATTTTTGTAGAAAACATGATTTTTGCCTACTTCTTAGGCATGTGTTCTTACCTCGCTGTTTCTAAGAATGTAAAAACAGCCATGGGTTTGGGACTAGCAGTTATATTCGTATTAGGACTTACAGCACCTATCAATTACCTTATTCACGAATATGTGCTTAGAGAAGGGGCACTGAAATGGGCGGTTGGCGACAAACTCGCAGCAAGTATTGACCTATCTTTTCTGAACTTCATCGTATTCATTGCCGTAATCGCTGCCTTTGTGCAACTTACCGAGATGATCGTTGAAAAGGTCTCTCCTTCTTTATATGGTGCCTTAGGTATTTTCTTACCACTTATTGCTGTAAACTGTTCTATCCTAGGGGGAGCATTATTTATGTTAGGAAAACCTTTTGGCTTAGCAGAAGCTACCGTATATGGATTCACCTCTGGCATCGGCTGGTTAATTGCTGTAATTGCCTTGGCTGCTATCCGTGAGAAGCTTAAATATTCCGATGTTCCTAAACCTTTAAGAGGATTAGGCATCACCTTTATCTTAGTAGGCTTAATGTCTTTAGGATTCTTAAGCTTTATGGGCTTTTCTTTGTAAAGAGAATATTCATTTTATTTATACCTAGACCTACGGAACGTTGTTTCGTAGGTTTGTATTTGTATAGTATCATACCTAAAGACCTATAAACTTTCAAAGTAGAAAGTTAGTTATCTTAGCATACGCAAATTACTTAACATCTATGACGTATAAGACCATTCCTTCTGACCAACTATTAAAAATCAATACCAAAGCTGGCCTCAAAGAGATAGGCTATCAACCACGCTCCATCAAAGATGAACTTAGAGAAAACCTCGTACAAAAAATACAGCAAAAGGAAGCTGTTTTTCAAGGAATATGGGGCTACGAAGAGACTGTCATTCCTGATGTAGAACGCGCCTTGCTCTCCAAGCATCATATCAATCTACTTGGTTTGCGAGGACAAGCGAAAACACGCATCGCACGCCTAATGGTGTATCTTTTAGACGAGTACGTCCCAGTAGTGGCAGGTTCTGAACTTAATGATGATCCTTTTCAACCGCTTTCTCGTTTTGCAAGAGATTTAGTGGAAGAGCGTGGCGACGACACGCCCATCTATTGGTTACATCGCTCTCAGCGCTACACTGAAAAGCTAGCCACGCCTGATGTATCCGTTGCTGACTTGATTGGTGATGTGGATCCTATCAAAGCGGCCTCACTTAAGCTTCCTTATTCAGACGAACGAGTGATTCATTATGGACTGATTCCTCGTTCACATCGTTGTATTTTTGTTATCAACGAGCTGCCCGATCTACAAGCCCGTATACAGGTATCATTGTTCAACATTCTACAAGAAGGTGATATCCAAATACGCGGCTTTAAGCTACGTCTTCCTTTAGATATACAGTTTGTGTTTACTGCTAACCCAGAAGATTATACCAACCGAGGAAGTATTGTAACGCCCCTAAAGGATAGAATAGATAGCCAGATTATTACCCACTATCCTAGAAATATAGCTATTGGTAAAAAAATCACCCAGCAAGAAGCGCTTCTTGCACAAGCACAAACTGATTCGATACAAATACACGAGTTGGCGCTTACCCTCGTAGAACAAATTGCTATTGAAGCACGCGATAGTGAATATGTAGACGCTAAAAGTGGTGTATCGGCTCGTTTGACAATCTCTGCACTCGAAAATCTAGTAAGTGCTGCCGAACGCAGGCAGTTGCTCAACAAAGAAAAGAAAACCCATCTACGCATTACCGATTTCTGGGGAGTCATTCCTTCTATTACTGGGAAAATAGAGTTAGTCTACGAAGGAGAGCAAGAAGGAGCTGCTGCTGTAGCACAACACCTTTTAGGGAAAGCTATTAGAACGCAGTTCCTCGAATTGTTTCCTGATCCAGAGAAAGCAAAGAAACAAAAGGCAGATAACCCCTATGTTCCTATTTTGAAATGGTTTGGTGATGGCAATACCTTAGATATGCTCAACGACGATAGCGACCAGCAATACGAAAAGATGCTCCATAGCGTAAAGGGATTGGAAAAGCTAGTCAATAAGCTTCATCCTAAATTAGATAAGCAAGAAAAACTATTGTTGATGGAGTTTGCTTTGCACGGTTTAGCAGAGTATTCACAGCTCAGCAAAAAATACCTTACTAAGGGATTACAATTCAATGATATTCTTTCGGGAATGTTTTCTATGGATGATCCACAAGGCTTAGACGATGATGAGGGGGATGAATGGGATGATTATAACCCAAGAAGATAAAATAATAAATACTAGCACAATATAAGAAATGGGAACTGTATAGAACAGTTCCCATTTTTATGTAAAGAACTTTAATTACTAATTCTTAGTAAGGGTGATGGTCACATTTGCCGCAGGCTTTCCTTCAGTACCTTGTAAATCTGTTGTCAAGGTAAGCGTGTTTCCACTTATACTACCACTTGCTGTATTAACGAATATAGTACTTCCGTTGAAAGTAAAGGTGCTGTTTGTAAAGCTGAAGTTACCTTGCTCTACTTCACTTCCATCACTTTCTCTGATTACGTAAGTACCTTCGGTTTCACCAGTAAAAGACAACTGTCCTCCTTCAAGATTTGATAGACCTGAAGCCCCATCTCCTGTAATAGACGTGATTGTCCAAGTACCAGATAGGTTTTGAGGATCGTCATCGTCATCATTGCAACTTGTAAATGCCACTAAAAAACCGAGAAGGCTGGCAAATAGAAGGGTAAAGTTTTTATTTCTCATAATGGGTATACTTGTATTAAACTTTTGAATGAATCTTTTATGTACTTTTGCTTTTAGTTAAACGGTGCGCTATTTTTTTCGACTGACTGTTTTCAAAAATAGAGATATGTTCCTTGAAAAACAAGTATTTCAGTGCAAACCCTCTGCCAAATAAGTAATCTATATTACCCAACAGAGGGCAGTCTTTATTACTTGATTACCAGTCTCTTTACACCTACTTCACCATCCTTGGCTACTTTTACAAAGTAAAGACCTGCCTTAGCATTGAGAGTAAGTGTTGTTTCGTTTACAGCACTAGCGGTATATACTACTTTCCCTAAGATATCTACTACTTCTACCTCATATCTTCCTTGTAGGGCTGTGAGTTTCACTGTTCCATTAGACGGATTCGGTACTAGTTGTATCTGTGCAGAAAGTTCGTCGCTAATAGAGGTAGTAGGATCATTAGTGCCTGTTACAGTAAAATCGTCAATAGTCAACCTTGTAGAACCACCATCAGAGTTGGAAGTATATACAATAGCTATGAAATAATTATCACTCGTTGTTACCCCTAAAGAACCTTCCACTAAATTCCATTGATCATTTTCTTCAGCCTCAGCAGGGAACGTAATCGTAGACACAGTTGTCCAAGTCGCACTTGAAGGATCTCCACTACCTGAATAGTCAGAAGAAATACGAATTTCTGGATTTATTCCCTCAAATCGTCTCTCTACCTGTAAGCTCAGAGCAGCATCTGAAGTCAAGCCGATGGGAGGCGAAATGAGCCAGTCTTCATTATCCTGTGCACCCTCATCAAAGCCGCTCATACGTAAACCTGCTGTTCTTTCCTCAGGAGAGAAGCCAAAATCAGTACACTCCCATACCTGGTCATCTCCTACTACACTAAAAGCTAGCCAATCCACTGGAAAATCAGGACAGCTATTAAAATCTTCGGTATATGGTAGCATTTTAGGTGCTGGTACGTTTCCTGTTTCCGTACCTGAAACAGCCACATTAACGCTCGTTACACCAGTACTATGTACAATATTACCTGATTTTACACCATTTATAGTAGAAGTAGGCGCAAAAACAACAAATACAGTTTGGTCACCATCATTTACCTCAGTAGCTGTAAAAGTGATACTACTTGCAAAACCACTACCCGTAGTTTTAGATACTTGAAAGTTATCGGGAGCCGTTACAGTCAAATTCTCGCTCAAATCTGTACCTGATATGGTATAAGAAGCTTCACTAGAAGTGCTACCATTAGCTATTTCCCCAAAGTCGGCAAGAGAGGTAGGATCGACATCAAGTACAGGAACAGTGATGTCAGAAGTCGTAACAGTAATTCCTAGATCGTCAATAGCATATATTCCGTCGCTACCAGTGTCATCACTATCTGTCCATCGGATGTAGAAAGTATTACCATCGGCGATACCAATACCGGTTGCATTGGCAGAGATGTTTGCTTGATTAGCAACAGCATTACCATCCTGTGCGGCGGCGGCCGTTGAGGAAGTGAGTATTTCTACTAAGTCCATTCCGGTGAGCGCTGTCCAAGTAGCAGTTTCATCATTGACACCCGTTGCATTGATACTATATTCAAAAACAACCACTTCATTTATATCGTCTCTACTTCCTGAGCGCCATTGTTCTACCACCCCTGAAAAAGCAATGTCTGTGATAGTCTCACCTGTGTTATTCTCAAAAGCAGCACCGAAAAAAGGTTGGGTGCTTCCAGATGACAGTGTACCTAATGCTCTTTCGCCTGCATCCGTTGCACCTACATTATACAGGGCGCCAGAACTAGCACTTCCATTAGTTACTATCGTTGCTGTTAAAGCCGCTGCATTGGCAGCATTAAAAGCAGTCCATCCCGTTGGGAGTGCCGTTCCATCGGAACCAAGGCTATTAAAATTTTCACTGTAAGTTTTGTTGCTATTAGTAAAGGTAAAAGCCTGTGCAGATGCCATTTGTGTAGTTAAAAACACAAAACTGCACACCAGTATTGCTCGATACCACAAGTGTGGGTAAATCTTTTTCATAAAACTATGGATTAATATATTTTAATGACAAATTTTTTGTTGTACAAATTTAAATAGTATTTACAATTTCATTAACATCTCTACTTAAATCTTACATTAAGAAATTGTTACGTAATAAAAGGAATGGCTTTTACAAAACGACGATACGCTTTGTAAAACGCTGGTTTTGATTTTTGAAGTGGATAAAATAGCAGCCTGATACACATGTAGAGGTGTCAATATAAGTAGAAACTAATTGATTACTTACTTCTTTACCCATCATATCAGTAATGCTCACTTGGTAAACGCGTGTTGCAGGGGCTTTAAGATAAATGCCCTGTTTTGAAGTAGTGGGCACAGGGTACAACACTGTTTCCTCAACTAGCTCTTCTCCTAAAGAAGTGGGAATATCAGGCAAGGAAGTAAAACCCCAAACATTCCCCACCCACTCAGGGTGATCGATGTAAGGATTTCGGTTGTCTTGTATTTCGTATACCGCATTGTTACGATCAAGCTCTTTTTGGCTCACAGGATCATCAGTATGCCAGGCATAGAGCATCTCTAGTAACCACCGTTCGTATACTTGATCAGACGTTCCATTTAGTGTGGCATTGGCTTCATTGCTATTGCTTTCCCAGCTAGCGATTACATTCTCGTAGCGGGTAGCCATATAGAAGTAAGTGCGCGCAAAATCTCCTTTAAATTCATCGATAGGTTCAAATACCTGCCCACTGTAGCCAGCGATAGCTACCACTGAACTGCCTCTTTGGCTTCCATTACCAGAAGTATAACTAGCATTGCTCACTTCTCCAAAGGGTAAATTACCTCGCTCACTATTCACCTTCTTATCGGTAGGATAGAGATGAAAAATATCACTGTTCATTGGTGACACACTTCCACCAAACCAGCTTCTTGGAAAGGAATGCTCTCGGTTAAACTTTTGACACTCGCTTGTACCACTCGTGCCATTGTCTTGATCGGTACCAAAAGTCAAATCACAATCAGCGTACATATCCCACACCTTTCCGTCTGCACGTTGGTCAGTTGCCTCAAAATTCCCCCAAAGCGCGTTGTAGGACTGTACGGTATGCCCTTTAATGATGTCATAGAGTGCTGTTTTCAGCTCGTAGCCGCTTTTGCCTTCGGCAGTAGTATAGTACCCTTCTGGAATATGCGCCCATACGTTATTTTGTACAAACCAGTATAGTACAGTTATAGTAATGATTGCTTTCATATCAATATTAGATTAAGTAGTATACAGAAGTCGCTCTTCTAATTTGTAAAATCATACCTGATCTACGATACACTAAAAGCGCTGGTATGAATCGTACCAACGCTTTACAGTAGTTCTTTCTCTTATTTCATTAGGGTAAGGAAGGATTGGTTACATCACTAGTATTCCTAGGCAATAGCTGCGGACTACCATTAAATGTGCCTACTACTCCCCGTACATTTACTGAACCGCTAGGAATGGCAGTACTTCCGAAACTAGCATCATTATCTACACGTACCACAGAAGTACCAGAAGCATCAGTAATATCTCTATTAGAACCACTTCCAGAACCGCCATAGAAATTTTCACCAGCATCTGCATAAGTTACACTTGATACAATCACCAATTGGCTTTCGTACAAGCCTGTTTCAAGTTCTTCACAGGTAATTTGTGTAACTGTTGGTGTGATATTCCCCAAGTCTGTCACATTACTGGTAGCTACATCTATTACTTGTACTAGCTCGTTAAAGTCACCTAATTCTCTTCCACTAATGTCAATTTCCAAATCATCACCTATATCATAACTATGTTCAGCAGTAAAGCGTACTACGATACCTGCACTACCATCTTGAATGGTGATATTTCGGCTATCAATATTGCCTCCTTCTCTATCAGAGATGACCGTCCCACGAATGGTTGTACCACTAGGAATAGTGGTAGTTCCACCAGTATAAAGATTCCTCAAGAAACAAATATTCTTATACGAACCATTATCCTCTTCACAAGGTGGTAGTGTACTATCTCCACATCGAGGTCCCTCCAACTGAGGTACTTCATCTAGTAATAGCTGGATGGTTTCGCCAAAGGTACTTACTGTCGCAGTGATTCTACCATTGCCATCTGGGATGGGTTCATTGCTTAGGACAGAGCTGGTACTCGTAAACACTATAATCGTATTCCCTTCACAATCTTCTAGATCTTTGCTGCCATTTGCATTAGAGCTAGTTCCGTTAAATACTTGGCTCGTATCACTTCCTACAAATTGTACATTTTCTAATGTCACGAGCTGATTGAGGTACGTATCTAAGTTATCGTTGATTTCTTGGATGGTCACGCGTGTCCCTACAATCTCGAAGCGCTCATTATTCATTTCTTCTACTGCCTCAAGGTTTCTTAAAATCAACTGAATGGTTGTGGTTCCACCAGAAGATACAAACTTAGAGACATACCCTTGAATGGCCCCACTCCCTTCTGGAGTAAGCTGATAAGCAAAGTCGCGATCAGAGTTAGTACGTATTACGGCAGTAGCGCCTGTTTCATCTTGAATATTTCTATTTCCTAAAAAGGGCTGTCCAGCATCTAACCCTGTAAACTGCACGTTTTCAATGCGTACCCACTGTCCTTCGTATTGGGCAGTAATGCCATCATCCAAAAAAGTATTAAACTCTTCAATGGTAATGGTAATAGGATTAATCACCTCTTCGGGAGGCGCCACGATATCGTCTTCACACGAGGTAAAGCATAATAAGGATAGGCTCAATAAAGCGCTGAATAAGACTTTTATATTAATTTTCATGGGATTCTTTGTTTCTTTTTCGATTAAAATTTATAGGCTTACGGCAGCGCTCACATAGTAAGTTCTGCCAAAATAGAATTGTACAAAAGGAGAAGCGTTCGGATCTAAGTCCGTTCGCTGACGAGAGTCTATGATAAATTGGTTATCAAGTAGGTTATTGATGCTTCCTTTGATCTTTAAGCGGAGGTCTTTCCCAAACTTCCAAGATTTTCCTGCATATACATCTAAGGTGAAGGCTTCGGGGAGTCGTTGTACTTGTGTGAAGAACTCGCCTGGTATCAAGCGATCCTGTGGATTGTAGTCTGCATACATATTGTCATAGTAGTTGGCACTCAAGCCTGCATACCAAAACTTAGGGGAACGATACTTGGGACCTAAAGCAACTGTTGTTTGAGGTACACCACCCACACGTAGGTCTTGCGTGTAAATCGTCTGTTGGTCTGAGATTTCGATAAAACCTGGATCAGTAAACACAATGGCATTAGGATTATTCGCCCATCGCCAGTCTCCTACAGAGACCATCCCTTTTAAGGAAAGGGTATTGGTTAACTTGCTGGTAAAATCTACCTCAACCCCTTGATGGATGGCATCTACATTTGACAAACGGAACTGCAAGAAATCACCGTTGGTTTGGATTTGATTACCCTCGTTGGTAGTGATTACGGTATTGACGGGCGTCAAGAAACCTGTAGTAAAAGCTTGGTTGTTCCAATTCGTACTGTATAAATTAACATTGGCAGCAAAGCGTGGCGAACGATAACCATAACCGAGCTCAAAAGAATACACCTCTTCACTTACTAAGTCACCGCGTACTTCGTTGCTATAACGATTGTCTACAAAGGCATCGCGAAAGAAAGGAGCTCTGGTAAAGTAACCAGAATTAAAGAAGACATTATGCCGTCCCGTAATTTTATAGTTGGCACCTGCCTTTACAGTAAAATTATTGAATACATAGAGTTCAGACTCGCCTAGAGAGTTTTCCACAAAATCATCTGGCAAAAAGCGCCCATTTCTTTGGAAGGTACTTCGTACAAAATTACCAGTTAAAAAAACATCTACATTCCCAATTTCACGTTCTACCTGCGCAAAAAGCCCTCCCCAAGTAACTGTACCATTATAATCATAATCAATTCGGTCTCCTTCACGTGCTACACCGTAAGGATTAAGCCTGTTACGCTGCGCGCCATACAAACCTGCATTCGGATCACTCCCACTAAAAGTAGTCAACGGACTATTTCTGTTTAAGTCTACATAAAAATCACCTCCCAATAAATCTACTACTTCTCGGTAATGGAAGCCTCTGTACCAACGGTAGTCAATACCGAATGTACCACTCGTTTTTTCGTCGAAGTCGATGTTAAGCGTTGTCAAAGCCCCCATCCAATTGTGATCATTGCGTGCTTCTTGAATAATGTACCGAGAAAGATTTCCTTGTGCTACTACATTGCCCTCTGTATCGCGAAGGGTTCTAAAGTTATTCTGATTCTCATCTACTAATCTATCCCAGTTGATTTGCTGTAAGCTATCGGGCGCGCCTGGCCCTAATTTATATGGAATAGGTTAACCTGTGCCTGGGCCGCGCACGATACTCGTTCCTCCACCGCGCCCAAAATAATAGTAGATGGAAGAGCTAAGCGTAGCCTTCTCGTTAATGTCAAAGTAGTGATTCAGGAAAAACTTAGGCTTGTGATAGCGATTTTGAAAAGCATTCAACTCTTCACCACCCTTTAAGCCCCAGGCAGGATTATATGTTTTTCTACCTACTGTTTCATAAGAAAGCTCTGTTGCATCGACACCTCTATTGGTAATTTGAGGCGCTCCAAAAGCAGTCAGTACTAGCTGATGGCGATCGTTGAGGGTTTTGGAAGCTGCTAAAAAATACGAGTAAGCTTCTGTACTGGTTCCCTCTCTGAAGCCATCACCAAATCGGGTAGAACCCAACACGGTAAAGGCCCAGCCGCCTTTCATTAAACCTGTAGAAGCACTCAGCATAAACATATTTTGCCAAGAGCGATTGGCACTAGCATAGCTGAGGCGTATTCCTTTCCTAAATTCAGTGGGTTTTGTGATAATGTTGAGCGTTCCTCCTACCGAACTTACCGCCAGCTTGGTAGCACCTAACCCACGTTGTACTTGTTTATTATAGGTTACGTCGCTCATCCCACCCCAATTCGACCAAAACACACGTCCAGTTTCCATATCATTCACTGGAATACCATTAATGAGTACCGCTGAGTTTTCAGAAGCAAAGCCCCGAATCCGCACGCTCGCATCGCCAAAGCTTCCTCCTCCTGTATTGACAAATACACCAGGCGTTGATTTGAGAATTTCTGGGAATTCTTGCGCGCCCATCTTTTCCTCAATTTCTGCTGCAGTGATCGTGGAGATGGGTGTGGGAGGTTGTCGCCCTTCATCTACAAAAGAGGCTAATATCTCCACCTCTTCTAAGCCGATGGCGTCCTCTTTAAGAGAAACGGTACTTAAGTTAACAGTTCCTCCTTCTTTTACAGTGACCGTCTGGTCTTTCTTGATGTATCCTAAGAAGTTAAAAGAAACGACCACCGTCCCAGTAGGTACGTTGTTGATGGTAAATCCCCCTTCTAAGTTGGTAACACCTCCAATGTCAGTTCCCTGTATAAGTACAGAGACTCCAGGAAGTGTTTCCCCACTCTTTGCGTCTATGATGCTTCCTGTAATCGCACCAGTTTGACCATAAGTAGTTAGGTAGGACAAGAAGAGTCCTATCTTGATTAGTAAGATTTTTCGCATTGATATAGTTTTAGTGAGCTTAAAAATTTTCCGACCACAAATATAGGGAGAGGTTTCACAGTAGCAGGACTCTCACTGTTAAGGAAATATTAAATCTTAACACAAACTTCTTTTTATGGCAGAATTGGGTAATCTTTGCGTGGTTCGCACTATATTTCAGAAAACACTTACAAGTATGTACCTCTCACTAAAAAAAATTTATCTATTCGGCTTATTACTATGTATTCACTACCAGTCAGTTGCCCAGGATCGTTACTGGCTCAAAACCATTGCCTTTTATAATGTTGAAAATCTCTTTGATACCATCGACCAAGCAGATGTACGAGATGAGGAGTTTCTACCTGAGGCAGCCAGACAGTGGAATACAGAACGTTATCGACTTAAACTAACTCATAACGCACGTGTAATTGCTGACATTGGGGTAGACCCTAAACTGGGTATTACTGAGCCGCCGGTAATTATAGGGCTTTGTGAAGTAGAAAACAAGCAAGTGGTAGAAGATCTCATGGCTACTGCTCCGTTAAACCAAGAGGATTATGGTGTTTGCCATTTCGACTCGCCCGACCGTAGGGGTATTGATGTAGCATTAGCTTATAACAAGAAATATTTTACCCCTACAGCACAACAAAGTAGACGCCTTCACGATCCTAAAGCGCCCGACTTTATTACACGAGATCAATTGGTAGTTACAGGAAAGTTAGAAGGTGATCCTATCCATATAATCGTCAATCACTGGCCTTCAAGAAGAGGGGGCGAAAAGCGAAGTGAACCCCGCCGATTAGCTGCTGCTCAACTCACACGCGATATTATAGATTCTCTTGTTACGCTTGATGCACAGGCGAAAATTTTTGTTATGGGCGACCTTAACGACACACCCGTCAATAACAGTCTTACCAAGGTATTAAAAGCAAAAGGCAGTACGGCAAATATGAAAGAAGGAGAACTTTTTAACCCAATGGTGGCACTTCACAAGAAAGGATACGGTACGCTGGCCTATCGTGATGTTTGGCAAATTTTCGATCAGATCATTATGACACCTGCTGTACTTTCTTTAAAGGAAGGAGAAGGCTACCACTATTTTCCTAATACAGCGCGTATTTTTGATAAAAAATATGTAAAGAATAGTAAAGGGAAGTACGCGGGCTATCCTCACCGTACTTATGTAGGAAGTAGCTTTAAAGGAGGATACAGCGATCACCTTCCTGTCTATATTTATGTAGCCAAGAAGGCGGAGTAGTACCAGATAGACTGCTTACACCCTTTATTTTTTATTGAATCTTTCAATCATTGTATTCGCTTCAGCTACGTTTATATTTTTTCCAGAGATTTGTACTTCTCCACCAGCAATAGGACTATGTATTCTTGGAGCCATTACGATCTGCTTGTTCGCTACAATTGCGATCACCTTACCAATATTTGCTTGGGTTATCTCATAGAGCTTCTGTTTAGCAGTCTCGCTAAATTTTACATTTACCACATAGGAGAAGCCCCAAGTACTTAGTGCTACTGTAGCAGAAGTAACCTCGGTAAAGGAAATTACAGGAGCTTCGGGTATTTTCAAAGAGCCTAGGTGCGCCTCATAGTTAGCAGGTATCGCTTCAGGTTCTTCATTTATTAAATAAAAGCCATCTGCTCTGTCTACAGCTACTTTCTTGTCTTGATCAATTTCTTCGATCTGCGCCTTCTTTCTCACATAGTTGATAGAGTCTAGGTAGCAGAACTCATCCTCATACCAAGTGAGCTTTTGGTGATAAACCTTCAATATATCTGGAAATATACGAGCTACTTTCTTACCCAAGGCCGTTTCGTAGAAATCGTCTTCCTCGGCTTTCTGAGGGAAACTTTCTTCCTCTACAAAAGAGGAAGTTTCTTTCTTACGCCGCTCTAAAGTAAGCTGGTACAATTCGTCTAATTCAACCTTAGAGAAGTTTTCATAAAATAAAGGTAGAAATAATTGCCCTTCTTTCGCTTTGTAAATGGAATCCTTTAAGGGTTTAAATTCCTTCTCTGAAATAAACGTTAATCTATTCTTGATTGTCTGAGGCGTACCCTCTTCAATAAATTTTTGCCACCCTTCGTCTACAAAATAGTCATCTAGTATCAGTTGTATTTTTTCCTGATCGCTACTATCTATTTCTTGTGCCTTTAAAGCAACTGTAAGAGTGACGAAAAGTAAAAGAAGGATTATCTTTTTCCTCATAGTAACGGAACGCTATTGTACTTCTTAACAAGTAATAAGAGCAGATGATTTAGTAATATAAAACCTAAGAGGAACTACTTATACAGGATTCTCCAAAAAGGCAGGTTTGGTAGTTTTGATCTGCGCCTGCAACTGATTCAACATAGAATACAGTCCAAAATAGGTTCTGTTGATGTACAAGGTATGCCTTGAACCTCTCGCCTGCTTGGCTTCTTTTAGTTCTTTCATGTTGGAAAGACTTTCTCCAAAAGTATAGATCTCTTGGAAGTAGTCATCGTTACCGAAGTCGAAATCATCGTAGTGAAACGGCTTACCAAGCAGCTCTATCATTTGACGGAACGTGTTGGTAAAGAACTTTTTCTGCTCAGGTGTGTCTTCTTCAACAATAAAGTCGAGCTCCATAAAAATATCGTTGAGCATCGCCTCTTCCTTGAGTAAATAAGGATTGATTAAGATGAAGTAGTTGTCGTAGAATTCTTTAGGAATTACCTTAATGCACCCAAAATCAATGACTCCTACTGTTCCGTCTGCTTGAAGGAGAAAATTACCTGGATGCGGATCTGCGTGGACGGTTTTGAGTGTATGAATTTGAAAGTCATAGAAATCCCATAAAGCCTGTCCAATTTGGTTGCGTACTTCTTGGCTAGGGTTCGTCGCTAAAAACTCTGTTAAGTGTAAGCCCTCAAGCCAATCCATCGTGAGCACACGCTTGCTAGAATATTCTGGATAATAATGAGCAAAAAACAGGTTATCTAAATGGCTGCAAGCCTCTGAAATCTCTACCGAGCGTTGTAATTCCAACTCATAGTCTGTCTCTTCTAGTAGCTTAGATTCTACCTCTCCCATATACACCTCAATCTCTTTCTCATTCATGTTAAGCAATCGAACAGCAAAAGGCTTTACCATTCTCAAGTCAGATTTCACACTGTTGGCCACGCCAGGATATTGCACCTTTACAGCAAGCTTCTTTCCGTCTAGTGTAGCTTGGTGTACTTGCCCAATAGAAGCTGCGTTTACCGCCGATTTAGTAAAGGTATCAAACAATGCCTCGGGTGATTCTCCAAAAAATTGCTTAAACGTCTTGACTACCAAAGGATAAGAAAGCGGAGGTGCAGAATATTGCGACATCGTAAACTTATCTACGTACGCCTTGGGTAGTACGTTCTTGTCCATACTCATCATTTGTGCTACTTTTAGCGCACTACCTTTTAGCTGACTGAGTGTGTTGTAAATATCTTTTGCATTATCTTCGTGTAGGTCTTCCTTGGTGCGGTTAGGGTCTACCGTTTTCTTAGCGTAATGCTTTACGTAATTAGTTCCTACCTTCACCCCTGTTTTTAGGAAACGGGTTGCTCTTTCTACCTTGGAAGTAGGAATTTTTGATTGACTTTTTTTATTCAATGCCATAGTATTTTTTTAGTTATCAGTTCCTCTATTTTGAAATGTGAACTTCACAAAATCAAAAAGAGAGTCGAGGAAAGTTTGCCCTAACAAATCGAAGGTCACCTTTACCCCTTTTTCAATAGCTGCGTCAGTTTTTTCAAAGCTTTTACTATCATCGTTGATCCAGAAGTTGACCAATTGATGTAATTGTGCCCACATAATTCTCTTGTAGGTATTCTCAATGACAGGGCGAGTTACAATTTCCCCTGTCTCTAGTCCTTCGTTGATAAGCTCTTGGGCAAATACTTTAAATGCTGTTCTCAGCTCTTCCAAAAAGAAAGGACGAACATCATAAGGATCTTTCTGCTCGTAGCAAAACAGCACATAGCTACGTCTTTGTTTTAAAACCTCAATAAATGTAAAATAAAAGGCTAATAGTTTCTCTCTGACCGAATAGGTCTGGTAAGTATCGTCGTTTTGTATTTGCAAAAGGGTGGTTGTTAAAAAGCCTGCCCAAGCCTCCTTTTCCAATCCTCGTAGAGCGCTGAAATGCTCGTAAAAACTTGCTTCCTCTACCTCTAGTGTTTTGGTAAACTGGTACACAGAATGCGGACGCTTGCCTTTTTCTAAGACATAGTCCATATATTGAGTAATGAAATAATCGGGAGTATTTTTGTTATTGGTTTGTGTTTTTCTCGTTCTGGTTGTCTTCTTAGCCATTGGTTATAAATTCGGTTTCAATCTGGTATATAAACTATGTATTATAAGATAAAGTTTAATGAAAACTTACACCTCTACGCTCACTTTTGGAACTATAGTCAAAAATACGTACTTTGTACTTGACCAGTTTACTTTAAGTTGGTACGATTTTTTGTGCAAAACAAGAAATTATAAGAATACAACGAAAAATAGTCCACATTCAAAACCTTATTACGAACCTTTTATGAAGAAGATTCTACCGCTTGTTCTCTTGTTATGTATTGCCTCTCTTTTTAGTACTGATGCCTTTGCACAAAAGAAAAAAAAGAAAAGACAAATTACTGTGCCAGGTATCTATAGAGTAGATTCAGATGGAGATAGCGTACCTGATGTACGTGACCAATGCCCTGGAACTCCTAAAGGGACAACGGTGGATGAGTTTGGCTGCCCCCCTGATCGTGATAATGACGGTGTATACGACTATGAGGATGAATGTCCCGATACACCGGGCCCTGCTGCCAATAAGGGTTGTCCTTGGGGCGATAGGGATAAAGATGGCATTACAGATAATGAAGATAAATGCCCCGATACACCGGGTGTACCCGAGTATCAAGGTTGTCCTGTACCCGACCAAGACGGTGATGGTGTAGTAGACCCCGAAGACCTTTGTGTAGATGTACCTGGTACAAAAAAGAACAGAGGCTGCCCTGAGGTAATTAACAAAGAAGAAGAGGAAGTGCTAGAGCAAGCCAGTAAGGTAGAATTCGCTTACAATCGCTGGGAAATTAAGCCTACTTGGTACGAGGCCTTAGATAAAGTAGCGGCCATTATGCAAAAGTATCCTAAAGCCAGTTTATTGTTGGAAGGTCATACCGACAATGTAGGAGACGATGCTAATAATTTGGTACTTTCAGAGAATCGAGCGGCGGCTGTTAGAGATTATTTAATTGGGGTAGGCATTCCAGCACAGCGTATCGAAAGTAAAGGATACGGAGAGGCACAACCCATTGATAGTAATGCTACTAAGGCAGGAAGACAGCGTAATAGAAGGGTTAAAATGACGGTATTCGTGAAGGGTAGATAAAATGATTTACCTACCTATTTTGGGAGGTTTATTATGATTTCGCAAAGTCTATATTTGATACTAAGACAAATTTATTATAAATTTGCCCCTCAAATTTTATCCAGATGGCGAAGGTAAAAGACAATAAAGAAAACAAAGAGACAAAAGAAAGCCTCAATAAGGAGTTGTTAGAAAACCCTGAATTGATGGTTTCCAAAACGGAAGACTTTTTCACAAAGAATAAAGTACTTATCTATACTGTGCTAGGGGTGATGGTCTTGGCCATTGCTGCTTTCTCAGCATACCGTTACATTACTTCTTCTCAACAAGAAGAAGCATTAGGTGAAATGTATCCAGCAGAGTTTTATCTAGAGGCAGACTCTATCAATAAAATGCTTAATGGAGATGGTAATTACCTAGGAGTGCAGCAAATTGCCGAAGAATACAATTGGAGTAAGGCAGGTAACTTGGCGCATTTGTATGCTGCTATTGGCCTTATGAAGCAAGAAAAGTTTGAAGAAGCTCTCAAAAACCTTGATGAATTTTCTTCTGGTGATGTTATTGTGCAAGGAAGAGCTTACGCCCTCAAAGGTGATGCTTACGTAGAACTTAAACAATATGATAAGGCGACGAATGCTTATAAGCAAGCCGTCGATCATCATCCTAATAAGTTTTTCACCCCCCTTTATCTTATGAAGCTTGCCTTGGCCTACGAGCTTAAAGAAAGCTACAAGGAGGCGATTGATATCTACGATGAGTTAATTTATAAGTACCCTACCTCACAAGAAGTCAATAACGCTAAAAAGTACAAAGCAAGGGCAGAGCAACTCACCACCAAAACTGGGAAACAGTAAAAAAAGATGAACATTTGAAGGGGATAGGATGTAGATTCTATCCTTTTTTTATTTTAAACCAAATTACCTATGGCAAGCAATCTAAAGAACTTGAGTGATTACTCTTCCAAAAACCTCATTGCTATTCAAGAAAAAAAGTTTGCTATCGTTGTAGCAGAGTGGAACGAAGAGGTAACAGGGAAGCTCTTAGAAGGTGCTTTCCAAACACTTGTAAAACATCAGGCCAATCCCGCCAATATTTTTGTAGAGACTGTACCTGGTAGCTTTGAGTTAAGCCTTGGGGCACAGTGGATGGCACAGTATGACTACATAGATGCTGTTATCTGCTTGGGTTGTGTCATACAAGGAGAGACACGGCATTTTGATTTTATCTGTGAAGCAGTGGCCAAAGGGATTACAGAGGTATCTTTGAAGTACAGCAAGCCAGTGGTGTTTGGTGTGTTGACGCCTGACAACCAAGCGCAAGCCTTAGACAGAGCTGGTGGTAAATATGGTAACAAAGGAGACGAAGCTGCCATTACTGCTATTAAGATGTTGGGGCTTCAACATACATTATCTTCTTCTTATTCAATACGCTCATGAAATCAAGACCAGCGCCTTCTCTATCCAATTCAGTTGTAGAAACCACACCTGCAGTCGCTTGGGTTATTCTGTCTGTGCTGGCACTTATTTGGGGGAGTTCTTTCAAGTTGATAGATGTAGGGCTTCAAGTATTTTCTGCCGTGCAGGTAGCCTCGCTTCGTTTAGCTTCTGCTTTCGTGGTAATGGTGTTCTTAGCGATTTTTCATTTGAGGAGAGTCCCCAAAGCTAAAATAAAATTATTGATATTGGTAGGTTTTTTAGGAAGCTTTACTCCTGCTTTCCTTTTTGCTGCTGCCCAAACTGAAATCAGTAGTGCTATTGCAGGCATTCTCAACTCTCTTACCCCTCTTTTTACTTTTATTGTAGGATTACTCTTTTTTGGTCAAAAAATTCTTTGGAAAAAAGTACTTGGACTAGCAGTTGGATTATTGGGTGCAGTGAGTTTAATTCTAATTAACCCCAAAGGCGAAATTAGTTTTAATGCTTATGCTTTATTGGTAGTACTTGCTACCGTCTGTTATGCCTGTAATGTACAGCTTACGAAGAATTACCTCTCAGGCATCAAACCACTCTATATCTCAAGCATCTCCCTTTCTTTTGTAGGTTTTTTTGCGCTGATCTATCTACTTTCTACTGACTTTACAACAAAACTGCAGCAAGAACCACAGGCCCTTACCTCTTTTTTAAGTGTATTTGTGCTAGGGGTAGTCGGTACAGCTTTCGCCTTAATTTTATTTAACAGATTACTTCAACTCTCTTCTGCCCTATTTGCAAGTTCTGTTACCTATTTTATTCCTATCGTCGCCGTACTCCTTGGGGTATACTATGGTGACGAGCTCTCCCTATGGCATATTTTGGGGATGTTAGCCATCATTATGGGTGTATTCGTTATCAATAGGAACAAGTAGCAAAAGTAAAAGGGTTTTACATAATTTGTAAAACCCTTTTATTGGTGTTAAAGACAGAAGCGTTGCTTACTCTACGCCTTCTTCAGGAGCTTCTTCTGTTTCTTCTACAGGATCTACTTCACCTTCTACCTCAGCAGAGTCAGTAGCCATTTCTTCTTCCATCATAGGCTCTTCTTCCATAGGCTCCTCTTCCACCATAGGCTCTTCTTCTACCATTTCGTCCTCAACTACTTCTTCAGTGTCTTCTTCGCTTGCTTCTTCAGTTTGCTCACCACCACAAGAGGCGAATGTAAACATACCAGCTACTGCGAATAACAAAAATAACTTTTTCATACGAATTTCTTTTTTAATGTTTTTATGAAATACGCTCTTTATACACGCTTTTTGAGAAGGTAACCCTTCCTTTTCTATATTTTTTATTATTTTTTTTGACAAAGGTAATCACCTGATGATGAAGCATTCTGATAATTTATAATGCTTCATAGATTAATGTTTGTTGTTAGTATTAGTAATAGAGATGTTTTTCAAAAATAACGCTTCTACCTTTATTTTTTGTTTGTACTAATCACTTGATAGTTAACTATTTTAGTAGTTTACTATTTCTCGTCATTCATTTTTTTTGTACCTTTGTCCACTCTTTGAAAATACACTCAGTAAGTTTTAAGCAACCAAAAGCCTTTACGGAGCATGAAGCAGTTGATTCAAGATATCGACATTTTGAACGAAAAAGAAAACGCTTGCGAAACAGTGAAGACCTCGCTGGAGCAAGATACTGGCCAACACAAGAAGATGTACATAGAAAGCTATGGCTGCCAGATGAATTTTGCCGATAGCGAAGTGGTAACGGCCATTATGCAAGAAAATGGCTTCGATACTACCGCAACACCCGAAAAAGCACAGGTCATCTTTTTAAATACGTGCGCAATTCGGGACAATGCTGAACAAAAAATTCGGCATCGCTTGAAGCACCTCAATGCGATGAAAAAGCATAAGCCTGCGTTGCTCATCGGAGTACTAGGCTGTATGGCAGAGCGACTCAAGAAGAAGTTTTTAGAAGAAGAGAAAGTAGTAGATATTGTAGCAGGGCCCGATGCATATCGTGACCTTCCAAAACTAGTAGCAGAAGCGGAGGATGGAGCGAAAGCCATCAATGTATTTCTGTCAAGAGAAGAGACCTATGCAGACATTAACCCTGTACGCCTCAACTCTAATGGGGTAACGGCCTTTGTATCCATTACACGCGGTTGCGACAATATGTGTTCTTTCTGTGTAGTCCCTTTCACCAGAGGACGCGAACGCAGTAGAAGTCCTTATTCGATTCTCAAGGAGTGCCAAGACTTATTTGAGAAAGGTTACCGAGAGGTAACGCTCTTGGGGCAGAATGTAGACTCCTATTTCTGGACCGAACGGGAAGATATTATCTCGTTGAAGCAGTACCAGAAAGCAGTAGCACAACAAGACTTGGCTGACTTAGAAAAAGTAAACTTTGCACAGCTCCTAGAAAAAGTAGCGTTGATTTCTCCTGAGTTACGCATTCGCTTCTCTACGTCACATCCAAAAGACATTACCGACGAGGTACTTTACACGATGAAAAAGTACGAGAATGTCTGTAAATATATCCATCTACCAGTACAGAGTGGTAACTCTCGTGTATTGACGTTAATGAATCGTACCTATGATAGAGACTGGTACCTGAATCGCATAGAGGCCATCCGTCGTATTTTGGGAGAAGAATGTGGTATTTCTTCTGATATGATTGCAGGCTTTTGCTCAGAGACGGAAGCAGAACACCAAGATACGCTATCATTGATGGACATTGTACAGTACGACTTCTCTTATATGTTTTACTATTCGGAGCGTCCCGGTACATTAGCACATAAGAAATTGACAGATGATATTCCTGTGGCTATTAAAAAGCGTCGCTTAAATGAAATCATTCAGCGACAAAAAGAGCTTTCTTTGAAAAGAAATCAAATGGCGGTTGGGCAAACCTATAAAGTACTGATCGAAGGTTTCTCTAAGCGTTCTGATGCGTTTTTACAAGGAAGAAACACCCAAAACAAGGTGATTATTTTCCCCAAAGGTACACATCAAAAAGGCGAATACGTACACGTAAAAGTACACGACTATACGGCTGCTACACTTTTTGGAGAGGTAGTAAACTAATTTTTTCCTATAACATCAATAAAGTCTGATGTGCTTATGCTTCATCAGACTTTTTTGTATAACGAGCCCTTCCATGTCAGCACTGTTACAAATACAAAATGTATATAAATCTTATGATACAAACGCTACACTAGAAAATATCTCCTTCAAGGTGGCTTCAGGAGAGCTGGTGGCGTTCGTAGGCGAAAGTGGTGTGGGAAAAACCACCTTATTGAAACTTATTGCTGGACTGATAGCACCTGACCAGGGTACTATTTTGCTGGAAGGAAAGCCTGTAATTCCTCCTGCAGGGAGACGCCTAGCAGGACATCCCGATATCAAAATGGTCTTTCAAGAACCACAGCTTTTTCCTCATCATACTATTCGAGAAAACATCCTTCATCCTATCCGGCATTACCCCAAAGCTGATCAGGAAGCGCGTCTGGCATTTCTTTTGGCACTCGGCCGACTGGAAAATGTAGTAGATCGCCTTCCCAGAATGCTTTCTGGTGGGCAACGACAACGCGTAGGGATGGCAGTAGCATTGGCTGATTCTCCCCAAGTACTTTTACTCGATGAGCCTTTCAATCAATTAGATACGTTACTGAAACAGCAAATCTCATCTGAACTATTAGCAATGATTCGCTCAACAGGGATGACAAGCCTCTTTGTTACCCATCAACTAGAAGAGGCACTCAACATTGCCGATAGAATAGGGATACTTCACCAAGGAAAACTATTACAGTTTGCCGATCGCAGCACCTTGTTAAAATCTCCCAAGAATGCATATATCAAGCGGCTCCTACAGCCTTTTCAAACTCGTTTGTATATACAAATTGATTCTTCTATCAACCTTACTATTGACGAAGCACTATCAAATAATGTTACCTTCGTAAGCCGAGTAAAGGCGTCTACAGCGCATTATCATCTACTAATCATCAGGCAACTCGATGCTGCCTATACTACTACTCCCCTCTTTCAAAGTACTAAGCAACTTGCCGAAAAAGCAGCTATCCCTTTTATCGTTTGTAGCAATACTTGTACTTTATCTACGCAAGAGATGATCGAATTAGGGATTGATCTACACATTCCTTTCTTAGAAAACTTCACTGATCAGCTTACTCATTTTCTTCATTTTATAGAGAAAATAAGAAATTAAAGACATTTTGACACCTTAAAAAGTGCTAAAAATCTTAAAATAAGACAAATTGGCATTAAAATACGCTCAGATAAGTCATCTTGTAGTGCAATCATCGCAAAAAGGGCTTTGGTATTAGAGTTGTTTCTTACTAGACAAAAATTGACAAACACACAAAACTTAAATATTAAAAGTTATGACACTCGTAAGAAGAAGAAACTACTTTCCAACTGTTTCAAATTTATTCGACAACTTTTTTAAAGATGGCTTCTTAAGTGACAACGTATCTGATGAATTCACTTTACCCGCCATCAATGTAAACGAAAAAGAAAATAGCTACCAGATAGAAGTAGCTGTACCAGGTCTTAAGAAAGAAGATTTTAACGTAGAAGTTAACGAGAATATCCTGACTGTTTCTTCTGAGAAGAAGGCAGAGACTGAACAAAAAGAAGAGGGAAGATACACCCGTAGAGAGTTTCACTACAGTACTTTCAGCCGCTCCTTTACTTTGCCTAAAAATGTAGATGCAGAGAAGATAGAAGCAAACTACTCAGAAGGTATCCTCAGCATTCACCTTCCTAAGTTAGGGGAAGTGAAGCAGCCTACTAAAAATATTACAATTAAGTAATTATTCGTGAATGTAGATCAATCTGTGAGAACGCTATTGCGTTCTCACAGATTTTATACGTTTAGCAAATGATGTTAAAAAATGTTAATTTTAATTATTGAGCAATATTTACACACCATTTTTGCGTACATGACGTTTAAACAGCGTAAAGTAAACTTGGACTATGTTAAACGCTTAAAATATATTCAACCCTTATGAAAGAAGCACTCAAAATCATTTCGGCCGCCATATTAGGTAGCGCCCTAACGGTAGGGAGCATGCAGGTTTTTGACCTGGGCGGCGATACCGTTAAAATAGAACACACCAATGGTATTCCTTCTCAATCTACTTTTTTTAAGGATGTAGATGGGAAAACCATCAACTTTGATTTTACAGCTACTGCTGAAAAAGTAATGCCTGCAGTAGTAGCGATTAAGTCTACCGTACAAAATAAGCCTACCAGCTACGGGAATGGCCTTCAAGACGAATTTTTCAGACAGTTCTTTGGTGATCCACGCCCCCAGCAACGTGGCTTCAGTGTAGGCGCAGGTTCGGGTGTTATCATCTCTGAAGATGGCTATATTGTCACCAACAATCACGTGGTACGCGATGCAAGAGATGTAGAAGTAGCCCTTACAAACGGGAAAACCTACAAGGCTGAGATTATCGGCTTAGATCCTTCTACAGATTTGGCACTGATTAAAATTAAAGCCAGTAACCTACCTACCTTAAAATTTGTAGACTCTGATCAGGTAAAGATTGGTCAGTGGGTCATGGCTGCTGGTAATCCATTCAACCTTACTTCTACGGCTACAGCCGGTATTGTGAGTGCCAAAGGACGTAGCATCAATATCTTAAAGGATAAGTTTGCGATTGAGTCATTCATACAGACAGATGCTGCTATCAACCCTGGTAACAGTGGTGGTGCACTTGTAGATATTAGCGGCGGTTTAATTGGTATTAATACCGCTATAGCCAGTCCTACAGGTGCTTACTCAGGATATGGTTTTGCAGTACCCGCTAACATTGTAAGTAAAGTAGTAGAAGATTTGATTCAGTATGGCAGTGTAAAAAGAGGTATTCTTGGTGTGAGCATTAGTACCGTAGACGGTAACGTTGCGAGAGAAAAAGACCTTTCTGTAACGGATGGTGTGTATGTAAATGATGTATCATCTGGTAGCGGTGCTGAAAAAGCAGGTATTCAAGCAGGTGATGTCATTACAAGCGTAAATGGAAAGCGAGTAACGAAATCTCCTGAGCTACAAGAATTGATTGCACGTCGTCGTCCTGGCGATAAGGTTCAACTTATTGTAAACAGAGATGGTAAGAAAAAAGAATTTGAGGTAACATTGATGAGCAATGCGGCAGAAACACCGTTGGTAAGTTCTAGCAAGCTGGGTAATATAGAAAGTACGCTAGGGGCAGAGTTTGAAACCGTGAGCAAAGAATTGGCCAGTCGCCTTGACATCGACGGTGGGGTAAAAGTAACTAACGTACAAAGAGGAAAGCTAGGCAGCGCAGGGGTAGACAACGGTTTCATTATCACCCGTGTTAACAAGCAAACCGTTACCTCCATAGAGGATTTCAAAGAGGCGTTAGAAAAAGCCAATGGCGGTGTAATGCTTGAAGGCGTCTATGAGGATGTAAGTGGTAGTTTCTACTACGCATTTGGGATGTAGCCTATTTAGTGTATAAATAACAAAAGGAGCTTTTTCTAGGAAAGGGCTCCTTTTCTATTTTACTGATATTTAATAATACCTTATCTGCTCTACTGTGTCGCTTTTATAAATGTTATAGTTGTAATTTTGAGCCAATGTCTCTATAGCCTCTTCCTCATTGATAGACTTTTCAGTAACAGGGTTATTTGATGCTTCTGTTGCAACAGGTTCACTATTTTTAACAATGAGAAAACTCCCAAGGGCAACAACAAAAAAGAAAAGAATAATCAAGAGATTAAAGCAACTCTTCTCTACATTTCCCAGCATAATGAATGTGTAAACGTATTTTTGAACCTCCTTTTGCTCATCAGAAAACGCACTTTCTCAAGAAAATCACAAGCATACAGAATAAAAACATAATGATAGAAATACGATTGATACCGTGCATCATTCGTAAATTAAAATTGGTGGGATGGCTACCGTCATTTTTTTTAAAGACTCTTACAAAATACCTTAACACTTCTCCTACCTTAAAAAACTCTTTTAAACGGCTCATTCAAGTATATATTAAATTTTTGTAAACAAATGGCTGATAAATTTGCAGTAGAACAGGCGTTCCTACGAAAATGTTTGTGAGATCGCTTTTTGTTTCGTTACTTCACGTACTCATACAAACATACTTGACCTCAATATTGCCTACTCACTAAATGGCGCAATAGATATTCTCGCATGACCTTCTCTTCACAACAACTCCTCGCCTTTACAAAAGCCATTTTTGTAAAAATAGGCTTTTCTGAAAAAGATGCTACTTTAGCCTCTAAAGTTCTTATAAGTGCAGATTTAAGAGGGGTAGACTCACATGGTATCGCACGTTTAGCTGGATACATTGATTTATGGAAAGCCAAGCGACTCAACCCAACCCCTCATCTGCAAGTGGTACACGAAACACCTTCTACCGCTACCCTCGATGGTGATGCAGGCGTTGGTTTAGTAGTAGCTCCACAGGCGATGACCATCGCCATCGAAAAAGCGCGTCAAGTGGGTACTGGCTGGGTAGCGGTAAAAAACTCCAATCACTTCGGTATCGCTGGCTATCACGCAATGATGGCCTTGGAAGACGATATGATCGGTATTGCCATGACCAACGCTAGCCCCATTGTAGCACCTACCTTCGCTATTGATAAAATGCTAGGAACGAATCCCATCGCCGTAGCCATTCCAGCGCTAGAGCAGCCTCCTTTTGTGGCAGATTTCGCTACTACGACCGTCGCCAACGGTAAGTTTGAAATTCTAGAAAGACAAGGGAAAGAGGCTCCTCTTGGTTGGTTGCAAGATGAAAAAGGGCAGCCTACCTCCGATCCTACCGCCCGTAAGCGAGGGGGTGCTTTGTTACCACTAGGAAGTGACCGCACACACGGCAGCCATAAAGGCTATTGCTTAGGCGCCTTGGTAGATATTTTCACAGCGGTATTTTCTGGTGCTAACTATGGCCCTTGGGTGCCTCCTTTTGTCAGTTACCTGCCTTTAGTTGAGCCTCCCGTAGGTGAAGGTATTGGTCATTTCTTGGGTGCTATACGCCTCGATGCCTTTCGTCCTGCAGAGGAACTTAAAAAGCATATGGATCAATGGATTACACGTTTTAGACAAGCCAAAGCGACAGAAGGCCAGCAAGTCCTTGTGCCGGGTGATCCAGAGCGTGCTACTGAGGCAATAAGAAGAGAAGAAGGTATTCCCTTAATGGAAAGTGTTGTGGAGAAACTACAACTCTTGGCGCAGGAATTCAAGGTAAGCTGGCCATAAAAAAGCATCACTCCTACGTTTCATAGAAGCGATGCTCATTACTAAACGAATTGGTAGGGCTAGTTAAACTTTACACCTGCAGCTTTTTTACCTGCTGAGTACACTACAGCGTCTACTGTATCTTTTTTGTTTACTTTTTTAGCCATACGGGTAATGTCTCGCTCTATACTATGATTCACTAATCCATTAGTCAAGTAGCTTAGTAGTTTGATACCGCTGGTTTTACTATTCACTACCTGATAGGTTTGTAAAGGCTCTGCTAAAATATACACTTTCGTATTTTTGATCTCGCCCACCTGTGCGATTTGCTGCGTCTGAGGAGAAGCGGCTTCGGTAAAACGTATAATCTGTACCTGCTTGCCTCCTTCATACAAAATGGCATCCCAGTCTTTCTCCTTTCGTTCTGCTTTTCTTTTGGCTCTTTTTACAAGTCTTGCTACCCGATCAGAAATACTTTCGTTTACAAGTCCTTGCGAGAAAATAGAACCTGCCTTCAAACCTGACTTTCGATTGAGTACTACTTCATACGTTCTGGTAGGTTTATTTAAAAAATATACTTCTACACCATTTACTTTCTGTACTTTGGCGAGTCCTGTGGCTGAGCTTTGGGCTTGTACTACAATAGTAGCGATAAGAAGCCAACCTACTAACATCATCTTTTTCATAGGGTATTACTGGTTTAAATATAAGTAAAATAATAACTGCCCTCGAAAGTAGGCACTCAATAGCGGTTACACTAGCCAAGGCGGATCAAGCCGCTATAAAAAAGGATCAAACGTAGCTTTTAGGAGATGAAAATGCAATGCTTAGATTAGTTCGAAGGCGTCTAGTAGTAATTTTACCCCAAATAGCATAAATATAATACCTGCTATTCGATTCACGTACTGTAGGGTTTTAGGGGTAAAAAACTTTTTAAGCCTGCTAGCAAAAACAGCAATACCTACTTCTGTACCAAAAATGGCTAGCAAGCAGGCGATAAAAAAGACGATGACTTCATTGATCAAGAAGTTGTCTTCGGTAAGTTTTGCTACGATAGCCACCCAAATAAAAAAATTAGCTGGATTAAGTGTGTTTAATAAAAAGCCATTACCTAAAAAATACAAGTTGCTTCCCCATTGTGTCTTAGGATACACTAGCTGTGAGTTTTTCTTCGTAATGCTTACAATGCCTAGCGCTATCAGTAAACAAAAACCCAAAAGATTTACATAAAAGTCGAAGTTATCTATTTCAGGTAGGTATTGTGCGCCAAAAATAGCCGCCAAAATAAAGATAATATCGGCTATTATTACTCCTAAAGCGATAAAGACACCACTTTTATAGCCATAGTCTATGCTATTTTGAATAAGAGAGAAAAAAACAGTTCCCAACATCAAGCTAAAAACCATTCCTGTTCCTAAACCATATAAGAAAGCATACACCATAAGAATATATATTCAATAAGAACACACAAAACTATGCCCCTGCTTTTGCCGTTTCAAAAATAAGTAGAATTCTTTTTTCTCAAATGATATCTAACTTTTATTTCCCTATGCGTACCTCCCATTTATTACTCACTTTTATGTTCTGTTGGTTTACTTCTTTGGCCTTTGCTCAAATAGATACCGAAGCCAACCTTCAAGCCATCAACCAAAAACGGCAAAAAATTAATCGAATTGGCATGATCACTTTAGGCTCCTGGGCCATTGGAAATATCGCCACAGCAGGCTTTAGCATTAGTAATGCTGAGGGAAGTAGAAAACATTTTCACCAAATGAACTTAGGCTGGGGAGCTGTCAACCTTGCCCTAGCAGGTTTTGGTTATTACAGCGCGCTTACTGAGCCACAACTACTCTCTTTGAACGAAACAGTAGATAAACATTATCAAATTCAGAAAATTCTATTGCTCAATAGTGGGCTGGACTTAGCCTACATGGCTTCTGGTCTTTATTTAAGAGAACGTGCCAAAAACGATGCAAATCGGCAAGATATGTTTGAAGGTTTTGGAAATTCACTAATTTTACAGGGAGGTTTCTTGTTTGTATTTGATGTTACCTTGTATTTAATACATCGTACGAACAACCCAAAAGTCCAGCAATTACTGGAAAATGTTCAGTTATCCTACAATCAGATTGGTTTTGTCTATCAATTTTAAGTCATCTTTTTTATGCGTCATTTATTGCTCTTTTTTTGTAGCTGCTTTTTTTTACTTCTTTTTTCTCAATGCGATACCTACAAAGCAGATCCAACCCTAAAGCTTTTCCCTTTTTACAAGAAAAACCAGTATGGATTTATGGATAGTACTGGTAAAGCGGTAATTCCTGCTAAGTTTGATGCGGTAAAGGAGTTTCAGGAAGGTGTAGCAGCGGCCCAAGAGAATGGACAGTGGGGCTTTATACGCCAAGATGGGGAATGGCTTATAGAGCCTGCCTATGAAGAGTTGTACAGTTTTTCAGATGGATTAGCCGCTTTTGCAGAAACAGAAAATGGGAAGCTAGGCTTTCTTAACGAAAAAGGGCAGGTAGTGATTCTACCTACCTATGATTTCGTTAAGCCTTTCCAAGGAGGCCTGGCTGCTGTAAGTCAAGGAGATAGGTGGCATTTTATTAATAAAGAAGGAGAAAAAGTTTTTGAAAACTCTTTTAGCTATGCTGAAAACTTTCACGAAGGGCTAGCGGTTGTCCAGAATGCTGATGGGGCATTTCAATACATCAATGAGAAGGGAGACTACCTTACAGATGACGCTTACCTACTTGCACAAAACTTTCAAGAAAATTGGGCGTTGGTGGCCGATGGGATACAAGGTGCTGAAGATCAGCCTGATTCTTTAATTTATCATTTTATCAATGCACAAGGGAAAGTACAGCTCACCAACTTACCTTATGATATTGTCACTCCTTTTTCCGAAGGGCTAGCGGGCGTTGCCCTTACTGAAGGGCAAGGCCAGGATACACTTCTTGTAGGGATTATTGATAAAAAAGGAAGAGAAGTTGTAGCGCCTACTTACGAAAGCACCTATGGCATTGTATTCGTACACTACCAAGAAGGCTTATCGCCCGTGATGGAGGATAATACGTGGGGTTATTTAAATAAAAAAGGAGCATTGGCCATTCCTATACAGTACCAGGAGGCAGGTAACTTTAAAAATGGTCTTGCCTTAGTCAAAAAAGAAGATAAAATTTATTATATTAATCCAAAAGGTGAGCAAATTGGAAAGGAATGGGAATACGATACCAACACTACTTTTGTTCTCAATTTCCAGCGCTAAAACTATGAATATTCGAATCTACATATGCTTAATAGGTCTGCTCTTTACAGGTGCTGAGTCATGGGGACAGCTTTTCCCTACGGTACAACGCAAGGCAGAAATATTGCAACAACCTGCTTCTATACAAATACAACGACTTTACAGGCTCAACTCCTCTTATGAAGAGTTGAATCTTAATATTTCTCCTGATGGAAAATACCTGTTCTTTATGTCTAAACGCGGCGGACAACCTTGGACGGGTTATCCTAGAACAAGGCGAGATGGTACGAAAGAATATGATGGAGACATTTGGTATTCCAAAAAAGTGGGTGGTATCTGGCAATCTCCCATTGCTTTAAGTGGTAAGATCAATACCTACGATGGGGAAGATGAACCCAACATCTCACCCGATGGACAAAATGTATACTTCCAAAGCTGGATCAACTGGGAACGCAGGTACGGGCCTTACTATCAGGCTTCTCTAAATGGGGCACAGTGGGGTACGCCCAAGCCACTAGGGGGAGGCATTCATCTTTTCTTTAGGGATAAAGTCACACAGTTTCAAGGAACCTAAGCCGCTGATGGAATGACGATTTCACCTGATGGTAAAACTTTTATTGTGGCAGCGGGGGCAGATTATTACGGTGATATGGATTTATACATTAGTAAAAAAGATGCCTACGGTAAGTGGTCGTATTTAAAGCGGCTGTCAGTAAGTACCGCCGAAAACGAGCGTTCTCCTTTTATTGCTGCTGATGGCAAAACTATTTACTTTGCTTCTGATGGCTACAAAGGCTTAGGCGGGCTCGATATCTTTAAAGGAACCCTGAATAGCAACGGTACAGTTACCAACATCGTAAATGTGGGTAAGCCTTTTAATACATCTCAGAATGACTACAGTTTTATTGTAACGGCTGATGGCCGAGAGGCGTACTTCGTCCGTAATGGCGATATTCACTACGCTAATATCACGAACTCTCCTGAGAAAATGAAGCCACAAGCTACGCTTATTGTAAGTGGTATGGTAACAGATAAAAACACACAGAAACCTTTAGGGGCCAGCGTAGTATTTAAAAATGCTACAGGTGTAGTAGTGGCTACCGCTAAGAGTAATTCAGTAACGGGAGAATTTAGCGTGGTGATCAACAAGGTGGAAAGTAAATTTTACCAAAGTGTAAAGAAAAATCAGTATAAGAATTTTGCCACTACCCTGAACATTACCTATAATAATGCAGGAAGGAATAGTATTACAGCCAATGCCCAGCTTGAAAAAGAAGACCAAACACCAGTCTTGACCCAAGCAGAACAACAGAAAAAACTAGAAGAGGAAAAACGTAAGCAAGAGCAACTCAAGAAGCAACAATTAGAAAAAGAGAGAAAAGCTATTCTACAACAAGAAGGTGCAGCTAGTGTTTATGAGGAGAATCCTAAACTACGTAAGCAAAAATAAGATTTTAACCACTAATTTTCAATGAAACAACCTTTACCCGTATCATTCACTTTTTTGCTATTGATATTTTTCATTTCTCAAAGCCAAGCACAAATGGTCAATGGTGTTCCTGTTGAAAAGCTAGATTTACAGTATATTCAGCTAAGCATGGGACCTGGCCGAAATAACAAGGTAGTTTTTGTAGATATTGGGCAACGACAAGAGGACGTGATTGTCTCGGAATTGCGCCTAAAAGATGAGCAAGGGAAAGCCATGCGTTTTAATTCCCTTGTAGATGTACTTAACCTCTTCTACGAAAATGGATATGAATATGTTGATTCCTATGGTTTTTCTGAAAAAAGCGCTGGCATACATCTCTTGAAAAAAAGAAAGTAAATGATATAAAGCATAAGGGGAAACTCATGATAGCTTCCCCTGTATTATGTATCATTCGTATATTAAGTGCTAGTTAGTCGCGGTTTCTTTCAGTTTATCACCAAATACCTTTCTCAATTTCTCTACCTTAGGCTGAATCACATAGCTACAGTAAGGCTGTGATTGATTATTATTGTAATAATTCTGATGGTAATCTTCTGCCACGTAGAAATTTTTGTAAGGCGTTACTTCCGTTACTACTGGGTTCTTATAGGCTTTCTCTTCGTTCAGCTTGTTTTTGTAGTAAGTGGCTTGTTCTTTTTGTTCTGCTGTATGATAAAAGATAGCAGAACGATATTGTGGTCCCACGTCATTACCTTGTCGGTTCAAGGTAGTAGGATCGTGCGTTGTAAAGAACACCTCTAATAGCTCTTTGAAAGAGATGACCTTGGGATCATAAGTAACTTGGCAAACCTCCGCGTACTTAGTATTCCCAGAAGCTACTTGCTTATAAGTAGGGTTAGGTTTTTCACCACCAGAGTAGCCTGATTCTACCTTTACAACACCTTCTAAACGTTGAAAAACGGCTTCTACACACCAAAAGCACCCTGCGCCAAAAGTGATTATCTCGTACTGTCCATTATTTGTATCCATTGCAGTGATCTTTGAAGAATTGTTAGATGAATTACTCTTAGACATGCAAGCGCTTATCACAAAGATACTCGCCCACATTAACCAAAACTTTTTCATAGTCTTTTTCTTTTTTATAATTGTCAAAACTGAATGTACCTCAAAAAGTTCAGAGAGAAAGTCGGCTAGGCGTCATAATCAAAATGAACTACCTGCTTCACCTCAGGATGTAAACTCAGCGCCACCGGACAGCTTTTGGCTACCTTCTCCAATTGTGCTCTTGTCTCTTGAGAAAGCTGAAGTCCGCTAGGAAAATGAAAAGTAATCTCGATAGAAGCAATTTTACGCGGCTGGCTAGTCATCTTTTTGGTAGTTTCCCAAGTAGTACCTTCTAGTGATACTTGATTTTTTGTTGCCCAAATACCCATGATAGTCATCATGCAGCTCCCAAGGGCGGCACTTACCAGATCAGTAGGCGAAAAGGCCTCTCCTTTTCCCTGATTATCAGTAGGAGCATCTGTTAGGAGTGTATTTCCAGACGAAACGTGCTTATTGTGGGTACGCAAATTCCCTTGGTAATGTGATTGTACAGTAGGCATATGTAAATTCGTTTATATGGATGAACAAATATTTTAAAATTTAGGTTAAAACCATAGATATTTGTAATTTAGAACAAAACTATTAAGCATCCATCTTATATGTTTCTCTGTAGGGTCATATCACTCATAGTGATTATTTTAGGAAGTAGTAGCAGTTATCTCTTATCTCAGAATTTGTTGGAGGATGACTTCACCAAGGAGCTGGTTTTTGGGGTGAGCCTTAATACCAATGGAGGGCTTCCTGCTGGTGTACAGTTCAAGTATGGAAAGATTAAAAACTCCCAAACAAACGTTACTTACGGCTTAGAGATAGTAGGCATTAAACACCCTAAAGAGCGCAGAGTCATCAATGGTAATTCCCCGAGTGGTTTACCCTTTATCGATGGGAAGGAAAACTATTTATTTAGTATTCGCCCAGAGTATGGTAGAGAGGGAGTCCTCTTCAGGAAAGCTTCTCAAGAAGGCGTACAAGTGAATGCTATTTTTGCGGTAGGGCCTAGCATTGGGATTGTCAAGCCTTATATGATTTGGTACAATGTTGCTCCTGACGCAAGCGGCCAGACGCTCAGAGAAATCCCTTACAGACCAGCAGAACTCGATCCTAGCAGGATTTACGGAAGAGGAAGCTTTTTTAGTGGTTGGGATCAAACAAGTGTCGCCTTGGGTGGACATGTAAAGTTAGGGCTTTCTTTTGAAGTAAGTGCTTTTCAAAAAGCTATTACGGGAATAGAAGTAGGCTTTACGCACGAGGTCTTCGACAGAACCGTTACCATCCTTAATAGCAACCTAGGAGAGGTAGAAAACTCCAATAGTTTTACTTCTGCCTACTTGATGTTCTTCTTTGGTGCTAGAAAGTAAATTCCTTACCTTGTAGTCTTTAGTCTTTGTAATAATATTTGTGAGATATGATTGAATTACCTGTTGTTAGTTCAGAAAAGAAATCTAAGAAACCCAACTGGTTACGTGTCAAGCTACCCGTTGGAAAAGAATACGCAAAAGTTAGAAAATTAGTAGATACCTATCAACTTCATACCATTTGTGAGAGTGGCAACTGCCCCAATATGGGGGAGTGTTGGGGCGCAGGCACCGCTACCTTTATGATTTTAGGAAATGTTTGTACGCGTAGCTGTACTTTTTGTGCAGTAGCGACGGGTCGTCCTAGCGAATACGATACTGACGAACCTCGCCGCGTAGCAGAGGCCATTCAGCTTATGGAGGTAAAGCACGCGGTGATTACTTCTGTCAATAGAGATGAGTTGAAAGACAGAGGAGCCGAAATATGGTATCAAACGGTGAAGATGGTTAAAGAACTCTCACCCAGTACTACCATAGAGACGCTTATTCCTGATGTAAAAGGAAACTGGGAAGCACTCTACAGGATGATTAGTGCGGGGCAAGAAGTAGCCTCACACAATATGGAAACCATCGAGCGCCTGTATCGTCGTGTGCGACCACAAGCCAAATACCCTAGAAGCTTAGAGCAACTAAAGTTGATGAAAGAGTACGGTAAGCGCACCAAGTCAGGTATTATGTTAGGATTAGGAGAAACCGACGATGAGGTGTACAAAGCCATGGACGATTTGGTAGAAAACGGCTTAGATATTCTCACTTTAGGGCAATACCTACAGCCCACGAAAATGCACCTAGAGGTAGTAGAGTATGTACATCCTGATAAGTTTGCACATTTCAAGGAAGAGGGTTTGAAGCGTGGTTTAAAATATGTAGAATCAGGACCACTGGTGCGCTCTTCTTACCATGCCGAGCGACACGTAAACGTATAGTTATTTTTTGAAAGAAGGCAAAGAGATACCTCTTTGCCTTTTTCTATTGTCTACAATTCACTTATGGAGCTTTATTACCAACAACTAGGCGAAGGAACGCCTATTATTATTCTACACGGTCTTTTTGGTTCTTCTGACAATTGGTCGAGCATAGGAAAAGAACTGGCCACCTCCTACCAAGTTTTCTTAGTAGACCAGCGTAATCACGGGAAATCACCTCACCACGAGCAGTGGGATTATGATGTCATGAGTGAAGATTTAAAAAATTTTATAGAACAGCAGGCACTCTCTTCGCCTATTGTATTAGGGCATTCTATGGGTGGTAAAACAGCCATGTGGTTTGCTTGTAAGTATCCCCAATTACTCTCGAAGCTTATCGTAGCCGATATGGGTGCACGCGCTTATGCACCTCACCACCAAACCATTTTAGAAGGACTCAATGCCGTAGCTATTGATCAATTAAAGAGTCGTAAAGAAGCAGATGAGCAGCTTGGACAATACATTCCTGATTTTACTACACGTGCTTTTCTTTTAAAAAGTCTCTACAGAGACAATGGTCAGTTTGCTTGGCGGATCAATCTTCCTGTCATCACGAATAATATTCTCAATATTATGGAAGCGCTTCCGGCTGCTTACACTTTTTCGGGAGAAACACTTTTTGTACGTGGTGGGAAATCAGATTATATACAAGAAGAGGACGTTCCTACTATTAAAACCCATTTTCCTCAAGCAACTTTGACTACTATTGCTGAAGCTGGACACTGGCTACATGCAGAGCAGCCAAAGGCTTTTTTGGAAACTATTACCCATTTTATTAAATGATATGAAAAGAGTATTCATTGTAGTGGCCATCATCATTGTAGCGAGTGTTATTGTACTAGTTGGACTACGTATCTATACTAAATCCTTTAGCCCAGAGGCAGAGGCTTCCTTTCAGCAAGGAGATTTTACGATACAGGTTGACTATTGCCAACCTACTAAAAAAGAAAGGCTTATTTTTGGTAAAGAACAAGACGAAGCACTTGTACCCTACGGTAAAGTATGGCGCACTGGTGCTAATGAGGCCACCCTCATTGAACTTAGCCAACCTATTACTTTTATGGATGGTCAAACCCTAGCCGCAGGGCGTTATTCAATTTTTACTGTTCCTCAGGTTGACGAATGGACGATCATTTTCAACGAAGAAACGGGACAATGGGGCACTAATTACGATGAAGTACAAAATCACCTCTCAGTTACGGCAAGTAGCGAGGCGCTTGAAGAGGAAATAGAATCCTTTACTATTAGCTTTACAGAGAAAGCCAACCAAATTGACCTTGTACTTCGCTGGGATCGTACCAAGGTAGTTTTGCCTTTTAAGGTAGAAGGCTAATGGTAAGAAAAGCAAGCTACTTACAAAAGTTTTGATTACTCGATACACTTGAAAAGGATACAAGTAAAGAAAGGACAAATTCTCCAGAGAAAAGGTGATCTTCATACTAAGGCTTATGAAGTGAAATCAGGCTTGCTGCGTAGCTACGCTATTGATGAAAAAGGCAAAGAACATATCTTCTTGTTTGCTCCCGAAGGATGGATTATGGCAGATAGCAATGACTACGATCAGCCTGCTGCTTTATTCATTGATGCACTAGAAGATACCATCCTAATTGAAAAAGAAAAACTAGCGGTAAAGGTACACGAGATGTCTAAGCTTATTAAGCGCCTCAATGTATTACAGCAGCGCGTTATTATGCTGATGAGCGCCTCGGCCATTGAGCGCTACGAACACTTTATCGAAACCTATCCTGATATTGTGCAACGTGTTCCTCAAAGAATGATCGCTTCCTACCTAGGCATTACACCTGAAGCCCTTAGTACTGTTAAAAGGCAACAAGTTCTTAAGAAATAACTAAGTATAAATTCAGTCATTTATTAATCTACATTAAGGCATAAGTTGTACTTTTCCTATAGTTTTGCTTTACATTTTGTAAAATGAACGATCAAAACAAATAACCCATGAAAAAATTTAAAATCACCTATTGGATAAGTACTGGTTTGTTCACCCTTCTTATGATCTTTTCAGTTGGTAACTATTTTTTTCAAACGGACCAAGTAAAAGCAGCTTTCGAGTCTTTTGCTTATCCAAGCTATCTGGTAATTCCTTTAGGGATTGTCAAGATTATAGGGGTAGTAGTCCTCTGGTTTGCCCCCAACTTTTTGCTAAGAGAATGGGCTTATGCGGGTTTCTTCTTTAACATTATCTTGGCTTTTTTTGCCCATTTGATGATCAATGATGGACAGTTTGCAGGTGCACTCATTGCGTTGGTATTGCTTCTTACTTCTTATTTTTCAAGGAAAAAAGCCTTTGTGCTCAACCTATCGACACAGTAATAAACTAAGTTTTTCACGTGCCTCAGAAGTAGCTCTTGAGGCTTTACAGCCGTGTAATCTCCGCTCCCAATGCATTCAATCGGCCGTCAATGTTTTGGTAACCTCGGTCGATCTGTTCAGCATTAGCAATAATGCTCGTTCCTTCGGCAGAAAGTGCTGCTATCAGTAAAGCAACGCCTGCACGAATATCGGGCGAGCTCATTTTGATTCCTTTGAGAGAAGTCTTTTTATCTAAACCTATGACGGTAGCACGATGCGGATCACAGAGAATGATTTGTCCACCCATATCAATGAGTTTATCTACAAAGAAGAGCCTACTTTCGAACATTTTCTGATGAATAAGCAGCGTTCCTCTCGCTTGAATAGCTGTCACTAAAACGATACTGAGCAGATCAGGCGTAAAGCCAGGCCAAGGCGCATCATCTATTTTTAGGATAGAGCCATCGAGAAACGTTTCTATCTCATAACTGTCTTGGGCAGGAATATAAATATCGTCTCACTTATAGGTCATTTGAATTCCCATTTTCTGATAAACACGTGGGATACAACCTAACTGAGGAATTTGGCAATCTTTAATGGTAATTTCGGAAGCAGTCATGGCAGCCATTCCTATAAAGCTCCCGATTTCTATCATATCAGGTAGAATGGTATGAGTCGTTCCTTTAAGTGCTTCCACCCCTTCTACAGTGAGTAAGTTAGAGCCTACCCCGGTAATCTTTGCCCCCATGCGATTGAGCATTTTACACAGTTGCTGTATGTAAGGCTCACAAGCCGCATGGTAGATGGTGGTGGTTCCTTTGGCAAGTACAGCAGCCATCAAAATATTGGCTGTACCTGTTACAGAAGCTTCATCTAAGAGGATGTAGTTTCCTTGTAGGTTGGTGGCATCGATCTCGAAGAAGCCTGTTTTAGCATCATAATCGAACTGTGCACCTAAGGCTTGAAAACCCAAAAAGTGCGTATCGAGTCGGCGACGTCCTATTTTATCGCCACCTGGACGAGGGATTTTACTTCTCCCAAAGCGAGCGAGTAGCGGCCCGAGAATCATAATAGATCCTCTCAGTGCACTTGCTTTTTGGATATAAGCAGGTGTTTCTAGGTAATTTAAATGAATGTTGCGCGCCTCGAATTTATAAGAAGAAGCGGAAAGTTTATCTACTTTTACACCTAAGTCCACGAGAATCTCAATGAGCTTATTCACATCTCGAATATTAGGAATATTATGTACCTCTACAGGTTCTTCGGTAAGTAGCAGCGCACATAAGATTTGTAGTGCTTCATTTTTAGCTCCTTGTGGTACGATTTCTCCTTTAAGAGAAGCGCCGCCACGTACTTGAAAAGATGACATTATTTATAGAAGTAAGTTGTAGTAAAAGGGATTGGTTTATCTTTTTCTTTTTTTCTTATTGAGGTTGTTTTTCATCTTTTTATTATTTCTGTTTTGTCCGTTTGATACTTTCTTCACTTGTGAATCAAAATACCCATGGGCTCTTACTTCTGCTATGTCTATCATGAGTTGATTATCAGAAAGTTCTTTTATTTGCTCTAGGATTAGGTCATCTTCTACGTTGTCTTTGTTCCAAGTCATGTAGAAACCTTTCATAAGCCTCCCAATATGAATGATGGCTGCTTTGCGTTCTTCTTCATTTTGTAACGCGCAGGCTTGTTCTATAAGTAGCTCTACATTTTTACCATAGTGCCTATACCTGATCCTATTATTACTATATGCCACTTTCTGTGGTTTTTTACCAATAGCAGTGGGCTCTGGCATAGGATAAGGGGCATCGATGTCTAGTCTAAACTTAGACATAATATAGAGGTCGTCCCATAACTTACTCTGGCTGTCAATTTGTTCTTTGTAAGTAGGATGAATCTGACGCATCAATTCTACTAAAGCATGCGCCAATTTGGTACGCTTTGCCTTGTCTTGGATTGTCAGTAAATAGTCTACTAGTTTTTGTACATTTCTTCCGTATTCTTTCAGAATAAGGGTATCACCATTTTTATATTCGTACATAAGTATAATAAAGGGTTATTAAAAATCTCTTTTAGGCTGTATGCTTATCCGTGAATTTTGAGCTTGGCAAAACTCAACAAAAGTACTTTTTCACCTACTTCGTCGAACTGAATAGTAGCTTTCTTGCTTTTATCATCGCCTTGTACATCTTTTACAATGCCATACCCAAATTTGAGATGCTCTACTTTCATCCCTGCTTCAATGAAAGTAGTATCACTAGGTTTGAAGTTCGCAGAAGGCTTGTAGGTAATCTTTTTGGTAGACGTACTCTTAGGTTTTACTCGCTTTTTTACTAAGGTCTTTGAAGGAAGAATATTCCCTCCTACAGGAAAGGTATCTATCTTTCTTTCTTTCAGGCAACGTTCATCTATTTCTTCCAAAAATCTACTCGGTTCGCAGTCTTTTACCCGTCCAAAGCGATAGCGTGAAGTAGCGTAAGACAACGTGAGCCGTTTCTCCGCACGGGTGATGGCCACATAAAAAAGACGGCGTTCTTCTTCGAGATCGGCCCTACTTCCTATCATTTGCTGGGAGGGGAACAAGTCCTCTTCTAGCCCTACCACATACACGTACTTAAACTCTAAGCCCTTGGCGGAGTGGATCGTCATGAGGGTTACTTTCTCTTGATTTTCACCTTCCTCCTCTTCGTCAGCATTGGTGAGGAGCGATACTTCCTGTAAGAAAGCACCAATAGATTTATCTGGATTTTCTGGATTGTCTACAAACTCTTTGATACCGTTAAGCAGTTCTTGTACATTTTCGTAACGTGCCAGCCCTTCAATCGACTTGTCTTCGTAGAGCTCTTTCATCAAGCCAGACATTTTGGTAATTTCTAGCGCCGCTGTGTAGGCGTCTTTTTCTTGGGTGGTTACCTCAAAGCTCTTGATAAGCGTAGCAAAGTTATCGATTGTGACGGCTGGTCGTCCCTTAATGTACTTATGGGCGTGCGTAAGTACCTCCCAGATAGAAACGAGGTTGTCTGCAGCAGCCACCCGAATCTTCGCCACAGTGGTATCCCCAATGCCTCTTTTAGGAAGATTGATGATGCGCTTAAAGGCTTCTTCGTCATTATGATTAATGGTAAAACGCAAGTAAGCAATAACATCCTTGATTTCTCTTCTCTGATAGAAAGAAAGCCCACCTACTACCCTGTACTTAATATTGAGTCGCCGCAGCGCTTCTTCAAAGCTTCTGGATTGCGCATTGGTACGGTATAGAATAGCAAAATCATTATTGCTGAGCTGATGTTGCATCTTAGACTCAAAAATATCTTGCGCAATGAGGCGTGACTCCTCAGCATCAGAAGTCGCTTTTAAGATTTCGATGTACTCACCTTGTTCATTGTTGGTCCAAACGCTCTTCTTGAGTTGGGCTTGGTTCTTGGCAATTACGGAGTTGGCCGCTTGTACAATATTTTTAGTAGAACGGTAGTTTTGCTCCAATCGAATGATTTTAAGGCTGGGGTAATCCCGCTCAAAGTTCAGAATATTCTGAATATCGGCTCCTCTAAAGGCGTAAATGGACTGGGCGTCATCTCCTACCACACAGATATTTTGATGCACTGCCGCTAGCTTTCTGGTAATAAGATACTGCGAGATGTTGGTATCTTGAAACTCATCTACCATCACGTATTTAAATTTATGCTGGTATTTATTGAGTATGTCGATATGGTCTCTAAAAAGGACATTGGTGTTAAACAATAGGTCGTCGAAGTCCATAGCGTTGGCCTTGAAGCAGCGCTTTTGGTAAATCGTATAGATTTTTCCAATCTCTGGGCGTTGGTAGCTCTCATCGTCCGCTCTGTAAACAGGATTCCCGATGTATTCTTTAGGAGACACCAACCTGTTTTTAGCTGCAGAAATCCGATTAAATACGACGTTGGCCTTGTATAGTTTATCGTCCAAGCCCAGCTCCTTTACAATAGTTCGAATAAGCGACTTAGAATCGTCTGTATCGTAGATGGAGAAGTCGCTCGTATAGCCAATACGATGCCCTTCTATCCGTAAAATTTTAGCAAAAATGGAATGGAAAGTTCCCATCCAGATGTTTTTGGCTTCATTGCCGATTACTGACTGAATACGATAACGCATTTCTGCAGCAGCTTTATTAGTAAAGGTAAGTGCTAAAATATTGTAAGCATCTACCCCATGGTAAATCAAATGGGCTATTCTGTAGGTAAGCACACGGGTTTTACCAGAACCTGCCCCTGCAATAATCATTAGAGGCCCTTCCGTATGGACAACTGCCTGGCGTTGTGGTTCATTTAAGGAATCTAAGTATTCCATAGTTTATTGAGCTATTTTACACTTTTAAAAGAATAATAGTGATAGGCGTAGCACATACCCTATAGCTTGCTATTCAGTTATTTTAAGGTTGATTTGATTTGTCGGATTCGCTCCTGTTTCGTTAATGTTGTGTAATTTACACTTTCTTGTGTAATTAATTCAAGTAATTGCTTTACTTTATCGTGATGAGGGATTGTTTTACCTGTTTTTACATCAATATATTTAGAAGTTGACCAAAGCAGATTTTTCAGTACCTTCTGCTCTATGTCCGTCATATAAAACTCCGTGACAATGGTGGTTTCATCGTAATAAATTACCTGCGAAAAAATCCAAACGATTTCTGCTACAAAAACCGACTTAATGTAAGAAATATTATGGTTATACGCAACCCAGCCTGCTTGGTACTCCTGAAAAAAATCGGCTGAGGTAAGCGCATAGTTTTGTAGTATTTGGTCTTCACGTGCATTGAAATAATAATCAAAATACTTAGCGTTATTGAGGTGGCGCAGTGGATCGCAATCTTGAAAACGGACAATCGCTTTGGAGGCCAACAGTGTAGGATATACTCGATCGGGATTAATTTGAAACATAGTGGCTACTATCAGGGCTTTGCTGGACTGCTTCATTGAAGCAGTGTGATATTTTAATTTTATTAAATAAGTTTAGTTTTTTGGTCAGATAAGGGTTTGGTTACTTTTTTAGTTGTTTGCTTTGTTACAGATTTAGTCTCTTTAAGGTTTTTTACACTTCCTCCACTCTTAAATTTCTTGTCTACCCCCCACGATTGCTTTTCCTTAGCAGTAGAGGGGTCTAACGTTTCTTTCTCTTCCATGATTCATAGGGTTTTGTTTGATGCATTTAAGGCAGCTTTAATCTGCTTTTCACAGTGTGTAAGCACTTCTTTTGCTGTTTGTGCTTGTGGTTCAATAGGCGTCAGAATATGCAATCTTAGGGGCAAAAATGATTCCACAGGTTGCATTTTATAGCGTGTAATGCGCCAAAAATTGTCGACAGCAATGGGAAGCACTAAGGCATTGGGTACTTCTTTTAGGAGCGTCTCAAAGCCGGCAATTTTGAAAGGACTTAACTGACCATCACGTGAACGTGTACCCTCTACAAAGATACATGCTGCAAAGTTATATTCAATAACTTCTTTAGCAAAATTTTTAATCGCTTGTAAAGAACCTAAACGATCTTTACGATCTATCAGAGCGTGTTTACCGTGCCTTAAGTTCCACGAAATACTAGGAACGTTTTTCGCAAGAGATTTTTTTGAGATAAATTTAACGTGATGTGTGCGCAATAAAGCTGTGCCAATAGCGGGTATATCAAGCATACTTTGATGGTTGCTAATGATGATGAGTGGGCGACCTTTCGGTATTTTTTTCAGGTAAGATTTTCCTTTTATACGGTATGTACTGGCAGTAAGCCACAGTGACTTTGTAAGTGTCCACATCAATGCATTGGGTGCCAAGGCATAAATACGATATGGAAAAAGAGAGAAAAGCATTAGGAAAGGATGGAAAATAACGAGTATTAGTAAAAAAGTAGGCGCGAATACTATAGTAAACAGCCAATCTATAATCTTCTTCATACAGTTAAAACAATCATCAATGGATATTTAGCTGAGTGTAGACATTGCTAGGATGTCGTCTACAAACTCTCTGGTGTTAGAAAGGCGAGGTACTTTGTGTTGTCCTCCTAGTTTTCCGCGTTTACGCATCCAATTATGAAAAGTATCTTTAGGGAGTTGATGGATCACAGGCAATCGAAGGGCTATATTTTGGTAGCGCTTGGCATCATAATCAGAGTTGAGCTCTCGTAGCTTACGGTCAAGAACTTCTGTAAAAGTTGCTAGATTATGCGGTGGATGTTCAAACTCTATGAGCCATTCGTGCCCTCCTTTGGTGCCATCGCCAATGTAAATTGGACAGGCGGTAAAATCTACAATAGATGCCCCAGTTTGCTGGCAGGCTTCTGCAATCGCTACGGTGGCGTTATCGATCATCAATTCTTCTCCAAAAGCATTAATGTAGTGTTTGGTTCGGCCAGAGATTTTTATACGGTAAGGATGCTTAGAAGTAAACTTAACGGTATCGCCTATCTTATAACGCCATAGTCCTCCATTAGTAGAGATAACCATCGCGTAATTTTTACCGAGCTCTACTTCACCAATCGTGTACGTTTTGGGGTGAGTACGTTCTAGTTCTTCTAGTGGAATAAACTCATAGAAAATACCGTAATCGAGCATCAGTAGCATATCATCTCTATCTAGCGAATCTTGTAGCCCAAAAAACCCTTCAGAAGCATTGTATACTTCCATATATCGAATACCGGGTGCTAGCTTACAATCTAGCGCTCGGTAGGGCTGGAAGGCTACGGCTCCGTGCAAGAAGGCTTCTAAGTTTTCCCATACCTCCTTAATATGTTGCTTACCTGTAATCTCTAGAATACGCCTAATGAGTACAATAGTCCAGGTAGGTACACCCAAGATGGTAGTTACATTCTGCCGCATAGTCTCTTGCGCCATTTGTTCTATTTTTTCTTCCCACTCGTCGAGGTGTGCTACTTTCAGGCTTGGTGTTCGCAGCCACTGCGCCCAACGAGGGAGATTTTGCACCACTACTGCTGAGATATCGCCATAAAAAATATTTTGTTGGGTATCGCTTCTTTGTAAACTTCCTCCTATGGAAAGTCCTTTACCACTACTAAAGTTGGTTTCTGGACAGCTATTAATGTAGAGGGCCATTAAGTCTCTGCCTCCTTTAAAGTGGATATCTTCTAAAGACGCCCTAGAAACAGGAATGAACTTACTACGTGCGTTAGTGGTACCTGATGACTTGGCAAACCAATGAATGGGGCTAGGCCATAAAATATCTGTTTCACCCTGCATCATGCGCTCTATGTAAGGGAAAATATCCTCGTAAGAGGAGATAGGTACACGTTCTTGAAATTGCTTATAGGTACGTATTTCTCTGTAATAATATTGCTTTCCCCAAACGGTATTTTCGGCCGCTTTCAGGAGGTTTTTCCATACGTTTTCTTGCACCTCGTTGGGATGCTCCATAAAGTACGCGATACGCTTTAGTGGGTGTTTTAAGACCCACTTTACCAGCGGATTCAACAGTTGCATACGCCTCTCAAAAATAGTTTAGCTGCAAAACTAACAAAAAGTTGTGAAAAAAAGAGATTTTATTGGAGACCTTACTGATGGGTATGGATGTGGTTGAGCTTTTCATAAGCAAGTAGTTACTTACAGAAAACGTTGCAAACTAATACTACTTCTACTCAGCTTTGGTAGCCTTTCCATCGATTGTAAACACTTTTTTCTTAAACTCATACAAGGTGCCTAAATAGTGTTTTCTTACTTCTGGATCGCTTGCTACTTCTTCAGGCACCCCTTCTTTGAATACTTTTCCAGCAGACATCACATATACACGATCTGTGATAGAGAGGGTCTCATCAGCATTATGGTCTGTGATTAAAATGCCTAAATTTTTAAATTTTAGCTGATAAATAATGTGCTGTATCTCTTCTACGGCCAATGGATCTACCCCTGCAAAAGGCTCATCTAGTAAAATAAATTTGGGCTTTACCGCCAGCGCACGAGCAATCTCGGTTCGGCGACGCTCCCCTCCAGAGAGTACCTTTCCCAGGCTTTTACGTACGTGAGTCAAGCTAAACTCTTCTAATAGCTCCTCTACGCGTTCATTTTGCTCTTTATTGGGCAGTTTTGTCATCTCTAGCACCCCTTTTATATTATCTTCTACACTCAGATTTCTAAATACAGAGGCTTCCTGTGCCAAATAGCCCAAACCTAGCCGAGCACGCTTATACATAGGCAGGTGGGTAATGTCTTGGTCGTCCAGTAAGATATTTCCTTGATCGGGCTTTACCAAACCGACAGTCATATAGAAGGTAGTCGTTTTCCCTGCACCGTTGTGGCCCAGTAGTCCTACAATTTTTCCTTGCTCGACTTCTAGCGATACATTGTTCACTACTGTTCGCCTACCGTACTTTTTAATGAGATTATTTGCCCGAAGAATCATAGGGGATTGATAAATTTCTTTTTATAAAAATGGTGAATCGCTTTTACTTTATGAAGAAATAGGCTACTTTTTTGCCTAACAAACGCTATTTTATACGCTTATGCAGCTACCGCACATCTATGATATTGCTGAACTATGCTACCAGAAAGGTGTCCTTCATGCACTTATTTCACCAGGTTCTCGCTCTGCACCACTCACATTGGCCTTTGCGCGACACGCTCATTTAAACACAAAAGTTATTCCAGATGAGCGCGCTGCTGCTTTTATGGCATTAGGGCTTGCACAGCAAACCCAAACCCCTGTAGTACTCATTTGTACTTCAGGCACTGCTGCTTTTAACTACGCTCCCGCTGTAGCCGAAGCCTTCTTTCAAGAAGTACCTCTTATTATACTCACAGCCGATAGACCACCAGAATGGATTGATCAAAAAGACGGACAAACGATTCGACAGCAGGCACTATATGGCCGGCACGTTAAGGAGAGCTATCATTTACCTGATACCTACGACCACCCTGATATTACTTGGCATCTTAATAGACTTATCAATGAGGCCATCAACCTAGCACTTAGCGATCAACAAGGACCTGTACACATTAACGTACCGCTTCGTGAACCTTTCTACCCTGCTACAGGAGAGGTAATTTCTTTCGATAGATCACCTCGTATCATACAAAAAATGCAACAGCAAAAAAGCCTCAGTGAAAACGACTGGGATCAACTCGCCAGTTTATGGAATCAGTCCAAGAAGATACTACTAGCCGTAGGACAGTATCATTTCTATGAGGACGACCGCGTAATGCTAAGCAATCATCTAGAGCGTCTCAGCGAAGCTTATCTTATTCCTATTTTAGCAGATGCCATTAGTAATCTTTCCGTCCTTCCATTAGCAGCATTGGAAGAAGAAGTCGCTTGGGTACGCTTTCAAGACCTTATCTTATCCGAAAAAGAGCAAGCCTCTCTACGTCCTGATCTATTAATTACCTTCGGGCAGTCTTTTATTTCCAAGCCTTTCAAGCAGTTTTTACGTAAATATCCTCCTACCTATCACTGGCACATACAGGCGGATGGAGAAGTAGCAGATACTTTTCAGGCACTTACCCACTGGCTCCCTATTAGCCCTAATGCATTTCTCTCTGGTATCCTTACAAAATTACAATTTCTCAAAAAGAAACACGCCTACAAACAGCAGTGGTATCAAAGTAACCAGCGCGCTGAACAGTACACACAAGAATTTTTTAAGGCCTCTTCTCCATTTACAGAGCTAGCGGCTGTAAAAGAAGTTGTACAGCATTTGCCTTCACAAAGTAAACTGCATCTCGCGAATAGTATGCCTGTTCGGTACGTCAATTATCTAGGTTTACCTGCTCATAAGGGTATCCACGTATTTGCTAACAGGGGGACGAGTGGTATTGATGGTACCAATAGTACCGCAGTAGGCTGCGCTTGGGAAAGTGATACAGTAGTCACTATCCTTACAGGGGATATGGCGTTTTTCTACGACCGAAATGCTTTCTGGCATCCTTACCTCCCTGCAAATCTCAGAATCATTGTATTGAATAATCACGGAGGTGGTATTTTTAGAATTATACGAGGGGCTAGAGAGCAAGCCGAACTAGATACTTACTTTGAAACAGAACAGTCACTGAATGCAGACGCGCTAGCAAAAGAGTTCGGGATGGCGTACCACCTGGCTACTGACTTGGACTCTTTAGCAGTGGGATTGGTGGATTTCTTTGAAAAAAGCGCACAACCAAAGCTTTTAGAAGTAGTTACTAGCAGTATCACAAATGCAGCCGTCTTTGAACAATTTAAAGAACTTTATGTTAAAAGGGAAGATTCAGCAATATAATAGTAATACTATTACAAAAGTTTACTTACATTGCACCAAAGTAAGGCAGTTTTTGTTATGCTGTTGTTGTTCAACCGAATAAAAATATACACATTATGGCTATCATAATCACCGATGAATGTATCAACTGTGGCGCTTGTGAACCAGAATGCCCTAATACGGCTATTTATGAAGGAGGCGTAGAGTGGACGTGGGCAGGTGGTACTGAGTTGAAAGAAGTAGAGTTGGAAGATGGGACGGAAGTAGATGCTGACCAAGATCAAGAACCTGTTTCTGATGAATTTTACTATATTGTTTCTGGAAAATGTACGGAATGTATGGGCTTCCACGAAGAGCCGCAATGTGCGGCAGTTTGCCCTGTAGATTGCTGCGTAGACGATCCTGACTACCGTGAAACAGAGGAAGAACTCTTGATGAAAAAAGCTTGGCTACACAACGAAGAGGCATAAATCATCTCCAGCTTCATCACATTAATGAAACTACAATTGAAAAATTGTAGTTTTTTATTGCCCTCTATCGAATTAATATTTACTTTTGCCTCACCTTGAAAAAGATGGTCCGTTCGTCTAGGGGTTAGGACGCCAGGTTTTCATCCTGGTAACAGGGGTTCGATTCCCCTACGGACTACTGAAAAGCCCGATTTCTCAGAGAAATCGGGCTTTTTTATTGTGCTATTCCTTCCATAAATTTATCACTTACCAAACTAGGGAAGTTCCTCAGATATTTGTATTATTGTTTTAGTTAACTAATCAACCTACTTTACCTACCGCATACCATGGGCACTGAACTTACCCAAAAGAAAAAGACGGCGCAACAGCAGCCCTCCAATCAATCTTCTGTTTCTACTGTAGACCCTGTAGAGGGGAAAGATGTGTACGATGATGTGATGAGTGAGAGTACTTCTCCTCAAAACAATTCGAAAAATACTACTGAGGAAAAACCTTCTTATCGTGATGCTTACGATGGGATGAGGAAATTTTCTGGTAAAAGTGATATTAAATTCCCTGAGTTTAAGGAAAAATTCATGGGTTTCAATGTCGCCTTGGCGGGTTCTGCAGCTATTGTATCGAACACTACGAAAAAAGCTACCAAAGAAACCACGAAAGAAGAGGAAGGCTTCAAGCCTAAACTCGTTTCGAAAGCTGAATTAAGAGCTCGTTTTGATGTGAAGAAAAATACATTTATGCATATCATCAAGACGGCTGCCGTAGAATTAGAGAAAGAAACATCATATATTGCTGATGCCTCTGTAGGTAAAATCTATTGGGGAAAGAAAACTTTTATTGAAGGTCCTGAAGTTTCAGTTAGTAAAGAAAAAAAAGAGTTGAAGCTCATCGCTATTAAGGGACAAATCTTTGTACGTTGGGAATTAGAGCCTGGTTTGTATGCTGATGGTATCCTAGAGGTTTCGTTGAGCCCAACTGCTTCCTTATCTCCTAAGGATATTGATAAGATCATTCGAAACCATAATAAAAAGAAGGTTGCAGCGGCCAAGAAAATCCTATCTGGCGCTGAAAAGCTAAGGAAGGCAGCATACGCAGCAGCTAGAGAAAATAAAGCAAGGCTGATATCACAATTAAAAAAGTTTACTACAACGGGTTCTAATAAGTATGCTCGTAAAGGTTTTCTAAGCAGAATCAACGACGTGGCCAAAATGAAAAATAAAGCAGCGGCCAAAAGAATACTTCTTAAGGAGGCTGGTATGATTGGTAGAGGAGCTGATAATATTATTAATCAGGTGAGTAAAAAAGGAGGCATCAAGAATCTTAAAGAACTAAGTAAACTGACTGGGATAGCAGAGCGAAACATTCGTAGGGGAATCTACAAATATAGAAGTTTCTACCAGAATACACTCGGAGGCAGGCTTGAGCAGGCAGCTATAGACGAAATGAAGGAGAAGATTACCAATGCTTCAAAAGCTATGGCAGAGTTTAGTAAAAAGAGGGCTAGAAAAATATTTTTACAAGAAGCTCTTAAAGAAGGTGGTAAGCGTACTGTGAAAAGTATTTTAAAGTCTTCTGCTGCGAGACTTGGGATAAGGTTAACCAGAGTATTTTTGAGAGTCATACCTTTCGTAAATATCATTATGATTGCTTGGGATGTCTTTGAACTAGGCATGCTTGTTTACACTATCATTAAAAACTATAAAAATAAGAGTAAAGGTGGCAATACTGGTAGTTCGGGTTCCTCTACCACTAATGGTCAAACCGCCAATAGTACTGGTAAGCAAAAGGGTGATGCAGAAACAATGGCTGAAGAGGATGATTTATTCATAGGTCCTGAAATGGAAGACATAGCTGAAAAACTGCGAAAAATGGAAGAAAAAGAAAAAAAGCAGTCCTTACCAAAAGGGGAATATCAGCATCTTTCTGACATGTTAGAGACTTTAAGGGGGTACTCTGATAATGTACAGCGTATATGGTTTGCGCTCATGTTGAAAAATACAGCCAATTTATCAGAAGAGAAACTACAGTCACGCCTTGAGCAGTACTTAGACCAAATTCCTCCTGATATATCTGATAGTGCTACTGAAAAAGCTATTCAGAAAATAATGGATGGTCCTGAAGATAAAATGTACAACTTATTGATTCGACTTTACGAAAATCAAAAGGATGATCGGAAAACGTATCTAGAAGCACAAAACGCAAAAGGAGGAAATGGAACAAAAAAGACACTTGGCGGAGGTGCTCTAGAAGGACGAAAGGTAAATATTAAATCTAGAAAAGTGATAACGGCTGCCGAATCAAAGATTTTAGCAAAATCAAAAGAAGTAAAAGATCTCAAAAGCTTGTCAGGTAATAGTGTGGAGATAGATCCCCTGTCTATGTCGCCTGCCTATCCGACGGCGTACGGTCAGAAAGTGACTTTCGATGTATATGCCTACGATGCCGATAATAACCTACGTATTGTTACTGGGGTAAGTGCTACGGTCTATAGTTCTGCTTACCATAACGCTGCACAAGACAAGATGACGAAAAAGAAGAAGGAAGCCACCCACATAGTAATGTTTTACAAGCTTTCTCACCCTGTGGGCTTTTCCTTTCCTAAGGGTATCTACACTATAAAAAGTGGTGAAACCATCACAGAGTTTACGAAGTATGTTGACCCCGACAGTCCTGAAGCACGACGCATTGACATTGAAGGGTAAGTTTCCTTACCCTACTTCGGCGCAATCCACATAAACTGATGTTTCTCGTACTCCTTTTTAAGCGCCAGCATAATGTCATCTTGTGTAATCATCTTGCGCTGTTGGCTGGCTACTCGGATGGCACAGCTCCGTAAAATATTGATTAAAATGCCGCCCGTCACGTGTGTGTACACCTTTGCTAATTGGGAAAAATTCACCTCCTCTCCTATCGTTAAATGGGTCTGTCCAAAGGTTTTTTGCCAGAGTAGGCAACGTTCTTCTTCTGAGGGTGTGGGGAAATTAATAATTGATTGGAAACGACGTACAAAGGCGTTGTCAATATTGGTGGGTTTGTTGGTAGCCAAGATGATCATTCCGTTGTAATCTTCAATACGTTGTAAGAGATAAGCAATGGTTTGGTTGGCATAATTATCATTGGCGTGCTTCACCGCCGAACGCTTAGCAAACAAGCTCTCCGCCTCGTCAAAAAAGAGAATCCACTGCCTGTGTTCGGCCATCTGAAACAGCCGCTCTAAATTTTTCTCAGTCTCTCCTATGTATTTAGACACTAGACTGGAAATATCAATCCGATAAACAGGTAGCTGCGCCGTTTTCCCCAATAGCGTAGCGGTAAGGGTCTTACCTGTTCCCGATTTACCAGAAAACACCGCTCGGTAACCTTTCTTGAGATGTTTAGTAAAACCCCATTCTTGCATAATTTTTTTCTCGTGGGCAATCCAATCCTTAATTTCTTCTATCTGTGCTTTCACCTTTTGAGAAAGCACCAAATCTTCCCATTCGTAGGTCGTTTCCAGCAGGCTAGCAGGAAAAGCTACACTATACTGTGGTTGGTAAGGTTCTCCAGAAAGAAGTAGCTGCAAGTAGGCAGGCGTAATACGCAAAGGTGCATCAGGATCGAAAGTATCGCTTGTTCTTTCTAGCACACCTTTCTTAAACAAAGAGCTTGACGGATGAAAAAGTGAAAGACAAGCTAGCTTTTTTTCTAAATTGGTACCTGCTAGTAAGAAAAGGCCAGTTTGGAAAGTAGGTATAAAGGCCTGGGTTGTTGTACTTCTCATCCCTCCCACTACCGATAGCTGCCCTCCCAATACCTTTTCGGCCTTGTTGATGCTATTTAATTTATGTAACGCTATGTAAGGTATGAGACTCAGTATTAGTAAAGAACGCTCTTTGTTCGAGAGTTCCTTTACTAAATCCGTGTAGGGGTGAGCGATTTGCTCCTCTTCCTCTTTGTCAGAATGCCAATGCGTTTTCTGATCAGTAGTAAGCACTTCTTTTAATTGTGGGAAAACTTGAATGAGCTGTTGTTGTAGGATATAGGTAGTCCTATCGAACTCCCTTTCCAATAGGGGAAAGTAAGTAGTTTGCATAAAAATAAATAGTTTTTTTGATTAGTTATACAGAAGTCACTTAAGATAAATCTTAGGCTGCTTCACAGTACTAAAAGCCCAGAAACATACTTTTTGTTCCTTTTTTCGTCTATTTTCAATTTGTATTACTCCGCTCGGTAAACTGTAACGATACTTATGGGTTTATTTACTAAACAAATCCATATACCTTATGCCTGAGTTACCAGAAGTAGCCACTTATAAAACCTATTTTGATAGCACAAGCCTACATCAGAAAATCACCGACATTGATTGTGCAGATGAACGTCTGCTCAAAAAAGATTTTGATGAAATGCGTGAAGCCCTCATTGGACAGCGCTTCGTCAGTACAGAGCGTATTGGAAAATATTTGTTTGCCAAAACTTCTGGAGAGAAAGTATTGGTACTGCACTTCGGGATGACAGGCAATTTACAATACTACAAAGGTGCAGAAAGTCGTCCTAGGTTTGCGCATATTGTATATTCTTTTGACAATGGCTTTCATTTAGGATTTCTGAACAAAAGAAAGTTTGGCTGGAATGACCTCGCCGATAGTGTAGAAAGCTACCAGCAGAAAGTAGGACTCAGCACAGACGCTAGTAAACTCACCTTAGAAGAGTTCAAAGCCTCTTTATCCAATAGAAGAACCTATATTAAACCTGTAATAATGGATCAAAGCGTGGCGGCAGGCATGGGCAACTGGCTGACAGACGAGGAGATTTAACAGTCACAAAAACATCCATATAAGAGAGAAGAGGATATGAATGAACAGGATAATGAGAATCTATAACGAACCATGAAAGAGGTTATTGAGGTAACGGTAGACAAGCAGGCTGTTCACCGAGATTTCCCTGAAGACTACTTCATCCACATTCGAGAAGAAGGTGCTACGTGTCATCATACCAATGCACCTATAGAGAAAACCGAAGTTGGAGGAAGAGCCACCTATTTTTCTCCTCAATGGCAAAAATTGTAAAACTTAACAACAGGCATAGCATTAGTCTACTTATTGCTCACTCAAAAATCGATTAAACCTGGTAATAGCTTTATTAGAACTGAGTACGTTGTTCAATAGGTAGTATTGATGGGTATCTAAGGTAGTAGGGTATGCTTTCAGTAAGATGTTTAACCTGTTTTTTTCATCTTCTAGTAAGAGGGTCAATGCTTCAACCTGTTCAGTATGAAAACAGTTATCTACTAAAAACTGATCCAAAACGATTAGTTTCTGCTGATCTGTAGCTTTACCTTTAATCATTGCTAGGCTTTCTTCAAATTGCTCTTTGGGCAGGGCTTCTTTACAAATGGTTTGTCTTACTACCTGAGGTTGTAGGCTATCTACCTGTTGTTTAGTCAAGTTTTGATAATCATAGGCTGCTACTCCCATTTGATCTATCTTTTTGAGAGCGATAGTTCTCTCTTTTTTTAGTTGATAACCAAAAACAGGTATTTTAATAATTTTCCAAGTAGTTTGCTTCTTGGGTTTAAGTGCTACCTCTTTACGTGTACTCTTTTTTCCATCGGTGTAGTCCATGCGTAGTTGATACATACGTCGAGGCTTTAAGTTAGTAACACATACGTAGGTGTCAGGTGTATGATTAATTTGCTTTCCACTTACTGATAACACGAAGGGAGCTTGGTTAGTATGAATTACTACTTGCGCTATCTTTTGCTTACTCGTGCAGCTATAGGCTAGTAGTACCACCACAATTAAAAGGCAGTTAAAAAGTATTTTCATAGTGTCATTATTATTTGCTTTCAATCTACTATAATAAAGTTAATTGAAAACAATGTAAAGCCCAAGTTGCAATAAGCCAAATAGTTTCTTATATTTGCACCCTTAATTCTGAATTAAACTTCAAAAAAATTAATGAGTAAAGTAAAACAATACGAAACGGTATTCATTCTTACTCCCGTCTTATCTGATGAACAGATGAGGGATGCCGTAGAAAAATTCAGAAAGATTCTTACGGATAACGGAGCAGAAATAATACACGAAGAAAACTGGGTGCTCAAGAAACTGACCTACCCTATTCTGAAGAAGTCTACGGGCTTCTACCACCTGTTTGAGTTTACAGCACCTACTACCCTAGTAAGTACGCTGGAGACTGAATACAGACGTGATGAGAAAGTGATGCGCTTTCTGACGACAGCGCTCGACAAGTACGCCATTGACTACAACGAGCGTAAAAGAAAAGGTTTAATAGGTAAGAAAAAAGAAAAAGAAGAAAAGGAGGCATAGTATGACTTTAATGAACGAACCCGTACACAGACCAGAGGTCAAAAAGAAGTATTGTCGCTTCAAAAAAGCGGGTATTAAATACATCGACTACAAAGACCCTAATTTCTTAATGAAATTTGTGAACGATCAAGGAAAGATTTTACCTCGTCGTATTACAGGAAATAGCGCTAAGTTTCAACGCCGCGTTACGCAAGCAATTAAGCGTGCTAGGCACCTGGCCTTACTTCCTTTTACAGCCGACTCGCTAAAATAGTACGTATCTCATTCAAACTTATTACAGAAATGGAAATTATCTTAAAAGAAGATATGGTAGGGTTGGGTTATAAAGACGACGTAGTGAAGGTAAAAGACGGTTATGCGAGGAATTACCTGATTCCTAAAGGCATTGCTGTTGTAGCTAACAAGTCGAACCTAAAGATGCTTGCCGAAAATGTAAAACAAGCCGCACACAAAGCGGAGAAAATAAAAAGTGATGCCCAAGCCATTGCTGACGCGATTGGCCAGTTGGTGATAGAAATTCCTGCCAAAGTAGGTGAATCTGGTAAAATATTTGGCTCGGTTACTACTACTCAGGTGGCAGACCTCCTTAAAGAAAAAGGATTTGATATTGATAGACGAAGAATTAACTTCTCTTCTGATGTGAAAACGACTGGTGATTATCAAGCGACCATCGACCTCCATAAAGAAGTAAAGCACGTCATAGACTTTAAAGTGGTAGCAGAATAACCTACCCATTACACATTTTGAGCCTTACCACTTTGGTGAGGCTTTTTTTTTAGCATCATCACACTGAAACTTCATATCTATGCAAAAAATAGGTATCCTTGGCGGAGGGCAATTAGGCAGAATGCTTATACAGGCAGCCATCAACTACCCTTACGATATATATATACTTGACCCTGACCCTAACGCACCTTGTAGCCAACTGACAAGCCACTTTCAGGTGGGCGAGCTTACGCACTTCGATACAGTCTACCATTTTGGAAAGAAAGTCGATATTCTTACCATAGAAATAGAGCACGTCAACGCAGATGCGCTTGAAAGGTTAGAGGCAGAAGGTGTACAGGTGTATCCTCAGTCACAGGTGGTTAGAATTATACAAGACAAGCGGGTACAGAAACAATTCTATCAGACAGAACAGATTCCTACCGCTGACTTCGTCCTCATTAATCAGAAAAATGAGCTTCAAAATCACGTAGACTTTCTCCCTGCTTTTCTTAAGCTTGGCAAAGCAGGCTATGATGGGAAAGGTGTATTAAAACTTACACATACATCAGACTTTGAACAAGCTTTTGAAGCTCCCAGCTTACTAGAAAAAGCTGTCGCTATCGACAAGGAAATCTCAGTGATTGTCGCTCGTAATCTGAACGGAGAAATAAGCACTTTCCCAGTAGTAGAACTAGTTTTTGATCCTGTGCTTAACTTGGTAGACTACCTGCTTTGTCCTGCGCAAATCACCAACGATCAAGCACAACAAGCTACTACCCTCGCGAAGCAAATCATAGAAAAACTGGGTATGGTAGGCTTACTCGCCGTAGAAATGTTTTTGACTAAGGAAGGTAAAATACTCGTGAATGAAATAGCGCCACGTCCTCATAATAGTGGCCACCAAAGTATCGAAGGAAACGAGACCTCACAGTTTGAACAACACCTAAGAGCAATTAATAATTTACCTTTGGGGAGTACTGAAGTACGTATGCCTTCTGCGATGGTCAATCTATTGGGTGCACCCGCTCACATAGGAGAAGCGCACTACGAAGGGCTCGGTGAAGTGCTTCGCATGCCACAAGTATACGTGCATCTTTACGGAAAGAAAATAACCAAACCAGGCCGAAAAATGGGACACGTAACGATTATAGAGAATAATATTGATCGGTTACTTGAAAAGGTAGAGCAGGTAAAAAATCGCTTACAGGTGGTTGCTAGAAAGTAAAAAGCTGTATGATTGATTTAGCGCCTTTCGAGATTGAGGATTGGAAGTATTTATCAAAATGGATAAAAACTGAAGAGGAGTTAGTACAGTTTGCAGGGCCTATTTTCAACTTTCCCATCAATAAAGTGCAGGTGCAAAATTATCTATCTGCTGAACAAAGAATGGTGTTCAAAGTCATCCATGAACAATACAGCACTATTGGGATAGCAGAAATCTGTGTTGAAAATGAACGTGTGGCAAAACTAGCAAGAATTCTAATTGGAGATAATTCAATGCGTGGCAAGGGAATAGGAACAAGGCTTATACAACAGTTGGTTATTTATGTGTTTGAGAAATTAAACAAGCAAAGAATAATATTAAATGTATTTTCTTGGAATAGTAGTGCCATTAAATGCTATGAAAAGGTAGGTTTCATAAAAACTGATAAAGCACCCACAAAAATAACTGTTGGCAATAAGCAATGGGAAGTTATCGAGATGGAGAGGACTAAATAGCAGTACCACCTTAGTATTATTCTTATCAAAGTATTCTTTCGAGTTGAAGACTCATTTTCTTACTAACTCTGCGCTACGAGATCGTTTAAAATTTTGTTATTTTAACTGCGTTGCGCTACACTTCGTTTCGGTTCTAAAAAATAAAAAGTCTGCGTGACTTCTTTAAGAACTACTTATAATGATACAAGAACTATACATGCAAAGAGCACTTGAGCTAGCTGCCTTAGGTAGAGGGAAAGTAGCACCTAACCCTATGGTGGGTTGTGTCATTGTGTACCAAGACCAAGTAGTAGGAGAAGGCTGGCACATGCAATATGGGGAAGCGCATGCAGAGGTAAATGCCATTCGTAGTGTTCAAGACGAACGTCTTTTACCCGAATGTACCGTCTATGTTACCTTAGAGCCCTGCGCACATTTTGGTAAAACGCCTCCTTGTGCTGATTTACTAGTAGAAAAAGGGGTCAAGAAAGTAGTCATTGGCGCTGTAGACAGCAACCCACTGGTAGGTGGAAAAGGAATAGCAAAGCTCAAAGCAGCAGGGATAGAAGTGCTTACAGGTGTACTGGAAGAAGAAGTACGCCAGCTTAATAAGCGTTTTTTTACCTTCATTGAGCAAAAGCGTCCTTACATCATCCTCAAATGGGCTGAGACAGCCGACGGTTTTATCGCGAGAGAGAATTTTGACGCAAAGTGGATCAGCAATATTTATGCAAGGCAACTAGTGCACCAATGGCGTAGCGAAGAAGCAGGTATTATGGTAGGGAGGCAGACGGCACTCTATGATGATCCACAATTAAATGTGCGGCTATGGGAAGGAAAAAATCCTACCAGAATTGTGATAGATCGCTATCAAAAGCTTCCTACGACGCTACAACTTTTTGATCAGCAGCAGCCTACCATTTGCTATACTACTTTGGTATCCTCTACCCAAAAAAACCTTCAGTTCGTTCAGCTACCAGAAAACGATTTCTTACCAAAAATGCTTCAAGACTTACATAAACAAGGCATACAATCGGTAATCGTAGAAGGAGGTAGTATACTTCTACAGCAGTTTATTAAGCATAACTATTGGGACGAAGCACGTATCTTTAAATCACCACAATGCTTTCATCAAGGTATTGTAGCCCCTGCCCTATCGCGCGCACAGCTTGTTGCTACAGAGAATGTACTAGGCGATGCACTTTTTTGGTATGTACCTATTGAGGTCATTTAGCCTTTTTCTATTTTAGCTTCGCTAAGCTCGCCAGAGGCTCGATTAACTGCGTTGAGCTACACTTCGTTTCGGTTAGCTATGTTGGACTTCGTTTCGATTCTAAGAAATAAAAAAGCGATATAACTTCGTAAAATAAATTGAAGGAGCAATTTTTATTTCTCCTAAAATATTGTTTTTTCACAGGCTAGAGAGATACTTTCACAAAAAGAATATAAATCACGCTGCACAGCATCATATTACTTTACTCAACCAAGGGAGAGCCAATAGACTAGCGCAGCTAAAAACATCGAATACCATATGGCAGATAATAAACCTAAAGCTACTTCTATCGCTGATGACCTGTATAGCCAAGAAGCGCTGGCATTCCCCACCCTCACAACCGAACAAATCGATCAGATAAAGCCTTTCGGTCAGCTTCAATCACTGGCACAAGGAGAAGTATTATTTGAGCGAGGAGAGCGCAGCGTAGATTTTTTCGTGATACTAGAGGGTTATGTAGAAATTTATGAGTATACCACACAAGGGACTACTACCATTACGATACATCGTGAACAGCAGTTTACAGGCGAGTTAGACCTGTTTAACAACCGCAAAATATTGGTAGGAGGCCGCATGGGGGTTGGTGGCCAAGTGATTCGGCTGAATCGTCAACAATTCCGGGCGTTATTAGCGGCAGAACCTATTATTGGAGAGATCATCACCCAAGCCTTTATCTTGCGTCGGAGGGGGCTGATTGTTGAGAAACAAGGCTCTGTTACACTTATCACTGAGCAGTTACGAGGAAATGCCTTACGTATTGAGCGATTCTTGGAGCGGAACGGATATCCCTTAGAGGTGCTATTGTACAATGAAGAACGAAGCCAGCAATTACTACAAGATTTTGAAGTGTCTCTAGAAGATTTACCCGTCGCATTGATTCACGACCGAAAGGAACTCTTCAAAAACCCTTCTAATCTAGATTTAGCCATCGCCTTAGGACTTGTAGAAGAAGTTGATCCAACACGTGTGTATGATGTTGCTGTAATTGGCGCAGGGCCAGCGGGTTTATCTGCCACCGTGTATGCCACCTCCGAAGGACTCAGTACGGTTTTAATAGAATCGGAAGCCCCTGGCGGGCAAGCAGGTACTAGCTCTAAAATCGAGAATTATCTGGGTTTTCCATTGGGTATTTCTGGACATTCTCTTGCCGAACGGGCGCAGATACAAGCCCATAAGTTTGGAGCAACCATTGCCTTGCCTTATACCGTAAAGGCACTTCACTGTGATACCCGGCCTTACCAAATAGCACTAGAGGGCGGAAAAATAATCAACGCCAACCACATTATTATTACTACTGGTGCTAGTTACCGAAAGTTAAACCTAGAAAATGAAGCGTCGCTAGCAGGGTCAGGTAATTATTATGCTGCTACAGCTATGG
>CALEMF010000107.1 GCA_937911505.1 uncultured Cytophagales bacterium
GACCAACGGGAGCTCGGCGCAGCCAAATCAAGAAACCGAGCTTGCGAGCTCAGCGCAGCTAACCGAGCCTGCGAGCTCGACGAAGTCAAATCCAAAGCTTCTGCCCACAAACCAGCCCGCCTCCCCGCTGGATTTTCAGGCCGACACATTTGTAATGATTTTAAAAACAGGTAGTTGTAAAAAAATAAACAGACCCTTATGGAATGAGATGCATCCTGTAGCGTAGTGATGCCATCTGAAGAGTTCCTCCGTCAGCGATTTAGCCTAGTTCCTGAAACTAATAAATAAAAAACTGTCCGTCAAGGGGTAGTGTGTTGTATACTAAGCATGCTTTGGTGTAATGTAATTGAGAGTGCAACCAAATTCTTGTTTATCAGACCGAGTGTTTTCTAGCATCCACCCGCATTAGTGATAATGCTAGTGATGACTTTTCAGAACCAGCGCAGCTCTAAAAGCATCCTTTATAGCTGAGAAGTAGATTCAGTCCATTGGGGAGGTCTCGCTGAATAGGTATAGATCCATCTGAGATATCAGAAGAATACAAGATATCTGACCTCCCAAACAAAGGACGATAGCCGATTCCAATACCAAGAGATGACTTTTTCCCCACTTTGAATTCAGCCTTAAACATAGGCTCAAGCGCCAGGTAACTGACGTTATCGCTCGAGAAATTCTGTTCTGTAGCCGTATAACCCATAAACCCCCAACCCAAGAGCACCTGCCCTAGTAATTTGTACTTAGACGTTTGAAAAAATAGGTATGCTAACTCTCCACCTACAGCATAAATAAACAACCGAGGTTTTTCTTCAAAGCCGCCAATATTTGCCTCTGCTCTAAAGCTTCTAAGATAAAAAGAATGATAAATGGAAACTGATGCAGAAAAATGTTGATTGACTTCTCTACCTACCTTCAACCCACTCAGCATCGTATTATTTGCCTGCAAATGGGTAAATCTTAATGGCAGAACAATAAACCATTTATTCGGCTTGTCAGCTTGTTGCGCGTTTATATCATTGAATACCAAGCATAGTACAAATAGAAATATATATTGTTTGCATCTCACGCTTTTCTTATTATCGCCAAAGTAGGTATTAAAATAGTATAACTTGGATATATTCGACGCTAGGTTGTCTCCCGCGAAATGTTGAAAACCAAGAAGTTACTACTACTTTAAAGCTACAAAAAATTATGTATAATGATTACAGAGTAAAATAAAAAAGGTAGAGGTTTTCAAAGGCTTTTATCTTCTTTTCTTAAAAGATCGCTCGTGAATAGTAAGTCTCTTGGGGCGGACTACAAAAAGAAATAAACTAGCAGCTAAGCATTCTGATCTTTCTTATTGAGTTCTTTTCGTATCATACGTTCTATCTCTTTATCAATGGAGAATAGCTGACCAGGATAGTATACCCCCAGGTAATGGGAGGTAATGCCAATACTCCAACCAAGGGTAGGCCAGATGGGCCAAACGTGTGGGGTAGGGTAGACGATCCAAACTACCCAGTTAATGAGTACGCCAATAAGGTAAGCGACAAAGTGAATACGAAAGGCCACCCTTCGGCGTGCCCTTTCGTAAATCTGCTGTTCGATGAGTGCTTGCATAGCTATTTATTCTTTTGTTTTGAAATGCCCTCCGCCCACCGTTAGCCTCACATAGAAACCGTCTAAGTCATTGTCTGGTAAGTCAGGGTTGGTGATTTCCCCGCCGTAGTGACGCCATTCATTACCTCTAGAGAGTGTTACATTATAGCCAGTACGGATGCCTAGCTTCAGCCCTTTTTTACCAGGAAACCAATCGACAGCCACTCCTAAGTCTAGGCTAGGGCGGACAATGAAGTAGTTGGCTTCTAAAAAGCGGTTAGGTTCAAAAGAAATGTCTTCTTCTATTCTTCGGTTAATACCCAACGCGTCTATTCCAATCCCTAGCAGCGGAAAGACCAACAGCTCACGGGTATGATATACTACGTATCCTACATTGAAAAAACCACCGCCACCACGTAATTCATATTCTAAATTGCCTTCTTGCACTTGATCACCTTGGCTCATGTAACCACCTCCGCCAATCACCCACCGATTGAGTAGCCCGTATCCTTCTCCACCAATTTGGAGGAGGTTATCGCCGAGGACAGGGCTTCCCTCTGGAACAAAAAATTGGTGTGTAGCGGTATTGTAGGTTTTAAAGCCTATTAGTAAGCCTCCTGCTCCTCCTTTCAGTCGATTTTGCGCCTGTAAAGTATTCGATGATGAAATAAAAATAAAAGCGAAAGCTATCAAAGTAGCCACTTTACGACTTCTCCTAAACCATTTCGGCTTCCACAGCCAAATACCTGTGAGGGTTAATAAAGGAATGATTAAAAGCTGCATAACCAAGGTGAACCATTGTAGTTGATTGTAAGGTGAATACACATAAGTACCTATTGCTGCAGCACCTATAAGATGTACTATTCTGATGATGTCTCTTTTCTTCTTCATAAAACAATTATTTGTTAGTTAAAAATTAATTCCCACTTTTAAGTCTCCTAATAAAAAGACGCCGCTATTTTCTGTAGTGGGCCACTTTTTGGCCAATGGTACATAGCCAAAGCCAAACTGAGTTATAGCAAAAAAATTGGTCTTATTTCCGTTTAGAAATTGGAATTTGTACCCAATAAAGTGTTGGTTGAAAAGCTGAAAGGCACTGTATTCTTGACCATCCACAACGTTATCTTCTACTGAACCACGTCCAAAATTGATGACCGTTTCGGTATGAAGCCCCCGCCAATAATACTGCCGATAAGCGATTGAAAGCATGGCGGCAGAATAGGTGCCGTCTCTATTGAAGCCTTCGTTGGTAGAGGCGGTAGATTGAGGTTGTAAAAGCACACCCAAACCCACTTCGGCGGAGGTGGATTTATGGGGCCAGAGTAGATAAGTAGCTTTGCCTTGAAATAATTGAAAGACCCCAGCACCTATGGGACTGAACTCTACGCCCCAGCGGCGTACCTTGTTCTCATCTTGGGCAAATAAGGGATTTCCCAAAGACAAGAACAGCATAATGAGAAGTGTAAAATGAATCCTTTGCATTTGATCATATATTTTGATGACAATACAAAGGTTAAAAAGAGAATACTGCTTTTCATTCACCTATGTGAAGAAGGGTACAAGCGCCTAGCTTTTGCTCGCTGGCTTGGCGTTAATCCTACTTAAGCTCTGGGCTTTACTTCCAAGTAAGAAGTAATGTGGAATTGTTGAAAGGGTTTGGGTTACGTTTCAGAAGTTGCTAATGCCTCTCTTGTAGAGATGGAGTTTGAAATGCTATTAGCTATACATCTTGCTGTGTGTTCGTACTTTTTTATTCCATCAAGAATTTCAATTCGTCACAAGTTTTACTTGGTACAAATTCCGTCAATTCATAATCAGCTAATTCGTTTTTCTTGAAAGGGTCTTTTTCAATAATTTTTTGTAATTCAGACTTTGATTTAATATTTGATAAAATTATTCCGCCTGTTCTTGGGACTTTTCGTCCCGAAGCAAGAAAATGTCCTAGTTCATATTGTTCGTTCAGAAATGCAATATGGTCGTCGAGAAATTGGTCGATCTTCTCCAATTCAGTTTTGTAAATCAAATTGATAATAAACATTTGGGTTTTTTGAGCTTGTTTTTGAATTTAGAAAATGTTTAAAAATTAAACTCTGCACAATTATATAGAAACTAAGAGATTTTTACACAAACAAAAGTTGTAAGTATTTAATATTGAGCATTAAACACCCTTTTTTTGTAAAATTTATTTTTAGACTTTATATAGTATTTTACGAAATTTTCATCACTTATCCTTCTATTTACCTTTCGTTCATTTTTTAGCTTCGCTGAGCTCCTTCGTCGGTTGACTGCGTCGAGCTCCTTCGTCGGTTGACTGCGTCGAG
>CALEMF010000108.1 GCA_937911505.1 uncultured Cytophagales bacterium
TTTCAGCTACTCGGATTTTGCAAATCCGAATGTATTATCGTAGGAGCTGTGATCCGTTTTGGAAGGCAAGCAGTTTGTAAAACCCACGACTAGGGTAGCACACCCCAAACAGTGCAGCCTCGTAAACGTTTACAACCAAGCCAAACACTAAAAAAATCATACGAAAGCCTCAAAACAACCATTTTTGTCATCATATTTGCTGTAAGGCCTCTACTTATTATTGACGAAGGTAAAAGTGAGCGAATCAAGAAAATATTGTAGAACGCTGCATGCACAAATTAGTTTAGGAACCACCTCTGACGATCGGTTTATGCCCAAGGGCTATGTGACATCTTTTGCTGCAAAAGAAGCGCTTGTACTTACCGAAAAGCTGGACGGTCAAAATAATTGCTTTAGCAAAAAAGGCGTTTTCGCAAGGTCGCACGCTACCCCTACGGAACATCCTTGGGATAAACCTATGAGAGAAAGGTGGCAGCTCATCAAAAATGACTTGGCTGATTTAGAGATTTTTGGCGAAAATATGTACGGTATTCACTCTATTGCCTATCACCAATTGGAATCTTTCTTCTATGTATTTGCGATTCGGCAAGGAGAACGATGGCTGAGCTGGGAAGAAGTGAAGTTTTATGCAGCTATGCTCGATTTCCCAACTGTTCCAGAAATTCCTATTACACAACCCTTGAGCGACTTTTTAGAGGGAAAATTAGACGAGAATGAAGTACTGAGGCGATGGTTCAGGGCCAATCTAGGAATGACGTGGGAGGAAAGTGTAGAAACGGCTGGATTGTTAGGTGGTTATGATCCAAAGACTAATAAACCCTGTTCGGAAGGATTTGTAGTGAGGAATAAAGCGGCTTTTACTACCAATAATGGTGATCTACCCGTCGAAAGCAACGAATTTGATAATCTATTTAAGCTGGTAAGAGCAGCACACGTAAAAACAGACGTACATTGGACGAAGAATTGGCAACCTGCGCAGTTGATTGATTACCAGAAGTACAAGTGGTTTGGCTATGAATTTTTACATAAGCTATGATTTGGAAGTTTCCTCATTACGAAATTGACCAGCCCCCCAACTGGGAGGCGATCGTCGGTGCCTACGACTGGTTTCGCGCGATGCAAGGCGTTCCACAAGACAAAGCGTGGCACGCCGAGGGAGACGTATTTGTGCACACCAAAATGGTAGTGGAGGCACTGGTAGCGTTGCCAGAATTTATAGCACTCAGCGAGCAGGACAAGCATATTCTATTTGCAAGTGCCTTGCTCCACGATGTAGAAAAGCGGTCTACCACCACCACCGAAGAAATTGACGGTAAGACACGCATTGTATCGCCTAGGCACGCAAAAAAAGGGGAATTTACCGCCCGCAAAATACTTTATAAGGATATAATAACGCCTTTTACCATTAGAGAGCAAATTGCCAAACTGGTGAGGCTACATGGACTTCCCTTGTGGGCGATCCAGAAGACGGACCCGGATAAAGAGGTAATCAACGCAAGTTTGGTAGTCAATACGACGCATGTATCAATGCTAGCAAAAGCAGATGTACTAGGCAGAATCTGTGAAGACCAAGCGGAAATGCTGCTAAGAATAGAGCTGTTTAATGCGCTGTGTAATGATAATGATTGCTGGGGTAAGCCCAGACACTTCGCCTCCGATTATGGGCGTTACCTCTATTTGAATAAACCCGACAGCTCTCCTGACTATGTACCCTTTGACGATCTAAAGTTTGACGTTCATATGATGTGTGCATTGCCTGGAAGTGGAAAAGATACCTACATTGCTCGCCATTTCGACTTGCCCATACTTTCCCTAGATGACCTCCGAAGGGCGCATAAAATAGACCCTACTGATAAAAAGAAAAACGGACAGGTGATTCAGTTGGGGAAAGAGAAAGCAAAAGAACTGATGAGAGCAAAGCAATCATTTGTGTTTAACGCTACCAATATCACCCGTGATCTCCGAAGTAAATGGATAGCGTTGTTTACAGACTATGGGGCTAGGGTGAAAATTATCTATCTGGAAGTTCCTTATGCTACGCTATTATCACAAAATCACCATCGGGCATACAAAGTGCCAGAGAAGGTGATTGAGACAATGATTGGTAAATTAGAAATACCCACACCAAAAGAAGCCCACGAAGTACTTTATCAAGTAAAGTAAGGAATTCCTACGATACGCTTAAAGCTAAGTGTTTGGTGGTGTATTAATGTAGGAGTAATCCCCAACCACTTCAATATACACATCCTTAATTTTTATATTTATTTCTACTTTGTAGAATAAATAATCTTATCTTGCGTTATAATACTACAAAATAGAAGGAAATACTATGAAAGGAACCAATATAGGCGAATTAGAAGAGCTAGTACTGCTATCAATACTGCTTTTACAAGAAGAAGCCTATCTGCTAAGAATACAAGAAGTGCTAAAAGCAGAAGCACAGCGAAGTCTTTCTTTGGGTTCGCTCCACAACACATTGAGCCGGTTGGAAAAGAAAGACTTGCTCCAATCTAGTTTGGGAGGGGCTACCAAAGCAAGAGGTGGGCGTCGTAAACGCTTTTACGAACTGACCAATACGGGCAAACAAACCCTGACGCACCTACAAGAAATTAGAACCGCTATGTGGAAGCAAGTACCTGCTTTTGCCTTAAAACTTAACTTCATTTAAGATGCCTGCAAAGCGATATTTTTCATTTTGGTTGATTCAGTGGCTTTGTAAAGAAGAATGGATAGAGGAGATAGAAGGCAATCTATTAGAATACAAAGCATCACAAGCAGATGCTACGCATTGGCTTGCACAACTCAAGTATTGGTGGCAGGTATTGAGCTACTTTCGCCCTACTTTCTTAAAACTATTTCAACAAACTAACTTCATAGCTATGTTTAACTTTCACCTTAAATTTGCCTTTCGCAATCTCCGAAAGCACCGTACCACTGCTTTTATCAATCTATTAGGCTTTACTGTTGGCTTATCATCCGTTATTGTCTTGTACTTCTACACCCAGCAAGAGCAATCCTACGATCGCTTTCACAAAGATAAGGAGAGAATATACCGTGCCTACCGTACTAATCAGGATGAAACAGGTGGTTCCTATGATATTGGTTTACTATCGCCTCCCTTTTCGGAGGCACTTAAAACAGACTTTCCACAGAGTGTAGAAGCAACGATGCGAATAAGACGAGAAGAAGGACTCGTTACTTTTGGGGCGAAAAGCTTTATGGAGAACCGTATTTTACTTGCCGATCCCAACTTTTTTACCTTCTTTTCTTACCCACTCAAAGCAGGTAATGCTGAGACAGTGCTGGAGGGAGCAAACAACATCGTTATCTCAGAACGTATGGCTCAAAAATATTTTGGTACGCAAAATCCCATAGGAAAGGTTTTGACCATCGATCAAGAATATGATTTTACCGTAACGGGTATCATGCGTGATCTTGGCCAGCAGAGAACGCATATAGCCTTTGATATGGTTGCTTCGTTGGCGTTTTACGGGGAAAGCGAATACTTCGAAAATTGGTTTCCTAACTCTATTACCCTTTACTTAAAGCTCAAACAAGCCAAAGAGGCTGTTTACCTAACGGCTCAGTTTCCTGCCTTTATGGAAAAGCACCTAGGGAGCTATTTTAGAGAGCATAATCAGCGTAATGGACTGAAAATTATCCCACTAGAAGAAGTTTATTTCCATAACGCACAATATGAGGTAGACAATATCAAGCAAGGCAATCAACGTAATGTAATTATTTTGGGTTTAGTGGCGCTAGCCATCCTCTTTATTGCTAGCTTCAGTTATGTAAATCTCTCTATTGCCAAAGCCCTAGAAAGAGGCAAAGAGGTAGGCGTACGGAAAACGCTCGGAGCGAATAGAGGGCAGGTAGTCTTTCAGTTTTTGGTAGAAACCAAAGTGATACTTCTCATAGCGATGGCACTAGCGATTACTTGTTGCTTACTTATACGTCCCTTGCTCAACAACACCTTCAACCTTGATATTACTTTCAACTGGATGTCTTCAGAAGCGCTGATTTTCTTGGTCATCCTTTTCTTCGTTTTGCTACTTGCTGCTGGCTTGTACCCTGCGCTAGTGCTAGGTGCCTTTAAGCCTTTAACTGTTTTAAGGAAAAACTACCTATCACAAGGCAGATCACTTTTTTTACGTAAAGGACTCATCACCGTACAGTTCTGTCTAGCCATCTTTCTGGTAAGTGTTACCTGCTTCACTTACCTCCAAGTACAGTATATGAACGACAAAGATTTGGGGTACACTACAGAACGTACGCTAGTGATTGATCCGAGTGGAGGTGCTATTTACGATACCCTTAATACCTTCCGACAGATTTTAGCCGCTCATCCTAATATCAAAAGTATAACAGGCGCTTCTGGCGAACCTAGTGGCTTTCACGATGTCTACGGTATCACCTTCAAGCCAGGTACAGAGCCTATACGTGCCAATACTGTTTTTACTGATGTACATTATTTGAAAACGCTCGATATTGAGGTGATAAAGGGACGCGCCTTCGACCCTTCTCGTAAAACAGATCGTGAATCAGCCATGATGATCAATGAACAGGTGTTGAAAGAATTAGGCGTTTCGGCCGAGGAAGTCATTGGTAATGTAGTAGACGTCCCTTTTCGGGAGTACAAGCGAAAAGTAATAGGGGTTTTTGAGGACTATCATTTTATGGATTTACGAGCAGCCGTACAACCCCAAGCCATTATTATGGATGAGGAGGTAAGAAGAATCATTATAAAGATAGGTGCAGGCGATGTGACCGAGACGTTAGTCTTTATTGAAGACACCTATAATAGCTTTAGTGCTGGCTATCCTATGAATAGTACTTTTCTGGAGGATTCCTTGGCACAACAATACCAAACGGAACAACAGCAAGCTACCTTATTCTCACTATTCTCTGGTATCTCTATAGTATTAGCGTGTTTAGGTATTTTTGGGTTAGTATCTTTTTCCGCCAATCGTCGTCAGAAAGAGATGAGCATTCGAAAAGTATTTGGTGCTTCTGCTTCACAGATCCTATTAATCTTATCCAAAGAGTATGTACAATTGGTAGGTCTTTCGGCGTTGCTATCTTTACCGATTATCTGGTATTACTTAAGCGATTGGCTTGATGATTATGCCTACCGCATCGACTTGTTCAGTTACTCCCCTGTTTTTATACTTGCTAGTACACTTACACTCATAGTAGCTTTTCTCGCTATCGTTATCAAAGCTTACAAAGCAGCCGTCGTCAACCCAGCAGAAATCATGCGTTATGAATAAGGGGATTAAGAGAATGTTTATATTTCTGTAGTTGCTTATTTTTAAACGTGAGATGCGCTGGCTTGAAAATCCAGCGGGGAGGTGGGTTGGCCGCGGGTAGAAGCTTTGGATTTAGCTGCGCTGAGCTCGCAAGCTCGGTTTCTTGATTTTTTGGTTCGTTTTTCATCAAGGAA
>CALEMF010000109.1 GCA_937911505.1 uncultured Cytophagales bacterium
AAAGGAAAGATGGGTTTAATACGCTCAAAAATTACTTTGAACAGTTTTTGTCTGTTCTGTATACTGGCGATGGCCTCACTAATACTTAACAGCGTTTCTTTGAACTGCTTTTCTTCTAAAAGTTGTTCCTGTATAAGCACATTGTTGACGGCAATGGCTATCTGGTCAGTAATGGCTTGAAAGAGCGAGAAATCACTTTTGGTAAAAAAGTCTTTTTGCTTGCTCAGAAAACAAATCAATCCAAATTGTTTGTTATTGTGCCTCAGCGGTGCTGCAATCAACTGTTGAAAGCCCTCGTTTTTAACTGCTTTCCACTGTGGATTAGACATATGAGTTGACTGTGTTGCTACCTCAAACAAATCAGGTTGCTTGGTATAGACAAAGCTAGAAGGATGATGACCCTTGTAAGACCAAGGGCCTAACGATTCTTCATCTAAAATCTCCCAAAAAATATCAGCCTCTTGGTCTATCAAAAATAATCTGGCATGGTCATACGGAAAAACTATTTTAATAGCTTCAAAAACGCTTTTAAAGAGCTGTTGCCTATTATGAGTTTCTGATACCGCCTTGGATACTTTTAGTAAAGCCGTCTTGAAAGTGAGTTCTTTTTGTAATTCCTTTGGTGTGGGTGCGGGCATTTTTTTCGATTATTCGGGAAAGCTAATTCGTAAATTTACGAATATTCGTAAATTTCAAAACCAGTACGTTAAAGATAATACTTATCTTCTTATATTTCAATTAATTAAAAATCAGACACTTACGACCACAATCATATAAATTTGTATCGCTCGGTACTACAATTGTCTTTTATAGGCCAAATCAATAGCGCCTATAATGGACACACAAGATAAAATACTATCCATAAAGAACATTCACAAAAAAATAAGAGATGTACCTTTTGCCTGTAATCCAGTTGTGCTAGCCGTCGCCTATTTTGATATCACATCTGACGACAGCAAGTATTTCTTTTTTCAATTTAACTGCGAAACCTCAGAGAAGCGCGCACAACCACTCATGCTAGGTACTGAAAATGGGTGCTGTGGAGAATACACCTGTACCGACAACCAAGCAATCGTTTTCCAAGAGCTTGGTAGCCTTTCTGATGCACTGAGTTGTACGATCTCTCTGCACTTGGTAGAAGAGTTGAGAAAGAACGGTTCTGCAGAGATAAGTCATGTGCATCATATGGCTATTTCATTAATGAGTTACTTAATGCGATGTTATAGAGCGTTTAAACTACAAAAAGAAGCCTTCTACCAAGGGAGTATTTCTGGTTTTAGACTCAAGAAGATAGAACAGTACATACAAACGCATATGTCACAACCTATTGCTATTACTGAGCTAGCCGACCTTGTTGGTATGAGTGTTTATTACTTTGCGCGGTTGTTTAAACAAAGTACGGGAGAAACTCCTTATCAATTTATTTCACGCCTAAAAATGAACAGAGCGAAGGCGTTACTGCTCTCTACCGATCAGAAAGTGATACAGATAGGCTTTGAAGTGGGTTTTAGCGATCCTGGACACTTTGCAAGAGTATTTAAAAAGCAATCGGGCTTTACACCTTCTGCCTTCAGAAAGCTTTTGTTAGAAAAAGTCGTTCATCTATAATATTCCATTTATACCATATTATCCAAGCAGTGTTTTCTTAAAAAAAGCCTATATTAGATGTTGGTACAATTAAAAACAAAAGCCTTTGGAGCTGACCATTAGACAAATTAGAGGGAATCCACCCGGAAGAATTAGAATCATACAATTTATCGACTTTCAAGAGGATAAATGCCAAGAGTACTATTATGGTATTGAACACTACCTAATGCACTATCCGCAATGTGTACATGTGGTAAAGCACTTACCACTTCAGCAACCTTACGATATCTCTCTTGAAGCAGCTAGGGCTGTCGAATGGGCCGCTACGAAAAATATGTTTTGGGAAACCGTCGAAGCGCTCCTTTTACAGGATAAACCGTTATGTAGCGCTCGCATTCTCGAATCATTGGATAAGCTACATCTCGATCCAGGAGACTTTACGGCACAGCAAAGCGATCTCATTACTAAAAATATTGCGCAAGACAAACTAGAAGGTTCCTTTTTCGATGTTGTATCTCATAGACCTCTCTTAATCCAGACGAAGAATAGTGCCGCACAATGGTCGCAGCCAGAGTGCATAAACGCTGTAGAACAGATAGCGGCTTTTGTAGGGTAGATTTGTAGTTTTCTATTAGTGTCTTGGCAGCTTACTACGTAATCTTTCAAAACTGTGGTGGACAAGCTATTGGAAGTTGTTGGTAAATTCACTAATATCATCATTACATTTATGAGGAGTGCTCTCAGCATAAATTACTTTATGTAGATCTTTAGAAATCGTTAAAATTAAAAACACTATGAAATCGCTTGTCACTGTATTATTTGTATGTTTACTCATTCATCCGTTGCTAGCGCAAGTGTCAGGCAATGTTAATTATCAATCATCTGTACAATACACTGATCGTAATATTGATGTCCCCTTCCCTGCCAATACCTACCTCTCTGTGAGTGTGAAAGGCTTGGCTAATCTCAAGGCTGATACGTATGTAGCGATCTTTAGTGTGAATCAAGTGGGGAAGTCTGCAGAAGAAGCCACCCGCCTTATTGATGAAAGAATCAATGAAGCCCTCACTCCCATTCAAACGAAAACGGGTGTAGCCACTTACGTCGATATGATTTCCTTTGTCCCGATGTATGACTATGAAGTGGAGAAAAAAGTATTTAGCAAAAAGACCTATAATGAAGTGCCCACAGGCTTTGAGCTCAAAAAGAACATTCATATCCAGTATACTGATCCTGCGCTTCTAAAGACCATCATCGCTACACTAGCTAATAGTGAAATCTACGATTTGGTAAGAGTAGATTACTTCTCCAATGAACTCGAAGCGACCAAAAAAACCTTAATGAACAAAGCAAAGACACTTTTACAAGAAAAACTAAAAAACCACGAGACGCTCTTAAGTGTCCGACTAGATACAGTCAGAAAGCAATTGGTAGATGGCTACAAAGTAGTATTGCCTGTCGAGATGTACCGCTCTTACAATGCTTACAATAGTTCTTCTTTAAACTTAAAGAAAGCAGCCAATGTCAATACTGCTGATAAGAACACCACTTTGTACTATCAACCTGTTGTAGACAAAGAGTTCGACTTTGTTATTAATCCTACTATTCTGGAACCTGTCATTCAGGTGTTATATGAGGTAAAGTTGCGCGTAGTGAAAGATGTAAGTCGCCAGTCAGCAGGGAAAGAATACCTCCTTGTTACGCCTAATGGAGACTTGAAAAACCTGAACGTAGACTAGTATTTCCTTAGTAAACAGCATACCTTGAAACACTTATGATTTACTGACTTTTTATTTCTTTTACTTTACAAGAATAATCATCATTTAATACATAAACATTAAAACGATGGTAGTAGAATACATCCGTTACACAATCAGCCAAGACAAACAACAAGGCTTTGTAGAAGCCTATAAACAAGCCTCAGTACAGCTTGACGATTCAGAATATTGCTTGGGTTACGAGCTCACGCACTGCGAAGAAAATCCCGAAAGCTTTATTTTAAGAATAGAGTGGACATCCACCGAAGAGCACCTCAACGGCTTTAGGAAATCAGCAGACTTTCCAACTTTTCTAGGACACATTAAGCCTTACTTTGACGACATCGCAGAGATGAATCATTATCAACTGACTGAGGTAATGAAAAAGAAATAATCACCAACGGCTATTCTATTGTATAAACCTAAGGAAGGGCTTCGCTTGTAAGGCTTGTAGCAATACATAAATAGCCAGTATAGTATAGAGCGCTGCCAATACAAATGTCCATTTGATATCCTTGAGTACATACCAAGCGAGCAAAGGTAACACTTGTAAGGCGTGCATTCCAATGAAGTGGGCTATGCGCAAATCACCGAGCGTTCTGCTCCAATTCAGAAAGGGTAAGCCTTTGCCACCATCTATTCCTCCTACGGTATGCGCCATCCGAGTACCCATCGCAAAGCCCTCAAAAGAGAAAACAACAAATAAGAGCATACCGCTACGAATGGCCCAAAGATAGTAATCTGGCAGGTTGGGAAAGCTTTCGGTAAAGAACTTGATACTTATATAAGCTACTGCCAAGGTAGCGATACTCGCTGCCAAAGCCATTAGAGAAAACATAGCTGCATAAAAAGGCGTAGTAACATTGTAGTGCGAAGCCTGCCCTCTCCCCGCTTGCCAAGCAATATACAATACCTCAAAGCCGAGGGTAATGACAATGATCCAATTGGTTATGCTTATATCTATACTTTTAGATAAATAGCCTGTATACCAACCCAATGACCAAGATAAAATCACCGTAGCCAATGCAAACTTAGTGGGTTTCCACCAAGCGTTTGTACCAGCGTATTCTACTTGCTTTGTAAAGCCCAACCCTACCAATACGAGCACTGCTAATAGATTGGCAAAACCAAACCAGAAAAGTACCGGGTTACGCATTTTAAGCACCTCAAAAAATTCCATATGCTTATTTTTCTTGTAATTTAGGATACTTACAGCCCAAAAACGATAACAAATGTTTAGGTTTTCCTTCCGTTTACGCTTTATGTCAAAAATTTATTGCCCCTTTTGTAGTTTTGCAAATCCTACCGTTTTACGATACACCTCAGGCGATACCCCTACCCTTTTCTTAAACAGGCGACTGAAATAAAAAGCATCTTGGTAGCCCAACGAAAAACTGATTTGTTTCACGGATTTAGCGGTAAGGTAAAGCTCTCGTTTCGCCTCAATGATAATTCGGTTAGTGATAAGGTCGGTTAAAGTCTTATTAAAATACTTTTTTACTATTCTCCCCAGTGTTTTCGGAGTCGTACACAGCATATCCGCATACGCCAAGGGAGAATGCTTCTCACAGAAATGATGCTCAATGGCATTGACTAAGTTCTGGATCATTTCAGGCTGGTCATTCACCGATTTAAGTCGTGTTGTTTGATCATATTTTTGCTTTTGTCTTACGGCCTCAATGAGAAATATTTTAAGATAAGCTACCAGCACCTCGTGTTGGGCAAGATGATCTTCGGTGAGTTCCTGTGCCATCCGAGCAAGAATATCCAAGAGGTTTTGTGTCTGTGTTAAATGAAAAAAGGGTGCCTGATAAGAGTTATGAAACAAAACACCTTCTGTAGCAATCTCGTTCTGGTGTTTATAAGTACAAAAAAAATCAGGATGAAAGTAAAGGACGCACCCACTACTAGGCTTCACTGAGGTCAGCATATGGGGCTGGTAAGGCGAGCAACAAATCAGGGTGGCAGGGCCAATGAGGTATTCGGTGATATCTACTTTCAGCATTGCTTCGCCTGTTTGGAGTAGAAGCAGACTGTAACAGTTTTTACGTTGTATATGACCGAAGTGGTTCAAGTCGTTGAACTTGAAAATCTTGAAAGCTACCTCACCGGTGTGTTGGTCAATGAGTGTATGTGTATGCGCTTTATCCATTTATATTTTATTGAATAACGTAAATACCAAGCTGTAAGATCACTGTACAGCTTGGTAAAGTTTCATTTAGTTTGCTCCAAACGTATACTCAGGCTGCGCAAAATCAACTTCAGAGGTATTTCCTACAAGTATTATGGCTAATACGCTTATTTGACTGCCAGTAGGTTAATTTTCTGAATCGCTGAAGGCGTAAAGTCCTTTAATATTGCTGGGGCTTGTTCGCCCAAGGCTTTGGCTACTTCTCCATTGAGGTGTGCTTCTCGTCCTGATTCATCAGCAAACGTATCGAAAATAGCGTAAGTATCATTACCCAACGCAATAGCGTACCAAGAAATCGTTTTGGGTTCATCTTCTACCAAGGTTTTACCTGCATTTAAGAAACTTTCTACCGCTTTGGACTTACCCTGTTGCGCTTGCATCATTACCAACAAGCCAAGCTTTTCCTTTCCCTCCTGCTTCTTATTAGCGAGCAAATCGACCGGCTGGATGGTCGTATGAACATCGAAGTCTTGCAGTAAATCATCTGCATTTGCTAACAATGCCTTGGCTACTTCTCCAGAGAGGTGTGCTTGGCGACCAGCTTCATTTTCAAAAGTATCAAAGATACCAAACGTGCGCTCATCTATTTGGAAAGCATACCAAGATAGGGTCTCTGGCTCATTTTCTACTAAATCTAGTCCGCTTAACAAAAACTTTTTTACCGCTTCTTCTTTTCCAGCTTGCGCCTTAAGAATAACGAGTAGTCCGATGCGTTCTTTTGAGTTGGTTGTCATATTTTTAGGGTTTGCATTTACAATTGATAAGTGAATAAAAGAGAGTACTAAAACCATCACTAAGAGGGTTGGTAGCTTTTGAGATGATTTCTTCATGAGTAGTCATTGGGTTAGCTTTAAAAAATAATTACAATACAAAAGTACCAAAGGAGCAGAAGAACAAGAATGGACAGGCGTACCATACCCCTAGACAATTTTCCCAAAATCTCTCGTAAGGTATTTAGATAGTATAGGCTCTACAGTAAAGAGAAAAGATAATAAAAGAGCTATATTAATCGCCTCATTCAAAGACGAAAATAGTTATGCTCAAGTGGATCATTCAAAGTAATTTAATCAAACCTGTACTACTACAAGCCTTTAGGGAAGCTTTCGCTACCCTCCAAATCGACTTTGAAGAAGTAAAAGTAATTCCTTTCTCTTCGGAACTTCCTTCCTTTACCCCTTCAACCATCAATATTTTTTACGGCTCTACCACCCTGATGCTCAATGCTTATGCTCACCAACAGTTTAGAAATGGCGTATTCTACGATCCAGCGCTCTTTAATACAGCTACTTATCTACAAGCTTGGGGCGATAAGATTATGAACCACGACGGTAAAATATTGCCATTCAAAGAGTTTGTAGCGCAAATGATTCACCAAAAAGAAACTTGGTTTATCAGACCCAACGAAGATGATAAGAGCTTTGCTGGGAAGACGATGGCAAGCGAAGAGATAAGCGCTTGGTACGAAAGAATCAAAGGCTTAGGCAATCCAGCCTTAAATACTGAAACACTTATATTCGTTGCAGCGCAAAAGTCGATTGCAAGAGAATGGAGAAACTTCATTATCAACGGAAAGGTAGTCAGCAGTACACGCTATGCTTGGCAGGGCGTGCTGGATGTTTCTAGTGAAGATTGCCCCAGAGAAATGATTGATTTTGTGGAAGAATGTGCTAACGTATTTTCTCCACACGATATTTTTGTGATGGATGTAGCAGAGGTTTCAAATCAATTTAAAATAATTGAGTGTAATTGCTTCAATGGTACGGGTTTCTACACCTACGCTGTAAAAGACGTGATCAAGGAAGTTACCGAAAGGATAATGCAGATACACGACCTATGAAAAAGATGTTTTATGAATCTTTTTAAAATATCTTACTACCCCGCTCAACACTTTAGGTATTTTACTATATTTGTGCCTCGAAAACTATTATTCATCAAATAAACTTATAATGAGAAAATATTTTACATTAGTTATCTTGTCCTTTCTATTTTTTACTGCCTGTAACAACGACAATGAAGAAGCAACGGTAGATCCCGATCCTCTAGCAGATGTAGGTGATGTAGACACAGATCCTTTACAAAATAGATGTAGGATGACAGTTATAGAAGAAACCGAAGGAGAAAATAAGAAAATCACACAAACCTTTACCTACGATGAGAGCGGAAATGTAGTAAAGTGGGAACTTGATGAAAGAGGCGCTGCTGCCATAAGTTATTCTACCTACGAATATGATGAACAGAACAGACTCGTAAAAGAGATGCAATATGAAGGAGACAATCCAACACCTGTTGAATCCTCTACGATTGTCTACGAAAGTGAGGCAACCATCCTTGTAAAGAATGAAGAGGGTGAGACATCGACCACTTACACCTTAAATGAGGCAGGAAGAATAACAAAAGTAGACTTTGGATCTGGAGAATACGAGCGCTATGAGTACGATGAAAACGGAAATATTACAAAAAGATTTGGAAATACTGATTTCCCTCCTTATGAAGCAGTAGAAAAAGAGTATGTGAGATATGATGACAAAAAGAATAAGTATACAACCTTACCAGATAATTTCAGGCTAATTTTTGCGATCAGTGTGAATAACGTCCTTGAAGAAAAATCTTACTTTAATGGTGGAGGTGAAAACAAGCTAGATGGTACAAGTACTTATACTTATGAGTACAACGACGAAGGCTTCCCTACCAAACGTACAGAAAAATACGAGGATACAGATAGCGACTTTACCATCGAGGCTGTATTTGTCAACACGTACAACTGCGAGTAGATAATACGAGAGTAGATTTCACCTCATAGAATCTTACTTTTTACCGCCACTTCATTTGTATTAAGTGGCGGTTTTTCTTATCTGTGCGCCACTTTTAATCTATTTCCACTTATCAACCTACAGGAAACTTCTTATTATTTCTCGCCGAATATCATTACTTTTATAAAGTAATAATAGAAAAATAGGAAAGATGACTTTTATCATTTTTTGGATTGATCAGTATACATACATTTGTGAATGTATAGTTATAAGAAGAATCAAACGAAGATTCGTAACATAACAGAAATGGACTACACAATGCCGCGAAAGAGATATTTTTAGAGAGAGCTATACGGCAAACTGTAGGAGATCACCGCTGAAGAAAGTAACAAACCAGCAGAAATAGCGTAAAGAGCAGAGGCAAAAACCAGCAAGTAATTACACAAACAAAACTTAAAAATGTAGGCGCTTTTTTATTTCTAGACTTTATTAAAAGGTCAAAAAACAACTGGTTTATTATCGTTCTTCCTCTCAACGCATCGTTACAAAAATACGGCTTCAAGCCACGTTTTCAGTAGCATTTGTCTTTATTTTTTTCAGAGAACAAGCACTTTTGAGTGATGTCACTCAACTCCTATGTAATTTATTAACAACCAACCACAAAATATCAGCACGTATTATGGAAAGTAAAAACCAGTCATCAAACAATTCCAGAAGATCATTTTTAAAAAAAGTATCAACGGGTACTGCCGTAATAGCTAGTTTACCCTGGCTCACCTCAAGTTGTGATACGTCCTCTTCTGAAGAGAACGACACACCCACCAAAAGAAAGAAGCGGTTATCTCTCTTTACCAAAGAGTACAATAGCATAGACGATATCTACGAAATAGACCCCAACTACCAGCGGATGGATCAAAAAAATACCGTCTTCAATCGTGGTATGTGGGACAAAGAGATTAAGATGGTGATGATGTCTATGCTCACTAAAAAGGGCGGTATGTTACCCAATCCACTGCTTGGTAAGCCAGGTTGGAGTCGTATAGACGAAGCATTGGCGAAGGCAGCAGGCAAGGGTGTGGATGTTGCAGTAGGTGCCCGTCCAATAGGAATAACCAACGCAGGTCCTATGAACAACTGGGAGCGCCACACTAAAACAGACGTCAATAAGGACAAGCATATTTTTGCTTCTAAAGAAGAAGCCGCCAGAATCATCAAACGCGCTTCGCTCTTTTTCGGCGCAAGCGTAGTGGGCATAGCCCCGTATGATGAGCGCTGGACCTACAGCAAGTTTTACAACGGCAGGGAGGCTTTGATGGATCCCGAAAATGGAAAGGCTACTCACGAAGAGGCCACTTTCCCTTTCGAAGTAAAATCAATCATCGTTCTAGGGCACGAAATGGACTATGAAGCTTTAAAATGCCCTGGCTTATTAAATGAGGCTACTGTACAAAAGGAATATGCCAGCATGGCTGAGGTAGGCTTTAAAGTAGCGGCCTTTCTTAATGAACTAGGATACCCGTGTATTCCCTCAGGGAACGACATTGGTTTGAGTATTCCTATTGCTATTCAGGCAGGTTTAGGAGAAATAAGCCGTATGGGTTTGTTAATCAACAGTAAATATGGCTCTCGTTTGAGGCTTTCTAAAATTTATACCAATCTAGAAATCGCCACAGACAAACCTGTCACTTTTGGCGTACAAGAGTTTTGTAAAAAATGTAAAAAGTGTGCGGTAGATTGCCCTTCTAATGCTATCAGCATGGAAACAGAGCCTACCGTTGAGCCTGATACTGATTCTATCTCCAGCCATCCAGGTGTTAAAAAGTGGTATCAAAATAATGAAAGATGTTTTCAGCATTGGGAACGCCAAGGGGCTGGTTGCGGCATTTGTGTAGCGGTATGCCCTTACAATAAAAAGGAAAACTGGGTACATCACCTCTCAGAGGCCGTAGTGAGTGTGCCAGTAGGTCGTGATATAGCAAGACAACTAGACGATGCCTTTGGCTATGGTAAAATCAACGAAGAGAATGTAACCACTTTCTGGAACCAAGCAGACGACTAAACCCATACGCTATGGACTTCCATAGTAAGGTTGGTAAAAATTCAATTTTTAGACTTAAAAGCATAAAATAAATGGAAACCTTTTTATTAATTGTCGTCTGCTCAGTAGCCGTATTTGCCATCGCCTACTTCGTACGCTTTGCAAAACAAAACCACATTGCTAGGCGCGCTTGGGTATTTGGCATTTGTGCCTTAGTGCTGATCCCTTTTGGGTTAGCTTGGGCTGTGACCAGCTTTGCCGAAGGAGAACCTTTTGCTGGTTATATGGGTGTGGCTATATTCTCAGGCGCAGGGCTTATCTTTACGTTACTCGCCTATAATCGCATCGTAGAAAAAACGACACCCGTAGATACTTCTTCTGGCAACATTGGGCTACAAGTGCTAGTAGGGTTACTGGTTGTTTTAGGGGCACTTTTATTACCTGTAAGCTTGACTTCAACCAGAATTGCCTCACTGATAGGGAATCAAGAAAATGCCATCGCCCTTGTCAATCAACAAATACTTTCAGATGAGGCATTGCCTGTATTTTTCAAAGAGACACTCGCCTACGAAACCCTCTACGGAGCTTATCCTAAAACCTTAGAAGAGCGCCTGATGCAATCTATGATCTCTGGCGTGTCAAACGAGCAAATAATTGTACTTTTAGATAAGACCTTGCCCGAGAAAGAACGCCTCGTCTTACTAGAGGATGGAGCCACGGCAGTATCAAAGTGGTTTAACAACGACCAGCCCTATCCCGAGTGGAGCCTTGAAGTGAGTCCTCTGCTGACACGTATGAACCGACAAGCAGTATTTTTAATGGGTTGGATGTATCAAAACTTTGAATTGATGCCTATGCCTGATACTACCATTGCTAAATTTAACAAGGGTGAGTTCTCAGACAACCTCAAGGAATACCTAGGAACGCCCCCCGACTCGCTCAAACAGCAAGCGATCATTCATGGTGCGCGAGCATTGCAAAAGCAAATTGCCGCAGCTAAAGCGCCTGATAAAATCGCCTTGGCTGATCAGTTGAAAGAAAAGACGCCGCCAGCAGCCATGAAAGCGCAAAAATCCACCCTTGCTACTGTACTCGTTTTACTTAAAATGAGTTGGCTTTTTCCGCTTCTCTTGTTCGTAGTAGCTTTTGGGCTTGCCAATTGGAAACTCCCTCAAAGACTAAAAACGAATGGTTGGCTGTTGCTTACGATGGGAGCAGTAGGGTTGATCGTCACTTGGGGTACCATAGGAGATGTTGCTGGAACGGTCTACAACTTTGTAGAAGGGTTAGCAGGTGAAATGCCTTCGTTTGTTTTGGCCTTTTTGAATCAGTTTTTACCAGCTTTTCTACAGTCGCTCAAAACGTTTCTTATCCCTTTCAATATCAGCTTGCTATCACTTGGGCTTCTCCTCATCGCCTTTGCCTATCAGGATGTAATTCGTTCTTTTTTCAACTCATTAAAAACGCCCCTTAGCCATGGATGGTACAGAAAAAAGGACAGCACCCAAGAAGCATAAAAGACAAAAGAAAAAAGCGCTAGACAATTGGCTTGCTTGGCTTACGTTGACCTTACTAATTGTCTGTGGCGTAATAGGCTTTAAAAGAACTCGCGTAGACCTCAGCCAATTTAAAAAAGCCCTATGGCCGCCAACCGTAAAGATGGAAGCGCTGGGGTATGAAAGTACACAGGTAAAGGATGCCACCGGTACGCTTGTAGGCTATACCACTACAGGAACCTTTAATGGCTTTGGTGGTCCACTTAAAGTGGCGGTAGCCGTAGATACTGCTGGAACGATCCAAAATCTCGCTGTAGTAGAACATCGAGAAACGCCTTCTTGGTACAATCGCGTTATAGAAAGTAATTTCTTAGAAGGGCTACGTGGAAAAAACTATAAAGATCCGTTGAGATTAGGCCAAGACGTTGACGCCATTTCTGGAGCTACCTATACTACCAATGCCCTCACCGAAGCTACTAAAGAAGCCACTTTAAAAGCCGCAAAAGAATGGATTGGTAAGGATATAACCCCCTACGTTACGCCCAGAAAGATCAAGATTGGGCTTCCAGAGATAAGCCTTGTTGCCTTGTTACTTATCGCAACCATCGGTGTGTACAAAATTCCTAAGCAACATCAAAATACGATGAAGTGGGTTTTATGGATACTAGGGGCTGCTTTTATTGGTTTTACCTTTAATCATCCGCTTACGCTGGTTGACGTCAATAAACTCTTAATGGGGTACTGGCCAGATGTGTATAATCAATTGTATTGGTATCTACTCATTTTTGGTATTGTACTTATCTTTTTAACTACTGGTAAAAATACTTACTGCAAATACGTTTGCCCTTTTGGCGCAGTCCAAGAATGTGTTGGCGCAGTAGGAGGTGCCAAAACGATGGTTTCACGAAAGTACAACCGACTCTTTAACTGGACGAGGCGTATTGTTGTACTACTCGCTATTATGTTGGCGCTGGTGTATCGTAATCCGGGTATGAGTTCTTATGAAGTATATGGTACTATTTTCAATTTACTAGGAAGTAACTTCGAGCTATTTTTCTTATCGCTTGTACTTGTTTTTGCTTTGTTTATCAAACGACCGTGGTGTAACTACTTATGCCCTATCCCCGTCATAGAGCACTACGCCAGATTTGTATACAAACAAGTAAAGACCTCCATAACCAGCCTTAAACTGCCTCTGACAAAAAAGAAAGTCATTCATCCAACAAAATCATAAGCCATGCAAAAGCATAAAGACTTTATACTCCTTTGTTTCTTTATAGGCAGCATGCTACTCATTATTATAGAGGTAGTAGGCAATCTCTTATCGCATATTTGGTAATGCAAGCATTCATAAAAGAAACCATTACATAAATCCTTGACCACCATGACAGCACTAGAATACGTTACCATATTATTTTCTGGCGACTCCGGAGATGGAATGCAGCTTACAGGAACACAATTTTCCAATACGTCTGCTCAAATGGGCAACGATATTGCCACCTTTCCAGACTATCCTTCAGAAATAAGAGCCCCTTCTGGAACCGTAGTGGGCGTTTCGGGTTTTCAAGTGCGTATAGGCGCCATCGAAATATTTACCCCTGGGGACCAACCCGATGTCCTGGTCGCTATGAACCCAGCCGCTTTAAAAGCCAAGCTACCTATACTTAAGAAAGGAGGTACTATCATCCTAAATGACGATAGTTTTACAACTTCCGCTCTTGCAAAAGCGGGATACGAAGAAAAACACTTAGATGACCTCAGAGAACTTAAAAACTACAAAATTATTCATGCCCAAATCGCCTCTCAAACAGAAAAAGCTTTGGAACATATTGCCTTAGCCCCTAAGCTCAAACGTGGTTGCAAGAATTTCTACGCCTTGGGGATGTGTTATTTTATCTTTTCGCGTAAGCGGGATACTACTATCAACTGGATCAAAAAACAATTTAAGGACGAACCTGCCCTAGCAGAAGCCAACATAACAGCACTGCAAGCGGGCTATCACTTTGCCGAAACCCGAGAGGCAAGCATTGTAGTTTACGAGATAGCACCCGCAAAGCTCCCTAAAGGGACTTATAGGCAGATCAACGGCAATACAGGCGTAGCTTGGGGATTGATGCAGGCAGCCCAAGCAGCAGGGCTTCAACTCTTTTTAGGTTCCTACCCTATTACACCTGCTTCAAATATTTTACAAGAACTCGCGAAGCATAAAGCTTTTAATGTCAAGACCTTTCAGGCAGAAGATGAAATTGCAGCTATTTGCGCTGCCATCGGCGCTTCGTTTGGAGGCGCACTGGCTGTTACCACTACCTCAGGCCCTGGCCTAGCCCTAAAGTCTGAGGCGCTCAACCTCGCCGTGATGCTGGAGTTACCCTTGGTCGTAGTCGATGTACAGCGAGCAGGTCCTTCGACTGGCTTACCAACCAAGACAGAGCAAGCCGATTTACTACAAGTGCTGTACGGTAGGAATGGCGAGTCACCTTTAATCGTACTAGCTGTATCACGCCCTAGTGATGCCTTCGAAATGGCTTTTGAGGCGGCGCGGCTTTCTCTAGCCTGTATGACGCCCGTAGTTTTACTAAGCGATGGTTATATTGCCAATGGATCGGAGCCTTGGCGTATTCCTGATTTGAAGCAACAATATAATGAGATTACAACACGGCTTACCGACATACAAAAGGAAGGTATTACTGCTTTTACACGTAATGAAGACCTTACTAGAGCGTGGATACCTGTAGGCACGCCGGCCTTGCAACATAGAATAGGTGGGCTAGAAAAAGATTATATCACTGGAGAGGTAAGTCACGATCCTGAAAACCACCAACGTATGGTAGAGACCCGTGCCAAAAAAGTGGCACTAGCGACAGATAAGATACCTCTTCTTCAAGTAGAAGGAAAGGAAGAAGGTCAGTTGCTCATTGTTTCTTGGGGAGGCACCTACGGCGCAGTGCATACCGCTGTAAAAGCCTTGCAAAAAGAGGGTTTATCCATTAGTCACGCACATTTACGATACATCCATCCGTTTCAGAAGAATCTAGCAGCCGTATTAAAAAAATTTGATAAAATACTTATCCCAGAATTAAACAATGGTCAGTTGCTTCATCTGATTAACGCCACTTTTCACTGTAAAGCCATAGGTTTTCATAAAATTAAAGGGCAACCTTTTACCGTAGCCGAACTTATAACACGTTTCAAAACAGCACTTCAAGAATATGTCTAATACTAATAAAACATTAAAATCCTCAGATTTTGCCTCAGACCAGCTCGTACGCTGGTGTCCCGGATGTGGTGACTACGCCATTCTCAATGCCGTAAAAAAAGTACTGGCTGCTTCTGGTAAGCGCAAAGAAGAAATTGCTTTTATTTCTGGTATCGGGTGCTCCTCTAGGTTTCCCTATTACGTCGATACATATGGAATGCACGGTATTCACGGGCGCGCTGCCGCCATTGCCTCAGGACTTACCGTTCATAATCCTTCCCTAAGTGTCTGGGTGATCACGGGAGATGGAGATGGGCTGGCCATCGGAGGCAATCATTTCATCCATTGTATACGTAGAAATATGGATTTTAACTTCTTGCTATTTAACAATGAAATTTATGGCCTCACCAAAGGACAGTACTCGCCTACCTCCAAACTAGGAAGTACAACCCAAACCAGCCCTACAGGAACGATTGAACAGCCACTTTCTGCTGCCAAGCTGGCGATTGGGGCAGGCGCTACTTTTTTTGCACGTGCCGCGGCCAACGATCCCAAACACCTAGAAGCTATTATACAACGCGCTAATGAACACCGGGGTACTTCGATCGTGGAAATTATGCAGAACTGTGTTATTTTTAATGACAAGGCTTTTGATCATTTTTTGGACAAAAGCAACCGTGATCAAAAAACGATCAAGCTGGAACACGGCACTCCCTTGACTTTTGGAGAAGAAGCAACCTACTTTCTTGCCCTTCAAGGAGGTACATTAGAGGTTTATGAAAAAGGGATTTCCAACAAGGTGCCACTTGTGCACAACGAGCAAGACCAAGGGATTGCTTTTATGCTAGCACAACTAGAAGACGTGATGCCACTAGGCGTATTTTACTGTGTAGATAGCCCTACCTACTCCGATAGGCTTGAGGAAAGTATAACAGCCGCCAAAGACCGAAAGTCTTATCAAGATATGCAAGCCTTACTAAACAGTGGCGATACGTGGCAGGTGGGTTAGTTTGTAGTCAGTATAGAAGATAAGTACTATTCCTGAACTAGGATAGTTTATTATTACACCAAATATTAGATGGATTTGCGCTTGGTTTACAAATACAAGCTTTGGAGGGTAATTAAGAGGTCCCGAGCGGATTCGAACCGCTGTACGAGCTTTTGCAGAGCTCTGCCTAACCACTCGGCCACAGGACCTTTTTTACAGGGAGGGCAATATTAGTAATTGTTCTGCTTATATCAAAGCGAAAAATGAAAAAAGCGCTGCACAGCAGCACTTTTTCATCTGGTTTATATGTATTAACGAATAATTACTCGTTGTCTTTCTCCATTTGCTCTTTCAAATTAGAAAGGGCTTCAATATCACCTAGGGTAGATTTCTCTGCATCACTAGCCATCTCTTCGTTCTTTTTCTTACGAGGTTTCTTCTTAGGCTCTTCTGCTTTTGTGTCCACCTCAGTGTAAGTAGCTACGTGCGACAAGGTGATTTTCTTTTCAGACTTTATAAACTCCGTCACTCTAAAATCAAGTGATTCGTTTACCTCCGGCATACTGCCATCTTCTTTCACTAGATTGCGATTGGTGCAGAAACCTTCTATACCATAGGGCAATTCTAATATAGCTCCTTTATCGTTTTTGTTAAGGATCGTACATTTGTGTACAGAACCTTCGGTAAATACCGTTTCAAAGGTATCCCAAGGGTTCTCCTCTAGTTGCTTATGACCTAAGGCCAAACGACGATTGTCTACATCTAGCTCCAATACTTTTACCTCTAGCTCATCGCCAATCTTGATAAATTCAGAAGGATGCTTGATTTTTTTCGTCCAAGAGAGGTCAGAAACGTGTACCAGTCCGTCGATACCTTCTTCTAGCTCTAAGAACAAGCCGAAATTGGTCATATTACGAACAATCCCTTTGTGTGTAGTGCCTACCGCATACTTGGTAGTCATATCAGGTTTTGTCCAAGGGTCTTCAGTAAGTTGCTTGATACCCAACGACATTTTACGATCGTCTCTATCTAATGTAAGTACCACTGCTTCAAGTTCGTCTCCTACGTTGATGAAATCTTGTGGATTGCGTAAGTGCTGCGACCAAGACATCTCTGATACGTGAATCAATCCTTCTACACCCGACATAATCTCCAAGAAAGCACCATAATCGGCCACGTTCACAATTCTACCTTTCACCTTAGAGCCCACTTGTACTTCTTCGCTAAGGGCTTCCCAAGGATGAGGCGTCAGTTGCTTCATACCTAACGAAATACGCTTCTTGTCTTCGTCGAAGTCGAGTACTACAATATTTACTTTTTCGTCTAGTTTTAAGATTTCTTCTGGGTGGTTTACTCTACCCCAAGAAATATCGGTAATGTGTAGAAGACCATCTACCCCACCTAAGTCAATGAATACACCGAAGTTGGTGATGTTCTTCACTACGCCTTCTAGTACTTGTCCTTTCTCTAGGTTGTTGAGAATCTGCTGACGCTGCTCTTCGAGGTCTTTCTCGATAAGTACTTTGTGGGATACGACTACGTTGTCATTCGAATAGTTGATTTTCACTACCTTTACTTCCATCTTCTTCCCTACAAATACATCGAAGTCGCGGATAGGTTTTACATCAATTTGTGAGCCTGGCAAGAAAGATTCTATACCATAAATATCTACGATCAAACCTCCTTTTGTTCTACGCTTTACAAAACCTTCTATCACTTCGTCGTAGTCTAAAGCGTGCTGGATTTTATCCCAAGCGGTAAGGATTTTCGCTTTCTTGCGCGAGAGGATAATCTGCCCGTTAGGGTCTTCTTGTTTTTCTATATAAACTTCTACTTCATCGCCAGACTTTAGGTCTGGTATATCTTTAAACTCAGAAAGCGATACAAGTCCATCTGATTTAAAGCCAATATTTACTACTACTTCACGATCTGTTACCGTCACCACGGTTCCCTTCACTACCTCGTGTTCTACAATCTCATTGAGGGTTTGGTCGTACAAGGCTTCCAGTTTTTCTTTTTCGTCTTGCGAGTAAGAACTACCAAATCCTTTGCCGTCTTCAAACTCTTCCCAATTAAAATCTGTGTTTTGGTCTGTCATAATATGAATGTGAAAAAAGCTCTTTATACATCAATCCGTAGAGCGATCAGGATTGACATTTAGTTGAACATAAACCCATTCATAATCAAGTTGTTATGAAATGGGATTGCAAAGGTAGTTTATTTTCGTATAAATAGGAAGATTTAGGTGATAAATCTTCTGGTAAAATGTCCCTAAGCCCTATTTTAGCGGTAATGATGTAAAGCTGAACAGATGCTTACAGGTAGAACTTTTTCCGTCGAATCAGCTCTTCTACTGCTTCGTCTACCAGGTAGCGAATACTTTTTCCTTCTTTTACACAATTACGAATATAAGTAGCAGAAATATCGAGCAAGGGCGCTTCTACCATCTTTACCTTTGGATGCGTATGAAAGGGGGTCTCTTTTATGTTAGGCCTAGGGTATACATAGATACTATAATAGTGTAAAATCTGCTCATAGTTTTTCCAGTTACCGAAGTTAACGAGATTATCACTACCCATGAGCAATACAAATTCCTTTTTGGGGTGCTTTTCTTGTAGATAAGTAAGGGTATCGATAGTATAGCTTGGTTGCGGCATATGAAATTCAATGTCGCAAGGGCGTAGGCGGTGGTTGTCGTAGGTCGCCTTATCCACCATATCGTAACGGTCAAAGGCATGGAGCAATGTACTCCTTTTTTTGAAGGGGTTGTGCGGAGAGATCACCAACCACACTTCTGCTAAATCGCTGTTGGCAGCAAGTGTATCAGCGATAATGAGATGACCAATGTGAATAGGGTTAAAAGACCCAAAAAATAAACCTACTTTCATGGGGTAACTAAAGGTTGAACAAGGTATTTTGCTTACTGTCCTTTTTGAGGAACTCTTGCGTCAGTTGCTCCGCTTCTTGCAAGGTTTGTGTGAGAGTGTCGTTTAAAAGAATATGGTCAAAACGCTCCTCAAAAGACATCTCGTAAATGGCCTTGGCCAAACGGGTTTCAATCTTGGCATCCGACTCGGTATTTCTTTCGCGTAATCGTTCTTTTAATACCTCTACCGAAGTCACCTTTACGAAAACGGCTAAGGCAGCTTCCTTGAAGTACTCCTTTAACTTTAGTCCTCCCTGTACATCTACATCGAACAGTACCGCTTTTCCTTCCTCCCATATTCTACGAATCTCAGACTTGAGCGTACCGTAATACGCCCCCAGGTAGACTTGCTCCCACTCTACAAAAGCTTCTTCTTGTATTTTTTGCTCAAATTCCTCTTTCGACATAAAGTAGTAGTCTCTTCCGTGTACTTCTCTCCTACCGCGTTTGTCACGCGTACAAGCAGAAATAGAAAAACCGAGTTGATCGGGAAACTGATTGATCAAGTGCTTTACAATGGTAGTTTTCCCTGCGCCAGAAGGAGCAGAAAAAATAATAAGCTTACCTGAAGAGGTAGAAAATTGCGTCATAGAAAAAAAATTATGTGGAATAAAATTAAGCCTTGTTACCGAACTTCGCAAATACGTATAAAGGAATATGCAAAGTGAGGTCGCTCCTTTGTTTTGAGAACGATTATTGCTAGCTTTGCACCAAGCTATATCTAGCATATAACTGAAATAATAATTGAACCGATGCTTCAGTATGCAACAATAAAGTCCATTCCCAGTCTAGGATTACTTATACTTTTATGTTTTATGGCAGGGGAGCTTTATGCCCAGGCACCTACCATTACCAATATTACCCCTTCACAAGCGATCGTCAATAGCGCTACAGCCATTGACATTGATGGAACGTCTTTTAGTAATACACCCGCCAATAACGCGGTGTTTGTAGGTAGTATGCGTGCTACAGTCACAGGTAGCAGTAATACCCAAATTACCATTGAACTTCCTAGAGGGATGAATACCGTAGCGCCCATCACGGTCGTCAACCTAGAAAATAATTTGCAAACCTCTTCTCTAAAGGCAAGTGATAGGCCACTTCTCACGACCACAAATACCCCTGTCACCATCACTCCCTCTTCTTACACACCCAATCTTATTACGCCCCCTAGCTTTATGCCAAGCGCTGTAGCAGCAGGTGATTTTGATGGAGACGGCTGGATGGATATTGCTGCTGCCGATGGCGTTAGTAACCTAGACAATATAGTCATTTACATTAATGACCAAGCAGGTGGCTTTAGTTTACTTACTACCATTACTGCTGCTATTTCTCCTATAAATTATATTAAGACGGGTGATTTTGATGGGGATGGCAACGTAGATATAGCAGTTTCTGATCCAGATGAGATCAGTGTTCATCTTAATACGACTGGCACGGGTGAGTTTCCTGAAGTATTTCCTATTACCCCAATTGTACGTGCTGTTGGCTCAGGAACAACACAAGTAGCCATTGCTGACTTCGATAATGATGGTGACTTGGATGTGGCCAGTAATAACCTAGGAGGTAACATTCAAATCTATCTTGACATACTCACTACTGATCCTGTACCTGATTCTTTCATTGCTACTACCGTCTCTACCTCTTTGGTAGCGGCTGATGTCAATAAAGATGGTAACGTGGACTTAATAAGTAGTGATGGTAACAATCAAGTAGGTGTATTTTACGGAGATGGAGCAGGTTCTTTTACTGGTCCTGCGGATGTCAATACGGGTACTGTGAGTGCGGGGCCTCTTGCCTTGGGGTTATTTAACGCAGACGCCTCTTTAGATGTAACATTTTCTTCCTTAAACGATACAGGTATAGGCTTTGCCACTAATAATGGTACAGGATTCATTAATGCTACTGTAATAGCAGGCAATTCCGTAGAACCCCGATATCCTGTTGTGAGCGATTTTAATGGCGATGGGCAACACGATATTATTGCGCTCGATGCTGCTACAGGCGATCTGCTTATCTATATTAACAACGGAACAGGGTTTAATGAACCTGTAGTAATACTAGGAGCTAACCCCTCTAATTCTTACAGTGCGTTTGCTATTGCAGACTTCGATCAAGATGGCTATGTAGACTTTGCTGTGGGGCAAAATGCAGGCTTTTTTGAAGTGTACTCTTACCAACCCGCCCCTACCGACTACTTTGCAGTCAGTTCAGGTGACTGGAATAACCCTAATGTCTGGAGTACTACTTGTGGTGGCACACCAGGCGTCGGCTTTCCAAGTGCTATGGACAACGTAACCATCTGCACAGGTAATACCGTGAGGCTTGGCGCAGCAACAAGTTGTAGTGAACTTATTATAGCAAATGGAGCAACATTACAATTGGCTGATCAAGACCTTGATATCAATGGAAGAACCACTATAGAAGGTGTACTAATAGACAATGTTTCTGGAGGAAACACCACCTTTAATGAAGAAGTAACGGTAGAGACCACAGGAGAATTTATTACCACTGCGACAAATGCTTCTTCTTTTACTTTTCTTGATAATATCATCAATAAAAATATATTTAATTTGATTGGTGATGGTATAACGTGGTCGCTTGCAACGAACCTTTCAATCGACAACCAAAGCACTGCTACCATGAACTTTGGTCTTAGTAATACGGGGACAGGCGAAATTGATGGTAATGTGATTATCAGAGGAACAGGTAATATAAACTTATCGAGTACAGATGCGATTCAGGTGGCTGATGGCGTAACCATTCGAAACGAAATAGGCAGCTATCCTACCCTGACGACTCGCTTGTCGATTCCTAAGCTTACGACTGCTGGCAGTGCTCCCTTTGGAATCGACATGCGAGTCGTCAGGGTAGGATAGCTGCC
>CALEMF010000110.1 GCA_937911505.1 uncultured Cytophagales bacterium
ATATATTATCTTTTTTCTTATTCTATCATGTTGGTTCGATGATCCTTATAGATACCGACTCAATTCACTAAACACTTTTTAAATTTCAATCCCAGCATGGTGCGATGAAGAGCAATACAAGAGATAAAAACGACTTTTAATACTTTAAAAATTTCAATCCCAGCATGGTGCGATGAAGAGAACGATTAAAAAGACAGGCTATAGCTTTGCTAATTTATATTTCAATCCCAGCATGGTGCGATGAAGAGCCGTTGAATCTGCACATAAAAAGAGCATTTCTAAGCTAATATGAACGTTTGTTATGGATGATTTTATTTGAAAAGTCGTCGACCTACGATAACCGGATTTTACCCGAGGATCGACAACCCCTTTTCCGTGTAGATAAGGCACATTTTGTAGGTTTTGAGGGTTTTTCCGAAGGGAGTTCTTACCAAAAATAGGGACATCGACGACTTCACCCTCTAAAGAAGGTTATCGAGGCTATTTTTCTCTGTACCGAACACCTCTTTTTCCAGCCACTGCTTACCTCTACTTTTGAAAATAATAAGGCTATCACCTTGTTTCATCATTTGCTTGGCTTCAAGGAGAAGGCTCTTGAGCTTCACGTCGGTAATATCTCCCTCGAATACGGAGTTTTGTATCCAGTGTAAATAGCGGCGGCAGAGTTTGAGCATTTTTCCTACCCGCTTTTCTCCAATATCATAAACCAGAATCACATACATACTACCACCAAGTTTTAAAGGGTTTGTAAGGAGCTATCCCTAAAATGTGTTTGCTTAGCTTATAGCATTCTAGCTTTACCAGATGCTTATAACTCACTGATCGTTTCAGCGTTCTGTGCTGAATAGTTTCTGCCAACTTTTCTTCCCAAGCTTTGACAAATTTCTTTTTACCACCTTCTTTTAAAATACAGCGATTGAGCTTTTGCGAAAAGTCGGCTGCTGTGATGATCTTCTTATTGAGTAGTTTGAAAATCATCTTATCTACCAAAAGGGGCTTAAAGATTTCTGCCAAGTCTAAAGCCAAAGAATAACGGCGTACGCCCGGTTCGTGCAAATAACTAATGGTTGGGTTGAGCTGGGTATGGTAAAGTTGACCCAGACAAAGGGTATAACACATCATATTACCAAAAGAGATAAGCGTGTTGATTTCGTTTTGTGGTGGGCGCTTTGTACGCGTACCCATTTCGAAATCGTTGATTACATGATCCAAACCCACGTAATAGGCTTGTCTGATATTCCCTTCAATGCCCATCAGTTCATCTACAGCGCTCGCCTGATTAACCTGTGCTTGAAGTGCCTCTATGGAGGCTACTATGTCGCTTAGCGGCTTATCACGCTGTAAATAATATTTGAGATTCTTGTACATGTTAAAACTTGCCCCCTCTACGAATTTCTTAGCGATTGCCATGCGCTTCGTCGTATCTTGGTAGTGCAAAGTTTGCTGGATAAGCACCTTCCCAGCCAGCAGATACTCTTTAGGAAAGAAAGAACCCGTATAGTGTTCGTAGTAGTCAAAGAAATGTACGGCAATTTGCTGCTTGCCCAAGAAATTGTACAAGGCACTGTTGGCATCGAGGCTACCAAAAGTATAAAGTCCTGCAACATTTTCTACAGGAAGGTACTTAGGCTTCCCTTCTTTGCCGTGTTCATCTACTGGTACAAACTTTAGGGTATTGTCTTTACGACTCATCCGACCCGGATTGAATAAATAGTAAGTCTTCTTCATGGTATTAGCAATAAATCAAAGAACTGTTAAGTAGTTTCGTCAGTATAGCAGAAGTCGTAGTAGCTACACGACTGGCATATTTTGGCTTGAATGACAGGCGGACAATTATCAGTAGCGCTCATGGCCTCGATTGCTGTCTCCCACTGTTGGATTTCCGCTATATCTTTTGCGGTGAGTATTACTTCTTGTCGTTTTTTAAGCCTAGGGTACTCTAGAACACCTGTTATATTTTCTAGTCCCATCTGGGTCAGCTTCCAGATATAGTACTTTATCTGCGCCAGATGGGCGTGTTCCATTTTAGCTGACTTCTTTACCTCGTGTACCACGCCATTTTCGGCATCGAAATAGTCGATTTTAATGCCATCTATCTCTATTTCTGTATACTTCTCTGCCCTGTCTGAGTAGCTCGTTTCTCCGATCAATTTTCCCTCGGCTACAATCGTAGAGGTATGTTCCATCTGTATTCCGTTGGCAAAAAGCCATAGCTTTCGTTGGCAAGTATGGTAGTAGGCAATATGGGTGGCGGTGAGGCGACGAGACATAGCTTATAAAATAATTTCTTGATGGGTAATATCTTCAATATGGAGGCGCTTGCGGCTAAAGGTACTGGCAAGTTTCGCTACTTCCTTCAATAGTTCTTTTTGCTTAGTTTGGGTAGGATCTTTCTTTACTTTGTCGGAGATACGCCCTACGGCTTTTTCGAACGCCTCTTCCAGCTTAAATACTTCTTCGTAAGAGAGATAATTATTGCCTTGCATACCCGCATTTGGAATGGTACTCACGGTATACTGTAAATCTTTGTCTTGTTCTTTAAGATTTCCCACAATGTACCTGACGCGCTCATAAGGCTCTTCTTGGAGTATTTTTTTCTCTTTAACTACCTTATGCTGTAATATCCAGTCTAAAGAGTAGTCTAAGGTGGTTTTATATTTTTCGTCGTAGATTTCTACCGTTTTCCCACCATCTCGAAAGGCAAAAAAAGTTTCTAAGTAGGCATCCCACCACTGTACCCACTGCCAAGTACGTGGGGCACTCCTCTCTAGCTTAGTATAGACTTTTTTCAGTTCTTTTCTATCTTTCGGTATCTTTTCAGGACGTATGACTGCCTTGATCATTTCTCTGATTTGTTGGTTGATCTTATTGAATATCTTATAGCGGTTATACACTTTTCCTTGTGAGAAGAAGCCTTCTTCTTCCATTCTACGTTGCAGATAGCGATGTATATCATAATCCTGATACCTTCGAATATTATTTTGGATACACCACATGTACTCTCCTAAGTACATGGGTATCCGCTCGGTGTAGAATTTTCTTCCTTGAATTTCTTGTCGCATAAGCGCTAGAAAATCGTAATAGTTGAGGTGGCTTACTTCTTTAAAGCGCCGTTTCAGTTGTGCGTACTTTTTATCAATGCTAATGACTACCTTCCCTGTCAAGTCGCCTCGCGATACCCTGCCGAAGCGTTGTACGAAGTTTTGAAAGTACTTACCCGGCTGCATAATACAGTACGTTACATCATAGTTGACGCCTACCTCTGCTTTATTGGTAGCGATAATCAGATGCGCCGCTTCGATTTTCGCCTTCTGGTCTTCGTTACGGGCTACATAGCCTGTACTTTGGTAAATGGTGTAAGTGGGAAAGACTGTCTTTAGCTCTTCAGCCAGTTCTTGCACCTCTCGGAGTCGGTCCAGAATAATGAGGACTTTTTGTTTTTTGAGTACTTCCCGAAGTGCTGGAATTTTGTTTCGTACCACTGTACGCATCTCCTTACTATCCACAAACTCTACCGTCAGGGTTCCGTGAATAGGGCGTGCCTGTGTAGGATCGTCTACAATTTCCTCAATGATCTCTTCATAGTCATAGCCCTCTTTTTCTAGGATGTCTTTTAGTCCTTTCTCTGGTGTGGCCGAAACAAACAGAAAACGTACGCCACTAGCTTGCCCTTTAATGACTTTCTCGTGCTTAAGAAAGAATTCTCGTAATTTTACCAGCGTCAAAATGTTGGCAATCTCAGGCTCATTGTACAGGTGGTACTCATCGAAGACGATATAGTTGAAGGCACTCAGCAAGCGAGAGAAACGCGTTGCACCTGTTTTGTTGCTCCAAGCCCTCTTGTGATAGCCGCCGTGCATCGCATAGTTGATAATATCTGGATTGGTAATGACCAAATCGCTGCTTTCTACCACTTCTAAGGCTTTCTCCCAGCGTTTGTACCCTTTTACTTGGTAGCGGTCGAGGGCAGGGCCAGTAAGCTGCTGAATAGTAAGCTGCGGGTAAGTTTTTTGAAAACTAGCCGTCAGCTCGCTAATCAACGCATTGGTAGGAAGTACAATGAGCCCTCTTACACGCCCAGTGTGCCCTATGCGCTTGGGTTGCTTCTTGGCGTTGAGCGCGGGGAAAGGAAACGCATAGCTTTTTCCCGTACCTGTAGGGGCTGTAATAATTGTAAAGGTAGGAAGCTGCTCAAAATCCAACTTAATGCGCTTCTGTACTTCGTGAAGCAGGCATTCTTTTCCGTTGATGATTTCTTTTTCTTCCGTTTGCTTTACGTACTGTGGTCTAATACAAAAAGAAAAGCTATCCATGGCTAAAGATGGGTTCAAACAGGGTTGTTACTTCCTCATAGGTGAATTGCTTCATGAGGTTATAGTTTTCTAAGATATAGGAGAAGTTAACCTTACCCTTTTCTGTCATTAAGGCGACGGCTGCGTTCAGGTTGTCAAACACTATCTTTAGAGAAAAAGCATTCAGCCAGCATTCATCGATATCCTCTTTTTTATCTAACTTGATAGGAGTGACACGTACCAATGTCTCTAGCGCCCTTCCCACGCGTATTACTTTCGGAAGTACGAGCTTCTCTTCTGAAAGAAGTAAGGCGTGAAAACGCGCCCCTATACCAATTCCTTGTACTTGACGGTAATTTTTGAAGGGCGATTTTCCTGATTTCTCTAGGGCTGTTATATCGACGTAGCCATCCACATTAAAGAGGGTATTTTGAATGTAGGCTTCGGTACGATCATTTTGATGGAGCGGGCGGGCTACAGAGCAATAGAAACCAAAGTCTCTGATTTCTTCATACTTAGGCTGCTTCAGATACCTGTAGTAATCTTCTTTCTCGGAGAGCGCCTTGGCAAAGGCATAAGTAAGGGCCAAGTCACCTATGAAGTTGCCCGTAATCGCCGCCGAAGTACTCCCTCCTGATACTTCGGTGAAGTAGAAAAGATGATTAAGCAAAGTAAGTTCAATGATTTGCGCTTGCATTATTTAGTAATCTTAATGTCTTTCAAAAACTGAATACTATCCGCTTCTGCTTGTTTGTAGATGGTCGATAAGGTGTCTTCCTCTTGCCAAAGCTTGGTGACTAAGGCTGTGATGGATGTACCCTCTACGAAATGCTGCTCCCCATAGGCTTCTATCATCGTATCGCGCATCACTTGGCTGACGGTATTGAAGTTTACAGGCATCTGCGTCTCCCAGTTTTTGGTGATGGTGTAGCTGTTGACGGGCTGCTCAAATTTTGCGTAGCCTACTCCGATGAGATGATTTTTTACATTAGAAGTGCTATTGGTGGTGCTTTGCGCAAAGTAGCGTGATTCGTACATAATGCAAGCCACCAAGTGAAGGAAGAGGGCAGGGGTGACGTTTTCTACCATTACGAAATGGGGAAGATACGTACCAGGTTTCACATACTGTACCTGAAACAAGGATTGGCGCAGGCTGCCTTCCTCCTCGTTCCACATCGTACCACCTTCGCTAAGCGCATTATGTTGTAAAGTACTGGTAATTTGCTCGATATCCCTGATCGAATAAGCCCAATCGTAAATAACCCTACTGGTAAGAGCTACAGAATCGCCACTCTCCGTGACGCTATCCCCAAATAGGATAGAATTGGGATTGGCCAGTTGTTCACTCTTCTTGATGACATTGTAGCGTAGGCTGGGGTCTACCACATCGAATTCACGACACATTTTAAGCCCCAGTAGCTTCTCTCGGCTTTTAAGCTTTCTGGCGGGCACTTCTACGATGTCTTTGTTTTCGGAGAGTTTAAAGGTAATGGTTTCGTCTGGATAGTTGCTACGGATAATGGCATTGCCTACAATCTCGCGTAAGAGGGCAATCTTTAAAGTACCTAGACGGTTCTGCTTGAGGTTCTCTACGAAGTAAGCTTTGGGAATAAGGTTGAATAATGCTTGCATATGGTTATTTATTTTAAGTTTCGAATGATTTCTACATACTGTGCTACATGGGCTCTACTTTCTTTAGACAGTAAGGGCTTCACGTTTTCCTCGTTAATCTCTTTTCCCTCCTCATCGAGCTTTTCTTTAATTTTTTTGGCCTTATTGATGCGCAGGGTCGTTAGAGATTGCTCTCTAAAGAGAAAAGCAAACTGATAGATCCAGTCTTTTTCCACATTGATGGTAGGGATTTTCCCTTGCCAGTCTTTCAAGAAGAGTTCATCGTATACTGCGGTAGCAAAGGCTTTAATATCTTCTGTATCATAATAGCCTTTTAATCGTAGCTTTCGGTAAATCTCTCCGCAAGTTTTCTGGATGATGTCCTCTCGGCTACTGTCTTGCTTGTGGTATTTTCTAAGGAAATCTAGGGCGGGACGGATCAGCCAGGTCTCCTCCGCACTACTTTTGAAGCCGAGGTCTACTTTGACTGCCAGTTCCACGAGTTTTTCGGTGATGGTCATGCCTTTAAATTTATGTTTGTATTTTGTATAAAAATTAAGTAATGGATGGTATACCTTACTTTTATCTTTTTCTTTAAGTAAATAGTAAAGGGTGAAGTAGGCTTGGCGACTGAGGGCTATTTTCAGTAGATTACTTTCTATTCTATCTTTTCCAAAAGTAAGTACCAAGCGAATCTCGTCTAGTATTTCTTCTACTTCAATTAGGCGGATACTATCCCAGCCGAGTAATTTTATAAATCGGGGAGGATTCTCAAAGTGAAATACGGCCTTGTGTGGTTGGTAGGGAGTCATAATTCCTGAGAGGCAAACACGAATCCCTAATTGGGCAGTCATGCGTAGGCATTTCCTCACCAAGAAAAAAGTGGGCTCCACTTTAGGCGACAACTTAATGAACTCCAAGTTATAGAGGTTGTATTGGAAGCTACTGTTTTTATCAAACATCACCTTTCCGTCTTCTAGCAGCTTCACTTCGTCTTTGGCTTTAATACAACTAAGGATAATGTCTTTATCTATTTCTAGCTGTGCCTCAAAAAAATCATAATACATTACCAAGTTGGCATCTGTGATAGAAAACATAGAGGCACGAAGTTTATTCTCTTCCGCAAATAAGGCAGAGATGCGGCTTGTATTATTATTAAGTGAGGTAACGGTGCGGTTACTAAAGCCACGTGCTTTCATGGCAAAAGCGATGGCTGCTTTGTAGGGTACTTCACCTACTGCACCGGTAAAAGCACACATTTCCTTCTTTAGGGGAATGGTAGGGGCGTAGTGGGTTAGGAAGTGAAGGTTAGCCTCGCCTGGGCATTCAAAATAACGGTCGAAAAGGAGTTGCTTTATAGGAAGCGCTTCCTCAGTGGTCTCAGGCGTAAAGTGTTGGATGATGTCCTGTTGTAGTATTTCGATGTATTCCTCTACATCCGTGTCGAAGTCATTTAATACCTCATAGGTTTTGAGGAAATTCAGATAGATTTTAAATAGCGCATTGCTCGTACTGACTCTCTCTTTAATGAAGCCTAACAAATCTGAAACTGAGGTAAGCGCCACAATTCCATTGCTCGTTTCTACGTCGATCGTTTCAAGAAGGGCCTGTTCTTTTTGTTGCCAAAGTGTAATATCTTGGCCCCAAACTTTGTTTCCCTTACCATTGAGCCATTGTATTTTATGTAGGTTGAATACGGTTTTAAAGGCTTCCTGCTCTTTGTCTAGTTCCTCATAGTATCTCAGGGCGAGCTTTCCGTTGCTATCATCATACTCAAGAGGCAAGTAGTACAGCTCGATCAGCTTTTTAGTCAGTTGAACAAACTCAGGAAAAATTTTGATCTTACTTTCACTATTAGGAGACAACAGCAAAAACTTATCACTTAACTTATTTACAACTTTTGATAATACTTCTACCGTAAAGGGAGCAGAGCCTATAAAACCAAACTCACATTTCTGGGCGGTTATTTTCGTAAGCTCTAAAAACTTAATGTCCTCTTCGCTGCCCGTGAGGTAAGTATCGGCAATAGTGGTGAGCTCTTTTTGGGAGAGCGCTTTACCCCAGAAAATAAAACCTTCTCGGGTGGCGTATAGTACCTTCTTGCCATGTTCATACAATACACTTCTCGCTACTTGTAGCATATTCTGACTCAGTAGCGTGTAGGGATTGTGCCTTACTTTGACGTACGACACATCGAGAGGTACAATGTTATGGACTTTACTAATTCTATAGTTCACTTTTTTATGCAGTGCCTCTAGACTTTCTAGGTCTTCATTCTGAATAGAGGCCAACCCATCAGCAAAATGACACAGTTCCCTTTGTACACCTCGTATTTCTTCCTTATTGAGCGTAATAGGGTAATCTTCGGCGGTGGCCCAAGTACCATCTTCTGTAGACAACGCCAAGTAGTAGACATTATTTTTGTGTGCGTCGAAGGCGGTAAAGAATTCTCGCACGGCCCATTCATCCACATGCTTGTCTAGGCTGGCTACTGCTATTTCTAGGTCAGACCTTTGCTTGTCTTGTTGGGTGTGTAGTAGTTTGTTGGCATCGTGAAAGGTAAAGCCGAGTATAAATACTTTTAGGTAAACGACTGCCTCAGGATCATCCGTATAGTTTTGCTGCTGCATGTATTTTTCGTATACAAACAGTGCTGGAATTAGCCCATTAAGAATATGCACATGGTAAGGCATATCGTAGTAGTCTCTTTTTTGCTCACCATCCACGATAAATAGCCCTTTCGCAGAGACGGTGGCATTTTGTGCTATGATCTGCCCCAATACTGTATCGAAGTAGTCTTGTACTACTTCTTGAAAGAGGGGTGTTTCAAAGTAATTTTCTATAAGTTGGTACTGCATTACTTAATAGCATTTGTGTGAATACTCCGTGTTGTTAAGATGAAGGTAGTCAGCAGGTTGATAAACGAGAAACACATTTTCCTAATGCACCTTTTGATTTTCCGAAAAGGCCATTTTCTGTTTGCTAATGAGAGAAGAAGCTACCTTGACGCACCCAAAGCCCATACTGTTCTTCTCACCAAAACCAGCGTAGTAGCCAATCTGATGGAGTGTAACGGGTAAGGTGATTTCAAAATCAAAGAGATAGCCACGTACTTTCGTTTCGGCAGCCGTACCCGATTTAATGGTAATAAGCTTAGAGACAGGCTTATTGAGAAGCTTGAAATGATAGTTGTCGATTTCGTGTGGCGTTACGTTGCCTATTGTACTGGCTACTTGCTTATTGAGAAGATTGACAAGTAGTAGCTTTCCGAAATCTGTCTGGAGCGGCGTTAGGTACTGTACATATCGCTCCTCTTCTTCTTTAGAGGAAATACAGACAGGTGAACTATTACTATAACGCATCACAGGCATAAATACAGGTGCGGGCTGTGTTTCCACGTTGATGACCTGAAAACGAACCTGACTTTTCCGATCGCCCAACGTGAATTGCTGGGCTAAAAATAGTCCCTTGATAAAGTGCTCCATACTGCTGTTTACAAGGAACCTAATGCGAAGCGTCACCTCATCGCCCAGTATAAGGAGGCGGTCTCCCTTTACCTTAAAAGGGCTAATGGTAAGGTTGGAAAAAGTAAAAAGCTTGAAGTGCTTCCCTTCCATGATGTGTCCTTTCTGATGTAAGAAGTGCGCATACTGCTTATCTGACTGGGCGATTACCTTGTATATCCACGAAGCAAGCGGATATTGATAATTGAAGGGTAAACTGCGCCCTTGTAGGCGAGCGATTGTCATTTTAAACTCCATATGATGATTATTTTTTGCTTAGCGAATAAGTGAAGAATATGAGTAGCCTTTACGGACTACGACTCAAAAACTCATTAATGAGGTAGCGTGCGTAGGCTTCAGAAGCCAGCACCACCCACTTGGCATGCTTTACATAATAAATAAGATAGAAAGGCGACAGCCCCATCATACATATCATGAGAAGAAAGTTGTACTGCCAAAGGCCATAAGCGAAGCCAACTACAGCAAAGAATAGTGCTAAAAGCGAAGCGGGTACAAGGTTGCGAAGTAATCCATAGCGGATGAGTGCAGACCGAATGACGACCGTCTTCACGGCATTTCTTACTTTCATACCTGCCTCGCGTAGCTTCTGTATAGCCTCTGTCTTATTTTTAGTCTCTTGTGCTTGTAGAGGAAAGGAAATCCCAAAGTAAGTAGTCACTTTTTCTCGGTAGGCCTGCTTTTCGGCAGTCGAAAACTTAGATCGCCACGCAAATAGCATCAGATAGGTAGTAGGAAAGCCGGGCTTCCCCTCGCTGAAAAATAGCTTGTACTCCCACCATTTCCCTAGAATGGCTACCCAGCCAGCCAGCCCAACTACTAGCCCAAAACATATAATTAGCCCGAAGGTCAGTAAATAGCTAGTATCCTTATGGTCAGCTTTTACGAAAAATAAGGTGATAAATAAAGGTAAAACACCTAAAAAAGTAGGTAGTATACGTGCCCCCACAATGTATTGATCTATCCATTCTTGAGGGGCAGGTGGGTTTTGTTGGCGAAGGGTACTGAGCTTACGAAAATCGGGTATATCCTTTCCTTCTCTTATTTCATAATGATGCTCTTCTAAATACTGATGAAGGTCTTCATATCCTGCTTCTTTAGCGATGAAGTCGAAAAAGTCTTTTCGAGGAGAAACGAAAGCATTCTCGGTCATCAGCTTTTCATAATCAAGATATCTACTGTATACATATCTGTCCTCGAATTCAGCCTCCTTATCAGCATTATTATCCAACTCTTTAGAGTACTGCGTAACACCTTTTTTTGTGGGTGGGTAACCTTTTGCTTCTGCTGCCTCTTCCATAAGTTTTATTAAGGCAATCGCTGGATATCTTTTCTTAGCCATCAGTTTTAGGTTTAATTAATGACTAAGTTTTCTTATTAGGCTTACTTATGCTAATTTACTTTGCAAATCGCTTGACTCAGTTTCCCAAGCGTGGCGCTCCTTTTTCCTAAAGTGTAAAGAAGCGCTCACGAAGATCAGGAATATAATGAGCGCTAGTGGTCAGTTCGTCTTCTCCTAAATAGAGGTCGCGCCCCCGAAAGCCAGTGATAAAGGTTTTATTGATAACATACGAGCGACTAACACGTACGAGTTGATCAGCGAGTGGAGACTTTTTGAGTATCTCAAAAGCTACTTTCAGGCTTTTTGAAACTACTTTAGAAGCTTCCTTATCGAGATGAACTGTGCAGTAAGCTCTTCCAGCTTCTAGAAATCGTACTTTTTCAAGAGATACCTTTTCATAATACCCTTCTCCCTTATTAATGAATAAACCATCGGCTACTAATACAGAGAGATCTTTGATCGCTTCACCTTTTTCTACTTCAGGTTCTTTACTTTGAAGCAGCGCAATTTCTACATTTTGTGCTACTTGCCTGTCTATAAAAGGCTTATGTAAAAAAGCCGCTGGGTCGACGGCCAATGACCGCTGAAAGGTTGCCTCATCGCTATGGTCGGTTAAAAAAATAATGGGAAGGTTGCGTTTCTCTTTCAATGCCTGGGCGGTTTGGATGCCATCCAGCTTACCTGCCAAAGCAATATCCATAATTACTACCTGAGGTTGGTCTTGGTCGAAATGTATTAGTGCTTCTTCTCCTGTTTCGTAGGTGATAATATTGGTAAAACCTAGGTGTTCTAGTCGATCCATCAGATCAAGGCTAACAAGTGGATTGTCTTCAACTAATAAAAGCTTGATAGAATTATTATTTTGCATACATATATAAGTTTATTTCTTCAATGAATTCAATATGAAACGCTTATTACTATCGTATTTCACTTTCCTGTCTATTCAATTACCTATAGCAGTACAATCGCTGACTTTTGGACAGCATCCCAGAGAAAGGTCAGTTATTTACTATAAGGAACAAGGAAAAAGCTACTATGTGAAAAAAGATTTCCCAAAGGCTGCTATGGCTTACCAAAACTGCATAAAAGTGGCGCGTGTGCAGCAAGATTGGTTTACGTTGGGCAAGTGTCTGAACAACTTGAGCGCAGTGGCTTTCCAGCAGGGTGACTACCAAAAGCAAATTCATTTACTTCGACAGGCTATTTATACCTATCAACAGCTTCAATCAGATTCTTTGTTGGCAGAAAGCTATATTAACCTTGGGTTGGCTTTTAAGCGACTTGACATCTATGATTCTGCCATTGTGAATTATTACGAAGGCATTCAACTACTCGAGCAGCAACAAGAAAGTACGAGTCTTATGGTGAGTTACAACATGTTGGGAAATATGCTCCGTAAAGTAGAGAGCTACGACAAAGCCCGTAAGTATTATTTTAAAAGTATGCATCTGGCAAGGGTGCTTACCGACACGATGCAAATCGCTATGGTGTACAACAACCTAGGTAAGCTGAGTGAAGATACAGATAAGCCTAAAGAGGCGATTCAATACTATAATAAGAGTATTGCACTAAAAAAGTCTGCGCGTTTAAAAAAAGCACTCGGCACAACTTACTATAACTTGGGCAAGGCTTACCTCGTACTAGAAGAGAATGAGAAGGCGATTCAATACTTTGAACAATCCTTACAATACTATCAAAGTACCTCAGATACAATGGGAATGGCAGAAGGAGCCGTCGTTTTGGCAAAAGCATACTTGGCAAAAAATGATATACAGAAAACATTACAGTACCTGAAAAGATATGAAGCGGATACCAGTGAAAGGCAATTCTCGCCGATACTAACCTACAATTACTGGAAGACAAAACGAAACCTCCTCGAAAGACAAGGTGACTTTGAAGCAGCTTCTGCGGCATCGAAACGACTAATTACCTTACAGCAAGCCCTGTTGGATACAGAAAAGCAAGATCAAATTACCGCCTACGAAATACGCTTCGGACTGGCAGAACTAGAACGTAAGAATGCAGCTCAGGCTAATCAACTCAAGTTGGAGGCGATTAAGCGTCGCAATATGTTTACCACTGCTGCGTTGGTCTTTATTATTGTTGGCTTCCTTATACTTTTTCTTCTGTACAATAATCAGATGACAAAGAAAGTAGCACTTAGAAATGAAGCACTGTACCGAGAAATGCATCACCGTATTAAGAATAATTTGGCTCTCTTCAGTGGGATGATTACCTACAGAAAGCGTAACCTAACTGAGGGTAGGTTGAAAAACACCTTGCATAGTTTAGGGCAACAACTAAATACCATGAATCTTACTCACCAAAGCCTCTATTTTAGTAAAAAAGCAGATTTAGGTCATTTAGATTTAGTCAACTACATCGAAGTATTGGTAGATGACCTCTTTTTCGCTTCAGGTCTACTCGCTAACCAATATGAAATTGACTTTGCGTTGGCATCAGCGAGGCTAGAGGCCGACCAGTCTAACCCTTTAGGATTGATCATCAACGAGGTATTGACCAACGCTATCAAGTACGGAAAATCTGAAGATGGCAAGCTGAGATTGTCCATTTTACTAGAAAAACAAGATAAACAACTCACTTTGATAGTTAAAGATAAAGGAAAGGGCTTTGATACTTTAAAAGTGAATAAAAATGAAGGGATGCGTCTAATAGATTTATTGGCTAAAAGCTTGAAAGCTCAGTATACCTACAAAGAAAGTGATCGGGGTGGGGTTGAATTTTCGATTCAGTTTACCAAAAGTAAAACTACTTTGTGGGCTTGATACCCATAAGGTTTTTTATAAAAGGCAGCGTCCTTGTATAAGGACACTGCCATTGGGTAGAGGTCGTGTCGACCCCTTACGTTTTTACATCAAAGTACTAATCTTGTATGATTGGCTCTTCATCATCACCGTCGCCCCCACCACCGTCATTTTCAGGGTTGTTGTCGGTAGTATCCTCAACTGCCACCTGTTGATAATTAGGGGTAGGGGTTACCTCTTCTACTTGGCAAGCAAAAAGCCCACCTGCGATAATTACTGCAAAAATTAGGGTTTTTAATGAATTTCTCATGTCTTCCTGTTTTTCGGTTATCAAAATTGACTTTGTTGTTCCGAGGCAGGAGGAAGAGGTACTTATAGCGATAGTGCCGATCTCCTATTATCAGCGACAATTACTATAAGCACCAGCCTGATTTTTCTCAGGGTGAGTACAACTTGCACCTGGGCAGTAAGGACTCACCTTATCGGCTGTGTTGGCGGATGAGGAGCTAGCATAAATCTCACCCTAAGGATGCATCCCGTAAGCACGTTGGCCTTGGGAACGTTACAAACCTATGAAGCAGGAAGAAGCATACCTGCACACATGTAGCATATGTTTGCAAATGCTTTTTAAGTATTTGAATTTGAATAACTTGTAATATTTTTGAAGAAAATCTTATGTAAGCCAAAACTTACAAGTGGAGGTAAAAAGAAGGGGGTAGAAGTACCAAAAGGGCGGTAAACTACCGCTCTACAATTGTATATCCCAACAGAAAATAAAAAGGATCATCAAACTTGGGTTGTTGTCCGACGATAGGAATGTAATAACCTGGTAGTACGTGCTTACCTACAGATTTATTAGGAGGGGGTAGCTGTAAAAGTCCATTTTGTAGCGGCAAGGTATCCTTCCCAATAATGACAAGCGCTGGCTCAGGGGCTGTCTCGTAAAGATGGAGCCTAGCGCGTATTGTATCTCCTACAAATATTCGCTTAGGAATATCAAAAAATAAATGTTGAGGAGGCCATCTGCCTGAAGAGGCAATGAATCCCTCGGTGGCGGCTCTTATAATACTATTTTGTAAATGGCTAATATAGGCCAAGTCAGCCGATAGGCAAGAACCTTTGAAGGTACTTTGTGTAAAGGTAGGAAGACTGTGTAAGCGTTGTTGTATTGGCTTACAGTGACGTTGAAAGTCTTTATAAATGGCAGCATCACGATACAAAAGACTTGGCGAGCTACCCTCAAAGTCACTAGCAACAATAAGCTTATTTTTAAACACCTCGAGATGCTTGTAGGTAGCTTCGGTCAGTTGGTAGATTTCACGATGGTAGACACTATCCTTTGGTGCTGTGTTAGGTGAATAATTATACGCTTGGGTGAAATCACTGAGCAAAATCTTCCGAGTGGTTTGTAGCCGCTCGTTCACCTTTTTCCAATGCGTTACCTCTCGCTTAGAAATTTCTTGGCAAGCAAGTAGGCTCGTCAATATACCGATATACAAGATGTATTTCATTTGGAGAGTATAGTAAGGGATTTATTGATAGAGAAGGTGCTATCTTTTCCGAAGAAATGGAGTTTGCTAATGATGCGTAATGTTGTATCGCCTGCTTGTTGTGCTATAAAATACGGTTGGGTTTGGTAAGCAGACAACGTATCGAAACTACAGAAGCGAAACGGTATAGAAGGCTCATAAGGCATCCCAAAAAGTATTTCGAGTGGTTCTTCAGGGTAAACAATAGGAGAGGTCAAGTAGGCATCCGCACGGCGACTGAAATAACAATGTATAGGAATGCCTAGAGGAGATAATCCTAACTCCTCATAGGTAGTAAGAAGGATTTGATACAGACGTACTTTTGCTTCTAGTATCTCAGCATCATTTGCTTGCTTCTTAACAAGTGTAGCGGGTAGTGTGGCTAAGTAGTCAATCATTAGTTTACTCGAATCGGTGCAGACTACTACTTGTTGAAGGTAGTGCTTATAGTGTCGGTTGATCGCTGAGGTCTCTTTTCGTTGCGATAAAGAAGCAATCAAATCACTATGTGCCTTGTAAAGTTGGCGCGCCTTCTGATCAGCTTCTTGCACCATCCCCCAAATTTTCTGAGAAGAACCAGCTAATTCCTGCTTTTGCTCCTCGAAGCCCTTAGTAGAAAGAAATAACGCTGCTTCTGCACGATGTAAATCCTTTTCTAAAGTAGACAACACCTCTTCCTCAAAAACGAGCGAAGATTGACGCTGGCAAGTAGACAACCCTACAAATAACAGCAAGTACCAACAATTTATTCGGACAATTCTATTCATAGGCAACAATACTCAATATTCTCCTTCTAAAAAATACCTCTAGTAAACTTCTGCCTCAAAATAATCCAAATCACAATTGGTGAGCCAATCAGTGAGGTGATAGCATTGATCGGGAGCACCTGATCGTTAGCAGGCAATTGTGTCACCAAATCGCACAGTAGTAGGAGAGAAGCCCCTACCAAGATACAAGCAGGGATCAATATATAATGATTGGTAGTTTTGAAGACAACCCGTACCAAATGAGGAACGGCAATCCCCACAAAGCCGATAGGGCCACAAAAAGCAGTAATGCTCCCTGCCAGCAAGCTGGTGATGATGATAATAAAAAGCCTGATACGCTTGATGTTCACTCCCAAGCTTTGCGCATACTGATCACCCAAGAGTAATACATTTAAGGGCTTGGCAATGCCGAGGCTCAGCAATAAACCTGCTATAACTACCACGCTTAGAATGGGTACTTGGCTGTAGGTAAGCGCAGAAAGGCTCCCGAACGTCCACAGTACATAAGTACGAATTTGGGTAGGATTACTAAAGTATTGCCAAATGCCTACCAGCGCTACAGTAAGATTGGCCACCATCAGCCCCACTATGAGCAACGTAACATTGTCGCGGATACGCAGTGAAACCAGTAAAATAAGTAACAAAACGGCAAAAGCCCCCAGAAACGCCGCGCCAATCATTAGCCAGTTGCCCGAAACGCCCACCTGCTTTATCAGCATACCTACATTAAACGCCCCCGTAGTAAGTAAAACACTCGCTACCCCCACGCTAGCCCCTGCCGTGACTCCCAGTACAGAAGGGCTCGCCAGTGGATTCCTAAACAAGGTTTGAAGCTGCAAGCCCGCCACCGAAAGGGCACTGCCCACCAAGCAAGCTGCCATCGCTTTCGGAAAGCGCACCTTCCAGAAAATCTTTGTCCAGCTAGCAGTGGCTACCTCTTGAGAAAAGAAAATTTGTACCAGCGCCTCTACAGGAATCGCTACTGTGCCACTGCTCAAGTTGACCAGCCATAGCCCTATCAAGCAAAGCGCAAGAAAAAGGAGCAAGGCGATATGTTTTTGGTGAGGCAAACGAGCGGACGCTTTAAGCGATTTACTAGAGCTTTTCGTAGAAATAAAGTTCATGGTCGGGTAGCAACGAAGGGTAGAGAATCTTGATCAAGTCTGCCAAAATAAGATGAGGCTGTACCACGCCTGCTTCCCAATAGTCATTGCCTCCGTTAATGTGTACACGCTTGGTGCGGTTATATACCTCCCCGTTTTGGAAAGCCTTAAAGTCGCCGTAGCGCTCATCGAGTTGTTCTAGTGCTTCCAAAGAAGTGGCATTACCCACGTTTAGCCAGACTTCCGTATCGAGTGCCTTGTTGTAAACGGCTTCTAAAGAGAGAGGTACACTACCCGATTCGGGAAGGTTTTGCCAAGGGTAAATCGCCGCAGCATCCTCAAAAAAGTGCGCCATAAAGCTTTTGCCACCTGGTATGTACCAATTCCCCTGGTAGGCTACTCCGCTCAATACACTTTTTCGCTCTTTTGAGGGAATCGCCTTGGTTTTATCAAGGAGCGTAGTGTAAGCCTTTTCTATCACCTCGATGTAGGTATTGGCCGCTGATTCAGTATCATTAAACGCCGCCATAAACTTGATCCACTCCGCCTTGCCTAGTGGAGAAGCTTCAAGCCACACCGCATTAATTACTACGGGAATACCCAGATCGATCAACTTCTGGTACTTACCAAGGTCGCTTTGTGGCATCCCCGACACCATCACCAGTTGTGGGTCGAGGGCGAGGATAGCCTCTTCGTCTAGCCCTTGTTCGTTGAGCGAGGCTATTTGCTTCATCTGCACCCGCTGGCGAATAGTAGGATGGTATACGTACTCCGTCCCTGCCATCCCCACAATCACCTCAGTACTTTGTAGCGCTGCTAAAAAGCCCAAGTGCGTAGTACTTAAAATCACCATACGCTTTACGGGAAGTGTAATTTGAGGAAGTGCCTGTAAAGAGGGTGGCAGCGATGCAGCGGAAGTAAGCAAAACATACTGCAGGGTATCTGGCTGATCGACAAAAGGATGAAACACCGAAACAAGCTTATAGCCTTCTCCATAGGTAATGTCAAAGCCTTGGGCGTGTTGTGTAGTCGTAGGGGCTGTCGGGCGGGAGGCATTTGTGGTATGATCTGCCTTCTCTTCTGAGGAGGAATGGCAAGCAGCGATGCTCAAAAGCAGCCATAGAGAGAGTATTCTTTGCATAGCGCAAAAATAAAGCTTTTTGATATTTAATTAAGCCATAATTTGATATTTGAAAAACGAAACACTTATCTTTGGCGAAACCAATGCTGCCAACATCAACATGCTTTCAACTGTTCTGCTAGAAATTGTTTGGAATGTAGACCCAGAAATCTTTAACTTTTCTCTCTTCGGGCGAGAAATCTCCATCCGCTGGTATGGCTTGCTCTTCGCTACTGGATTCATCGTAGGGCAGTACATTCTAGGGCGTATCTTCAAGATAGAAGGAAAAACAGAGCGAGACCTAGAAATTCTTTCCTTTTATGTAGTGATCGCTACCGTGATTGGCGCAAGGCTAGGGCATTGCCTCTTCTACGATCCTGAATATTATTTGAGCAACCCCATCGAAATACTGAAAGTATGGGAAGGCGGCTTGGCCAGCCACGGTGCTACCATTGGTATCCTTACCGCGCTTTACCTCTATGCGCGCAAGCGCCCTGACCAATCTTTCTTGTGGGTGGTAGATAGAATCGTGATTGTGGTAGCGCTGGGCGGGATGCTCATTCGCTTGGGCAACCTGATGAACTCTGAGATTATCGGAAGCCCTACTGAGGCACCTTGGGCCTTTGTATTTTTAAGAGCCAACATCGCCGACCCTACTACCCCGCGGCATCCCTCGCAGCTTTACGAGGCCGCTTTTTGCCTGTTTCTGTTTGTACTACTATTACGTATCTACTCCCAGCACAAAAAAAAGACCCCAGAGGGGCTGCTATTCGGCTTGTTTATGGTGCTGCTCTTTACCTTTCGGTTTTTTGTAGAGTTCTTGAAGGAAAACCAAGTAGCCTTTGAAGAGGGCTTGGTACTCAATATGGGGCAAATCTTAAGCATCCCGGCGGTGCTGGCTGGCTTATACATCTTGTACCTCGCCAAGAAAAACACAGAAAAGAAGCAGTTGAACGCCTAGCGTATCAACGGCCTCTTCAATCTTCGTTAGTTTTTACCTATTATTATCCTGCTGTATCCCAGTCTGACTCGCCTACCAAGGTAGTACTTTGGTGGCTTTGTGCCTTGCCATTATCTCCCCAGCCCATATCACCTATATCTTGTGTAGATTCGGCAGATTGTGGCGTGGCTGAGGTAGGGGTTACTTGTGCTTCGGGGGTACCTAACCAGAGGAGTAGAGAGATAATTAATTGTGTCATAATTTTTGAATTTTTTGGGTTTCGAAAATATTTTTATGGTTTTGGAAAGTGCTATGCTTTCCGCTTTTTCTTTTTGATATTGTAAAGTAAAGGATTTGTTTTCGTGAAAAATAGGCCCGTTTCTTACATAAAAACCCAAATAGACTTTAAAATATAAAGTGTAATAGTTTTGTTCAGGATTGAAATTGTTGATTTAAATCGGTAATTTAGGAGGGTTTAGACCCATGCAACAAGAACCATAGACATATGAACACTTTAAGTAATTTACAGGAGCTGGCCTATTTCGTGCGCAATTTTAGCGCGTCTACGCCCGCGCTCATCCATTTTGATGAAAGCTACAACCAAGAAGACGCCTTGTACGACCACCTCCACCGCTTTACAACCTTCGAGGAGGCCAAGGCTTTTTTGGGGAAAGAAGACAACCACAAAGCCTTCTGCGATGTCAAATGTCGCCTCAAAGAGAAGCTACTCAATCATCTCTTGTTCCTCGACTTGGGGAAAATAAAAGACGCACGCGGGCGCTTTAAAGAGATGGAGGCACTGCAATACTACCAAAAAGCCAAGGCGCTCTACCTACTATCGGGGAATAGGAGGGAGATTGTCCGCCTACTCCACAGGGCGCTGGATATTGCTGTTACCTACGAGCATATCAACATCATCACTATGAGCTTGGAAGTACTGTTGGACTATGGGGTCTTTGAGCATAGCAGGGCTAAGAGAAAATACTACGAAAAGCTACAAGATACTTACCTGCCCTTACTGGTATTAGAAAAGCAAGCGTTTAGGGTGTACCAGCAGTGTAGTTTTGCTTTGGCTTACCAGTCTAAGCGTAGGAGAGAAAAGCTCGAAGACCTACCACAACACCTAGAAGCGCTCAAGGGTTTTTGGGTACAGAGTGGTCTTACAAAGGTCTATTATTATTACTACAGGTCTCAAATGAGATATTGTGAGCTCACCGGTAATTTTGAGCGTATGCTACTGCTCATCAAAGACTGTGAGCAAAACCTAGAAGAGGGACGACTCAATAGGGCTATTTTCCCAGTACGCTATAATAAATACATGAAGCTTCTGGCGCTCTCAATGTTGCGCAGACCCGAAGAGGGCATCAAAGAGATACCCGCCATACTGGCGCAGTTTAAGCCCCACGAGTACAACTACTTCGCCATTCAGGTACACCATCTACAGCTACGGCTGGTAGTAAAAGAATACGACATTGTACTTGAGGAGATCGTCCAGATAGAAGCCCAATCCGCCTTTAAAAATATCCCTACTGTGCAAAAGGAAGAGTACGCTTTCATCAAGGCATACGCCCAGCTACTCTCAGCACAGTACAAAGACTTCAATTTGCTCGATTTTCAAGACAGCATCACCTTGTATAGGGCAGACAAGGCAGGTGCGCACATCCATACCTGGCTAATAGAAATTCTCTACTGGCTGCGCCGCGAAGACTGGGAGACCCTAGAAAGCCGCATCGAGAATTTCAACCGGTATATGTACAACCACATCAAAGGGAAGCAAATGCACCGCCTCAGAGCGCTTATAAAATTGCTCAACTATTTGATACGCGCAGATTTTCATCCTGCCCACGCCCGCGAGAAAGGGCGCTATCTGTACAATCGCCTGCAAGATCTCCCGCTGGTGGGAACGGCCTATCAGTTTGTAGAGCTGGTACCCTTTGATCAGCTTTGGTTAGAAATTATCCAGCAGCTCAAGCAGACCTCGCCCCACTACACTTCCAAAAGAGAGGCAGTACTGTAAGCTAGTGGTTCAAGAAGGCCAACCGATAGCTGTCTTCGTATATTTTTAGTAAAGAAACCCCACCGTAGTCAATTTGTGGGATAAAGGCCTTTTGCAAAGGTATCTGCAAAATATAAGCAAGTAAGCTGCGCAGGCTCCCCGCGTGTGCTACCAGCGCCACACTTTTACACTGGCGTATTTCAGCCAAAGAAACTTGCCAAAAGTCACGCACGCGTGTGTAAAGCATTTCAAAAGATTCTCCCTGAGGAGCAGGGACGTGTACGAAGTCGTCCATCCAGCGCTGTAGTGCCTCTGGTGGAAGTTGCTGCCATGCCTTTAGTTCCCAGTCACCAAAGTCCATTTCCCAGAGCCGTGCGTCGGTTTTAAGCGGCTCGCTAGTGAGCCGCTCGGCTAGCTGTAAGCAACGCTGTGCAGGGCTACTGTATACGCAGTCTAGCGCTTGGGGAATTTTAGGGAGGAGCACCTCGACCTCTGCGTCGAAGCTATCGGCCAAGGGAAGGTCGCTGCTACCGTAGCAGATTCCTTTGGCTATGGCGGGGGTGGTATGGCGGATGAGGTAGAGGTTGGTCATTCTTAATGTTTTTGCTTTAATTTACTTCTTTTTTACTTTGTAGCTGCGTTAAGGTCCACTTTTTGACACAACCAAGCTTGCAAGTACGACGAAGATAACTTTGTCAGAAGCTTTAGCTTTATTTCACTCTTGAAATAAGTGAGCTCAGGAGGTATGCTTGGATGTTCATTTGGTAGCTGCGCTGAGTTCCACTTCGTTCCAGTTCTTGACACAAAACGAACCAAAAAGTCAAGCCCTCTCATGCTGCTAGC
>CALEMF010000111.1 GCA_937911505.1 uncultured Cytophagales bacterium
GCAAAGGGTTATGTTCAATAATAACATAACCCTTCTGTTATCTTGTCCTAAAAATAGGTTCTATTAATAGCCAACTAGTACAAAAGCACCCCAGAAGTAAGGGTCAGGGTATTTTTCTTTAAGCATTACTTGTGCTTTACGGAAAGCTTCTTCTTTACTAGTAGCGGTTAGAATGTTTTTATAAAACTGTGTCATAAGTGCTTGGGTAGCTTCATCACTCACACGCCAGAGGCTCATTACTAGTGCATCAACGCCTGCTACTTGAAAGGCACGTTGTAAGCCATACACGCCTTCTCCTGCTTTTACATCGCCCAGCCCTGTTTCACAAGCGCTCATCACGGCGAGCTCTGTTCCTTCTAGGTTCTGGTTCATAATTTCGTAGGCCGTCCAGACTCCATTTTCCTTACTCGCCAAGCTCAAATTATTTTCCAAACCAGTAGCAGCGGCCTCTGCTCCTGCTAGCATCAAACCTGCTCTTAGCAAGGGATTTTCTTGTGCTTTAACGGCATCAATACCAAATACTTTCGTGCGTGCATTACTCACATCACTTAAGAAGAAACCGTGAGTAGCAATGTGAAGAATACCATTGGTACGCATAGCCTTCACGCGGCTCTCACTGGCATTATCGCCCTTTACGGTAGTTACTTGGTAGCCTGCTCCTTTCAACAGTCCGCCAATATTTTCTACTTCTTTCTTTGTCCCAGGTAAGGCGCCTATTTTTCCACTTGAACCATAGTTAGGAAATCCGAGCAGAAAAGCACTTTTATTTTTAATATTTAAGTTGCCTTTTGCTTTTACGGCTAGTACATCTTTGGTATTGGTAAGCAACACAAATTGATGATCCTCTAACAAGTACTTACCGTCAGGTTTAAGTAATGTATTTAGATTGATCTGGTTGTACACACCGTCTAACGATAGGTAAACTTTCTTCTTTCCTGTTAACAATGGATCTATTTTTTCCCAGTAAGCCTTGTAGGAAAATTTATTAGGCTGCTTTTTCTTGATCATATTACGATAGTAGAAGAAATCATCTGACTCGAGTGATTTCCCTGTGGTAAGCAACGCCATTTTTGGGGTAGTGCTTTGCTTGCTGGCTACGAGCGCTACGTAGTCTACTTCCTCTGTGAAAACCTTATCGAACTTCGGAAAGGCAATGATCTCTAATGCTGCTTCATCTGCCGCCAAAAGCGTAGCAATATTTTCGTACTTCACAGGTTTTTCTTCAAAGCCTTGCTTAAATACCGTTGACTGGGCAGATAATTTTTTCTCGAGGCTATTGGCTTCCCTTTCTTGGGCTTCAATATCAATGCCTTGTTCGGCGAGTTCTTCTTTAGAAAGTGTGTAGAGCCGTGCCAAGTATTCTTTTTTATCAATCCAAGTATTGTACTGATCAATCAATGAAGTATTACCACTGTTGAGAATTTGCTGTTTGATACGGTTGGTAGAATTAAGTAAAATACCTTTGGTAGCTATGTGATAGTTATACATTTCTGCTAGCAACGTTTCGTCTTGGGTATGGAACTGCGTAGCAAAAGAGTAAAAACGTAAGTAGGTAGGGCGCAACTTTGCCCAATACTTTTCTTTTTCGGCTTCACTCATAGGAGGGAAATACTTCACTACGAAATCGTTGGTTTTTTGAAGTACTTCTCTGTAAAGCTTCGCTGCAGCCTGATACTCGTTGTTCTGCCAGTGGTAAATGGCCATATCTTCCTGTGCTTCTACATAATCAGGGTGGTTGCTACCAAGTACCTTGGCTCTAGTCGCCAAAGATTCTTCAAGTAGCGGCTTGGCTTTCGAGAGGTTGCCTTGTGAGCGATGAAAGCGACCTAAGTGATTCATCGTAGTGGCATAAGCGGGGTGTTCTTCACCAAATTCGTTCTTGTAAATATCTAATGCTTTGTTGAGGTACTCTTCTACTTGTGCCGTTTTTCCCATTTGCATATACAAGGAAGCGGTGAGGTCAAGCAGGTGCGCGTAGTCAGGGTGCTTTTTCTGGCCTCTTTTTTCTTTAATGGCAATACACTCTTTGTACATTTGCTCTGCTTGATCGAGCTTACCCATTTCTTGGTAAAGCAGCGCTAGGTTAATGAGGAACTTTTGGTAATTAGGACGTTTCTCTTTGAATTCTGCATCAGCGATGGCCAAACACTTTTGGTAAAATTTCTCTGCATCAGCATAGCGCCCCACCGTCTGCAAGAAAAAACCTTTGTTGTTGTACATAACGGCCAGCGGCCCTTTGTCTGATTTATTGAGTCCTTCAGTAATCTTAATGGCTTCTTCAATTAGTTTTTCTGCTTCGTTGTATTCACCGGTTTGGTTTTTGTAAACAGCGAGATTGTTGAGCGAAGCGGCGTAGTCGAGGTTATTTTTACCGAGTAGTTTTCCTTTTACTTCAATAGAACGCTGTATGTAGTCGTCGGCTTTTTCGTAGCGACCCGTAGAGAGATAAAGCAGTCCCAAATTAGAAATCACTTTAGGATAGTAGATGTCGTTGGTGGCATTGCTACTTTCAAAACCTGACTGTGCTTTCATAAAAGACCGCTCTGCTTTGTTGTAGAAACGACTCGAGTACATCATTTCGCCCAGCTCGTTGTTAGACTTCGCATTCTGTACAGGATCGTTAGAACCTGCTGTACCATCTTTCAACAGACCTGTAAGCAGCGGATTGGTGAGTAACTCTTTCCCTAAGCTTTTTTCTTCGTAGAAGCCTGCATTATCACTCAGGGCAATGGCAAAGGAGAAGTTAGTGGAGTCGTAACTGGCGCGAGATTTTTCGAGAGTGTTGGCCAGCGTATTTTTTCCTTTTTCCTCTAGGTTATTAGCGGTTTCCTTCTTTACGTCTTCTGTTTTATTTTTGAGCTTTTCTTTGAGCTTGCCAAATTGGGCATAGGTTGTAAAAGAAAAGAATAAAAGGCAGCCAGTAAGGCATATTTTCGATAATTTCATAGAAATAGTAGGTAAGTAAGATTGCATGTTATTAGGTAAGATTGGTACAATGATATATGATTAAACCTTTAGTAAAGGTACAAAAAAAAGGCTGGTTTTAAAACCAGCCTTTTCTCTTATATTGTGAGCCATTGACTATCTTTGCTCCATTTTTTCCATTTCTTGGTTGAAAGTTTCTTTGAACTTTTCGTAATCGTAATCGATGCGAAGACGCTCATTCTGACTTAACTTATTCATACGGTCAGTGTATGATTCTAGTAAGTCGTTGGTAGAGAGTTCTATCGCTATATAAGTCTTGTACTTTCCTTCTTGTGTTCTTACGAGTTTTTCGCAAATGGTTGTAATACCATTGAGTTCTTGGTTGACTACTTCGCGGTTCAATCCTTCATATTTTTCTTCTACTTCTTCGCGGTTATTGAATTCACGAGAATTCACGTAGTTATCAGTTACTGCCTTTACAGTGGTTTGGATGCTAGAGGCGATCTCAGCACGGGCATTACTTAGGGCTTTTTTCTTTGAGGTTACTTGGTCGTAACTTTCTCCTACAGAGTTAGAACGGAAAGTCTTTTTATCAGTACGGTATTCTGGTCCAGAACAAGGGATGATCACTTCTTCCTCTCCTTTAGGAAGTTTCTGCTTAGATTTGCAGCCAAATACAGCAAAACTAATGACCAAAACGGATAGCAAATAATGGTTGATTCTTGTTTTCATAAACAAATATTTTATTGGTTATTCATTACATTTACATTTTTAATGCCAAATATTCTCTTTTTAATGCTTTTTATAGCAATATTTTAAAGAATAGCGGCCAGTACTTTTTTTACGATCTTCTTCTCCATCTGATCTTTTGCTTTCTTATAAGCTTCTAAACCTGCTCGCTCATAATTCAGTTGAAATCCCTTGATATCATTGATATTGGTACTGAATACTTCATTTTGTGAGGTGGCGTCGATGGCCTTAAGGTTGAGATTGAGATAAGTAATATAAATACTTTCGGTAGAGGTTCCTCGGCGTGTGTCAGCGCTTAGCTCTAGCCAAACCTCTGCTTTACTTTTATCTTCTGTAAACTCTACGCCATTATTGGCCAGAGCAGCCTTCAACTGATCTCGTAGCGCTTTTTGTTCCAAGCTTTCCCCAAGATTTTTCTCAACAGAGCTTAGATAAAAAACAGGCTTTTCTATGCTAAGAATCACTTCGTGGGTAGGAACGCGGAAGCGACTTAGCAAGTAATTGTAAAAAGGATCTTCTACACTTCCTTGGCTAATCTTCTCCATCGCAACTCCTATTTGTAATTTTTGGCTAGCGCTGTTGCCGTATACTTTCCCTACAATAATCGTAGCTTTCCCTTGTGCATTCGTAGTGTAGTAAGGATGTACATCCCCCCCACCTACTAAAAACGTAGTACTTAAAGGCATATTGGCCATACTTCGTTGGGCGCGATCTTTTACTTGTACAGTCACTTCAGCGCTGGTATTCATTCGTTTGCTGAGTGCAATCTTTGTAGTTGGAGAAGTAACTACTAACTGATCCAAGATACGTTGAACTTTGGTATACAAGGTGGCGCCGAGCTGAATTTCTTGTCCTTCGTACATCACCGAGGTGCTTTCTCCCCAGTAGTCTTTCAAGCTCATCAATCCTTTCATGTAAAGATCCATAGCAGTCATCCAGTCACCTTTTTGCTCGTTTTGCTGGGCTTTTTCGTAGAAATCAAGTGCTTGCTTTTTGGCATTTTCTTGTTTTCTGAGTTTTTCACTTTGGTATTTTGCTTTAGAAAGACGGTAGTATACCCAGTAGCCTTTTTGTTGCTCATCTTTGTAAGTATCTACCAGCTCGAAGTCTTGTACTTCCCCACTTGTAGTGGTTTTGATGCTCGACTCATAAGCCTCTCTAAATTGATCGTTTTTATCAGTTTGAAACAGAAAGGAGCGGCTGGAAACTGTTACCTTGATTTCTGAAAGTAGATCCTGTAGCGCACTTTTTTTGGCGGCTTGCTGGTAATCACTCATTTGGCTAGAAGCATAGCCGATACCTGTGTAGTAGCCGCTTTCTACAGGTTTCGCTTTTACCCAATAAGGCCTGTTATCTGTGACCACTTGTGCCTGTTTGTTCTTCTTATTTCTTTTCTGTGTTATACCTACCTGTGGTGTACAAGCAAAACAACCTACGATACAGAGCCAAAGAAAGAGTTGCCTACCTTTTAAGGTTCTTTTCAAGATATTGAGGTATTTAGTATTAATTTTCAACATAGTTTTTTACTTCTTTTGCTACTTGTTGGGCAATGTCTTGATAAATCAGCTTCGCCATATCTTCATTCGATTTAAATTCTTTTCGAGAAGCAAATAGTTGGTTCAAGCGTGATTTATCATTTTTACTGGTAAAAACCGACTTCGTGCTTCCAGGATATAAGTTACGGTAATCACCCGAATAACTTGCGTATCGTAATGCATCTTGCTGCTTTCGATTAATCACATTAGAAAGCAATACTTTTCCTGTTTCTGAAGAAACCAATTGATACTGAAAAGCTACATTAAGTTGCTTTTGGTTGCTATGCTCACTATAAATAACTTTTTTATAGCGCGTTTCGTTTACATATTTATTAGTTGTGGTATCTAATTTTCTTACATTGTAGGCCTCGTAACCTATCTTCTCCTGTGCCTGCCATTGCCCAGTGGAGGGCTTGAAGGTCACTACCTTTCCCGTCATAACCGCTTTCACCCCCAATAATTCACCTACTTTGGCAGCAGACTGCTCATCGAGCAAGCCAGACATCGCAAGCTTTTGCTCTTCTAGAATGGCTTGTAAATTTTCTCTATCTACCAACTCTATAAACGGATGCTTCAGTCTGGTGAGAGAGCTAGTAATATCTGCTTTAAAGCGCTCTTGTGCATTACGAGTAAAGGAGGTATTAGAGAAAGGTAAAAGGCTGATCGTAAGCAGTGCCTGTTTACGAGCATCTTCGCGAAGTTCGTAAGCATCTTTGTATGTTTTATCTTTTCGAACTACTTGATTGAGGTAACGGTAAGCTTCTTTAAAATGATTGGCTTCGAGCGCGACGACTCCTTTCCTGTAAAGAGGCTCATTCGTAGAAGCATTTTTGAGTGTTTTTACATCTTTGTAATTAGGGGTTATTCTGATAATTTCTGCAAAGAGCGCATCGGCTTCTTCAAAAGCTTCTTTTTCCAACAGTTGTGTGCCTCGCTGATACAAATCACTCAGGTATTTTTCTTTTGAGGCTTTGAAATAAGTTTTATACTGTGGCGCGATTGTTAGCTTTACGCCTTGTTTAGCTACTTTCTCTTGGTACCGTTGTGCGTCTAGAAAGCTATTAACAGCCTTTTCATAGTCTCCTGTTTCATTACCCTTAAATACTTGCGACAGTTTTCTATCTAATACAATTTGTCCAGTACGCTTTAAGGCGATTTTTGCTTGTACATTTTTTGGATTACGTGTTACAGAGGTTAGGTACATATCGGCCGCTTCTTCTTGCATGTTGGCCTCTTCTAGCGTAAGTCCTTTCTTGTAATATTTCTTTGTGCCAGAGCAGGCACTGATGCTCACAAGAATTGTCAGTAAAAAGTAGTAAAGATAAATTTTTTTCATGAGCATAGAATTGATTTTAATCAGCCCTACTAAACGTACTGCACTGTACTATAGCTCGCTGGTACAGTTTAGTTTTGTAGGCCTGTCATAAAGTTAGTTTATTCATTACCAGCCTTAGCGTAAATTTTATGCCAAGTAGCATAAAAATACAAAGATTTTGTAAAAATGAATGGTTGTTTTTATGTAGAGAGCATTAAGATACGCCATGTTGCTCTTACTATCTATGTTTATAGTTAACGTCCTTACTTGTTAAGCGACATATATATTTGTGTTTTTAATAGTGTTTCTGCAAAGCCTATATAAGTTATCAACTACTAAATAGTTTCTGATAAAACATTTAGAACCTATTGTTTTAAGAATATGAATTTTCGAAATTATACTTATAGTTTTCCTTTCTTTGGAAAATCATATTTCTTTCAAAAGAATAACAAGATTATACAGTACTTGTACATAAAATGGTGGAGGACGTATGAGATTGAAGAAAGTTGAGTAATAGTAATCAGACCATTAGGCTTCTGTAATCTTATTTGTTACTCAATATACGAAAAACTTCGCACAATAACTTACTCTCTAAAAAGAGCGCATAAGTATACCTAATCTTCCAAGCTTTTGATCCAAGCAATACAGGCGGGTTCTTCGACAATCGACCAATCGTGCGGATGCCGTTCGCCATTGCTACGATAGCCTTTTCTAGCGGATTGGATAAACTCTGCTCGCTGGTTACCCAGTTTTCGTAGCCGATTGATCATTTCAGAAGAATAGAAAAAATTGGTATCTTGTACACTTCTTCCTCTTTCTTGTATCATCCAGTTCACATCTACGTCGTGGTATACGCGTACTGCTACTTGCTGTAAATATATTTCATTACCCTGTGGTATTGCTAAGTGAAAAGGGGTGAGCTCCTCATAGCGGGCTGTATTTTTGGAAGGTGTCCCTTCTTGCTTTTCCATAAACTGTTTAATATATTTTGCTTCTGCTATGCCTACGGCCGAGAGATTTCTTGCAAGCTCGCGTTCAAAATAGGTCCATACACCAAACAAATCGACAGGCGAATCTACTGTAAAAACCCCTTGAAAATTGGCGGGACTTTTTTCGACCTTTGCTTCGTGATAAGCTACATACCGAAGCGCAATAGTGCCTCCAGCAGAAAAACCTCCTACAACCCAAGGTTTATTAGCCACACTGGAGTGTGTCTCTTTTACATGTTGGATTACTTCATCTAAGTGCTTGCGAGTGAGCTCATTCGCAAATACCGTATTACCCCCTGCTACAGCTACCACAAGCATGTTATGCTTTACTGCTAAGGTAGGTAAAGCAGAGGCTTCAAAGATGGTGTTGGGCGTTTGTCCAAAGCCTGGTAACAATAACAACACTTTGTCTATTTGCTGGCTTTGGGGTAACCACTTTAGGTAGTACCCTTTCAAGGAATCTTTAGGATGTAATACCACTTTTTCTATGGTAGAGGACTGTGCTTGTACAAGTAGGGAACTACTTATTAGTAAGGTGATAAACCCCAATAAATATAACTTTCTTTGCATATCGGTTGTATAAAAGGTTTACTATTTTTAAGAACATTATAAATGTAAGGCATAGCAGCTTAGAGGGGTGTTAAAAGAAAGATAAAACTTGTTAAAAACTGTTAAAGCCTTTTTTGAACCTTTGTAAAGCAATATTTTTGTATTGTATAATCGATCTATGAATAAAAAACGCTTTCATACTATTATTTTCTTGATGGCTTTATCGCTGGTAGGTTTACTAAGCTTACAAGCGTTTTGGATTCATCAAACCTTACAGGCCAACAAAGAGCAGCTTAAACGACAGACTTATCAGGCGCTCCATGCTGTCAATAAGAAGCTAGAACAAGAGCAAGTATTGAGAACCACTCATCAGTTTTTTGTAAAAAATAATAAAGAAAAAGGCGTCACTTCCTTCGATTTCTTCCATTTGGAAGAACGCCATAAAGGGGAAGCAGCTACACAAGATACGTTGCAAGGACGAATCTATCTCGATCACCAAGCGTATACTACCGATCTACTCGCCTTACAAGATTATATCCCTAATGAGTTGAAGATACAACGTAGACTTCCTCGAGAAGAGATTGAAATTAAGCTGTTTGATAGGCAAATTACCGATTCTATTCTTTCAGTAAGAAAGCAGCTCAAAAACCATTTACAGCAAGCCGACGATGAATACTATTTGATAGAAAGCGTGTTGAGTGAGCTCAAGCGTCCAGAGGCCATTAAAGAGCGTATTCAGCCTCAACTACTCGCCACTTTTCTTCGAGAGGAACTACGCCAACAGGGTATTACGACCGACTATGTATACGGTGTACTCAATATGGACTCTACCAAGGTAGCGCTGGCTTCACAAGAGCAGGTGGCTTTTCAAACACTCTATCAGGGTTATAAAACCACACTTTTTACTAAGAGTTTACAAGCCTCTCCCCTTTACTTGGCCATTTACTACCCCAACCAAGAAGGCTATATTTGGGAAAAGACAGCAACTGTTTTAGGGAGCGCTGCGGTACTTACTTCTATTATTTTGGTTTGCTTTTATTTGTCTATCCGAACGATTTTACACCAAAAAAAGCTCTCTGAAATCAAAAATGACTTCATTAGTAACGTTACCCACGAACTCAAAACCCCCGTTGCTACCATCTCCTTGGCTTGTGAGGCATTACTAGATCAAGAAGTCCCTACACAAGCTTTGCTGCATCGCTACCTACGCATTATTGCTGACGAAAATACACGACTAAGTAAACAAGTAGAGAAAATATTACAGATCGCTGCCTTAGACAAACACAGCTTTGAATTGAAACTAGAGCCAGTCGACGTAAACCAGCTAGTACAGCAAGTGGGCGAACACTTGCGTATACAAATCGAGAATAAGGCTGGCACACTTCAATACGACCTTCGCGCACAAGAGGCAATGCTTCAAGCTGATCACTATCATCTTACCAATGTCATTTATAATTTAATAGATAATGCCAATAAGTATTCGCCTGAGCAACCACGTATTACCGTCTGTACAGAAGATCGCCCTGAAGGACTCGCCCTGATTGTACAAGACCAAGGCGTCGGTATTCAAAAAGAGCATTTAAAACAAGTCTTTGATAAGTTCTATCGTGTCCCTACCGGTAATCTACACAATGTACAAGGCTTTGGCTTGGGATTGAGCTACGTGAAAAAGATTGTAGAAGCGCACCAAGGCACTATTGAAGCCAAAAGTGAGTGGCAGCAAGGCAGTACTTTTACCCTCTTATTACCTAAGTATACCACATAATTCCTTTGATCAAATAACTACGCGAATGAAGAAAACTGAAAAAATAAAAGCCCAATTGCTGTTGGTAGAAGATGATCCTAACCTTGGTCAAATTCTACAAGAATACCTTATCCTAAAGGGTTATGCCGCTACGTTGTGCAGCGACGGAGAAGAAGGCTGGCAGGCTTTTCAAGAAGCCTCTTACGATCTTTGCTTATTGGATGTGATGATGCCCCAAATGGATGGCTTTACCTTGACGAAGCGTATTCGTGCCTTGGATACGCAAACACCGATTTTATTTCTGACGGCCAAGTCCTTGAAAGAGGATGTTTTGGAAGGGTTTAAGCTAGGAGGTGATGACTACCTGACTAAGCCTTTTAGTATGGAAGAACTACTACTGCGTATTCAAGCAATCTTGAAAAGAACACAAGTCTCTGCACCTCAGGCTCAGCGTACTATTTTCCAGTTAAGAGACTATCAATTCCATTATGATGAAATGAAGCTGATGAAAGGTACGCACAGCCAAAAACTTACCGCAAAAGAGGCAGAGCTACTTAAGCTGCTTTGTCTGCATCAAAATGAGGTACTGACACGCAGCGAGGCACTCAAAACTATCTGGGGGGATGACAGCTACTTTAACGCCCGCAGCATGGACGTGTACATTACCAAGTTACGCAAGTTGCTGGCTGAGGATAAGGAAATTAAGATCATCAATATTCATGGGACGGGCTTTAAGCTTCTGGTTTAAATCTCTATAGACTATGATTATACTTCATTCATACACACCAGCGGGCATTAGTGTACTCAATGTGCTTTTTATGTAAGATATTTGCGCCTTAAGGTAAATTGTGCTATTTTGTCTTGTGGTGTTTCTTGTATTTCTTCTCAATACAGGAGATGCTACTTAACATTTTACAATATAAAAAGACACTAGATCATTATTCTTCTCTAAAATACCTTATGGCAAAGCTTAAGAATATCATTAAACAACTAACTCAGCAAGATTTTGAGCACATCTATGATTCACTTATGGAAAGCAACGCTGAGAAGTCTGCCTACTTGCTCAAATACATGTACCAAGACAAAATGTCTGACAATAAGATTATGGATGAGTTGGGTGTCAACACCAACGCTTACTATACCTTACGGTCTCGTCTCAATCAGAAGATAGAAGAGTATTTGCTTGAACAGGTAGAAAGCCCTCGCACAGACTTACTCAAGAAAGTAGCTAATATTAATGAGATTATCTTTACTAAGAAACGAACCATTACAATTGCTACCCTTAAGAAATTAGAGAAAGAGCTTTTAGACTATGACCTTTCTAATGAGCTCACTATTGTTTATAAGAATTTGAAGCGTATTCATGTACATACGCCTGACTACTTTACTTATTCACAGCTCTATAACAAGCATATTGCCTACATGCTTTCCGTAGATAAAGCAGAGAGTTTACTTACAGACTACTTCAAGAAATATGGTATTTACAGCTTTACAGGAGATGAAACTGATCAACTGGAGCTTACCTTACTGAATAGAGAACTGAAAGTTACCAGAAACCTTTACGACTCTCACCGCCTGTACGTGTATGAAAGCTGTGTCAATATTTTTCACCGCTTATTTGTTGAAGAGGATGAATCGTTAGAAGAAGAGCCGATTGAAGATATTCTTAAAAAAGTGAATGAAATCTTCGACTCTTATAACCTAGATACCATTTACTATCACCTCAAAATTATTTTTGAGTTCTTGAAGCTGGCGTATTATAATCACTATAAAGTATACCGGAAGGTAGAAGATTTTTACGACGAAGTAAATGATTCTATCGGTACAATGCTTACCAACTACACGATGTATACGTATCCTGCTTCTTTTCTATTTATGAAGGTGGAGCGTCATCTACGTCTTAACCTTCAAGAAGAGCTGTATGAAGAAAATCAAGTACTCTTTTTAGATTACGAACCAGATAAGAACGATATTCCTACCTACGTTTCTTATGTGACATATCGTGCCTTGTCTTGTTTTTATGCTGAAAAATACGATGAAGGTGCGCGTTGGCTCAACAACTTACTGAATGATGTCTCGCTTAAAAAGTTTCCTTTCGTAGCTTTGGAAGTAAAGCTGCTCCTTTCTGTACAGTACGTTATGATGCAGGATTATGAGCTTTTCTCACAGTTATTGAGTAGTATTCAACGACAAATTCGCATTCTCGGTAAGGAAGAGTGTGCCGACATTGTAGTGTTTACTAAAATACTCAAAACAATGTCAGGCTCAAAAGCCAACAAGGTTGATAAGCTAGAAATACTGATCGATAAGTGGAAGGGTTTGCCTAAGCGCAACTTCAGTCCTACCCAGTACATCCAATTCAATATTGCACAAAATGCTTCTTTAAGTAAGTAAAATTAGATACTTACTGGAATATCTGTAAAGTAAGTAGTCGTTTCTTCCTCCTTAGCTAAGTAAGTTTGATCTGGCTGAGCAAAGGGTAAAAGCTTTTCGTAATTTTTAGCTGGTTTAGCCTCCGTTTTCGGAATGGTTGCTTTTAATTTTAGCGAAAAAGGATAGCGATTTTGTAAAGGAAGTGAACGTTCTGAGGTAAAGATATAAACGTAATAGCCATTTTCTTGCTTTTTTACGATAGGTTTACTGAAAGTCAATTCAGAGAAATCACTCTCTATCCGCATGCTTTCTACTGCCTCTTCGTCCCACTGTTTTTGCGACACACATAGGTAGCGCCAATAGCTACGTGGTGTACCAAACACAATGTTATAGGTATAGGTACTTTCTAATGCCTGCTTTTGCTTTATTTCCTTTAACCATTGCTCCCGCATCGCAGGTTGCCATTGAATATCAATGAACCCTAAAGGGCGTTGTGCTTTGTTTTGATGCCAAAAAAGGAAACGTCGCTTTACATCACCCGCTTCTTGTAACCAATACGCTCCTTCTGGTAAGTCTGCAGCCGTATAAGTCTGTACCGTAGACGCTAATGGGAAAACCTCCTGTCCAGTTTGTCCAGAAAAGAGCTGCCAAGCGCCCTGCGTATTATCGACTTGCAGGGGCGGAGAGGCAATTTTATAAATTTCTTCTTTCCCTACTGTCTTGTTGCTTTGTAAGAGCGGTGTAGTGTCGTCTTCTGCAGCAAAGCGATTGGTGAAATACAAAAGATGTTGCTGGGGCGAAAAGGTAGTGGGAAGTTTTGTGGCTTGTACCCAGCGTTGGTTTTTTGCGTAGAGCTCAAAAGAGAGTAACAGTGCTGGGCGTTGCTCTAAAAAGTAGAGCAGTGTACTTAGTTGTGTGTTATCTACATAAAGCCGTATTTCATTGGTCTTAATCTTCAAGTATACCTGCATTTTCTGTAGAAGTTGCCGGGTAGCAGGTGTGGCTTTCATTACAAACAAGTCGTTGCTTGTTTGTTCCGTAAAGTAGTTGTGTACAATCGTTATTTTAAGCATAGAAGCAAACGCTAAACAAAGGATATTTTTCAAAAATAACCAATTTAGTCAAATACGTACCCATTCGTGGCCTGGAAATACGCATTATTGATGTCTAGGGAAGCTTTCTGTAAATACCCTTGCTCGATCATCTTACTTACGAGGCGAAAGCATAGTTGCTGATCAGGTAACGTAAGGGCATTTTCTGTATAGTAATGTACTTCATAGGGCTGATCGGCTATTTGAAAAAGCCAAGTTTTCTTTGATTTTTTAGCTGATGCGAGGTAGAACTCCTCTATTCTTTCCCCGTTTGCTTGCTTACTTCTCTGGAGTAATAAAACCAATGCCCTTTTTTTTGAGGCATCTAGCAAGAAAGGATGGCAAATAATGGGCTCAAGTCTACTTTCGTTTTGAGATAGCGTACCTTGCTTTTTAATGTATTGGTGCAAAGAAGTGATGAATGATGAATTTTTGTAGATGAAAGTAAAACTGCGCTCTAATAAGAAGGCATATTGATCATAGCTACTTACTGGATCGTTTATCGTTTCTTTCGAAGGTGCCTGCCCTTTTAAAAAGCTAAAGGTACAGAATAAGAGAGGGAGTAGTATGCTTTTCATAAACGTAATAATTACTTAAGAACGTACCAATCGGAAGTTTGAAAGAATTGATCGTTAATTTTCAAATCCTTTTTTCCCATATACCCTTCATCGATGAGGTTTCTTAGTATACGTAGGGTGATTTCCTGATCGGACAGGGTGGGGTTCTCCTCGTAGGCATAAGAAAAACTACGTGTGCCCACCGTATCAAGTGCTAGCTTCCAAGTCTTATCAGTTTTTTGTGCAGAAATAAACCTTACATACTCTGTTCTTCTATCGTTTAGATCTAAGCTTCTCTTTAATACCATCACCAGTACTTTATCTTTTTGACTACTGAGTAGAAAGGGTTGGCATACCATATACTCCATTCTTCCGTCACTAAACCTATAATCTTTCTGATTGGCGATGTATTGCGTTACCATTTCTAAAAAAGTAGGATGTACCGCTGAAAAATCCTGACTCTGCTGGAGTAATAAAGTGTATTGTTCATAGAGATGGTTACTTTGCCCTTGTGAACAACCGAAAATAGCGCAGGTGAACCCAACCATCAGCAGCTTACTTAGTATTTTTTTTATCCGCATCTCTATTAATAGCGACGTCCTACATATCCTTCTTCCCAAGGCTTAAGACCAAAGATATAATCATTATCGTATACGTTATGACCGCCACGATTACCTAGAGGGCCTTCTGCTTTGGGTGCGCCCTCTACACCCGTGATGTCCCTCCCATCAAATTCGTCGACCCCTGGGATTCTCCCAAATTCTGAGCCACCATTGGGTAAGTACCAAGGAGAGTTGGATGAAACCGAATCGCTCGGATGAGAGTATTGAGCAGAAGGTATACCTTTTGGATGTAAAATATCAGTAGGTTGATGCGGTGTAATATAGTAGCTCTTTTCTATATTATACAGTGGTTGTCCGTCTTCCCCCTTGTAAGTAGATAGCTGCTTAGCAAAACCTGCCGCGTGCGCCCCTCCATGACTGTGAGAAACAATATGGATAGGTTCACCAAGAGGAAGCTTAATTTCTCCTGCTTGTACTTTTTTGTGAAAGAGCTTCGCTTTCTCCATGCCTTCTACATGGCGTGTCTTTTCTCTCTTTCTCTTTTTTCCGCGCCCAGGCGAGGCTTGTGAGCGCCAACCCGAAGAACCACTCGTGTAATAAGAAGCCCTTGTACCCAGACGGTCTTCAAACCCTTTGGCGATGTCTGCTGCTCTGCCAAAGCTATTTTTATCAGTTCTCCAGTAATCTCTGAGCTCTTTTGCATCCTTTGATTTAGCTACATCTGCTTCTGAGAAAATACCCAAACGCTGATCTTTCCTTCTTTCCCAAAGCCTTAATCCATTGATAAAAATGACAATACCTTTCTCATCCATTTCTGCCAACTTTTTACGGCTAGGTTGTTCTTCCTCGCTTAGAGGACTTTCTTCTAATTTCTTTTCGGCAAAATCGAGGAGCCGTTTCTTTTTACGATCCATGATATGCTCACTATCATAATCAGGACCTCCTAATTGATCTTCAATTTGAAATAACATGGGTACTTTCTCTATGGTATATTTTACAAAATTTTTATTAAAGTAGTAATTTTTGACGGAAAGTCATATTAATTCTACTAAGATTGTATCCATAGCGGAAGAGAATGCACTAATACATAAGCTTATCTGACTGTAGTAAGCGACTTTACTTACGATAAAAAATAGCAATGGCTGCTAGCACAACAACGACAAGACCGGCAATATTGATGATTCTATCACTTTTGATGAAGTACTGTAGTAAGAGGTCTACAAGACCCGCTACTATACCAATACTTGCCAAACCAAACATGGCTACTACGCCCCAGCCTTCTCCGGCTGATAGCTTTTTATAATTGATGAGGGTATAGATAATAAGCCCTACTAAAAAAACAGCAACTGCTGCATTGAGCACAGTTATTTTGTAGTTCATAGATGTATTGCAAGGTGATTAATTACGTCTTCTGACACGTCTTACGTGACCTGGCTGTCCTTCGGGAATTTGGAAAATAAAATCATTATCAGTAACGTTATGCCCACCACGGTTACCCGCAGGGCCTTCTGCTTCTGGTGTTCCTTCTACCCCTAGAATATCTCTTCCATCAAATTCATCTACACCTTCAATACGCCCAAATTCCGAACCACCATTATAAAGCCACCAAGGATCATTAGAGGAAACCGCATCATTGGGATGTGAATACTGAATACCGTGTACGGCCTCTGGATGATCAATATCTGTGGGTTGATGGGGTGTAATATAGTAAATAGATTCTACATTGTAAAGAGGGGCGCCTTGATCGTCCGTATAGGTAAGTAAATGCTCTGTAAAGCCCGCGGCGTGTGCGCCTCCTTGGCTATGTGAAATGATATTGATGGGCTCTCCAGGACGTAACACAATCTCTCCCGATTGCACCATACGATGAAACCTTCTTGCCTTCCTTATGCCTTCTTCGTGTCGACTTGGGAGGGTGTTTCTTGCTACCCAGTTTCTATCTCGGTTAGGTGGGGCTTGAGAGTCCCAAGTGGAAGAGCCACTTGTAAAGTACGATTGCGAAGCCCCTAAACGTTCTTCAAAGCTTTCTACCATATCTACGCGTCTCCCAAAAGTATTTTCGTCTGTACGCCAATAGTCCCGCAAGGATTCTGCGTCTTCTGCAGTATGAATGCTTCCTCCTTCTAAAAAAGGAACTTGATCAGCACGTCCTCTAAAAAGTCGTAAGCCGTTGATAAAAAGCAATAACCCTTTCTTATCCATTTGTTGAAGTTCTGCTTCACTAGGTAGCTCTGTCTGGCTCACATTCGTTCCTTCAATCTCAAAACAAGCCAACTCTACGAGTTCTTCTTGGCTCATATCGGGGGCAACATGTGCTGTGTTATCGGTCTCTTTTTCTTGGTCGTTATCTTTCAGTTGAACTTGCATAATAGTGGTAGTATGGATAGTTTATTATAGCAGGAGCAATATACATATTTTTTAGTTTAAAGCGATTATTTAAACATTATAAACTTTCCTTACAGTTCTACGATGTACTTACTAGTAGCATTTATTTTGGATTGACTGGTAGGTGCAAAAGACCATTTATTTTTCACTCCTCTTCACGAACCGATTTTAGCCAACCTCCTTGATGCTTGCTATCTTTCACCTTTACAAATTTAACGCCTTGCGTAATACTATCTGTACGAAAGACCAGCCGTTTGTTCATCGTTTCTGGTAAGGTATCCTTGCGATGCAATCTATATGAAACTTCGTAATCAAACTCATCCAAGAAAGGAGGGTAAGGTAAGTACATCGTGATGGAGGCCTTGGGTTGTATGGTATACGATTTAAGTTCTCTCTTCCAATTGTAAGCAGAGGCACTAAAATCTATAATTCCACCCTCCTCTCCGTCATTGAAAAAATAAAAAGTATCGTAAACCCGTAGCGTAGAATCTGCTATTTGAAAGCTGACGGGTACTTTGTGGTAATTGAATACCTTTACCAGTGCGCATTTACTGAAAGCCGAGTTAATCCCAAAGTCTTTCATTTTATTTAAAGCAAGAGAGACCTTCGAATTACTATCTATTGGACAAGCAGCTAGGTCAAGTTTATCTTCGACAATCTCGATGTGGATGCCCTCAGGTTTTTGCTCGGCTTGACAGGCGAATAGTATGGCCACAAGGCAAAGTATATATTTATAAGCGTATGTACTCATTTGGTATATTTGTGGGTATAATAGTAATCCAAAACTTCTCCTTTTGATCGGGAAGAATTCGCTCTATATCGTAAAATGTATTGGTATCTGGTATGGTTTTGTACCGAGGCATAATAAGGCCATCGGCACTTTACTTTTCAGATACTCTTTATACTTATACTCATTGTGTAATTGCTTTATATTATACCTGTGTTGTAGTAAATTTCTGATGGTCGATGATTACTCATCAATCAGTATATTCCTCTAAATCACCTTCCATACCACCTA
>CALEMF010000112.1 GCA_937911505.1 uncultured Cytophagales bacterium
AACTATTTGTGTCGGTACATAATCGATGCGTTCTGTACCATCTTTTTCAATAATGGCATAGGCACTAAAAGCGTCTAGTACCGTTTTAGCATACAACTGGTTCATAGGGTTGTCTTCTACCAAAAGTACACGAAGGCCCGCTAAATCGTATACTTGTAAGCTTTTCTCTTCCTTGGCTAACGCCTCTTTTTCTCCCGTTTTAAATGCTACAATGAAACTAAAGGTAGTGCCTACGCCCACTTTACTTTCTACTTGTAGTTCTCCACCAAATAGCTCTACCAACTGACGCGCAATGGACAAGCCGAGCCCCGTGCCGCCATATTTACGGCTGATGCTGGTGTCTTCTTGAGAGAAACGATTGAAAATATCGGCCAGTTTATCTGGTGCAATCCCTTTCCCGGTATCTTTCACTTCGAAAGATACTACATTGATATCAGGCATTCGAGAAACAAGCTTACCATAGAGTCTTACCTGCCCCCGATCGGTAAACTTGACTGCATTGCTGAGTAGGTTTACCAAAACTTGGTTCAAACGGACGGGATCTCCTACCAATACAGGATGAATACGCTTATCTAGCTCAAAGAAAAAACCAACACCTTTCTCTTCTGCTTTATGGCTGAGGGTAAGATGAAGCTGATCGAAAAGTCTTGCTACATCGAAGTGGATATGCTCTAACTCTATTTTTCCTGCTTCGATTTTAGAGGTATCTAGGATATCATTAATGATGACGAGTAGGTGTTCGCCCGCATCTTGAATAGCAGCAGTGTACTTACGCTGTTGGGTACTGAGCGTCGTTTTAGCCAATAGCTTGTTCATACCCAAAATAGCATTCATAGGAGTTCTTACCTCGTGGCTCATGGCCGAAAGGAAGTTTTGTTTAGCCACTACTGCCTCTTCTGCTCTATTTTTTGCTTCTACGAGCTCTCTTTGTTGTTGTTGTTTTTCAGAAACATCCCTGTATTGCCACAAATGTCCTAAGTACTGTTCGTTTATGTGAATAGGGATGTAGTCTCGTTCTAGTATTCTATTGTCTTTTGTTTCGATTTCTTCTGCCAATACCATTTGGTTGGCTTGTATGATCTTGCTTATTCCTTCTACGAAGCCTTGTTCATCTTTGAATAGGTTTTTAGACTCTTCAGTGATGGCAGCGCAGTCAAGACCCAGCATCTGGCTAGGTTCTACAAGTACTCTGAACATCTCACAAAATTTTTCATTCACCAATACAATATTTCTATTCTCATCTTCCAGTAAAATACCTGCTTGCATATTTTCTATAAGGGTAGCAAAGCGCTGGTTAATGGTGGCAAGTGTTCGTTGGTCTTCTTTCTGCTTGCTAATGTCTCTGATAAAAGCACTGAATAGCTGTTCGCCTTTTACAGTGACAGGCGTAACGGCTAGTTCTACAGGGAATTCCTTCCCTCCTCTGTCTTTCGCTGTTACCTCGATGCGTTGATTGAAGATAAGCCCTTTGCCAGTGGCGAGGTAATCTTTCACTCCATGCTCCTGAATTTTTTCAAATTGTTCTGATACAATCAGGTTGGATAGGTTCTTGCCGATGGCTTCTCTTTTTGTATAACCAAAGATCACTTCTGCTTGGTTATTCCAATGGGTAATTTCATTATCGCGGTTAAAAGAAACTACCGCGTCTAGGGCAGTATCGATGATTTTTTGCATCAAGGCCCGGTTATACTCGTTGAGGTGTTCTATTTTCTTTTGTTCGGTAATGTCAGTAATGGCGGTGATGGCACCTATGATTTCACCTGAAGGTGACCAATAAGGGGAGGCATTCATGACGGAGTACCAAGTGGTTCCGTCTTTACGAAGTTGCTCTACCTCGTAGCGCTCACTCTTCCCTTCTAGACGTTGCTTTGTTTTCTGCGCAAAGGTGGGCCATTCTTCCTTTGAAAGAAATAACTGATAGGCTACTTTCCCTAGAGCTTCTTTCGCTGTAAAACCTGTAATTTCAGTCATTTTTTTACTCATAAAGGTGATTTTTCCCTGCTTATCAGTAATAATGAGCCCTTCGTTGAGGTTTTCTATGATATTCTTATACTTATTATCGGCAATGGCAAGCGCTTCCTTTGCTTTAAGACGCTCTTCTGCCTCTATCAATGCCTTTTCGTGGTACCAGCAAGCTTCTATGTTTTTACTAAACTTACTAAAGACTTTCTGTAGTTTCCTACACTCTACAGGGGCGAGAGGGGTTGTATAAGAGGCGCTGTAGAGTTTAAGCACTCCTACCTCTCCCAGCTTTGTAATGAGGTAAACGCCTTTGTCTACACGCCTTTTTTTAATAAGCGCTTGGTACTTAGGGTCATCAAATACGAAAGACCCCATGCCGTAATCATTAAGTAATTGATTATAATTCTCTTTCCACGTCAAGGACTTCTCTCCTACAAGATTTTCTGGATAAGCGTAGGCAAGGTGATACGTTTGGGAAGGATTTTTAAGATCGACCGTCCAGAGACTTCCATAGCTAAACTTCTTTCGTGAAAGGAATGTCTTGATGAATGCAGCCGCATTCTCTTTCAGGTCTAGAGATTTTCCGGTAGCTAAGGCTAGTTCATATAAGATAGCTATTTCCTGATAAACCTGTTGGTTATTCATATAGTGCTCCTGTTACAATCGTTTTGTTGAAGAATTCTACTTGCCCATCTTTGTAGGCAGCGATTTCTCCTAGTGTAAGTGCTCCCAGAAAACAGCTTTGTGTGATCCCTTCTCTGATGATATCAAGCTCTTGCTGGAAATCTTCTTGAAGGCACATGGCTCGGGAAATACTATCAAATACGAAGTAACTTTTTAAGGACGCTGTTAACGTTCCTAGGCTTTCTCTTTTCACTTTTTTAGCTGCTGTGAGCAGGTCAGTAGTTGTTCCTTTTAGTACTCTTAAGATAGTGTTTTCTGGTATATCTCCTACACATACCAATTCGCCCTCTTCATTTGTGGCAATTGGATCTCGCACAATAAGTTCATCATTTTCTCTCACTATTCCAAATGGATAGCACCTCGCAATCTCAAAAAAGTTTTCCGTAGTCATTTCTTGTACTATGTCTGTGCCTATTAGCTCTTTATACATATGAAAGGCACTCCCCCAATTGAGCTCTTGAATAGTATTATCAACCGTCTTGCTGGCTACTAATGGCATATCAATAAACGACTTCCAGCCATGTTGTACACTAGGTCTTATTTCTTGAGGTAAGAAACAAACCAAGGCTGCTTCTTGAAATACCCCCTCATTAGAAAAGATACAGGGTTGTTGCTGAAGAGAGATAGAACCTGCCCCTCCACCTATATAATAGGTGCTATCTCCCCAAGTATTATACAAATTGGATAAGAAAGGGGTAATGTGGCTGGATAAACCATCTACTAAGACGAGTGAAGTTTTGGTAGTACTATGCAGAGCTGGGAGAGGAGAAGACTGTTCGATATTTTGAATAATAGTGGGTGCTTGCGTAGTTTTAATTTTTTCTGTGATGATCCCTGCAGTGTGTACGCCTTCAAAACTGATAATTTTCGGAAAGATGGCCCCCACTACCCTTACTTGATATTGATTACAAGTATCTATGATCGCCTCGATCATATCTTTGGTATCTTCCCCTATAAACATCAACAGATATTCATCTTCTTGCATGGTTATATCTGCTAAGTCTTTTTGAAAATGAGAAAGTGTACGAAAAAACTTCATAGTCATAATAATTGAATAGCTTACTTTTTGAAAAAAGTAAGCCAATTTATGAAGCCTGTATGTAGAGGCTAAAAACGCACTTTTAAGAAGTACCTTCCTTCTCTATTTGGGAAAAAATTTCAATATGGGATAAACTTAGTTGGCTTTTAGATGCCCATTTTTGAGGTATCTGTAAATGGTAGACTTGCCAATATCTAGCTTTTTGGCTACCAAAAGTACATCATTATCGTACTTATCTAAGTAATGATTAATGATTCTCATCTCATAGTTTTTTAGTGTATCTTCTCGAGATAAAAAATCCTCGAAAGTAGTGTTGCCGTGAAAGGTGATGTCTTCTTCTTGTAAGTGATCTTTCTCGGACATCACTACTGCCAGTTCCATCACTGCCTTTAGCTCTCTCACGTTACCTGGAAATGAGTAAGACAGGAGCTTTCTTTGTACTGTGGGCGAAATAGTTTTAACAGGTAATGTATTTTCCTTACAAAATTCGTCTACAAAGTGCTTTGCTAGTAGAAGGATGTCATTTTCGCGCGCTCGGAGCGGTGGTAGCTGGATGGGAAGCCCAAGTAAGCGATAGTATAAGTCTTCTCTAAAGTTTCCTTTCTTTACTTCTTCCAGCAGATTTTTGTGCGTAGCTACAATGATACGTGTATCAATCTTAATCGTTTCATTCCCACCTATTCTTGTAATCTCTCTCTCTTGAAGCGCTCTCAATAGTTTTGCTTGTAGGTTAAGCGGTAGCTCTCCTATTTCATCGAGGAATAAGGTGCCTTGGTGTGCCTCTTCAAACTTTCCTATTCTTCTTCCTATGGCTCCTGTAAAAGCGCCTTTTTCATAGCCAAATAGCTCGCTTTCTACCAAGTCTTTGGGAATAGCTGTTACATTTACCGCTACAAACTTTTTCTTATTTTGTCTACTACTATAATGTATTGCTTTAGCCACTAGCTCTTTACCTGTACCCGTCTCTCCAGTAATAGAGACAGTGATGTTGGTCTTTACAGCCTTCTCCATCAACCGAAAAGTCTTCTGCATTACTTGGCTATTCCCTTTAATAATGTGTGAAAATGTATACTTTTTCTCTACTTCTTCTCGCAGTATTTCTACTTCCTGCTTGAGTGCCAAGTTTTCTCGGATGTTTTTTATTACATTCCAGACGCGTTCTTTTGTGTCATCATCTTTTACGATATAGTCGTAAGCACCTTCTTTCAGTAAACTGATAGCTGTTTTTACATTTTCTTGTCCAGATATCATCACTACCGGTACATCTGGATAGGTAGCTTTTACTTTTTTTAGGAGTTGATCTCCCTTCATGTCTGGTAGGGAGTAGTCTAATGTCACTACACCTGGCTTATGATGTAGGTGAGCTAAAAAATCTTTGGCTGTATTAAACTGTTGTACTTCGTAATCTGGATTAAGTGATAAATGATAGGCTAATAGCTCGGCATACCAAGGGTCGTCTTCTACGATATAAACTTTAAGTGTTGTAGACATAGTTGTTATGGTTGTTCATGGTTTATTTTGGGGAACGGTTGTAATGACTTTACCTATTAGCCCCAAAATACCTATAGTTGTTTCTGTGAAAATAAATATTCCCTTATTTTTGACTATTATATCAAAAATATTTCTAATCTTCTAATATTTAGGTAATGAGATATTTTATAGAGGTGGCTTATAAAGGCACTTACTTTCACGGCTGGCAAATACAACCCAATGCCAATACCGTACAAGAAACTATAGAAAAAGCCCTCTCTACTATTCTAAGAGAAAAGATTTCGATTGTGGGCAGTGGTCGCACAGATACGGGTGTACATGCTACTCAGCAATTTGCCCATTTTGATACTAACATACCTCTTGAGGCTGCGCTTCTTTTGAGGCTAAATGCTTTACTACCACAAGGAGTTATTGTCAAGCAATTATTCAAAGTAAATGACGAGGCACATGCACGTTTTGATGCATCGAGTCGAAGCTACTTCTACCAGATTAGTCAATTCCCTTCTCCCTTTTTAGAAAACCTCACCTATCAGGATCATCGTCATTTTGATTTAACACTAATGAACCAAGCCGCTAAAAAACTGTTGTTATATAAGGATTTTGAAGCGTTTAGTAAAGTGAAGACAGATGTGCATACGTTTAATTGTAATATTACAGAGGCATACTGGGAAGAATCGAGCACACCCTTTACCCAAACTTCCTTGCTTTTATTCCATATTACAGCTAATCGCTTTTTGAGAGGTATGGTACGTGCTATTGTGGGCACACTATTAGAGATAGGATTAGGTCGTATAACGGTACAACGTTTTGAAGAGATTATCTTGAGTAAGAATCGACAACAGGCAGGTAGAGCAGTAGCTGCCAGCGGTTTGTTTTTATCTGAGGTACAATATCCTTACCCTTTACAACCGTTATTTCAAGAGAGACAAACAGAAGAAAAATAAAAATAATACACATAACGTAAGTATCTTCGCTTTATTACGTAATAATCTGGAGGAGATATTGCTATCTTTGAATAATCGTCTATTAGATACTTTGGTATAATACTGGGTATCTTCTTATACAAAGCTTCTCATATAAAGAGAGACCTATTTTGAAAAAGAAAACAGAAGAAATAAAAAGTGGACAAATATTCGATTTACAAGTTTTAAAGCGATTACTCAAATTTGCCACTCCCCACAAACGTACCTTTTACTGGTTGGTTTTCCTAACAATTTCCTTAGCCTTACTGGGGCCTACACGTCCTTTTCTTATTCAGTACACTGTAGACAACTTTATGGAGTACGGAGACCAGCAGGCTTTACTATATATGACACTGCTGATGGTAGCCTTACTAGCATTGCAGGCTTTTGTACAATATGTACATACTTACGTAGCAGGTTGGTTGGGACAAACGATCATTAAGGATATTCGTACACAACTCTATCGGCATTTGTTGGGGCTACGCTTGAAGTTTTATGATAAAACGCCTATTGGCAAGCTGGTTACCAGAAATATTTCTGACATAGATACCCTTTCTAATGTCTTTAGTAATGGCTTGGCAGCTATGATTGCAGATATTCTACAGCTAATTGCTATTCTAGCGGTTATGTTCTATACAGATTGGCGCCTTACCTTGGTAAGTTTATCTATGCTTCCTTTTCTATTGCTTACTACTTATATTTTTAAAGAGAAAATTAAGGTAGCCTTTAACGACGTGCGTAATGCGGTAGCCAACTTAAACACTTTTGTACAAGAGCACATCACGGGAATGAACATTGTACAAATTTTTGCCAGTGAAAAAGTTGAGTTTGATAAGTTTAATGAGATCAATCGTGAACATCGCCGTGCCAATCTAAAATCTGTCCTCTATTATTCTGTTTATTTTCCTGTCGCTGAAATTATTAGCGCAGCAGGTACCGGTTTACTCGTTTGGTATGGCGCCAGAGGTGTACTTGCTGAAGACGTCACCTTGGGTACACTGATCGCTTTCATTATGTACATTGGTTTGTTTTTTCGTCCTATTCGTTTAATTGCCGACCGATTCAATACCTTACAGATGGGCATTGTGAGTACAGATCGTATCACCAAGCTTATCGATAACAAAGAACACATTCCAGATAATGGAGACTATAAGCCCGATCGTATTAAAGGGAATGTATCTTTTCAAAAGGTTTGGTTTGCCTATAATGATGCAGACTATGTGTTGAAAGACATTTCACTAGAGGTGACACAGGGCGAAACAGTTGCTTTGGTAGGTGCTACGGGCGCTGGAAAGTCTTCTATCATCAACCTCTTGAACCGCTTCTATGAAATCAATCAAGGAAGCATTACGGTAGACGGCACGGATATACATACCTACGAGCTAGACAACCTTCGTAGCCATATAGGTGTAGTATTGCAGGATGTATTCTTATTTTCTGGATCTATTAGAGATAATATTACACTAGGGAATACAGCCATTACCGATACCCAAATTTGGGAAGCCGCAAATTTAGTTGGTGCTAAGAAGTTTATTAAAAAGCTAAAAGGAGGGCTCGACTACAAGGTAATGGAGAGAGGATCAACCTTATCTGTAGGGCAGCGCCAGTTGATTTCCTTTGTAAGAACGATGGTGTACGATCCAACGATTTTAGTACTTGATGAAGCTACCTCTTCAGTAGATACTGAAACGGAAGAGATGATACAAGAGGCCATAGAAAAACTTATGAAAGGAAGAACCTCTATTGTGATCGCCCACCGCCTCTCTACTATTCAGAAGGCAGATCGTATTATTGTTTTGGATAAGGGAGAAATAAAAGAGATGGGGTCACACGAAGAGCTTCTCCAAAATGATGGGTTTTATACAAACCTTCATAAAATGCAATACAAAGAAATTGTTTAGCGAGACGTACCGCTATTACATTACATTGACAAGCCGATAGAAATCGATCATAGTGATGCGAAATGTATCTCTCTCTTTTTGATCACTCAATATTGGTATCTCTTTATCATCTTGTTTCAAATAAAAAGACTGCTCTTTCAATATGCCTCTATAGAGAAGTGTGGCCAATTTATAATGGCTTTCTTTACTATTGTCTTCTAATTGGTAGCGTCCTGATCGTTCATCTTTTTTCCAGATGATTTCAAATTGGACTGGGTTTGCAAATGAAGGACTAGGTTCAAAACGAATATAAGCCTCATCGTACATCCAATTATTAGCCAATATAAGATTTAGATGAGGCCGCTTTTCGTCGTCACTTCTACTTTTCTTTCTGTAAAGCTCTAACCTGTCTTTACCAATCACTTGCTTGTCATAGTAAATTTGCCTTGTATTTTTGAAGAATAGACGACTTGCATCAGAGGTACTAAAATTGGGATCGTCCTCGTTGATGTACTTGTCTTTCTCTATACCACAAGCTAGTAAGGTAACAGTTATTAATACGTAAATATAATGTACAAAGCGCCTAGGCAGCATACTCCTCTATGTAATCAATCAGGTCTTCTATTTTATTGAGTAAGTACATGTTTTCTGGCATATCAAATCCTTGTCCTATCAATTGACCACCAGTAGTCAGTAGGGTTGCCTCAGGAAACTCATCACCCAAGTCGAATAGGTATTTCTGTACTTGCTCATAAGAAGGCGTTGAAGTGATAACACATAACAATGTATCAGGCTTGTGAATACGGTAAGCTTGTTTCAAGTCTTCTAGAGGAAGTGTTTGTCCCAAGTAAATTACCTGATGGTTGCGCTTTCTAATAAGATAATTAGCAAAAAGTAAGCTTAACTCATGCCATTCTCCTTCTGGCAAGAATAGCATAAACTTCTTCGCATCTGGCGAGTCGTTCATTACTTGTCCATCAATGGCTACGATTACTTTCTGTCGAATTAAATAGGAAATAAAATGCTCTTGTGCTGGACTAATTGTCCCTGTTTGCCACAAGATACCGATTCTGTGTAGAAAAGGATAAATAAGATTGAGCATAGTGGTCTCAAAACCGTTCTGTAGGATACTGGTTGAGATAATTTTCTCAAACTTTCCCTCATCTAGCTCAAGCATACAAATGGTAAGCGCCTGTATCTTGTCGTCGTACTGCGTTGTCTTTTCGGTAAGGCTTACCACTTCTTCACGTAACTTGCTCACAGGCATTTTAGCAATTTTGGATATCTTATATCCATGCTTGTTCAGTAAAGAGATGTTGAGTATATATTTCAGGTCTTCGTCATCGTAGTAACGAATATTTGAATCTGTACGTTTTGGCTGCAAAATGTCATAGCGTTGCTCCCAAATCCTCAACGTATGGGCCTTTATTCCTGACAACTGCTCCACATCTTTGATCGAATAATTACTCATACTATATTGATTGTTAGACATTTATTTATATGTCAAGAGAACTTTATGCTTAAGAGAATTGTTTAAAAATTCTACAGTCAGTAAAGACAAATAAAAACATTAGGAAGTAAAAACTGGCAAGGAGAACAGTAAAGCCCTCATTCTCCGGTCTCTCAAAATTTAAGCCAAAGCAAATAATATAAGCAACTGTAGGTCAGCTTCTCCACACCATTTTTATTGTGTATTACTATCTCTTCTTTCTCTGGCAAGCTATTCGTAAGATATGTATTCACGCAACTGTATTAGTTTTCGTTGGTCGATCAACTTAATCTTACTTAAATCTTCTTCTGATTCATAACGTCCGTGTTGCATTCTGTAACTTACAATAACCTTAGCGAGTTTTTTACTTATATAGGGGTGTTTGCTAAGTGCCACGTCATCTGCTTGGTTAATGGCTACTTTATTGATCTCATCTGTAGCGATGTGTGCATGCTTTTGGAGGGTAGTAATGACTTCTGGTGCAAGGCCATATACTTCGTGCAGTTGCTGCCAAGTTACAAAACCACCTAGCTTATTACGATAGGCTACAATCCTAGCAGAAAGCTTTGTACCAATACCACTAATTTGCTTTAATTGTGTAGTATCTGCTTGGTTTAATTCAAAAGGTACAATTATACGCTTTTTCTTCGTATATCTTTTCTGTGCTTTGTCTCGCTTGTAGAAACGTTTTTTGTTGTCTCTTTTGAAAGCAGGCTTTTTCTCAGGAATAACTATGTAAGGAGCCAATACTTGGTAAGTTTCGGGTGGAAAGTCATATATGTTTAGTACGTCTTCTTTCTTTCTAAATTTTCCGCCTTTTTCTATATAGTTTCGAATTCTATTACTTATCCGAGCGCTTACCCCTAAGGCTTGCCATTCTGCTGCACTTATTTCATTGGGATTGAAGAAAGTCAAGGTTGATTCATCTACTATGGTAGATAACTGCTTGGGAGGTGGGCTTTCTAGTAGATAAGCAAGGCTATCTAACACTACTGGCTGTATGGCAGAAGAAGGCTTCTTAAAGAATTGACTTGCCAAGGAGGGCGTTAATAATGCCACTATCATGATGAACCATAGTATGAGAAAACCATTGGTCTCTGTTCTGTTAAAACCAAAGTAGTCTCGTATGAGAAAGCGTAGTTTTTTCACTGTTCGTTTTTATTTTTAGTCACTTGAGGGAGAGCGATGCTTCTAAAGATGCTATTTGTGCTTTCATAAGGTTTAATCCTTCCTCAAAAGAATGAGGTTGGTAACCTAGCTGTTTGATAGCCTTATCAATGATAAATCCTGTCTTGGGAGGTCTTTTAGCAGGTTGTTTAAAAGTGGAAGCATCTGCCTTTTGTATAGGAGTAGCATCTAAGGCAAAGCATTGCGCTGTTTTTAGCGCCATTTCGTAAGGCGTCAAGAAATCTTTTCCAGCAATATTGAAAACACCTTGTGCGTTTCTCTCTATGATCAAATAGCAGCCTAGTGCCAAATCTTCTGCTAGCGTAGGAGTACGCCACTGGTCGTTCACCACCTTGATAGTTTTATTTTCTTCGAGTGACTTTTTCACCCAAAGTATAATATTACTTCTACTCATATCGGGTACAATGCCATAAACGAGTACTGTTCTCACAATGGCCCAAGGTAGACCACTTTCTTTTACGATTTGTTCGGAAGCAAGCTTACTCTCCCCATAATGGCTGATAGGAGCAGGAGTAGCTTCTTCGTCATAAGGGCCTGCTTCTCCATCGAAAATAAAGTCAGTAGACAAGTGTAGGAAAAACACGTTGTATTGCTTGCAAGCTTCTGTCAAGTAAGTGACGGCTTTTACATTTTGCTGCCAGCAATCTGCTGATCGTTGCTCACAGGCATCTACTTGTGTCATAGCGGCCGTGTGGATCAAGTAATCAGGTTGATATTGGCTGATGATTTTTTGTATTTCGTCAGGAGAAGTAACGTCTAGTGATGTAAAAGTATAATTCCCCTTAGGGAGTCTGCATTTTCCCCGAGAGGTCGCCATAAGCGTGTAGGCTTCTTTTTCAGCAATGAGTTTTACAAGTTTTTGTCCTAGCAAGCCGTTTGCGCCCGTGATGAGTATTTTTTTCATTATGTAAAGTAATTCATTTTACCAAGGCCATTCTGATAACTTCTCCTGTATCGTACTCATTCAGAATAATCAAGGACTTTTTTTCTAATACCTCTACTCCTATTTGATCTTCCTCTTCATAAGTACCTTCTGCTGTACGACGCTGGATATAGAGCTTAGAGCCATATGGATTAAGACGCCACTTCCCTTTCTCGTCATCACCACCAAATATAATATGATAAGTGCCATCTGCTTTGAATTCGAAGAAGGCATAACGCATCATGGTGGCCAACTCTTGTTTTAACTGCGCTCGTTCATTAGGGGAAGCTTGCTGAATAGCTTGCTCCATGGTGGGTATTTCTAGTTTTGTAAGCTTCCAGTTACCAATGAGATATTGCTTTTTATCTACTTGCGCTTGCGCAGACAAGTAACCCATCAGGCAGTAAAACAAACAAATGATATAGTTTTTTCTCTTCATTACCAGCATTTTTAGTGCTCAAGATAAAAATACACTTTTCCTCAATAAAATGTGTGCCATCTTACCTTTTTCTTCTAAAAACTTAGTTTGGAGCACTTTTTTTCATATTTTGGTGGATCAAATCTTGCGCTTACAAGTATAACCTCTAAGTAACGCTTATGGCAAAGAACAGAAAAGGAAAATTACGTATTGAGCTTTTCTCTATTCAAACGAAGACTACACTAATCATTCTTCTTTTAAGTTTACTTACTATTGCCAACGTCTTATTTGTTTTCTATTCAAATCGCCAACTAAGTCGCAATGCACTTACTGTAGAGGTAGCTCGCCGAAATGAAGTAGTTTCTCAAAAGCTAAGCTTTTTGGCTTCAAGCGTTTTTTCTGGTAACGAAGCCAGGAAAAAAGAACTTCAATCTTCAATTACTAAACACGACTACAACCTCAGCATCCTAGAGGAAGGAGGAGATATTTCTTTAGCAGAACATCAGTTGACTGTTACCCCTACTACTGACGAGGTACGTACTAAATTGATAGAAGTAAAAACATTATGGCGCTCCTACAGAGAAAACCTTTTTACTGTGCTTAATCAGCAGCCGCTTATTACGCAAATAGACAGTACGGTCACTGATGAAGGAAAAGTTTCTTATCAAGTGAGAAAAGTACCCAATAAAGTTCGTGAAGAAGCTATGGGCTATATACGAGATAATACGCTTAATCTATTTATTCAAAACTCAGAGTTAAGTGATTTTTACTTAGGTCGCTTCCTTTCACATAAAGAGCGTACTGATGTCACCATTTTTGTTTTTTTTCTCCTCTATATACTATTATTTAGCATCGCTTTCTATCAACTTATTCAGAGTTTTGTAAAGCCTGTTCGTAAAATTGAGAAAGCTACCCAAAAGCTTGCGAAAGGTGATTTTAACACTAAAATAGATATTAAACAGAAGGGAGAAATTGGTCGTATTACACAAAATATTAATCTTCTTTCAGAAAATCTAAGAGCTGCTTCTAGCTTTGCCTTAGCCATTGGTGATGCTAAATTTGATGTCCCTTTTAATAAAAAAGGCGATGATGATAAGCTGGCAGAGGCACTGTTGGGTATGAGGGATAACTTACGTAAAGTAGATGAAGAAAGCCAGCGTCGCCGTTGGACCAATGAAGGAGTCACCCTATTTAATGATATTTTACGCGCCAATTTTGACGAATTCGATGAATTTGCCTATCAAATTATATACAACTTGGTTACCTACCTTGGTGTCAACCAAGGCGCTTTCTTCTCTATTGTAAGTAATCAGCAAAAAGATCAATTTTCTTTACAAATTAATGCTGCTTACGCTTTCGACAGAAGAAGGTATGAAGAAAAAACAATTACCCTTGAAGAGGGCTTACTAGCACAAGCGGTAAGCGAGAAGGACATTATCTATTTGACAGACGTTCCTGATAACTATATAGAGATTACTTCTGGCCTGGGAGACGCACCACCTAGTGTATTACTTATTATCCCACTAATTAGCGAGAAGGAAGTCTATGGGGCTATTGAACTGGCTTCTTTTAACCAATTAGCTGACTATGAGCTGGCTTTTGCTCAACGTATCGCGGGTATGGTTGCCTCTACCATTGCCACCGTGCGCATGAACGAAAATACCAAACAATTGCTGGAAGATGCCAAGGAGTATGCACAACAGATGCGCGCACAAGAAGAGGAAATGCGCCAAAATATGGAAGAGCTCGCTACCACGCAAGAAACCTTAGAAAAACGCGAAAAAGAAAAATCAGATGCACTTAGTAAGCTTAAAGAGGAGTACGATGCCCGTATTGAAGAAATTTATCAGAAAGAACGCATCTTGAGAGACCAAAAGACACGCCTGCAAGAAGCACTCGATACTGCTAATGACAAGAATACCCAAGTAGAAAAACAGCAGGAAGACTTGCGTGTAGCCTTAGAAAAGTTCAAAAACAAAGAAAATCTACTACTTGATACGATTAAGGGTAAAGATACAGAGATAGAGGAGCTAAAAAGAATTATAGAAGATTTAAGGCATAAAACCTAATTGGGCTGTAAGGTCACTTCTTGTTCTTCTACTTGTAATATCACTTCTTGCCCACATACAAGCGCTAGATTATCTGCCTCGTGTCCAACTGGGAAATCAAAACAGATAGGATAGCTGTAGACATTTGTTAATTCTCTTATTATCTCATATACACTACTTCCGAAAGAGTCTTTTGGATCTATTCCAGAAAACTGCCCTATGATGAGGCCTTGGAGCGTTTTTAATTTCCCTGCTCTATGTAAATGACGTAGCATTCTATCAATTTTATAGAGTGGCTCGTTAACTTCTTCTAAAAAAAGTATTTTTCCCTGTGGTTGGAAATCAGAGGAGGTACCAATTAAACCTTGTAATGTACACAGATTCCCTCCTATCAGTGTCCCTCTTTCTATCCCTACTTTATTAGAAGTTGTTGCTGCTATTTTATAGCGCCAATTTTCTCCAAATAAAGCTGCCTTAAGCGTATAGAGGCTACGAGGGGTATTCTCAGAAAAGAAAAGAGGCATACTGCCGTGAATAGTAGCTACCCCTAGCCCTGCTAAGTGCGTAGATAAAACAGTAATATCACTAAAACCTACTATCCATTTGGGTTGCTTTAGAAAGACTCCAAAGTCAAGTGCGTCTATGAGCTGTACCATGCCATACCCACCTCTCACACACATAATTGCTTTGATATTGGGGTTATCAAGGGCCTCCTGAAATTCACTCACTCTATCCTTCAAAATTCCTGAAAAACGATAGTGTTTTTTAGCGAGTAAAGGACTATCTATTATTTCTAGTCCCCAATTGTTTAGTACTTCTCTTGCAAATACTAGATGATTGAAGTCTACACAAGAAGCTGGAGCAATAAATAGAACGGTATCGCCAGGTTGCAAAGGGAGAGGAAACTGCATCAGAAAAGCAACTTATATAAAAAAAGCCCCTACTGGGGCTGTGGAAAAAATATTGCTAACAAGGTTATTTATTATCAGTAACAGGAGCGGGTGTAATGCCCAATTTTTTCAGTACTAAAGGAGAAATATCATCCTTACCGCCTTCAGGCTCATATAGTAGGGCCTCTCTTCGAATAATATAAGCGTAGCCATTTGCTTTTGCTACCTCTTTTAATGTGTTTTCTACCTTTACGTAGATAGGATTCATAAGGGCTTGCTGCTTTTCTTGAATTGACTTTTCAGCACTTTGTTGAAAATCAGCGATCTGTTTCTGAAGGGCTTGCAGTTCTTTTTCGTATGCCTCACGTGTAGGATCAGGCATAGTAGTCGCTTCTTGCAAATACTTTTGATATTTTTCTTTAAACTCTTGCTCTTTAGTAGCTAAATCTTCTTGCAATTTAGTGGCGTAGGTTTTCAATTCTGTTTGTGCAGCCTTTGCTTCTGGCAACTGAGGCATTACATAGTTAGCATCAAAATAACCTATTTTTTGCTGTGCTTGTGCCCCAAACACAATCATTGCTATCAGTAATACTGTGGATATACTCTTTTTCATTTTTATTTTAACATTTATTTTATTCATCTCTATAATACTATCTTAACAAGATTAAGGCCTATTGGCATTTTCTCTAGGATTATCTTCTGGATTTCCTAAACCTAGCTCTTCCAACACATACTCTGTGTAATCGTGGCGTGGGTCTAGGTATACAATTATAAAGTCGCTCGACTTATCATACACTACTTGTAAAGCCTGCTTACGAGCTACTTTCTCTACAGCCTTATTTAGCTCTTCTAAAACAGGTCCAATTAGTTCTTTCTTTTTGAGATAAAGCAGTCCTTCGTAGCCAAATGTCTTTTGCTGAAGCTCTTGTGCTTCTTTTTCCTTTTTTTCAATCTCTAATTGGCGTTCCCTTTTCATCTCATCTGTCAGCACTAGTTCTTCTGCTTGGTATTTCAATTTCATATCGGCTACTTCCTTAAACTTCACCTGCACTTCCGTCTCAGCCCTTTTAGAAAAGTTGTCTAGTTCGCTTTGTGCTTTTCTATAAGACTCCATCTTATTCAATATAAAGTTTCCATCGATGAAACCAAACTTCTGTGCTGCTCCCACCTGAAAAAAAAGACAAAAAGTCAAAAGACAAACTACTTGCTTCATACCTTAAAAAATCCTTTGTGAATTAACGTATTTGTTGACCAATTGTAAAGTGGAACTGTGGACCGTTGGCTTCAGGGCTACCTGGTACATCATCAAACCCAATACCGTAGTCAAGTCCTATTAAACCAAAAGCAGGCATGAAAATCCTTGCACCAAAACCAGCAGAGCGATACACATTGAATGGATCGAATTGGTCGAAGCTACCCCAGTTATTTCCACCCTCTAAGAAGCCAAGTATAAATATAGTAGCGGCTGGATTAAGCGAGATAGGATAACGAAACTCCATCACATATTTATTGAAGACTGTCCCCCCTGTATCATCATCAGAGAAAGCAATAGGTACAATAGAGTTATCTTGGTAACCCCTTAAACCGATAATATCTGTACCCAATATGAAGTTTTGTCCAGCTAGTCCAGCGCCTCCCATCGTAAACCGCTCAAAAGGCCCTACGCCCTTGTCTCTATTGTAGGCGTTTAAGAAACCAAAGTGAACGCGCGTATTGAGCACTAATTTACCTGCTACTGGTGTAAAGAAAGAGGCATCAAACATCCATTTATGGTATTCGATCCATTGGAAGCGCTCAGCAGGCTCTTGCTCTTCATATCCTTGTCTTCCTTCTATATTGTCAAACAGCGAAAACGGAGGGGTAAGTGATACACTTAATGATACCGAAGAGCCACTTCGTGGAAATGTAGGGTTGTTGATACTATTTCTAGAAATAGTAGTGTTAAAATTAATATTGTTAGATACGCCATCAGTAAAATCACTACTAAAGACAGCAAAGTTGTCTAGCTGATAAGCCTGATAACTGATCGCATTACTTAGTACAAAATAGTCGTCTGGTTTCTTCAGCCTTCTTCCTAAACTCACTGTAGCGCCCGTTACAAGTAAAGTCCCTATTACTTCTCCATTAATAACACGACGTTGTACAGAATGGCTTAAGTTTACAGTAAAAGAATTAGGCTTTTTCCCTCCTAGCCAAGGCTCTGTAAAAGTCAAGGAATAGGTTTGAAACTGACGTCCGTTTGCTTGCACCCTAACTGCTAAGCGCTGCCCATCACCAGTAGGAACTGGTCGCCAATTAGAAAGCCTTCCTGCCTTGCGTATAGAGAAGTTATTAAAAACTACGCCCAGTGTTCCTACAAAGCCAATAGCACCACCCCATCCTCCAGAGAGCTCTAATTGATCGCTTGGTCGCTCTTCTAAGTTGTAGATAATATCAACTGTTCCAGTCTCAATATGTGGAACAGGCTCTATTTGAATTTTCTCTGGGTCAAAATAGCCAAGTTGCGACAAGGCTTGCTGCGTTCTGATAATATTTTGACGACTAAATTTCTGGCCAGGAATCGTTCTAATTTCTCGTTGAATTACATGGTCGCTTGTGCGTGTATTACCGTTGATGTAGATAGCATCAATATTGGCTTGTGGCCCTTCATATATGCGCATCTCTACATCAATAGAGTCTCCTTCTACTGCTACTTCTATAGGATTGATACGGAAAAAGAGGTAACCATCGTCCATATAGAGCGATGATACATCTTGCTGTGTAAAGCTGAAGTTGAGTCGTTCTTCTAGCTCTTTTTTATTGTATACGTCTCCTTTTTTAATCCCTAGTACACGGCCCAGTGCCTCATCAGTATATTTGTAATTGCCCGTCCAAGTAATGTTCCTAAAGTAATATTTGGTTCCTTCTTGTAGCGTTAAGCTTATATTTACTCTCTTTCGATTAACACTGTAGACAGTATCTTCTGTAATACGTGCATCTCTATAGCCTCTATTGTTTAAAAAATCAACAATTTTTGCTTTATCCTCCTCAAACTTTTTTCTTACAAACTTTGAACTCGTAAAGATTTGTACAGGCTTCTTTTCCTTAATCTTCATCTTTTTACGAATCTTTTTGTCTGCTATCTTCGTGTTCCCTTCAATATTAATGCTTTTTACTTTTACTTTAGGGCCCTTATCTACGTAAAAATCAAGGGCTACACCATTTCTTAATAGTGTATCCTTGGTCTGGATAATTTTTACGGTAGAGTTGTAATATCCTTTCTCGGCGTAATATTTTTTGATGGTTAACTCAGCATTTTTCAAGGTAGCATCTGATACCACAGTTCCCTTAATCGTGCCTAGTTTCTCACTGAGTGTAGTTTGTTGCCCTTTACGTACTCCATCAAAAGAGATTCTCGTTACTTTAGGGCGTTCTTGAAGATTAATATCAAGGAAAATATCGTCACCCTCTACTTTAGCAATTGTTACACTTACATCACCAAATAGGCCTGTTTTCCATAACTTTTTGATGGCAGTAGCAGCATCTGTACTTGGAATACGTAACTTGTCGCCTACCTTTAATCCCGATAGATTAATAATGGCATTGGGGTCTAAAAATTGTATCCCACTTACAGTAATTTCTTTGATGTTGTATTCTTTTTGCTGGTCACTCTGTGCATAGGTGGTTGAGTGATAGCTCAGAAAAGAAGTAATGAATACTAGTAATACGGCTGATAATCTTTTCATTCGCTGATCGCTTTTATCTGTTCACTGATCTTACCAAATCTACGTTCACGTCTTTGGTAATCTCGTATCGCTTCTATTAAGTGTTTTTTACGGAAATCTGGCCACATCATGTCTGTTACATATAACTCTGTATAAGCCAATTGCCATAGCATAAAGTTACTGATACGCTTTTCGCCACTAGTTCTGATTAAAAGGGCCGGCTCGGGAATTTGATAGGTAGAAAGATACTGTTCGAGTAGATCGTTATTGATATCTGTAGGATCTATCCTTCCTGCCTTTACTTCTTGTGCTACCTTTTGCGTAGCTTGTAGAATATCCCATCTTCCGCTGTAGCTCAGTGCTAGTATCAGTGTCAGGCCTGTATTTGTTTTTGTAATTGCCATAGCCTCCATAAGCTCTTTCTGACATACTTCTGGTAATGTAGTCAAGTCACCAATGGCTTGTAATTTCACGTTATTTTTTAGCAACGTCTCTGTTTCTTTACGAATCGTTTTCACTAGAAGCTTCATTAAGGCATCTACTTCTATTCGGGGTCTTGACCAGTTTTCTGTAGAGAAAGCATAAAGCGTAAGATAATCTACTTGAAGCTCTGCACATCCCTCTGTCACATCTCTTACAGCCTGTATAGCATTTTTATGACCAAATACACGTGCTGCTCCCCTTTTTTTTGCCCATCTTCCATTGCCATCCATAATAATGGCAATATGTTTTGGTAGCTTCTTTTTATCTATTTTGTCTTTCATACCCAATGCGCACTTCTAGAACGAAGTCATAATTTACAAATTTGCCTCGAATTCAGTTATTTTACAAGGAAAGTAGGTATTAAAATTTATAAAAGCGGGGACATGGTTTGGTATAAATCGTATAGCTTACAGTAATGTTCGTCGAGAAGTACCAGTCTCTGTCATAAGGGTTTCCTTCGTAGTAGCGTGGGTCTCTACCTTGTCGTACCTCTACATCATCTAAGAAATCTGTAAACGTTTTTCTTGCCCCAAAGTCAAGACCAATGTTCCAGTTTTCACCTGCTACGAACTTCATTCCTACACCAAATGGTAATGCTATTTGATAAAGAGAATAATTAGGAGAACTGGCTTCGGGAGACATTTTAAAGCCAGCAATTCCTCCAAAGATGTAGGGTGTCCATAGTTGAGGCTGTGTAGGATTCCTAAAATGGAAGAAGTTATACTCTGCTTGTATAGCCACCTCTACAATTGTATTGTTGAAGCTGTGGTTACGTTGTTGTGCAAATAGATCATCTTCAGCAGTATCACTCTCTCGAATCTGTCCAATTGCAAAAGAGTAACGTGTAGATACTGCTTCATTCCAATTCTGTCTAAAAAAGGCTCCTGCCGTAAAAGAAGGAGATTGGTAATTGAGGTATTCGGAAAGCTCGCCTTGGTAATTCATAGCACCTGCTTGAAAACCAAACTCATCTCTTTGTCCGAAAACATTAGTAGTGTTTACAACTAACAGAAGCGCTAGTACAATAGAATATCGCATGCTCTTTGAGTGTATTATAAGAATGCCACCGTTTTACAGGGAATACGGTGGCAAGGTGTCAAATATTAAGCCAAGTAACTTGCTTATCTTCTAAACTTTGGACACTTCACACCCGTGTTAAGGATAATGTGTAGTTTGAAGCCTGTTACTATATAAATATCTAAGTCGTTTGACTCTCCTCGTTGATCACCAACATTACCAAATCCCACTACAGTGGGGCGCCCTAATGCATCTGTTGTTAGTCCGCCTATTCCTTCTGCCACTGGTTGGAAGTTTCTTACATCTCCACTAATTGGATCAACTGTCTCTACGGTGCGATTTGCTAGCTCTACAGAAGTATTTCCTACTTGCGATGCTAAATCTGAAGCATCTGCATATACCCCACTTACATCATCGATGTAGTCAGTGAAAAGATAACGGTAACCTACCTCGAAAGCAAGATCTATTCTATCATTAATCTTATATTTTAGCCCTACACCCAAAGGAATAGTAGGTTGTATTAATGAATAGGGTCGATCAGGATAATCTACTCCGGCTGCTTGTGCAGCAGCTCCTTCTTGTAAGCCTTGCCCTTCTGTACGCAGAGGTTGTAAACGCACCCAATCGCCGCCTACTGTTTGTCCACGAGGATTATGGTAGATAACGCCAATTCCTGCAAATAAGTAAGGGCGATATCTTGCTCTTCTATAGTATTCTCTTCGAGAAGGGATTAGATCAATGGTGAGTCGAACATCAAATTCAAAAATATCATTTCTGAAGTTAGCATTTCGTAAGTATCTGTAACGATGCTGTACATTCCTCGGATCAGCATTTTCGAAATCAGAGGCAATTAAGCGTTGGTAAGCCAACTCTGCCTCTACAGAAACATATTGGTTGAGGCGTTTGCCAATAAAGGCATTGAAGCTGGGACGAGTAAAACTCAAGTTTGTGCTCCCCAAGTCATCCGTAGGCGCTAAATCACCAAAGTAGTTGGCAATGCCTATTCCTCCTCCTGCATACCAATATTCATCTGATTTTTGAGCAGATACCTGCCATACACATAAGAGCATAATGGCAAATACCAGAAGATTAATTTTTTTCATGTTACGCACACCTTTTAACGAAATGATCGAGTAGTTATACTTACGAATATATGGAATTAATGTTCATTAATTAAAAGCAATTCTATAATAACAAAATTGATGCTAGAAAAGATCAGTTTCTAGCATCTAAACCCCAATTTAGTTTATTTCTGAGTGTATTCAAAAAATTATTTTCATTAAGTTTTATTAATCTTACTCTAAAAGCTTCCCTACTGATGGCTAGCTGCACACTTGAGTCAATTACTTTGGAACGAGAGTCTAACGAAATCAAAAAATTTTTGCTTCGCCCTTCTACTTCGAGAGAAATGATACTAGAATCAGAGATAATCATGGGACGTACGGTAAGATTATGGGGCGCTACGGGCGTAATGATAAAATTACTAGATTGAGGTAATACCACCGGACCACCACAACTTAGCGAATATCCTGTAGAACCAGTAGGTGTAGAAATAATAAGACCATCTGCCCAATAAGAGTTGAGGTACTCACCATCAATGTAGGTATGTACAACAATCATAGAGGAGGAATCGCGCTTAGTTACTGTGAACTCATTTAGGCCGAAATTAAGTCCATTAAATATATCTTGGTTAGATTCTAAATGAATCAGGGAGCGAGCGTCGTAGTGGTAGTGTCCACTGGCAATACTATTAATTGCCGCACTAATATCGTTGGTTGAAGTAGTAGCGAGAAAGCCTAACCTACCGGTGTTAATTCCTAAAATAGGGATTTCTTTCTCTCTAATCTGTGTGATTGATTCGAGCATTGTACCGTCGCCGCCCACGCTGAAAAGAAAGTCTACTTCCTTCAGCTCGCTATCTTCACTGTAAACCACCTCATTAGACCTCTGAATACCTACTTCATTAAGAAAAGGCTGAAAACCTTCGGAAACCATTACCTCAAAGCCAAGCTCATGGAGTTTGTCGAACATTTGTTGAATGGACGTAAATGCTTCAGAACGAAAGTTTCTGCCGTGTACAGCAATCTTCATTGAATTTACATTTCTAAATACTTAAGAAGGAGGTCTAGGCGTGTTTGGTCAACATTTACTAATTCAGTAGTCTGGAATTTGGCCTGTACTTTATAGTTAAATCGCTCAAAAGTAGCTACAATATGGCTTAGGTCTATCTGATCAATTTTTAGCGTTACTAGAATCTCTAATTTATTATGTTCATTAAACTCGATCAACGAGCTTAGTACTTTGGCATTGTTAGACTCTACCAAGCGACTGATCTCAGCAAGTGAGTAGTCTCTTTCTTGCATAGCAAGCACTAAAATACCTCCTTGCTGCTGTACAGCGTACGTCTTAGCGATTTCTTGCACTACATCTTGTATTCTCACTGATCCTAGGAGCCTCCCCGTTTCATCTATTACTGGAATGACCTCTAAGTTTTGTTGATGCGCCAAGCGCAGTAGATCTAAGTAGTGTTGATCTGCTTTTACGTAGTGCGTAGACTGTTGTAGCAGTGGGAGGCTCTCAACAGGTAGTGTTGCATTGGGATGATTATAAAGTGTATCTTCATCCAAGAGTGTAATGAATATGCCTTCTTCATTAACAGTAGGTAATTGGCTCACTTTAAGTTCTTCTGTCCAATTAATCACATCTTGGATTGTATCGCTGGGCTGTACTTTGGGAATCGTTTTATCAATAAGTTCGTATGCAATCATGCTGGCGTACTGAGTTAAATAAGACTTACTCTTAAAATAGATGGTTTTGTGATGCTTATCAAGTTTTTGATGAGCTTATTACTGCTTATGTAAGTTTTCTATTTACTAAGAAGTTTATACTAAAACATCAGATTCAAGATATTGTCTCAAAATTTGATTGAATTTTTCAGGGTGTTCCATCATAGCGGCATGGCCACAATGATCTATAAACTTCAACGTGGCATTGGGGATCAACTTTTCAAATTCATACGCTACCAACGGAGGAGTAATTGTATCATTAAGCCCCCAAACTAGTAGTGTAGGTACTTGAATGGTAGGTAGCTCTTTAGCCAAGTTATGTCGCTGTGCCGATTTGGCAATGGCGACAATGCGCATGCATTTCGGTATACTTTTCATTAAGCCGAACACTTCATCTATAAGCTCTTCGGTGGCGGTCTCTGGATCGTAAAAAGTGTACTGTACTTTTTCTCTTATATAATCATAGTTACCTCTTTTTGGATAAGAGCCTCCCATAGAGTTTTCAAATAAACCAGAGCTTCCTGTCAGTACCAGTCTTCTTACGTTTTCTTGGTTTCTCAAGGTATAAGTGATGCCTATATGACCTCCCAATGAGTTTCCTAGAATAAGAAGATCACGTAGTTGCTTATGCGCTACAAAAGACTCGATGAAATCTGTCAGTGTACCTACACCAGCAGTTTTTATCGGCATCTCGTAGATGGGCATCATTGGAATTAATACGCGATAATTGGGAGAGAATGCCTTCACTACTTCACGCCAGTTACTTAGTGCTCCAAATAGCCCATGCAAAAGTAACATTACTTCTCCCTCCCCTTCTTCTATGTAGGTAAAGCCCCCTTCTTTTTTTATCTCTAAACGCATATCATTTTTATTTGATGAAACAATGGTTGAGTTAAGATGCTAAAATAATTTACTATTTACAATGTTCCTTAGGGGTATCCTTTTTTCATACTAAAATTTTTGTACTGTCTGTACTACCTCCTTGCTGTATCTAAAGGCTTTATAATAATTCTTGAGCAGGGTCCCAGAAAACATCCTCAAAGCATTGTATCTGATCATCCACAATAGTCACTCCTTCTTCTTCTAGTAAATGTTGCATAGTAGTAGGCGTATCAAAATGGTGCTTGCCTGTCAGTACACCCTTCCTATTAACTACACGGTGTGCTGGTACCTCTTTCAACGTATGGGCTGCATTCATCGCCCATCCTACCATACGAGCACTTAACTTCGACCCTAAGTAGTGTGCAATAGCACCGTAGCTGGTTACTCTCCCCTTAGGAATTAGCTTTACTACTTCATATACATCTTGGAAAAAAGTGGCAGACATTACTAAGTTTATTTAACTTACATACTTAATTTGTGAATCTTTTAAAGATAAACATTTTATATTTCAACCCTATCAAATAAAAGTAGAAATGACCCTTGACGAAGCACAAGCAAAAGTAGATGAATGGATTAATACCATTGGTATAAGATATTACAACGAACTAACCAATACAGCCATTTTAATGGAAGAGGTAGGTGAAGTAGCTCGTATTATGGCGCGTGTTTATGGTGAACAGTCTTTTAAAGAGGGTGTTACCTACGACTTAGCCGATGAAATGGCAGATGTACTCTTTGTCCTGATATGTTTAGCTAATCAAACGAACATCAATTTGACAGAAGCATTGCAAAAAAATTTAGCAAAGAAGACAAATAGAGATAAAGAAAGGCATCAAAATAATGAAAAACTACGGTAAGCTATGTGGTCTCACTTCACCATTCAGTTTCAGACGGCTCCTCACACACCACCTCCCTACTGTTATCAATGTATTGTACTGGTACACTTTTTAACAAATAAGTTGAGTGTACAAGTTCGTCTTCATTACTTTAGCAGAGCCTCACTCACAGAAGAGGAAATCATCGCTGAAGGTTTTTCGATTGAGGATGATTTCGACTGGGAAGGAACGCTACCGAACACTTGGGTAAAAGCCCTTCAAAATCTTTTACAACAAACCACTTGGGTAGATTCTCCGCAAGGACAGGATTATTTGGCAGTTATTACTGATGAGAAAGAAACGTTATTTCCTCGTGAGGTCACCACTTGGGAAATGACTTTTCAAGCGCTTTTACAAGCTGCTCATGAGCTTAATGAGTCTGGTGGGCTTACTGAGATTCAGTTTTTAGCAGTTTTTAATAATTCAAAAAAGCAACACATTATCCTGCGTCCTCGTTTCTCTACAAGAGAAGTGACTATATTGATGGCTTCTAATACTACCAAAAAGAAAGTAGCTTGGTCAACTTTTCATCAACTGATGGTAGAACTGCACACGCTCACGTTACAAGAGGAGCAAGCTTCCACAAAGCCTCCTCGTCGAGAAGGGTACTATATCAATCACGGAGATGGATACTGGTATCTATTGGGAAGAAAAGCAGGTACGAGTGCTATAAATAGAGTCAAACGTTTGTTTAATGAAATAGAGTTAATAAAATAGACGTATCGACGTTTAAGAGATATGAAGTACTGGTTGTACAGTCTTTTCTTGCTTATACACCCTTGCTTTGCGCAAGAAGTACAATATGGTAGGGTGCTCGATGCTGCTACAAAAACACCGCTTCCGTTTGTAAATGTAGTAGTGAACGACAATGCTTATGGTACTACTACAGACATCAACGGTAAGTATACTATTCGTTTCGAAGGTACTATCCAAGTGGTTCGTTTTAGCTTTGTTGGTTATGAGGCGCGTACTTTTACCAGAAGTACCTTTCCCTCAGATGGCATCATTTATCTAAATGAGAAAGAGAGCCTACTGGGTGAAGTCGTTATCACTACTAATGAAAATCCTGCTCATCGTATTATACGCCGCGCAGTAGCTAATAAGCGTAGTAACAATCCCGAAAATATTACTTCCTTTCGCTATAGAAGCTACAATAAGTTGTACAGTAATTTACAGGTGATTTCGCCTGATGAAGAAATACAATTAAAGGATAGTACGGAGATAAGCGCGCTTCAATTTTTTGCTAAGCAACATTTATTCATGGCCGAAAATATCTCCGAAAGAAAGTTTAGAAGGCCCTCTTACAGTAAAGAAACAGTAATTGCTAATCGCTTTTCAGGATTTAAAGACCCTAACTTTGCTTCTATCGCTACTGACTTTCAGCCATTTTCGTTTTACGGCGACTATATTAATATACTTGATAAAGAGTACCTCAATCCTGTTAGTAAAGGAACTTTTAATCTGTACGACTTCACATTAGAGGATACCCTGTACCGAAAAGTCGATACTATTTATGTTATTTCTTTTAGACCTTTCCCAAAAAAGAACTTCTTGGGTTTGCAAGGCATCGTTTATATTAATACGAACCGCTACGCAGTGCAAAATGTAGTGGCTAGCTCTGCGGCGCCAAAAGAGCTCGTTAGTTTCAAAATAGAGCAAAAGTATAGGTTTATTGGGAATAAAGCTTGGTTTCCAACTGAATTAGATACTGAGTTTACTTTCAATAGTACTACCATTGCCAATCGTAAGCTACAGCTTATTAGCCAGAGCTATCTTCAAGACATTCAACTTGACACCCCACTCGATAGAGGAGATTTTGATGAGGTTACTTTTGAGATTCTTCCGCGGGCTTCTGAAAAAGATACACTTTTTTGGACCAATAATCGTTTTGATACGCTTAACACTAAAGAGAAAGAAACCTTTCGCTTCTTAGATAGCCTTAGGCAAGAAACCAATTTTGAAGTGGTAGCAGACATCGTAGACATTGCTACTTTTGGTAAAATTCCTATTTTTAAGATTTTAGATATACCTCTTGAAACCCTCCTAGATTTTAATGAATTTGAGGGCTTTCGCGTAGGCTTAGGCTTGTATACAAACCCTAGACTTTCTGAGCGATTTACCCTAGGAGGTTATTTTGCTTACGGTACTAATGACCGTCTTTGGAAGTATGGTGGATCACTTTTAGTATCGCTTTACGAGCCTAAAGATGTACAAGTAGGCTTTCAGTATCAAGAAGATGTCTTTGAGCCTGCCCAAAGTGCACTCTCTGGTAGTGTTGACCGGCTTAATAGGCAATTTAGGTCATTTTTAATCGCTCGGATGGATAGAACGCGTCTTTACGAGACCTTTCTACGCTTTCGTCCTATGCGGTATGTCCAGATGAAGGTGGGTCTACAACATACGATCGTTGAGCCAGGCTATCCTTACCGCTATGTCGCTACAGATATTCCTTCGCGTTCATTCGATTTTACTGAAGCAACTATACAGCTTACCTATCACCACAAACAATCTTACATTAAGGTTGCCGGAAGAAAGCAATTAATTGGTACTGGCTTTCCTATTGTTAGCCTTCGTTATGCAAGAGGAATAGAGGGATGGTGGGATAGTCCTTTTAACTATCATAAAATCGAGATGCTCTTCGAGCACCAAGTTAGATTCAGGAAGCTTGGAGAAAGCCATCTGCGCCTACAAGGTGGTTGGTTAAATACTTCATTACCTTACCCTAAACTATTCAATCTCTATGGCTCTAACACTTCTAGTATTCCTTACATTGTAGATCATAGTTTTCAGACTGCCGATTTATATGAGTTTACTGCAGAACGTTATATAGCTTTGTTTTATCGTCATAACTTTGGGACTTTATTCTTTAGAGGGGAACGGTTTCGTCCTCATTTCATTATTGTACACAATACCGCCATTGGTGCGATTGATCAGCCTGCGCTTCACGAGGAAATTGCTATACAAGACTTCTCTGAAGGTTTTTTAGAGTCAGGGTTAGAAATTGATCGTCTCTTACAACTCAAATACTTAGGTTTATTTTACATTGATATAGGAGGAGGTGTGTTTTATCGTTATGGACCTTACAGGCATCCAACGATGGCTGATAACTGGGTATTTAAGTTTGCACTTCGTACTTCTTTCTAATTTAGAAAATAGGCTTCAATAAATATACCTTTGAACGCTTCACGTAGGCTTTTTGAGCCCCACGAGATACCTCTAGCCACACATCTTGTTGGCCTGATACTTCTAAGCCATGCCCTTTTGAAAGAACTTCTATAATGGGAGCACCTGAAGAAGCATCCTGCATAAGTAAAGTATGGTCTTCTGCAATAATAGCTTTTTGAGGAAGCGCTACAACATTGAATAACACATAACCTATAAGTACTATCAAAACTATTACAATACCATAACGGGTAGGAAGGCGTTGTTGCCAGTTTTTTATGACAAATGTATAGAAGAGGAGTAGGCAGATCAACGTAAAAACACCTACTAAAATGGTATAATACTGCTGGTAGATAAGATAAAAATAACTACGGTCGGTTAGGTCATGGCCTTCTAAGGCATATTTATTAGCTAGTTCTTCTATGTAGAGAAGGTTTTCTCTATTAGGGAGGCGTTGTTGATAACAATAGAGATAGTAAATTGCTTTGGGATAGTCTTGTAGTCTTTCCGTTATGTAAGCCATCTTAAGTAACATACTTTCAGAGGCTTTTCCCTTTTGCTCGAATATTTCTTCATACAAGGATAGCGCTTCTGGATATTGCTGTTGGTAAAAGAACGCATCTGCTCTTTTCTTTGTATCATTAACTATCTGACCAGCAACATCTTGCAAAGAAAGCACAAACAATATTAGTAGAAAAAAGTTATTTTTTCTCACAGAGGCTTGGAAGTTTCTAACCAATACTTTAATTTTGCAACGCAATTAAGGTAAATATGCTTACAAAAGCAATCATTAGCCGATAAGATTCCGTAGCTCAGTTGGTAGAGCATATCCCTTTTAAGGATAGGGTCCTGGGTTCGAGCCCCAGCGGGATCACCAAGAAATAAGAGCGACTGATCTAAGCAGACAAAGTGATGCGATAGTGAAGATTCAGATAAGAATCTAGGCTACCACATCACTTTTTGTATTGATACCGTCGAAGAAGAATGTTTTCTAAGTTTTTTATTTATGAAACATCCCCTTATTTTTGCTTCTCATTTTGAATCCTTTGTAAAACACGATGAGTCATATTGAGAATAGCTACGAAGCACACAAACGTAATTTCAATGAGCGAACAGAAGAAGTAGAGGCGAGGCTATTTCATATTAAGCACCAATCATGTCTTCAATATCAACTAATTAAACAAACACTTGATCAACTCTCTCCTTTTTTACAAACACCTGCTAGCTGGCTTACTGTGGGCGATTACAATGGGTTAGAAGCTAATTACTTGCTTAATCAAAAACAGCAAGCAGTTGCTTCTGATATATCAGAGTTTTTCTTGAAGGAAGCAAAAATAGCTGGACTTATCGATCAATACAAGACTATCAATGTAGAAGCCATTGACTACCCAGCAGATACTTTCGACTATGTTTTTTGTAAGGAAGCGTTTCATCATTTTCCGAGAGCCTTTCTAGGGCTTTATGAAATGATCAGATGTGCGAAGAAGGCGGCTATCCTCATCGAGCCCATAGATGTTCTTTCTAAAATGCCTACCCTTTTATTTCTGAAAAACGTACTGGATAGAATTGATCCTCTCCTTATCAATAAAATATGGAAAAATAGGTTTTCCTTTGAGATTGTAGGTAATTATGTATTTAAAGTTTCTGAAAGAGACATAGAGAAAATCGCTATGGGAATGGGCTTGCCCCTCATTGCCTTTAAAAGAATCAATTTGATTCTTGAACCAAAAATCCCAACAGCAGCACTAACAGAGCCACCTATGAACCAGCGTCATTGGAAACGCGTACAGAGAAAAATTAAAAGGAAAAACTTTCTAAGTAAACTTCATATACTTCCTTATAATCATTTGTGTTGTGTAGTTTTCAAAGACGCACCTTCACTGACGGTATTGCAACATATGAAACAAGCAGGTTACTTTATTCTCCCCCTTCCCAAAAATCCATACCTATAGTTGTAGGAGGTATTTCCACAATTGCAAAGCTTATTTTATCTTTTATAATAGCTCCCTGTATCTTTTCTAGGAAATATGTTCATCCCGCAAATTTTTTCTTAATTTTACGATCCTATCGCATTTAAAAAATTATATGCTCAACAGAAGAATTCTAAGGGTAAAAGCCATGCAATCTATCTATGCCTTTAAGCAAGCTAAAAGGTCTAACTATTATGTGGCGCAAGACTATATAAAGGAGCGTTTTCTACCCGACCTCAACTCTATGGAGTTTCAAGACAAAGAACAACTTAAAAAAGATAAATCTCTAGCACTAGAAGTATTCGAGGAGAGTTATGTTTCTAAAACTATACCTAATACTTTTACAATTTCTACAGAAGTAGAACAAGCTGTAAAAGATGCTATTACTCACTATTTTCAGCTAGTAGATAAGGACTTGAAGCATTTTGGGAAGATGATGCTTTTTGAAGCAGAGCAAATTTACAACCGCTATATTTCTATTTTTGGTTTATTGATCGCATTAGCTAGAAAAGTAGAACAGGAAAAAGAGCGCAAACTCCTCAACCCAAATACTGTAAAAAAAGAAGCTGATTACAGGCTGGCTGATAACCAGCTTATTCAACTGCTCTCTAATACAAAAAGTATTCAAGAAGCTATTACAAGAACAGGCTACCACTGGCACGATGAAGACGATATTATAAAGCAACTACATCGAGAAATTAAAACCGATGAGACCTACTTGGCTTACTTAAAGGAGAAAGGTGGTAACTTTACACAAGAAAAAGCGATTGTAGACCATATTTTACGTACTTACGTCTTTAAGAAGAATGTAGAGACTACCATACAAGATGAACAAGGTAACTTTGAATCTAAAGAAGAAATTCCTTTTATGTATGCCTTCTTCGAAGACAAAGACCTGAACTGGACAGAGAATAGAGAGATTGTTAAAAGTATGGTGCTCAAAACCATCAAAAATATTACTGAAATAGAGGAAGAACAAGTACAGCTTGTCGATCTGTCACCCGACTGGGAAACAGATAAAGCCTTCTTCGTAGACCTTTACTACCAAACACTTTATAATGAAGAGGAATATGAACAACTTATTTCTGAGAAAACTAAGAATTGGAAAGCAGACAGACTTGCTTTGGTAGACAAAGTGATTTTAGAAATGGCAATGACGGAAATTATTCACTGTCACAGTATTCCTGTCAAGGTAAGCATCAATGAGTATATTGAGCTATCTAAAAAATACAGTACTCCCAAGAGTAAGCAATTTGTCAATGGATTATTAGATGTCATTGCAAATGACCTTGTAAAAAAAGGAAAAGTGAAGAAAAGTGGACGTGGTTTGATCGATAATAAATAGTCTATATTATTTACTTTCCTGTAGATAGATTTTTAAATTTGCTAGTATACATTAATTTTTGTGATTACATTGCTTATGGAAAGTAATAGAAAAAAAGACCATTTCTTGTTAGGTGTATTTCTTGGAGCAGCTACCGGTACACTTCTCGGGCTCCTTTATGCGCCACAAGATGGTAAAGTAACTCGGAAAAAGCTTACTTATCAACTAACCAAACTTCGAGAGAAGTTACAGGTATACTTGCAAGACCTTGCTGAAGGAAAAGAAGAGCACGTGAGTTTAGCACGTACACAAGGCCAAAAAGTAGTAACAGAAGCGAAGCAAAAGGCAGAGCAATTACTTCGAGATGTAGAATCGCTCATGGAACAAGTGAAGCCGTAATCTGCTTTAAACAACTTTACAAGCAACCAGATACACACTAAAATCATTTTCTTATGCAAACTGTTACACTCATTCCTGGTGATGGAATAGGGCCTGAGATTGTAGAGGCTGTCAAACAAATCTTTGAGGCAGCGAAAGCACCCATTCAATGGGAAGAAGAACTTGCTGGTGAAACAGCCTTAGCACAAAAAGGCGACCTCATCCCTACTTCTCTTACAGATTCTATTACTCACCATAAGGTAGCACTTAAAGGTCCTTTAGCTACACCTGTAGGAAAAGGCTTTAAGAGTATTAATGTATCTTTACGCCAGAAATTTGAACTATATCAAAATATTCGCCCTTGTATTTCTACAGTGGGTATTGATACTAAATTCGATCAAGTTAATACCGTTTTGTTTCGAGAAAATACAGAAGGGCTCTACTCAGGTTTGAGTTATTACGATGAACGATTGAAAATAGTAGACAGTATCAGCCGTATCTCTTGGAGTGGTTGTACTAGAATTGTGAAGGCTGCCTTTGATTATGCACAGAAAAACAATAGAAAGAAAGTAACCGTTGTACATAAAGCAAACATACTCAAGCGATCAGGTGGTATGATGCTAGAGGCTGCTAGTACCATTTCTAAAGATTATCCATCTCTTACTTGGGACGATAAGATCGTAGATAACATGTGTATGCAACTAGTCATACGTCCTGAGCAATTTGATGTAATTGTTACCTCTAACTTGTTCGGCGATATCTTGTCAGATCTATGTGCTGGTTTAGTTGGCGGCTTAGGGGTAGTAGCAGGAGCCAATATTGGTGATGGATGCGCCATATTTGAAGCAGTTCACGGTACGGCTCCCGATATTGCGGGAAAAGGCATTGCCAACCCTACAGCCCTATTGAGATCAGCGGTTATGATGCTTGAGTATTTGGATGAGATAACCATAGCACAGAAAATTAACCAAGCCATCGACAAAACCCTTGCTCAAGTAGAACAGCGTACGGGTGACTTAGGTGGTAAGGCTAACACACAACAGTTCACAGAATACGTAATTCAAAATATAGTTTAAACCTCTATATCACATGAAAAAAATAAGTTTAATGCTCGTAATGGCACTCGCATTGGGTGCTTGTAGCACAGAAAAGACAGAAGAAGCCACTACTTCTTCAGAGAAAGAAGCGGTAGAAGTACAGGAAGTAAATCAACCTAATGAGCAAAGTGCTGAAGCGGCCTCAGAAGGAAGATTTGCTGCTTATGAATTTGAGAGTAATGATTACGATTTCGGCAAAGTAGACGAAGGTACTATTGTAGAGCATACTTTCCGCTTTAAAAATGTAGGAGAAGTACCTCTAGTAGTACAAGAAGCTAAGGGCTCTTGTGGCTGTACTGTACCAGAAAAGCCTGAAAATCCCATTCCTGTGGGTGAATATGGAGAAATTAAGGTAAAGTTCAACTCTCAAGGTCGTACTGGCTCACAAAGCAAGACAGTTACACTTACTTCCAATACTAACCCAGAAAAGATGGTACTTAAAATCACAGGGTTTGTAGAAGGAAGCGCTCAGAACCTAAAAAATATGAAAGGTCCTGTAAGACAATAAGTTTTTAACTATGGGTATTTCTCTCGTAAAGAGGAGATACCCTTTACTCATATATTAGACATGTGGCATCTTATATTATTACAAGCAAATACCAGTAGTGGTACGGGGGGACTAGCCAACCTTTTACTCATTGGTGGAATGATTATCGTATTCTACTTCTTTATGATCCGCCCTCAGCAAAAGCGCCAAAAAGAACAGAAGAAATTTAGAGAATCTCTTAAAGTTGGAAGTAAAGTAGTTACCATAGGAGGGATGCACGGAAAAATCATTTCCATGCAAGAAGAGACTATTGTACTGGAAGTTGATAGAAGTACAAAACTCACCTTCGAAAAGAGTGCTGTTTCAGCAGAAGCTTCTAAGAAATTTTATGCAGAAGCTTCTGAAGACAAGAAGAAGTTGGTTAGCACTTAACTAGCCAATAAGTCTATGGTTAGCTATTTTTTTATTTAACAATTCAGAGAAAATGGTATATTTTCGGAATATCTTCCATTGGCTTCTCAACTCAAAACCTTCTACAAACAGTGATTGGCAAGCGATCACTGTTTGTGTTGTGGCAGCAGCTACCTTCTGGTTTCTCTATAATATGAACCTTGAACACGTCACAGACCTTTCCTACAAGGTAGTTTTTCAAGATGAGCAAACACGTGCCTTACCCGACTCCAATGCTTTTGTACAATTTAAGGTAACAGGCACTGGATGGAATCTATTACGTGAGCAATTGAAAGATCAAGAACGTATCATTTACTACAAAATTAATCGTAAGCAAAATACAAAGTTTGTACTAGCTAATAATTTACGAAAAACACTTAATCAAGAGCTTACTGATGGCCTCAAAATAGGTGAGATTGTACAAGACACTTTCTCCATTAACTTTGAGCAAATTATTTCTAAACGTATCCCTGTATTACTCAATACAGCAAGCATTCAACTTAAAGAAAATGTGCGTATTACTAGCGATATCAATGTTGAACCCAGTATTGTACTCATTACAGGCTCTTTAAAACGCATCAATCCTATTGATTCTATTGTCATTGATATCGCACAATTCAATGTTAGTAAAGACTTTGATCGAAGATTCTCAGTGGCTAACTTTTTAGATGGTAAAATAGAGACTGTCCCAAAAGAAGTCCGGGTGAGTTTTCAAGTAGATGAGTTTCTAACCAAAATTGTGAGTGTTCCCATAGAAAAGAGTAACTTTTCGGAAAGTAGTAGTTTTACCCTCACTCAAGAGACCACAGAAGTAATTTTTGTATGTAAAGCGCAAGAAGAAGAGCAAATAAACTTAGGAGATTTTCGGGTAGTTGCTGACTTTTATAAAATAGATTTACAAGATACCACGCTTACACTCTCGTTGGAACGAGCACCTGAAGGTGTAAGAGAAGCAAAAATTAATAACAAAGTAGTCCAACTAGCTTACAAAGAACCTTGACACCACTACAAATAGGCATTACAGGAGGCATAGGCTCTGGTAAGAGCATTATATGTAAAGTATTCCGACACTTAGGCGTACCTACTTATGATGCTGATACCCGTGCAAAATATCTTATGAATACCCAAGAAGCTTTAAAAAGCGCTATTCAAGAGAATTTTGGAGAAGAAAGCTACCAGAATGGGCAGCTTAATAGAAAGTACTTGGCCTCAAAAGTCTTCAATGATTCTCAACAAGTGACCCTGCTCAATCAACTCGTTCATCCGAAGGTAGCAGAAGATTACGCTACTTGGGTTGTTGGGCATGCTGGCGTTCCTTACGTTATTAAAGAAGCTGCATTGCTGATAGAAACTGGTTCTTACAAGCACCTAAGAGCACTTATTACGGTCTCTGCTTCTGAAAAAATACGTATGCAAAGAATCAAGGCTCGTGATCCGCATCGTTCTGAAAAAGAGATCAAGGCTATTATGCAGAAGCAGCTTTCGGATGAAGAAAGGCAAAAAGTAGCTGATTATACAATTGATAATGCGGGTACTTTACTCATTATTCCGCAAGTTCTTCAATTACATCATACTTTTCTCCAGTAGTAAAAGCTTATTTCCCTAAACAATCATTACATTTTGCTATTTATAGTAAACGTAAATAGTCAACAAAAAGAGAGAACGTTTTTTATTTATACCTCTTTTCGCTATTTTAGAAAGATATAAATACTATGACCGACGAAATTAGAAAAGCTTATTCAAAAGCGAGCGATAGCGCTACTGCCACACAACAACTTGCGCAGCTTATCAAACAACAGCCACAGCAACACCCAGTTATTTTAGCCTACAAAGCAGTGGTAGAAGCCCTAAAAGCTAAGTTTGTTTGGTTGCCTTTTCAGAAAATGTCGCACTTAAATACCATGCGTAATCTGTTTCATAAAGCAGTTGAAGGAGCGGAAGATAACATTGAGATTCGATTTCTGCGCTTTTCTATACAAGCCAACCTACCAACTATTCTGATGCAAAGCCCCAACCTGAAGGAGGATAAAAGCGTAATTATAGAAAACATAGATAGTAGTACGCTGAGTGTTCCTTTTAAAGAGGCCATTGTCGATTTTTTGGTGGATTCTGGAGAGTGTACAGAAAAAGAAATTGAAATTTTGAGAAACAAATTGATCTCTAAATGATTATATAAACATACTACGGCTATTCTATACCCATTTCACTTTTTCTATATATGCTAAATTTGCAAGTTACAATAGACAAACATTCAGGCTTTTGCTTTGGTGTAGTGTATGCTATAGAGATGGCAGAGGAAATTCTGGCACAAGAGGAACAGCTTTACTGTTTAGGTGATATAGTACACAATGACGAGGAGGTTCATCGCCTTGAAGCAAAGGGATTAAAAATCATTACCCATAACGATCTAGAGCATCTATACGATGTAAAGGTATTGATTCGTGCCCACGGCGAGCCGCCCTCTACTTATGAAATTGCCCTCAAGAATAATCTTATTCTCATTGATGCTTCTTGTCCAGTGGTTTTGAAGCTACAAAATCGCATCAAAAACTCTTACGATAAGAAAGAAAAGATATACATATACGGGAAGCACGGTCATGCAGAGATCATTGGTCTTTTAGGACAAACCAGCAATGAAGCCGTTATTTTCCAAGACTTGGAAGAGCTAGAACTTTCTACCTTGCCGAGCAATATTACCTTGTATAGCCAGACTACAAAAAGTACTGATAAGTTTTATCAAATAAAGGCGCAGCTCGAAGGCATGGGTATTGAGGTAAACGCTAACGATACGATTTGTCGGCAAGTCTCTAATAGAGATGCCGAGTTGAGAGATTTTGCACAGAAGTTTGATAAGATTATCTTTGTAGCAGGAACCAAATCTTCCAACGGAAAGGTTCTGTACAATGTTTGTAGGAGTACTAATGAAAACAGCCATTTCATTTCTAAAGCTGAAGAACTACAGATGGAATGGTTTGCTCCCGATAACTCAGTAGGTATTTGCGGGGCTACCTCTACACCTATGTGGTTAATGGAGCAAGTAAAAGATGTTTTGGAAAAACTTTAGACGTCTTAATTACCTTTATGAATACATTTATACACTTATCTATACTTATAGGCACCTTCTTTTTAATGGAAGGCGTAGCATGGGCCACACATAAGTACATTATGCATGGTTTTTTGTGGAATTGGCATAAGTCACATCATACACCACACGATCAATTTCTAGAAAAAAACGATTTGTTCGCTGTTGTATTTAGCCTGCCTGCTATCTTACTCATTGTTATTGGATTTGAAATTCCTAGCCTTGCTTTATTGAAGTGGGTAGGATTTGGAATTACCGCTTACGGTGTATTTTATATCATATTCCACGACATTATTGTACATAGAAGGATCAAAATTAGATTTATGGCGCGCAGTCGTTATATGAAGCGTATGATACGAGCACACAAAATTCACCATAAGTATTTGGCAAAGCATGGGGCTGAAGCTTTTGGTTTTTTATATGCTCCCAAAAAGTATGATCCACATCATCAAAAATAAGAAGTGAACATTTGCTATTTCTCGCTAGCTTTAGTACATTTTGGTATAAGTTAAACAGTAAAATATAATTACCCATCTTTATTAATTCCTATGAATAAAGCCTTGCCAACGCTCTTTGTTGTCATGTATTTTTTTTATTCATCATTTCTTTTTGCACAAGAAAATAACCTTGTACCTGATGGTAGTTTTGAGCATAAATATGCTTGCCCTAATACCTATGGCAGCGTACGACTAGGTATCTTAAAGCACTGGCGTGCTAACCCTACAAATTGTACCCCCGATTATTTTCATACTTGTAATCAGGCGGGTTTCAGTATTCCTGATAATAACTGTGGCAACCAATCGCCTGTACAAGGAGAAGGTTATGTAGGCTTTATCGCTAGAATTGGAAAACCAGCAAATGCAGCCGACCATGCAGAACGAAGCTATCGAGAGCATATTCAAACAAAACTGATGACACCGCTTGAACCGCATAGTAGGTATGTTGTACGTTTGCACGTGGCTTTGTCAGATTATTCTAACTTTGCAGTAGGTAATTTAGGGCTACTCTTTACCCCTACCCCACAAAGTATTGTAGAGAGAGTTGCTTATGAGCCACAAGTAAAATTTGAAGACATCATTAATGATAAGCAATGGGTGGAACTAACAGATACTTTCATAGCTCGTGGCGGTGAAACATATCTTACTATAGGAGAGTTTGAAAATACAGAGAATAAATTGATAAAAAGGCTTACAAAGAGTACTAAATTCAAAAAAAAATTTAGCTATAATCGCGCCTATTACTATATCGATAACGTATCTGTAACTTTCTTAGATAAGTTAACTATACTTACTACACCTAAAATTAAGGAAACCTTGGCTTGGGAAAAGGTAGAAACGGCTTTCGGTAAACTTGAGGTAGGTAAACCCATTGTATTAAAAAATGTATTCTTCGAGTTTGGTAAAGCAGAGTTACTTGACTATTCCAAAAAAGAGCTTAATAAGCTCGTCATTTTACTCAAAGCCTATCCTTCTATGTCTATCACTATTACAGGTCATACAGACAATGTTGGGAAAGATGAAAGTAATATTCGTTTATCAAAGAATAGAGCGAAAAGCGTATATAACTATCTTGTTGAGCAAGGTATATCTATGAACAGATTACAGTTTAAAGGCTTGGGTAGTAAACAGCCCATCGATAAGAATACCACTGAAAAAGGGAGGCAAAAAAATCGTAGAGTTGAGTTCTATGTCAATGAACCATAGGTTTTATAGAGGGATGCTTTACCTTTGACGTACAAAATCGTATCTTTACATAATGCAAAACATAGATACTAAATTTGTAGAAAAAGCCACTAACGCCATTGCAGATAAATATCGCTTATCCATTTTATTGAAGATTTCGGAAAAAGGGCATCTTTCTATGAGTGAGGTTACTCACTTGACAGGACTCTCTCAGCCCTGTTCTTCTCATCATGTGAAAATTCTTACCGATAGCGAACTTGTACAAGCTACTAAAGAAGGACGTAACGTAAGCCTACAGATTAATAAAGATAAAATGGAAACCTTAATACACCTATTGAAGTTTATTAAATAAATTTTTTGTTTAAATACATTTAAAAATTTGAATATATAAATGTATTGTTTCAATTAGTGTATATTTCATATTTTTTCATACATAAACATACAAAATCCAGAAAAATGAGTAAAGACCTATTTTCAACAGTAACCATAGGTAATCTTACATTACAAAACCGTATGGTAATGGCTCCTATGACACGCTGCCGTGCCATCAATAATATTCCTAATGACCTTATGGCTACTTATTATGCCCAACGAGCTGGGGCAGGTTTGATTATTACCGAAGGTACCTCTCCTTCTGCCAATGGATTGGGCTATCCACGTATTCCAGGTATTTTTACCCAAGCACAAATAGAAGGCTGGAAGCTAGTGACTAGTGCTGTTCACGAAAAGGACGGAAAAATTTTCTTACAGATTATGCACGTAGGTCGTGTGGCCCATCCTGATAACATGCCTGAAGACGCCGAAATGATAGCCCCTTCAGCTATTGCTGCTGAAGGTGAAATGTATACAGATGAAAACGGCCCTCAAAAACATCCTACCCCTCGCCCTATGACAAAAGAAGATATTAAGCAGGCGGTAGAGGAATATGCTCAAGCTGCTAAAAATGCTATAGAGGCTGGCTTTGATGGCGTAGAGTTACATGGTGCTAATGGCTATCTCATCGATCAATTTATTAATCCTTCTGCTAATCAACGAAATGATGAGTATGGTGGCTCTATCGAAAATAGAAGCCGTTTTTTGCTAGAAGTTATTGACGCCACCATAGCAGCCATTGGTAATGAGAAAGTAGGGATCCGTCTTTCACCTTATGGGGTTTTTAATGATATGGGCATTCACGATGATCTTGACGAAATCTACGCCTATATTGCGCAAGCACTCAATAAAAGAAATATTCTCTATGTGCATTTAGTGGATCATACCTCTATGGGTGCCCCAGAGGTTCCCAAAAGTGTGGTGAAAAAAATTAGAGAGGCTTTCAAAGGACAACTAATTTTAAGTGGAGGTTACCAAGAAAAAGAGAAAGCAGAAGAGGATATAAAGGATATGGCCGACCTCATTGCCTTTGGAAGACCTTTTTTGGCAAATCCTGATTTAGTAAAACGCTTAAAGCACGATATAGACCTTAATGAACCTAACCAAGATACTTTTTATACCCCTGGTAAAGAAGGGTATACTGATTATCCCCACGCTGACGAGGTAGTTAGTAACTCATAAGTATTCTTCAGTATTTTTTGTGCGCCTTCGTAGTATACTATGAAGGCGCATTACTGTTTAGATCATTTTATAATACGCCACTAAAATAATAACTTGCCATACTTATGAGAAAAAAGAAAAAATACCCTGTTCTGGAACAGGTGCGTATAGAAAAAGCCGTAGCAGGTGGCAAATGCTTAGCACATATTGGCGAAACGGTATTGTTTGTGGAAGGCAACGTAGCGCCTGAGGATGTTATAGATGTGCAGGTTATACGTAAATAGAAATGTTATTGGGGAGTGCAACCTGTTCAGTATAAGCATTTCTCTCCATTGCGTCAAAAACCATTTTGTGAACACTTTGGCGTTTGTGGTGGCTGTAAATGGCAGCATTTACAATACGAAGCGCAGCTATCTATGAAACAGAATGAAGTACAGGATGCTCTAGCGCGGATTGCTAAAGTTGATTTTCCCAACATTCAACCTATTATTGGTGCTGATAAAACTACTTATTATAGAAATAAACTGGAGTTTACCTTTTCCAACAACCGCTGGCTTACCCAAGCAGAAATAGACAGTGATGCTACCTTTGAAAGAGAAGCCTTGGGTTTTCATATACCAGGGCGCTTTGATAAAATTGTAGACATTACCCATTGTCATTTACAGTCTGCTCCTTCTAATGAAATTCGTTTAGCTGTGAAAGCGTTTGCCTTGAAAGAGAACCTAAGCTTTTTTGACTTACGCCAACAAGAGAACTTACTTCGTAACTTAGTAGTGCGTACCACTAGTACGGGAGAGCTTATGGTGATTGTTATTTTCTTTGAGCCAGATATGCAAGCCGTAGAAAAGCTCATGGCTTTTCTACAAACCTCTTTCTTCGAAATTACCTCTCTGTACTATATTGTTAACCCTAAGAAAAACGATGCTTATCAGGACCTAACTCCTGTCTTGTATGCAGGTAAGCCTTATATTACAGAAAGTATGGAAGATTTACAGTTTAGAATCAGCCCTAAAGCTTTCTATCAAACAAATAGTGAACAAGCATATGAACTGTACAAAATAGTGCGTACCTATGCTACCTTACAAGGGAAGGAACTTGTCTACGACCTATACACAGGTACGGGAACAATCGCCAATTTTATTGCTAGAAAAGCCAAGCAAGTAATTGGTATAGAGTATATAGAAGCGGCTATTAAAGATGCTCAACAAAATGCAGCTATTAATGGTATTGATAATACGCTTTTTTTTGCAGGAGATATGAAAGATGTACTTAACACCTCGTTTTTAGATAAACACGGTAAGCCAGATGTGATTATCACGGACCCGCCAAGAGCAGGTATGCACGAGGCAGTAATCAACACAATACTTGTAGCGGACCCAGCTAAGATTGTTTATGTGAGTTGTAATCCTGCCACACAAGCAAGAGACTTACAACTATTAGATCATCGTTATCAAATTGTAGCAGTACAGCCTGTTGACATGTTTCCTCATACACATCACGTAGAGAATGTAGTTCAATTAATAAGAAGGTAGTTATTATGCAAAACGATCCAGAATTACAACAAAATGCCAAATACCTTGGTGAGATAACAAAAGATTTTGCCATTGTAGCTGAAACGCTCAAAGAAGCTTCTTATCAATTAAGAGTAAGGGAATTTGACTTTCCTATATTTCCTATTAGCAAAGAAGAAATCTCGATAGGTCAGTTACTTATCCATCGGTCGGAGCTGGCCTTACAGTGGAACTATTACGTATCTTTTTTGGATGAGTTTTTACAGCGAAAGCTTGTTACAGAGGAGTATATAGAAGATTTTAAAAAAAGTTATAAGAATCCAGATGAGCAGTGTTGTTTATTTGTAGTTGATAAGGTATTTACCAGTTTTGTTTACTTGCCTTATCCAATAGACTAAGCAGCTCTTTTCATTTTAAGCAGTTCTGTCTTTACTTGAATCATACGTTTATTAGTAGGTTCAATATCGGCAGTTACCAACCAATCTTCTATTTCTTTGAATGAGAAGTTAAAGTTAAAGTTTTCTCTTAACAATACATCTAGTTCTCTTTCTGTCTTGTCGGTGGTTTGGTGTAAGGCTTTTTGCGCAATCAACTTTAGGTAAAGCTCAACAGCTTTGTAATGGGTAGGCTTTTCTACACGTGATAACTGCTCTAGTGTAGTTAGCGCTTGAAAGAAGTTATCGGTAAGAATGTGTATTTCTACTGCATTATTATAAGCAGGAATGAATTCAGGATTAAGCCTAATAGCTTGTTCATAATCAGATACTGCCTTATCATATTCTCTTAAAATATGAAAGCAGTTGGCTCTCTTAGTGTAAGCTATGTAACTTGTTTCTGAGCCTTCTTTTATTACCTTAGTGTAATAACCTATGGCTCGTTCGAATTGCTTTGCTTTGTATGCTTCGGTAGCTTTCTTCAACCAATAATTAGAGTCATAGTCAACTCCCATGAAGCTTTTCTCTTGGCCTGTACTTACTTCTTCTACAACCTCATCTTCTTCCTCTATTTCCTCGTCAACTTCTATTTCTTCTGTCTCAAAAAATTCATCCAACTCTTCCTCTTCTGTAGTATCATCGGTAGCGAGCATAGCCCCATTCTCTTCTAAAGTGCTGATCTCTTCTTCGAGCTCTGCAGAGGCTAGATTTTTAAAGAATTTTTCTTCCGATACTACATCATCTTCCTCTTCTTCTACCAAAACTTCTTCCTTAACAAATACTTCTATATTGTTATTGAGTGTTCTTTCAACAAAGGGCGTTATGTTATTATCTAATTCGTCATCAGTAGGTAGTTCTTCAGTAGATTCTTCCACTTCTGTAGGGGAATAAATCATTTTGTAAGAAGACTCCGTATCTGTATCGAAGGTTTCTTCTGCTTTTTTCTCATCTTCCTCAAGGATTTGTGATTCCTCCGTGAAGGGTTCTTCTTCTATCTCCTCATTTTCCTCAAGAGTTTGTGATTCCTCCGTGAAGGGTTCTTCTAATGTTTCTTCGTTTGTTTCAAAAACTTGTGGCTCTTCAATCAAGGTATCTACTACTTCTTTGTTTGCCTCGAAAGCCTCTGGCTGCTCTTCAACTAAGGTGTTCTCCTCTACCACTTCGTTTGTTTCAAAAACTTGTGGCTCTTCAACCAAAATTTCTGCTACTTCTTCATTTTCCTCAGAAGTTTGTGACTCCTCTGTGAAGGGTTCTTCTTCTATCTCTTCATTTGCTTCAAAAGTTCGTGGCTCTTCAACTAAGGTATCTACTTCTTCTTTGTTTGCCTCAAAAGTTTCTGGCTGCTCCTCAACCAAGGTTTCTTCTGCTTCTTCGTTTACCTCAAAAGTTTCCAATTCTTCGATAGGAGTTTCTTCTGTTTCTCCATTTGATGCAAAAGCTTGCGGTTCCTCAACTAAAGGTTTTTCTTCCACTTCCTCATCTGTCTCAAGAGCTTCTACCTTCTTGTTTGCTTCAAAAGTTTGTGGCTCCTCAACTAAGACTTCTTCTTCAATCATTTCAGACGTTTCTAAGCTCGGTGTGTAGTCCATAGTTTCCACCGCTTCTTCTTGTCTTTCAAAGATCGTTTCCTCAGACATCTTTACAGAACTATCTTTTGGAGTGTCTGCTTGTTGAATATCTGAGCCCATAATTTCCATCTGTGTGGTATAGTACCGCTTCTTATCAGGATAGTAAGCTATGAGCTTTTTGTATATATCTAATGCTTCTTGTAACCTACCTTCGTTAAAAAGAACAATAGCGTCTGTTTCTGTTAATTCTATTGTTTCCTGCTCTTCCTCAAGCTCTGTAGGAAGAGTCGTTGAAGTAGAGATTTCTTCTTCTATAATAGGGGTTTCTTCTTCTGTACTTGTCTCATCAGTTTGGGTCGCTACCTCTTCTTCGATATTTTCTTCCTCAGCATCACTGGATATTGAGAATATCTCCTCTTCTACAAGTGGCTTAAACGATGATGCTACCTCTTCTTCGATAACTTCAGCACTTTCTTCAGTCTCAGTAGGCGTCGTAACTATCTCTTCCTCTACAGGCAATGTAGATTCTTCTATTACCTCTTCTTCAACAAGTTTCTCTTCTTGCTCGATAGGTGCTATAGTAGTGTCTTCCTCTATAAGTGTTGTAGGAGACTCTAGTACTTCTTCGGTAGTTTCTTCTTCAGACTTGATAGGTGTTGTAAATACTTCCTCTTCTACAAGTGGTGTAGAAGATGCTGTAATATCCTTTTCAATGGTATCTTCTGTAGTACTTTCGTCTGTTGAATTTGTTTTTATCTCGGCTAGAAATGTGGCAACCTCTTCTACCAACTCTTGTGGTTCTTCTTCTTTCTTTTCTTGGGTGGCTTTTTCTTCAGGAGATGTAGAGATTTCAAGGGTTTCTTCCGTTAATGTTGTTTCTTCTTCATCTTCTTCAGTTGTAGTGTTCTCCACTTCTGTAGAAGATATTGTTTCTTCTATTACTTCTTGAGCTATCTCCTCTTCAAGTTCCTCTGTTTCCTTTACTTCCTCCTCAAACATTTCTTCAACAATGTTATCTTCTATAGAAGCATTCTCTAGCTCATCAGTAGGCGTAAATGTTTCCTCTTTCAGTTGATCAGTCTCCTGTTTTTCAGTCGCTTCTTCTTTAGCTTTCTCGATCCCCTCTGGCTGTAACACAAACTTGAATGATCCACTAGTGGATAATTCCTCTTTCTGGATAGGTTGAGTTACCTCATCCTCTATTACTTCCTTTTTTGCGTCATTATTAACCCCCTCCGTGTAGCCATTATTTTTTTTTGTGGGATCAATTTCCTTTTCTATAGCTTCTTCTCTATTAATGATGGGGGTAAATGCGGTATCTTTGTCAGCGTTTTTTAAGCTTTGCTGCTGCTGTTCTAATGCTTCATTAAAAGCCTGCATCTTGCTTTGCATAAGTGACAACTTAGCCATCAAGTCTGCTTCTTCTTTTGTATCGTTTGCTGGTTTGGCCTTCGGATGTTTCTCTTCTTGCTCCTCTCGCACAATGTTTACGATTTCTCTTCTTAAGTCTTCTCTGATAAGTGTATGGAAGAGCGAGCGAACATCTTCTTTCTGTCTTCTAGTAACATCATCCACAAGACGCGTCTGCTTCGATCTCATGATGTTCAATAGTATTAGAAATAAGATGACATTGCATAAAACAACGATTATGGCACCATACACCAGCATTGCCTGTTGCTCACTTTGCTGTTCTTTATTAGCTTGATTATACTGGCCAACAAGCGTCTCTAGTTTTTGTACTCTCACAACCTCCGAGTCATTTTCTCGGTCCACTTGCGCTTTCAGCTCCTGTAGCTGTCGCTGATAATCTGTATGCAAGCGATCGATGGCGTTCTTAAAGTAGGTTGTATCTTGTGCTACAATGAGAGAAGTCTGGGATTGTAAGGCATTGGTTTGTAACCTGTGTTGGTATTCCAACTGCCTAATGTAGCGTTCTATTTGCTTTGTTCGTTCTTGAAGTACTCCGATAGTTGCTTTCTGTTTTTGCATAAGCAACTCCAGCTCCTTATCGCTCTCTTGAGCATAAACAGCGGAAGCCAACGTGGCTAAAAACATACAACATACAAACTTTCGAAGCTTCATGAATTACTATACTTGAATTCGCTTTTTCCCCTAAGACCGTAAAAGATACGTTTATTTTCCTTAAACTTCAATACTTGTACAGTTTTTTTCATCTTTTTACGTGAAAAAGCATTAAAAAGGTTTATTTTTCTGAACTTTCTTCTTGAAACCAAGCGGCATACTTTGGGTAATTATTGGCAATTCTTTGTATTTCACTCACCTTCTCTCCCGTGTATTTAATAAACTTTGCAGGATTGCCTCCCCAAATGGTATTCTCATCTACTACGCTATTAGCGAGTACAATAGCACCAGCCGCAATGATAGCGCCACTTTTTATGTGGGCTCCGTCCATGACAATCGCTCCCATACCAATGAGAACGTCATCTTCTATAGTACACCCATGTACAATAGCATTGTGCGCAATAGAAACACGATTCCCTACAATAGTTTTGGTTTTTTGATAGGTACAGTGAATCACTGCACCGTCTTGTACATTACAATAATCACCAAAGCGGATACTGTTAACATCTCCTCTTATGACGGCATTGAACCATACTGTACAATGATTGCCCATTTGTACATCTCCTATAACGGTGGCATTCTCTGCAAAAAAACAGTTGTCACCCCAGTAAGGGGTGTACCCTCTCAATGATTTAATAAGCGCCATAGTATATGTTTTCCTCCTTTAACTTAAAAAAGAAAAAGAAGGTTTTATTCGATAATAAAGAGGAGGCAGTTATTAGCAAACCGCCTCCTTTAAAGATTTTGTAGTATATATTTCGATTACTTGGTTTTACTTGATTCGTTTTGCTTCTCAAGGTTGAATAAGTCATTGAGTACGTCAATGAGGGTATCTGCTTCTCCTCGCTTACATGCTGCTTTCAACTGTAATACAGGGAGTTTAATTATTTTTTGCATCATTCCTCTGGTTACCTTATCTACTAATGCCTGCTCCTCCTCACTCATGCTTTTGAGATAGCGCGCCATTTCTTCGTGACGAATCTGCTCTAAAGCATCTTTCAGTTTATGAATAGTAGGTGAAATCTCCATCTCCTTCGTCCAATTTTTAAAGTCACGGATGGCTTCTTCAATAATTTGCTCCACCAACGGAATCGCTGCTAAACGTTGCTTTAAGGCCTCATCTGCACGCATCTGTAACTGATCCACATCGTATACTAGCATACCTGGAACGCTCTCTACATCTTGTGCAACGCTTCTTGGTACAGAAAGGTCTATGAAGTACTTATAGGAATATTGATTAATAGAAGCGATTTGCTCTTTGACGATAAAGGGATCGTTACGAGCAATCGACGAAATTACTACATCAGCTTCCTTGATATGTTGCCATACTTGATCGAATGAGTTTGCTTGAAAACCACACTCATCTGCCAAGGTTTGTGCTTTTTCAAAAGTACGATTGATGATATCTACATTTTTGAAATCTTTGCTCACTAAATTTCTGCACACATCCTGACCAATTTCACCAACCCCTAGTACTAATACCTTGGGAGCTACTAAGTCGTTTGTAAGCTGTTCTATCAGCTCTACTGCAGCATAAGAAGTAGAAGCGGCACCATCCCTAAAAGGTGTTTCCTGTACCACTCTTTTATTAGTAAAAAAGATGGTATGCATCAGTCGATGCAGGAAGTGGCCTGCTAGCCCTTCATCTGCTGTCCACTGATAGGCTTTTTTTACTTGGTTGGGTATCTGCATATCACCCACTACTTGTGACTCCAGACCGATTGCCACTCTAAATAAGTGTCTAATAGCCACCAAGCCCTCCATTTTTTGGAAATGGGAGGTATAGTTTTGTATTTCAGTTGCTTCCTTTTGTATACCTATCAACTTAATGAGGGTATTATGATGATCTTTTGAAGCTGTGTAATAAATCTCTGTACGATTACAAGTAGAAAGAATGAGCATTTCTTCTACTTCTACGTAATCTTTAATATTGGCTAGTATTTTCTTACAAGTGTTCTCGTCTAAAGCAACTTTCTCCCTTACTTCTAAGGGGGCGTTCTTGTACGATAAACTAATCGCTCTAAACTGGTAATGCATGTTTATTCCTTTCTTGATATGTTACAAAAATAACATTATTCTTTTCTACATATGTATGACTTTTATCAGTATTAATCTATTTATAACTATTCTAAATAGAATTTTACCGATAAGAGGCTTTCCCTATTTTTGTTTTGCTTCACCTCTGTAATATAATATCTTTGTTATACCTGAAAGTTTGGTAAATAGTATTTTATGAATATCTATCAACATAAGTCTGAGTTTAAAATTGTCATATTTTCCTTAGCGCTTGTCATAGGGTTGGCTTCCTTGTACTATACCAATAGCTTAGTAAATAAGTTAGTAGAACGAGAGAAAGAGCAGATAGAACTCTACGCAGCGGCTCTTCGCTACACACTAGATATCGAAAACGACCAACCACTCACTTTCATTTATCAGGAGATCATTTTGTCCAACAAATCAATTCCTGTTATCTCTACGGATATTGATGGGAATATTCTTTCACAAAAAAATATTCGTTTTCCTAAAAACGCTAGTGAAGAGGAGAAACAGCGTATTTTAGAGAATGAACTGGAAGTGATGAAAGAGGAAAATCCACCTATCGTAATGGTATTTGGTCAGAATAAAGAGAATAGAAATTTTATTTACTACCGAAACTCTTACTTGATTTACCAGCTTCGCTACTATCCCTATGCACAACTGAGTGTAATTGCTATTTTTGGATTTCTGACTTACATGGCCTTTAATTACTCCCGTAAAGCAGAACAAAATCGTGTTTGGATCGGTCTGGCAAAGGAAACGGCTCATCAACTGGGTACACCCATTTCCTCTCTAATGGCTTGGGTAGAATACTTGCGTGATGATGACTTACTAAAGCATAGTGAGGTATTACCTGAATTGGAGAAGGATGTGAAGCGTCTAGAAATGATTACTGCCCGCTTCTCTAACATTGGCTCTAAGCCTGCGCTTCATAGCGAAGATGTGCACGGAGTAGTGAAAGGAATTGTCTCCTACTTAAGGCCACGTATCTCTAATAAGGTAGATATACATATTATTAACTATTTACTTCCTGAGACACAGGTAAAAATGAATCGTTATTTGTTTGAATGGGTAGTAGAAAACTTATGTAAAAATGCAGTGGACGCCATGAATAGTGTGGGTAGTATAGAGATAAAACTTAAGATTACTGCTAATCATAGAAAAATCATCATTGATATTTCCGATACAGGCAAGGGTATTCAGAAATCTAAGATCAAGAAAGTTTTTGAGCCAGGTTATACAACCAAAAAAAGAGGTTGGGGATTAGGGCTTACGCTGGCTAAGCGTATCATAGAGGATTACCACGGTGGAAAGATATTTGTAAAGAGTTCAGAACCTAATAAAGGAAGTAAGTTTCGCATCGTGCTTAATCAGGAAACGCCAGAAGGGATCTTTAAAAAGTATGAGATTGTCAATAAGCTCAATCCTTTCACAGAACAAGTACAATAGAAGTGGTTTATATCTGTAATATACCTAGAAAAGAACTATGAAAAACGCTTCTAAACGCCCTTACTTACCAAAGTATTTCTCTCTTAACTTATCGTCATAAAGGTCTGCATAGTAGCCAATTCGATCAAGCATCGCTGAGGCTTCACTCTTATCGAGTCCTTGTGCTTCTCGAATCATTTTGATGTAGGCGTAATTGTCTTTTACTGTAAAGGCTACACCATAAAGTGTATGGTTAATTTGGAGTAATTCGTGAAAAAAAGCTTCTCTATTTTCTGTAGGTACACCTACCACTGGTGAGAGTAGCTGAAAGTAAATCTGCTTATTACTCTCCATTTCCCATACATCTACCCATACACTAGCCGAACCCCGCTTGAGGTTCCACTGTCCTTCTAATTCTCCTCGTGAAGAAATGGGATCTACGCCTAAGTCTTTTATGCAAGTCTCAACAATTTCGTAGTAATGTTTTATGCTCTCAGCCATAAATGTAGCTTTTCAAGTATGTTTAATTCCTGAAAGATCAAAAAGTAAGAAATCAATGCTTTTGCATAAATTTCCTGTGCAAATATAAAATAATATTTGCACAATCATAATTCCTCTTTCAAATCTCTTACAAAAAAAGCAAATCCACCTTCTCGCTTCAATAGCCTGAACTGAGGATGTTCTTTTTGCATCCGTTCTATATCAGTTACTTTTAGTACAAAATATACTTTTTTGTCTACGTTCCCTTCCAAAAGCCACTCTTCGTTAAGGCGGCCTTGCTCATCATACACTTCAGAATGATTGTAGGGAGGTACCTTGAAGTAGAAGTAGTGGGCATAACTTTTAAACCATAAGGTACTTACGTATACATCTTCTCCTTGTAATTGCTCGTAGAAGTTAACGGCAGGTCGTTGAGAATAGGCTTCGACTTTGGGAACAATCACCGCTAGGTAACCCAACATACAAAAAGCAGTAGCATAGAAAATACTCAGTATACCACCGATGAACTGCTTACGTTCCAGTAACCAACTGCCCACAATGACCATCAGCCAGTATATCAGCCCAAATAAAAACTCCCATCCTCCCCATTGAACTTCTGTCTTTAAGCAAGCTACTGCAAAAGGATCATCAATTAAATGGTAAAAAGCATTTTTGTAATAAGCAAAAAGGGGTAATCCGATAAGTAAAACTGAAAAAACTGTACCTAAAACAACTACTAAAGCTAGTGTGTAACGTGCTACCTTCTTGTCACGCTCCAGTAGAAAGTACAAGCTATAAGCAGCCAGAAAAGAAAGCGGAAAGTAGGCCATAGAAGAATAGTGTACGATCTTCGTCTTTACAATTGTAAAGACAATCATCACCACCCAAAATAGAATAAGCATCCAGAGGCGGAAGTCAGGTTTCGTTACGTCATCATAATCTTCTTTTTTTACAAAGCTTTTTAGTGCAAAGGCAGACATAGGAAAACAACCCAGAAAAACTACTACAAAATGATAGTAAAAGGGTTGTTCGTGTCCTGCATCTGCAATAACGAGTAACCTAATCTGATAACGTATGAACTCCTCGAAAAACCAGATACCATTTTTAGCAAGCTCTACGCCATACCAAACGGAAGTTACTAGCAATATGCTTATTGCAAAGGCTAGTATATTTTTAAAACTTGTTACGATAGTAAAACGCTGTGCTATCCAAAACACAAGGAAAGTTAAAAACACCAATAAAAAGCCTACAGGGCCTTTGGTCAAAACGGCCAGTCCGGTAAAAACGCCTGCATAAATCGCATACCTAAGGCTCATAGGTTGTTTTCGATGATGGATGGTCATAGCAAGATAAACGATCCCTAAGAAGATAAAAAAGTTAAATACAGGGTCGATGATCGCTGATTTAAAATATAAATGAGGTAAGAAAGAACCCAAATAAACGACCCCCCACAAAAAACCAAAACGCCCATCGTACAAGCGCTTTCCTACACGATAGAAAACGAATAAAGTAAGGACACCAAAGAGCGCATTGGGCAATCTAGCGGCGAATTCATTGACGCCCAACAGTTGCATAGCGGCGGCTTGCAACCAAAAGAAGAGAGGTGGCTTCTCCCAGAAAGGCTTAAAGTTGATCTGTACCTTAAAGTAATCACCCGTAACAAGCATCTCACGTGCAGACTCCGCGAAGTTAATCTCGTCCCAGTCAAATAGATGTACAGACCAAAGAAATGGTATAAAAAAAAAGAGACCTGAGAGTATTAAGATAGGCAAGTGCAGCGCATGTTGCTTATCGAAAAGTCGACTCATATATGATGCTATTTTTGAGTGTACATTAACAAAGGAAGAGATACATTCTACAAAAGCCAAATTTTTGAATAGCTTTCCTACAAGTTGTCTTGCCCACTATTGATTGCTATTTCTCAACTTTTGATAGCGATACGTTAGTAAAGGTAAACCCTACTCCTTCTGAAGTCTCTTCAAAATCTACTTGTAAATTGACTAAATACATGAGATGTGCCTTCTCTATAAGTACTGTTATCCCTTCGTAGTGGTAAGTAAGGTCGCTCTTCTTGGGTTTGTCGAACCCTAGCAAGAAACTCGCACCACATCCTCCTCCTTTAATACCAATTCGTAAGGCATATTCTTCAGGAATTCCCTTGTGTTGTATAATATTTTTTATCTCTTTTAGAGCGTTTGTAGTGATATCAATGGGTAATTCGAGCATATTGTAACGACTATTTTTTCCACTCTCGTAAAATTAATTATTTTTGAAACAGTAATATGATCTGAAAAATTCTTTTTTGTACTCCATGACTACGCTCCTTGCCGATTTAGCCAAGATTATCATTCCAGCCGCATTAGTATTATATGGCATGTATCTCACTATACGCTCCTTCTTGAGTAAAGATTTTCAAAGAAGGCTTACTGAAATAAAACTTAAGCACACAGAAACTATTCTGACGAGCCGCCTCCAAGCCTATGAACGTATGTGTTTGTTTCTAGAAAGAATCACTCCTCCTAATATGCTTGTGCGTATTAACCCAAGTGAGTTTATCACTGGTGAACTACAACAGATTATGCTTCACGAGGTTCGTAATGAGTTTGCACATAACCTTTCTCAGCAAGTGTATATGAGTAATAAAGCTTGGGACGCCATTAAGAAAGCCAAAGAGGAAATCATTACGCTTATCAACAATACCGCTATGCAACTTCCAGAAGAAGCGAAGGGATTAGAATTTGCCAAGTTGATTTTAGAAAATATGCGTGAATACAACATAGATCCTACTACGGAGGCGCTTAATTTTATAAAGGAAGAAATCCAAGAACTTTTCTAGGCTGGTAAGCGACACGATTTGCTACTCCTCAGCGCGCGCCAGTTAAATAAGTAAGCCAATAAGATGATACTAGCACCTATGATAGAGAGTACTACAGTAAAGTGATGCCAACTGTGGGCAACAAACATAAAAGTAAAGCCTACCAATAGTAGATATAGTGCCGTAGACTGTTTGTGCCGCTTACGATCCTTTATCAAAATATACAAGGCATACCCCAAACTTATTAGTAATACGACCCACTCTATTACCTCCATAGCAACGAATTCTAAACCCAAAAAGGGTAAAGAAGTAATAAAAAAGGGCATAATAGCACAATGTATGGCGCATAAGAGCGGTAGACTTAGCGCTATTTTATTGGTGGTAGAAGTGTTCTTAGTAGAACTAGAAGGTAGTTTTTTAGTCGTTTGCATACTCTAGACTTTGGAGTATAACTAGCTTAAATGCAACAAAGTTGCAAGTAAAGAAAATTTATTTTTATTCATTAGCAATCACCCTCTGCTACATCACAAGCACCTGTTGTATCTGTTGTTTCTTGTTTTGCCTTGGTAAACACATTCACAAAACTTTCTACGGACTGTGCTCCTGAGACAGCATATTGATTATTGATGATAAAAAGGGGTACGCCGCTGATCCCTTGAGTAGCTAAATGTTTTAGTACAGCAATGGTTTCTTCTCTGAAATGCTCTCCCAGAACAGCTTCTTTGGCTTCTTCAGTTGTGTAACCCACCTGCTCTAGCAGGCTAATCAATACGTTGTTGTCGAGTAAATCAAGGTTTTGCTCAAAGTTAGCTTTAAAGAATACTTCTGCCAATTGGTTTTGTCTTCCTTTTTCTAAGGCGAAGCGAAGCAAACGGTGTAAATGGAAGGTATTGATTGCTTTTTTTGTATTAACGAAATCAAAATTGATACCTTCTGCTTTTCCTATTTGTGTTACCTGATCAAACGTTTGTTGCATTTGGGCTGCTGAACCGAACTTCTGCGTCATGTAGCTTTCCCAGTCAATCCCTTCTGCTGGAATAGTAGCATTGAGTTGAAAGGGATGCCAAAATACCTCAAATGTGTACGTCTCTGCTAGTTGCAGCATAGCACGCTCTAGGCGTCGCTTACCGATAAAACACCAGGGACAAACCACATCAGACACAATATCAACGGTTATTTTTACCTTTTCCATTTTACTCTTTTTTTCACTCCATCTATGACAGTTACAAGCGGGCAAAGGTTCAGTTTGTTTATAGTACTTGCTGTTGCTTATAAAGATTTTACCACTGCTCTATAGCTTGCCTGTGTCTTTTGCTCTAGACACACTTTCTTATTGGCTAATATTTTATCCAGTGTGGGGGTATCGTAGTTGAGAATTGTAATTAATTCCGAGTCTTTTTCGTCTATGATCTCAAACTCTGTTTGCAAGTACTCTTTCAGCTCTTCTATCTTCCTGAGGTTATTTTCCGTACAGATCGAGAAGGAAATGGCAGTGCTTTGCATCAAGTTAATTTTGATATTGAACTTAGTAAGTGCATTGAGTATAATACTCAAATTCTGCTCAGTAATAAAGGTAAGGTCCTTCACCTTGAACGTTACTAGAATTTGGTTAAACTTAAAAATAATACTAGGTACTTGCTTATCTGTTTTTTCTCCGTTGATACAAGTGCCTGTTTTCTCAGGGTTTACAAACGAACGTACGTATAAAGGAATGGTTTTATTAGCAAGTGGCTTGATCGTTTTCGGATGTATGACGTGTGCTCCATAGAAAGTCATCTCTGCCGCTTCTTTATAAGTCAGGTATTCAAAAAGCTTTGTATCTGTAATCAGTTTAGGGTCTGCATTGAGAATCCCAGGTACATCCTTCCAAATCGTAGCAGAGGCCGCCTTTAGGCAAGCAGCAAACAACGCCGCGGAGTAGTCTGATCCTTCTCTGCCGAGTGTAGTTGTTTTACCACCGATTGTCCCTCCTAAAAAACCTTGCGTAATGACGATTTTCTCACTGAGAATGGGAACCAATTCTTTTTGTATAAGACTCTCCGACCAAACAAGGTCTACTTTTCCTTCTCGCCATCTATTATTCGTTTTGATGTACTGCCTTGCATCAACCCACTCACTATTTATGGCTTGGCTATTAAGATAAAGGTGGATGATATTGGTAGAAATGAGCTCTCCAAAAGAGACAACCTGATCGTAAGCTTCATCAAAGGCTTCTAGATTAATTTTATTTGCAAGCGTATCTTTTAGTTTAGCAATGTAGTAATCTAAAGTGGTATAAGCTAAGTGCCCTTCTTCAAACAAGTCTTTTAAAATCGTTAAATGATACTGCTTAATTGCTTCTATTGCTGTATCATAAGGCTTTTTTTGAAAATAAGTATCAAGTAGTTGCTCTAAGGCGTTGGTGGTCTTACCCATCGCAGATACCACTACTAGTAGGTTGTGTATATCGCCATGATCCCTTATAATAGCAGCTACATTTCTAACTGCTTCGGCTTCTTTTACAGAAGCCCCTCCAAATTTAAAAACACGCATCTTTGTGTGAAATTAACTATTAAATGTTTAAACAACTTTTTTGATACAGAATACAAACATAGAAAATAAATCGCTTGATACATCTTTTTCCTCCTTATTCCTTATACGGCAAATATTTCGTACATTTGTACTTATTTTATATAGATTGTGAAAAAGATTAGTTTAGATGGATAAACACGTTATACCTATTGGCACTACCCTCGATCGCTTTATTATGCGGAAGGAACAGCAATTTCCTTATGCTTCTGGAGAACTTTCGCAACTTTTAAGAGATATTGCCCTTGCAGGAAAGATTATTCACAGAGAGGTCAACAGAGCAGGACTTATTGATATTACTGGAGCATATGGCTCGCAGAATATCCAAGGAGAAGAACAACAAAAGCTAGATGTAGTAGCAGATGTACGCTTCGTTCGCGCTTTAAAAAATGGTAGAGAAGTTTGCGGAATTATCTCTGAAGAGCAAGAAGGGGTAATCGACACAGAAAACCACGATGGTAGGTACATTGTAGCCATTGATCCACTGGATGGCTCTTCTAACATTGATGTAAACGTTTCTATTGGTACAATCTTTTCCATCTATAGACGTATTTCTCCCGTAGGTTCCCCCCCAGTTATGGAAGATTTCCTACAACCAGGTCATAAACAAGTAGCAGCAGGTTATGTACTTTATGGTTCTTCTACGATGCTGGTCTACACCACCGGTTATGGTGTCAATGGTTTTACATATGAGCAAACGCTAGGAGAGTTCATCCTATGTGATGTAGATATCCATACACCTCCTGTTGGAAAAATCTACTCAACGAATGAAGGCAACTGGAATTCTTTTCCACCACAAATCAGAGAATATATTGACTTCTGTAAATCTCAATGCTATTCTTCACGTTATATAGGTTCGCTAGTGGCTGATTTTCATCGTAACTTATTTAAAGGAGGCATCTATTTATATCCACCTACCCAGAAAGCCAACAACGGAAAGCTTCGCTTAATGTATGAATGTAACGCCTTGGCTTTCTTAGTAGAACAAGCAGGTGGTAAAGCAACGGATGGAAAGCAACGTATTCTGGATATACAACCGACAAGCTTACACCAGCGTTGTCCCTTATACATTGGTTCTAGCCAGATGATGGATAAACTGGATACTTTTCTACAAGCGACTCAAGTACGTTAAAAAGCATGAAGAAATATCTCAAAAGATTTTTTATTGGAGTAGGCGTACTGTTATTAGTCATCTTCATCAATGGGTTACGTATGTACTATCAAGTAGAAAAAGAAGTGGCACTACCCGAAGAGCGCCCAGCAAGTCGCTTATATCCCAAGAACTTTTCTAAAGAGGCTTTCGATAGTTTAAAAAATGCTTTTGGTGCAAATAAGATACTTCCTCCTAACTACGAGCTACAGGCACTACTAGCCCTTTCCCATTATCCTACGCTTAAAGAAGTACCTGTTACCTTTATTGTGGAAGAAACGCTTATTCCATTGGCTTCTCGCCCTCATTTTTGGAAAATGTTTCGTAGTAAGGAGCGTTGGGAATACCAAGTAATTATAAGTGCTAAGTCTAGCGAAGCTATGGAACCCATTTTGTTAAAAAACTTATCTTTTAATTCCCAAGTAGGCATACTCGGCCACGAGCTAGCGCATACGCTATACTACCAAGATAAGAGCTTCTGGGATGTAGTGGGCATAGGTACTTGTTATTTATTAAGCGATTATAGGGCTACTTTTGAGAAGCAAACAGACCAGCGCGCTATCGCCCATGGACTAGGCAGACACCTCTTACAATACGCTAAAGAAGTACGCTCAGGAGAGATGGAAGGCAATACAGAGTACATTGACCAGTACTACTTGACGCCTGATGAAATTGAAAAACTATTAAATAACCCTAATTAATATGCATACAGCTCGTACTGACGAAGTCCTCTTACTATTGGCTAATAGCAGCTACGAACAGGCCTTTGAGATCATCAAAGAAGAAGGGGTTAATAAGCGTATACTAAGTTATTTGTTTGTATTACATATTTTTCACGAGGATAAAGATATTCGCAAAGAAGCAAGAAGTATTTTTAGAAAAAATACAGATAAGGACTTACAAGATGCTATTAGAGAAGCTGCTAAACCTGCTTATGCTAAAAGAGAATTGCACAATTTACTATCTCACTCTTACAATATTTGTGGTGGTTTTATCGAGTCCCACCCTCAGTTAGATATAGCAGAAGCATTCGTGATGTTTAATATACTTAAGGATAGTCATCTTTTTGGTGTATTTACCTTTGACTTTGCTACTTACCTGCCCGATGTGGTTCTTCTTGTAGCACCTGAGTTAAGTATTTTGAAAATGAATCGAAGTACGAGGTATGGGGACGTTGAAAATCCAGAAATAGCTGTAGAGCAGGTTATTTCACAGGCGCTAAGGTTTCCCTCACTAAAAAACCTTGATGTTTCAGGATTTCACGACTATGAGGTACTTCCTGAAAGTCTTCTCCAGTTGACTTCTCTAGAAAAGCTTAGCTTGGGTGAAAACGTCAAAACATTACCTAATGATTTATCTAAGCTTAAAGCGCTCACTTATTTAGATATTACTCATAACGAACACCTTGTTACGCTTCCCGAAAAGTTACCACCAACACTTAAAGCTATTGATATGCAGCATACGTTATTCCTAGATGTGCAAAGGGACTATGCTGACCAATATAAGCAGCAGCACCCACAGGTTAAACTTGTAGGGTATGAGTGGTAAGTATCTTCACTTCACCCTTATCACTTGTGCAATTTTAAGAGAGATGTCCAAAAAAACGATTTTAGGAGAAGCATTACGTTCTAAATGTAAGAGTGCATCATTTAAGTAGCCATATAAGTACGTCACGTTATGTTCATTGATTACTTTTGCAAAACCTTTTATAAAGGTGAGTCCCTCTCCTTCTAAGCGTACCATATCCGTACCACCATATTGCCATACCAGTGCCTCTCTGCATACACTTAGGCCATACTGCAATAAATTTCTTCGTGCTTCTTTTGTGTATTTACTAGCAAAATCATCGGCTTGTTTTACTAGCGCTGTGTAGTCATTTCCATAACAGAGGCGCATCCAATCTCTAAATAAGGTATGATTATCATCTTGTACCTCTGCTAATAAATGCTGTGCCTTACGAAGGTTACCTTCTGCTAGGTTCGCTATCTGCATCGCTTTAATTTCTTCAATCTCTTCCTGTTTTTCTAAATACTGCTTCACCTCTCGGTCTTCAAAGGCAGGAATTTGTATGAGCTGTACACGTGATAGAATTGTCACCAATAATTGCTCTGCATTTTGACTTACTAGTAGAAAGATGGTTTTAGGAGGCGGCTCTTCTAGTACTTTTAGAATAGCATTGGCGGCGGTAATATTCATATATTCTGGAAGCCACATCAATAGTATCTTGTAGGAGGCTTCAAAGGGTTTTAAAGCCAAGGTACTGATAATTCCTCTGGCTTCTTCAGCACTAATGGCAGGCAGTTTATTCTGGGCACCTATGGCTTCTTGCCAGTCGCTTATATTTCCGTATGGAAACTGTGAAAACGAGCGCCACTCTTTTAAAAAATCTTGGCTTTTTGGTTTGGAGATTTTACCAACATTGCTTACTGGAAATACAAAATGTACATCAGGATGAATAAGTTTATTCATTTTGAAACAAGCCGCGCAGCGCCCACAAGCGTCATCACCTTGCTTATCTTCACACAAGAGGTAAGTAATATAAGCCAAGGCAAGTGCTAGCTGTGCGTTGCCTTCTTTACCCAAAAAAAGCTGCGCGTGCGCTATTTTACCACTTTTTACCGTCTTCAGTAAGACTTCTTTTACTGCCGCTGCCCCAATGATATCTTTAAATAGCATATTCGTGAATTATCGACAATCTGAACTAATCTTAGTAGCGGACTCTCCTAATGCTACTGCTTTCTTAAAATCTTCACAGGCGCCTACAGCGTCTTCATTTCTTTTCCTCACGATTCCCCTTTGGTAATAAGCCGCTCCACTGTCTGGTTGATAATAAATAACACGATTAAAATCATTGATAGCCCCAGAATAATCCTCGAGGGCTAGCTTAGCTTTTCCTCTTAGTAGTAGGGCGGCAGTATTATCTTCTTGCAATACTAAAAGCGTATCCATATCGCGTATGGCTTTTTTAAAGTAGCTATTAGCAAAATAATAATAAGCCCTATTAAGGTAGTTTTGTGCTATAGGAGCCTGTTGAATCGCCTCGTTTAGATTATTTATAATGCTTTGTGCCTGATCTACTTGTGGTACTAATAAAAAGTACAACCAAATAAAAGGGAATAACCATTTCATAGAAAAAGATGATTTTCTATTTGTGAATACAAGGTAAATATACATAAACTTTGCTATTCGGTAGTCATTTTTATAATTTTGCCCCTGCTAAAAAATTATGTACTGTGCTTACAAAGAGAATTATTCCTTGTCTCGATATTAAAAATGGTAGAACTGTTAAGGGTATCAACTTCGAAAACTTAATTGATGCAGGAAGCCCTGTAGAGTTAGCACAGGTGTATTCATCACAGGGTGCAGATGAGTTGGTTTTTCTTGACATCACAGCTACCGTAGAAAAGCGAAAAACCCTTGTAGCGTTGGTACGTCAAATTGCCCAACACATCAATATTCCTTTTACTGTAGGAGGAGGTATTGGCAACATAGAAGATGTATCTGCCTTGCTTCAAGCAGGGGCTGATAAAGTCTCCGTCAATTCTGCTGCTGTGAAAAATCCTGTGCTTATTGATCAGCTTGCCAAGGAGTTTGGAAGTCAATGTATTGTAGTGGCAGTGGATACACGCCACGTAGAAGGGAGCGACTGGGTGCATACCCATGGAGGTAGGCAAATTACTGAGATAAATACCCACCGTTGGATAAAGGAGGTAGTAGAGAGGGGTGCAGGAGAAATTTTACTTACTTCTATGGATACCGATGGTACGAAACAAGGATTTGCCTGTGAGTTAACAGCAAAGATCTCACGCGATCTTTCTATTCCTGTTATTGCTTCAGGAGGTGCAGGCACGATGGCACATTTTGAGGAAGTTTTTACAGAAGGGTACGCAGATGCAGCATTGGCAGCAAGTATCTTTCATTTTAAAGAAATGGATATTTTATCCCTTAAAAAGTTTTTAAAAGAACAGAAAATCAGTGTAAGGCTTTGAGTAAGATGATAAATTTTAGCAAGTATACCGATGGATTAGTCCCTACTATCATACAAGACGCCCGTACCCGTATTGTACTTATGTTGGGCTATATGAACCAAGAAGCCTACACGCTTACAGAAAAAGAACGCGTGGTAACCTTTTTTAGTCGCTCTAAGCAACGCCTTTGGAAAAAGGGGGAAACCTCAGGTAATTTTTTAAAAGTAGTTGATATCACTGTTGACTGTGACCAAGATACTATTCTCATTCAAGCGATTCCAGCAGGCCCAGTGTGCCATACAGGTGCCGATACTTGCTTTGATGATAAAAATGAGGGGAAGGTATTTTTCTTAGAGAAGCTTAGGCAAATCATTGAGGATAGAAAGCAACACCCTGCTGAAAAGTCTTATACCAGTAAGTTATTTAAGAAAGGGATCAATAAAATAGCCCAAAAGGTAGGAGAAGAGGCAGTAGAACTAGTGATAGAGGCAAAAGATGACGATAAGGGCTTGTTTTTAGGAGAAGCGGCTGACTTACTCTTTCATTATTTGGTACTCTTAGAAGCAAAGGATATTAGATTAGACGAGGTCATCACTACACTAGAAAAGCGTCATCAACCTGAATGACCTGCTATTCGCTTTATTCTCTTGTTTTAGACGCTATCAAGCTTTTACCTCATCTGGTAATAACTCAACTTTTAGCGCTTTGTCTATAAAGTAGTGGGCTAAGTACAAGAATGGTATCAGCAACACCGCTATAATCATCTTGAATATAAACTGTACCGTACCGACTGCAATGACTTGTTCCAACTTCCAGTTACTTAACCAGTAAAAAGCGATCATTAGAATGAGGTAACTATCTATTAGCTGAGAAAAAACGGTGGAAATAGTAGCTCTGAACCAGATGAAGCGCTCTTTTGTAAGGCGTCGGATATAATAATAGACGGTAGCATCTAGGAGCTGCCCCAAGACGAAGGCGATCAGCGAACCAATGATGATGTTCATCCCCTGAGTATAAATAAGCTTATAAGCATAATTAATGTTGAGCGGGTTTCCTTGGTCATCTTTTTGGTTGGCTTCTAGCCAAAAATCAGCAGGTGGTGCATAAGCACTCAGGTAAAAGGCTAAAAAAGCAAAAATCAACAAGGCAAGTGTAATAAAGGTAATTTTCCTCACTCCTTTTCTGCCAAAGTAGTGGTTAATGATATCAGTGGTAATAAATACAATGGGCCAAAGAATGACACCCGCTGAAAGATTAAGTGATATCCCGAAAGTCTCTAGGAAAAATTTTGGATTACCAAACCACTGCCCCCAAACTTTATCAAAAGAGAATATTTTAGGACCAATCGCTTCAGCTAGTAAGGCATTGGTGAGAAAAAAAAGACTAAGTATGAGGTAGAGATTATGCTTTTTTCTATTAAGTTCTATGTGGGCGTCCATCTGAAGGCTTCGTGTGCAGTATGACTAAAGTAAATTACCTATACCGCCTCTGTATTGTTTTATTTTTCTAGCTTTTCTTTAAAATAAGTAAGCGTTCGTTGAAGCCCTTCTGATCGATTCACCTTAGGTTGCCAATCGAGTATTTCTTTTGCTTTGGTAATGTCAGGCTGACGTTGCTTAGGATCGTCCTTAGGAAGCGGCTTATAGATGATCTCAGAAGAAGTACCTGTCAGCGCGATAATTTCTTTGGCAAAATCTAAGAGAGATACTTCATCTGGATTACCGACATTCACAGGTTGGGTATAATCACTGATCAATAATCGATAGATGCCTTCGATTAAGTCGTCTACATAGCAAAAAGAACGTGTCTGAGAGCCATCTCCAAAAACAGTAAGGTCTTTTCCTGTAAGCGCTTGACTCATAAAAGCGGGCAAAGCACGTCCGTCATCCAGGCGCATTCTTGGACCATACGTATTGAATATACGGACGATGCGTGTCTCTAAGCCATGGTAAGTATGGTAAGCCATCGTCATCGCTTCTTGAAAACGCTTTGCCTCATCATACACACCTCTAGGACCAATAGGATTCACATTCCCCCAATAGTTTTCGTTTTGTGGGTGTACCAATGGATCGCCGTACACTTCAGAAGTGGAAGCCACCAGGATGCGCGCCTTTTTTGCTTTTGCCAAACCTAAGCAATTATGCGTTCCTAATGAACCCACTTTGAGTGTTTGAATAGGGATTTTCAGGTAGTCAATAGGGCTAGCAGGGGAAGCAAAGTGAAGAATATAGTCTAAATCACCTGGTACGTGAATAAATGTAGATACATCGTGGTGATAAAACTCAAACTCTTTTAGTTTGAATAGATGAGCAATGTTGTCTAAATTACCCGTAATCAGATTATCCATGCCAATTACGTGACACCCCTCTTTTATAAACCTATCACAAAGATGAGAGCCTAAAAACCCAGCAGCGCCTGTAATGAGTACCTTTTTCATACGGTTATGGTATGGCGTTTATATTTCGATCTAAACTAGTTGATTACTTTACGTCCTATACTATAGTAAGTGTAACCCAGCTCTTTCATCTGGGCTGGCTCGTAAAGATTTCTACCATCAAAAATGAGTTTATTTTTCAATAAAGTACTAATTACCTGAAAGTCTGGTGTACGGAAAACAGGCCATTCGGTCATAATCATTAAAGCTTCTGAATCAAGCAAGGCACCATAAGGACTATCTGCATAAGTCACTTTATCACCAAAAAGCATCTTTACATTTTCCATAGCCTCTGGATCGTATACACGTACCGTTGCGCCTTCTTCTAGTAGTATTCTAATATTTTCTAGAGACGGGGCTTCTCGTATGTCGTCTGTGTAAGGCTTAAAAGCGAGCCCCCATACAGCAATTTGCTTTTCTTTGAGGCTTCCTCCTAGGTGTGCTTTTAGTTGTGGAACTAGTTTAGTCTTCTGGTGTTGGTTTACCTGCATTACCGACTTTAGTATGTTAAAGTCATAGGTATAGTCTTCTGCTGTTTTTGCCAAGGCTTGTACGTCTTTAGGGAAGCAGCTTCCACCATATCCAATACCAGCAAACAAAAACCTTTTCCCAATACGGGTATCTGTTCCAATACCTCTACGAATATCGTCTACATTAGCCCCTACTTTTTCACAAAGATTGGCAATCTCGTTCATGAAAGTGATTTTAGTAGCTAAGAAAGCGTTAGCAGCGTATTTTGTCATCTCTGCTGAGCGTTCGCTCATAAAGATAATAGGATTGCCCTGACGAATGAAAGGAGAGTATAGTTGTTCCATGAGTTTTTTGGCCTTCTCTGAAGAAGTGCCTACTACTACTCTATCTGGCTTCATAAAATCTTCTACTGCCACACCCTCTCTCAAAAACTCAGGATTAGATACCACATCAAAGGGTACTTGTGCGTTTTGGGCAATGGCTTCTCGTACTTTTTCTGCAGTGCCTACAGGTACTGTACTTTTATCTACAATAACTGTGTATTTTTCTAACAAACCACCTAGTTCATCAGCCACTTTTAGTACATACTGTAAATCTGCCGAGCCATCTTCTCCTGGAGGCGTGGGCAACGCTAAGAAAACAATCTCAGCATCTTTGATGCCTTCTGCCAGATGTGTAGTAAAGCTAAGTCTTTTTTGCTTGATGTTACGCTCAAATAATACCTCTAGGCCAGGTTCATAGATGGTAATAACACCGTTTTGTAATTTATTTACTTTGTGCTCGTCGATATCGACACAAGTAACAGTGTTACCGGTTTCGGCGAAGCAAGTACCTGTTACTAAACCAACGTAACCTGTACCAACAACTGCTATTTTCATAGAATATTATATAATTATACGTTTAGAAGCGCGAGACGCCCAATATTTATGCCTGCCAAAAATATAGGATTATTTTAGCAAAAACAACTTGTCTTACCAAATCATCTGGTCAAGCAATCAAGATCATTTGAGACGGTTAGCTTCTTGCTCGGCTTTTTGAATGATACCATCTGCTTTTTTATCTGCTTCTCTCTCTAGTTGATCTGCCTTGCGATAAGCTTCTTGCTTGGCCTTGGCAGCGGTCTTTTCGGCTGCTTTCCTAGCGGCTTTTTTAGCAATAGGATTACTACCTGCTTGTTTCACGGCTTCGTCTACCATTTTCTTTTCGTTGGCATCGGCTTCTCTTCGTATGGCATCAGCTTGTTGTTTAGCTGTTTGCTTTACTTGTGCTGCTTGTCGGCGTGCTTCAGCGAGTATTTCTTCCGCTTTCTCTTGGGTATCTTCCTTGGCCTTGTTCACAACTACATTATCTTTGGCAACTTCTTTTATCTGCTCTTTAACCGTTTTTCCTCCAGCTCCCAGCAATTTGACCTTAGGGCTGGTATATTTTCCTCCCACACCTAGGTTGAGCTTGACGTTTTCGTTCCCACTAAAGGATTGCCCTGTAAGCGAGGCGATACTACTATTAAGTTGTTTTCCGACGGCACCTGCTGGTAAGTCCATATTGAGTTGGTAATCTAATGAGCCATCGAGGCCGTTACTTCCTTGAACGGTTGTTTTGTACCCCGCTATGTTTACATCATAGGGCTGAAAGTACACCCGACCGTCTTTTACTTCTGCTTGCATCAGTACATCTGCAATACCCATAGGGTTTAAATTGGATAGTTGTGTCACGTTGCTAAGCTGCTTTACAACGGGAGCATCCTTGATAGTTCCCTTGAGAATATTAATAAGACCACTCCCATTTAAAGTGTTAAAAAGTGGCATCATATCTTGTCCTAGTTCTCCACCCAGCTTGAAGTTAGTCGTAAATTCTCCACTCATGGCTTGGGCAAGTGGCGCTATTTTATTAACGGTTATAAAAGCTTCAGAAGCCTCTTTTATAGACATTTTCTTGATACCAAAGTCGATGTCAAATTTAGGATGTGCCATATCACGTGTGTCATAGGTACCGTCGGCTATTACCTCTCCTCCTAAGGTATTGAAAAAGAGCTTTTGTAAAGTAATCACCCCTTCTTTTACCAAAATATTTCCTTTAAGATTTTTTAAATTTAGGTTATCATAAGTCACCTCATTGATAGTAGAAGCTAATAGGAAGTCTATGTCTTTGGGTACTTCTACTACAGTAAGTGGCACTTCTTCTGTGCTAGCGGCTCCTGTCTCTTCTACCATCCATTCGTTTACATCAAACTTATTAGAGCTAAAAGTGAAAGCGCCTTGTAAAACTTCATCCTTCAGAAGATACCCAAGGTAGTTATTAATAGAACCTGTCATTTGCACGTCGCTTTTACCAGCAAAACCTTCTAAACGTTCTAATTGCATGGCGGTGGGATCGAAGTTGAGTTGAGCGGTGGTGATTTTTACTGTAGGCATGTCTGCTGTTTCGTACACAAAGTCTTTAAGAGAAAGCATCCCACTTGTGGGGATTTTATCGTATTGGCTTGCCTCTACGTACGACATTTTCCCTTTAGTAGCCAGATCAGCTTTCATAATACCCGCCAATGTCATTCCCTCTATTGGATATATTTTAGTCATTTTGGTCAAGTCCACGCTTCCTTTTGCTTTTACATCAAAGTCGATATCATCAAAATTTTTAATGAACGCTTGTGCCTCAAAAGGTTTTCCATCTAGTAGCATGTAGAATCGTTGCAAGTCCACTTCTGAGTTGGGTAATGTACCATCACTTTTGGCCAAGGCTTGTAGGTTAACCTTTTCTAAAGGAATGGGAAAGTCTTTAGACTTAATGTAGCCATTACTCAATACCATATTAGCATTAACAATAGGCATCCGCTGGCCATCGTATATCCCTTTAGCTTGTACATTTACTTTGAAAAATCCTCGTAAATCAATCCCTTCGATAGGAAACATAGTTACCAAGTCTGCTAAGTTAAGCGAAGCCTTTACATCGGCATCAATCTTCATTTGGCTGAGTCCTTCTATAAGTACTTTGGCATCTACAGGATTTTTACCCAAATCTAAGTGTAGTGTTCGTAAATCAACTACTGTGTTATCTAGGTTACCGTCATCGTTTTTGATGCCCAAGTCCATCTGAATATTATCAACTACAGTTGGTAAGTCTGGGTAGTGAAACATCGCATCTTCTACTTTAAGGTTGAGATGAAAACTAGGTAGTTGGGTTGCGTTATATATTCCTTTTACGTCTCCATCAAACTGTAGGATACCCTTTGTTTCAATTTCATCGAAGTTTTCTGTGTAGGCGCCTGGAACAAGTGAAAGCAATGTTTTGAAGTCATTCTTTAGTGTTTTAAAACGAATATCCATCTGGATGTTGGTATCAGGCATTGCTACAAAACCATCGAAGCTCATTTCAAAGTCATTTACCTTTAAATTATTATCCTTAAAGGTATATTTGGCGTTAGCCATATCCATTCCTAATGTAATATCTGCTTCTATTTTTTTATTGTTCAGGTAGTTTACACCGTCAAAGTCTAGGGTAAAAGCAGCAATGTCTGTTTCTGTCACTAAATCGAAAAGGTTTTCTTCAAGTTGTCCACGACCGGTGTGGTTAAGTGATTCAATCTTTACATACATAGGGGTTGAGCGGTCATCGTACTCTACTAAACCATTGCTAATTTTCCATTTATCTATGTCGATGCGTAGTGGTGCTTCTACTTCGGTAGTATCAGCTTGTGTGGTATCAATAGGCTGAGGACGTATGATGTCCCAATTGGCTTTACCAATTCTATTTACCTTAGCAAATATTCGAGGTGATTCGAGGGAGATGGCTTTCACTTCCATGATTTCTCCAAAAAGTACGCTCCATACATCTATCGTTGTATTGAATGAGGCTACTGAAAGGAGGGTATCTCCTTCGAAGTCTTCTCGCCCTACGATACTAAAGTTATCTAAGCCAGCCGTAATATCTGGAAAACTTCTAAAAATGCTAAGGCTGAAATCATCTGCTGCATAGTTTACTTCTGCATTTACATATTGAGCAATTTCTTTATCAATGGCCTCTTTGATGTCGTTTTTAAAAATGACTGGTAGCAGAAGCAGCACTAGGAATAGGAGAAAGAACAATCCTATGACAATAAATACAGCCTTTTTTTTCATAGTTTTTGAATTGTTTGTACTTTTGTTGAAAATCTTTGTCTTATCAAATTTAAAGATTTTTTCTAGTATAAAAGAAAAAAGATCAGTACAAAGTACCGATCCTTTCTTAATACAAAATGTTTAGTATAAATAAATGCTTACTCAGCTACCTTTTCAGTAGTATGATTGATAGTGTAGTAAGCAGCTCTTTTATCCGTAGATAATACGTCGAGCCCTTCGGCCATATCTTTAGCTTCTTCTATGCTTAGTTTATCTTTTAGGATAATTTCTTCTAGTAGCTTGCCACTCTTCGTGTAAACTTGAAGAGTGGTATAGCTGTTAGGAGAAACTACCGAATAATAAGCTACCTTATCGTTCTCTACAAGATCCATACCTTCCATAAGGTTGGTAGCTTCTTCGTGACTCATTCTATCCATAAGAACTACTTCTTCAAGCAGGTTGTTTTTCTTATCGAAAAGTTTTATGGTAGCATAGTCGTTAATATCTTTTAATTCCTTGGCCCCTGTAAGTTTTGTTTGGGCATTTACAGAGATAGTGGAAAGGAGCAATAAGCCAGCAAGAACAACAAATTGAGTGATAAACGCTTTCATAGTAAAAATTATTTAATGTGTATTATTTTTCAAAATCATTGATATGGCTAATCATGATGCCAAACAGATGCCACATTTTATAAGTTACTATAAATCAGACACTTAAATTATAACGTAAGTGTAAAGGTGTACATTTCCGTACAATAGGTTGTTCAAATATCGTACGACCATACTAGTGTAAAACCAAATATTATTTGGCTTTACTGTTTCTTACCTAAAAAAAGGAAGCAAATTGCTTAAAGTGAAGATTTCCTTTCTGAGCGGACGACACATCATACAGTGTCCAGCAGTGTACAGTATATAGGCATTGAGTAAGAAAAATAAGAATAGAAATACTGCCTTGTTTAAAAAAGTTTTCCTAACTTCGCACCAAACTTTAAAATTACGCCTATTTGGTACATTATGAATTGGATAAGCCTTACCAAAAAATTAACCTTTGTGCTCTTGTTGCTCAGTACACATCACTTTACTTTCGCTAAAGAAGAGCAAGACATTAAAGAGTTGATTTTCCACCACATTTCTGACTCTCATGAGTGGCATCTAGCTACTATTGATGAAGCACACATTACGATTCCTCTCCCCATTATCCTTTACACTGAGAATGGGTTGGATGTATTCATGTCAAACGCCTTTCATCATGCTACTACTGTAGAAGTAGAACACGAAGGGGAGGAAGTAGAAGCCTTGAAACTTACACGTGATAAGGCAACCTATTATATGACGCACGACAAGATATTCTTAGAAGAACACGAAGCGCTCTTACTAGACTTCTCTATTACAAAGAATGTAGCTTCTATGCTTATCAGTGTTCTATTGCTTGCTATTACCTTTACTTATATTGGAAGTCAATATAGAAAAACAGGAGTAAATACCGCTCCCAAAGGGGTTCAATCCTTTTTTGAGCCTATCATTACTTTTGTAAGAGATGATATTGCGAAAGAAATTATTGGTCCTAAGTATGAGAAGTATGTACCTTACTTGCTGACTGTTTTCTTCTTTATTTGGTTCAATAATATGCTAGGACTTATGCCAGGTGCTGCTAATGTAACTGGTAATATTGCTGTTACCTTCACTTTAGCTATTTTCACTTGGATTATCACTACAGTAACAGCCAATAAAAACTACTGGGGGCACATTTTTGCGCCTCCTGGTGTACCTGCTTGGCTGCTACCTATTATGGTTCCTGTAGAATTGATAGGTATTTTTACAAAGCCTTTTTCACTTATGATTCGTCTTTTTGCGAATATTACAGCAGGACATATTATTATTCTTAGCTTGATTGCCCTGATCTTTATTTTCGATAGTGTGTTTGTAGCGGCAGCAAGTGTACCCTTTGCTATTATTATGAATTGTTTAGAGCTGTTTGTAGCTATCTTACAGGCCTACGTATTTACATTGCTAACGGCTATGTATTTTGGCAGTGCTATAGAAGAGCACCACTAAAAGGAAGGTGGTACTATCCATTGAAACAATGTGAATTGTTTATATATAAAACCCTTTAATTCAAACAAATTATGTTAGCTGAATTACTTGTTCTATTGAACGAACTCTTTGGTCTTGGTGCAGGCCTAGCGGCAGGACTTGCCGTATTAGGTGCTGGTTTAGGTATTGGTCGTGTAGGTGGCCAGGCAATGGATGCGATTGCTCGCCAGCCTGAAGCACAACCTAAGATCCAAGGCGCTATGATTATCGCGGCGGCCTTGATAGAAGGTGCAGCCCTATTTGCAGTAGTTGTTGGTCTTTTAATGGCTGTAAAATAATCACTGCAAAGGAAAACTTCAAAGCTCTCTGTTTTGACGGTGGGTCAAAGCAGAGACTTTGGATGCTAACAAAAAGCTCATTACAAAGAATATAAAACTACACAACATATGGATTTAGTAACCCCCGAATTAGGACTCATCTTTTGGCAAACAGTTATCTTTATTTTGCTCTTAGTTGTTTTAGGTAGATTTGCCTGGAAGCCTATTTTACAAGGTCTCAGGGAACGGGAATCTTCTATAGCAAGTGCGCTCAAATCGGCCGAAGAGGCTAAAGTGCAAATGGCTAAAATTACTTCGGATAACGAAAAACTATTGGATGAAGCCCGCGCAGAGAAAGATGACATCTTAAAAAAAGCAACACAAACTGCTAAAAAGATGGTAGAAGAAGCTAAAGATGATGCTAAGAAAGAAGCTAATAGAATTGTAGAAGAGGCTCGCCAAGCCATTGAAAACGAGAAAAAAGCGGCTTTAAGCGAAATTAAGAAACAAGTAGCCAGCCTATCCCTCGAAATTGCTGAGAAAGTACTCCAAAAGAAATTAGCTGACGAACCTTCTCAAAAAGCATTAGTAGAAGATTTACTAAAGGATACTAACTTAAACTAAAAGATATGTCTGAACATAGAGTAGCTGTACGATACGCTAAATCTATTTTGACGCTGGCCCAAGAGCAAGGCGTGCTAGATGAAGTATACCAAGATATGGAAGCCTTTGAGCAATTATGTGACGATAATCCAAAGCTAATAGCTGTTTTGAGAAATCCGATTGTTTATAGTTATAAGAAATTAGCGATTCTTAAAGGGCTCCTAGAAGGCAAGGTCAACTCACTTACTATCAAATTTTTTGAAATTATTGCTAAGAAAAATCGCGAGGAAGTTCTCTATGCCATTGCAAAAGAGTTTGAGTATCAGTATGAACAGTACAAGAATATTCAAAGAGCGACCATTACTACTACCTTCCCCCTTACCGATACTCTACGCCAACAAGTAAACCAGATGCTTACTACTGAAACAGGTAAGCAAATCAAGTTGGAAGAAAAGATTGATGCAAAGCTTATTGGAGGGTTTGTACTACGCTTCTCAGACAAACAAGTAGATACTTCTATAAAAGGGAAACTTAATCAATTGAGGCACGAATTAGTGTAATACTTAATGTTATAAACAGTCACTTTTTTAAGACGAATCTGGGCCTACTATGAGAAAAGTTAAAGTTAATCCAGTTGCCTTTATCTTAGCAGTGGCTTTTTTGGGCTTAGGGCTAACTGAGTTTTACAGAAGCACCAATATTCGTAACAACTACATAAAGGTCGCTGTTGACATTGAAAATATCACAAAAAAACAACGACGTAAAGATATTCGATATGTATACGAAGTGAACTTCTTAACATCAGCAGGTGACTCTATCAGCACCCAAGTACAGGACAATATCCGCTACACACCTCCCAAACAATATATTTATTACTATAAGAAGAATCCCTATGCTGCTACTTTTCAGGACGGATCGCAAAGCCAGTGGACAGGTATAGGTCTCTTGGTCGTTGCTTTCATTATTTTTGCGCTTGGGATTTGGATAGAAAGAAGAAGAATTCAGCGAAAACAAAGCCGTTCATAAACCATTTCTTTGTGCCTTATGTTCCTACTATACAGGCTTTACCTTACATATCTATGAAATCATTAGTAAGTATAATGGCAGCCGCACTGATTCTAGCAGGTTGTCAACAAAGTAGCGACGAAAGTTTTGAAACCATACAAACTTCCATAGAAACCCCCTTTCAGGAAGGAGAAGTATATTATGATGAACAAATTCCAATTCGTGGGTTAGTGGAAGATCCGGTGGAAGTACATACGTATACCTTAGAGATCAAGATGATGCCTAAGGACTCCTCTGTATTTTTTGTATATGTACATCAGCACGAAAGGCAGCTTCCTATAGATACCTCGTGGCACAACCTCATCGACTTTGACACTGACCTGCGATTATATTTTACTGCTTACAACCATAATAATCAAGTAGACAGTACGGTTATCGATTTCAAATCAAAAATGCGTCGTCCTTAAATCATTTATGTATAACACCAAAGAAATCAATCAGCTTATCCGTCATCGACGCTCAGTCTATCCAGTACAATACGTTGAAGGTAAGGTAATTGATGATACAATTATCGAACAAATATTAGAAAATGCCAATTGGGCACCTACCCACGGTAGAACAGAGCCTTGGCGATTTTGTGTATTTACAGGGGACGGTTTGAAAAAGTTGGCTCAGTTTCAAGCTGAAACTTATAAGAAATATACCCCTACCGAAGATTTCAAAGAGAATAAACACCAGAAATTATTAGACAATCCATTAAAAGCTTCTCATATTATTTCTATTGGCATGAAGCGACAAGCAAGTGGTAGAATCCCAGAAGTAGAAGAAATAGAAGCGGTAGCCTGTGCAGTACAGAACATGTATCTCACTGCTACCGCCTACGGCATTGGTGCTTACTGGGGGAGTGGAGGTATTACTTATTATGAAGAAGCTAAACCTTTCTTTGATCTTGAACCAGAAGATAAGCTACTTGGGTTTTTCTACCTAGGTCATATAGAAAAACCCTCCCCTGAAGGTAAGAGAGCCCCTGTTCAAGAAAAAGTAAGATGGATAAAAGGCTAGTAAAAAAAAGCCTTGTTTCGGTTCTTACTTATCACTTTCTTTTTAACTTTATGCATCAGTTAAGATTTCTTTAAACAATATAAATTTTATAATCATATGAAAGTAACCGTTGTAGGAGCGGGGAACGTGGGAGCTACTTGTGCTGACGTGCTCGCTTACAGAGAGATTGCCAATGAGGTAGTTTTACTCGATATCAAAGAAGGGGTATCAGAAGGGAAAGCTCTGGATATCTGGCAGAAAGCCCCTATTAACTTGTACGATACACGCACGGTAGGCTCTACAAACGACTATACTAAAACGGCTGGCTCAGACGTTGTAGTCATTACTTCTGGTTTACCACGCAAACCAGGGATGAGCCGCGATGACCTTATTTCTACTAATGCTAAAATTGTAAGCTCGGTTACTGAAAGTGTTATCCAGCATTCACCAGAAGCAATTATCATTGTTGTGTCTAATCCACTAGATGTCATGACTTATGCTGCGCATACGACTTCTAAGTTATCTCGTATGAAGGTGATCTGAATGGTATGTATTTTAGTTATGGCACGCTACAGAGCCTTTTTGGCTAGTTCACTTGATTGCTCTCCTAAAGATATCCTAGCTTTACTGATGGGTGGACACGGTGATACAATGGTTCCATTACCTCGTTATACAACTGTTGCTGGTATTCCCGTTACAGAGCTTCTTGACAAAGAAACGATCGACGGTATCGTACAACGTACGATTAAAGGAGGTGGAGAATTAGTAAAACTAATGGGTACTTCTGCTTGGTACGCACCAGGTTCTGCGGCAGCACAAATGGTAGAGGCAATTGCAAGAGACCAACGTCGTATTTTCCCTTGCTGTATTAGCTTAGAGGGTGAGTACGGTATTAATAATTGTTATTTGGGCGTTCCTGTAGTGTTAGGTAAGAGTGGTGTAGAAAAGGTAATTGAGGTAAAACTCAACGATGAGGAAAAACAATTGCTAGAGGTATCGCGTCAAAAAGTTTCTGAGGTAATGGCCTCTTACGATAAGATCGTTGCTAACGCATAAGTATTCGTAACTACATATTTAAAAAGCGCCTCCTTCCAATAAAAGAGGCGCTTTTTTATTCAGCAGCCATTTCGGCTTTCTGCTTTTTATTCCAAGCAAAGAATCCTCTAAGATTCATAACTAGGAAAACGAGATTACCAACAGCAATACCGAGGCTACTCATAAGTACAAACCCTAAAAATATCCAGATAGCATTAGCCGTTACAAAAACAAGAAAGCCGTATTTATTCTTATTACCTAGCAGGTAGACAGCTAGTAAACTCAAGCCCATTCCTAGCCAGTCTAACCCATAGTATTTTAAGAAATCTTCCATCTGTATAGTGCAAACTTACGATGAAATAAGTTTGCTACTTTACCATTATGCCGTCACATCCAGTCCTAAAGCCTTCGCCATGGTAATACCAATATCGGCAGGAGATTTTACTACGTGTAGTCCACACTCTTCCATAATTTTCATTTTGGCTTGTGCGGTATCATCTTTTCCACCAATGATTGCACCCGCGTGTCCCATACGACGGCCTTTTGGCGCAGTTTGACCAGCGATAAAGCCTACAACAGGTTTTGTACCGTGCTCTTTGATCCAGCGAGCAGCGTCCACTTCTAACGTACCTCCGATTTCCCCAATCATCACAATTCCTTCTGTTTCAGGATCATTCATAAGAAGTTCTACTGCTTCTTTTGTGGTAGTGCCTATGATTGGATCACCTCCAATACCTATCGCTGTCGTTTGGCCCAAGCCTACTTTCGTTAGTTGGTCTACTGCTTCGTAAGTCAATGTGCCCGACTTGGAGACCACACCAATTTTACCTTTCTTAAAGATAAAACCTGGCATAATACCTACTTTACATTCTTCTGCTGTAATAACACCTGGACAATTAGGCCCTATCAAACGGGCTTCTTTACCTTTCAAATATTCTTTTACATACATCATATCTTTTACGGGGATCCCTTCTGTGATAGTAATGATTACAGCAATACCTGCATCGGCTGCTTCCATGATAGCATCGGCTGCGAAAGCAGGTGGTACAAAAATGATAGATACATCGGCTTGTGTCTGCTCTACTGCTTCTTTCACGGTATTAAAAACAGGTTTTTCCAGATGTGTCATACCTCCTTTGCCAGGGGTTACTCCTCCTACTACTTTAGTGCCATAAGCAATCATTTGCTCTGCATGAAACGAGCCTTCAGAACCGGTAAAACCTTGTACGATGATGCGAGAATCTTTATTGACTAGAACGCTCATATGAGAATATTTTTGAGGTAAATTGATTTAAAACTATGGATGTTGCACAAAAATATGTTTTTTTATGGCTTATCCAAAAGACGCTCGGTAGATTTGTTCTGTGACAAAAACCTCTTAAATTTACGCCCCTCATTGTAAAGATAAATAAATCATTATATATGCGTTTTTCTGGAATCGGGGCAGCATTAGTTACGCCTTTTGACGAACATTTACAAATAGATTTTGAAGGATATAGACGGCTCTTATCCCATACCCTAACGATTGGTGTAGACTACTGGGTAATACAAGGCACTACGGGCGAATCTCCCACAGTGAGTAAGGAAGAGAAAAGTAAGCTACTGCGCTTTTCCATCGAAAATAACCCCCAGCAAGTACCTATCGTCTATGGGATAGGTGGTAATCATACGGAAGGCGTTTTAGCAACTATTCAGCAAACGGACCTTTCCCAAGTAGATGCCCTACTTTCGGCCAATCCTTATTACAATAAACCTTCCCAAGAAGGAATTTATCAACATTACTTACGTATTGCAGAAGCGAGTCCTGTGCCCATTATATTGTACAATGTGCCTGGGCGAACCGCTTCTAATATACACGCAGAAACTACGCTACGTTTAGCTGAACATCCCAATATTATAGCTATTAAGGAAGCTTCTGGTAGTCTACCTCAATGTATGGAAATTGCCTGTCATAAGCCAGCAGGCTTTCAGTTGCTCTCTGGTGACGATCTACTGACTACCTCGATGATTAGTTTTGGCGCAGAGGGAGTTATCTCTGTAATGGCCAATGCTTTCAAAGCATTTAACGATATGGTACATCAAGCCCTTGAGGGTAATTTCGAAGTCGCTTCTCAGCTTCTTTACAAGCTTCTGGACATTAATACACTGATGTACACAGAGAGTAATCCTGTTGGGTTGAAAGAGGCGCTCAACCAATTTAAGGTTTGTGCGAATTATGTTCGCCTTCCTCTACTACCTGCTACAGAGCAGCTTAAGCAGCAGATTGAACAAGTCATTGTAAAAGACGGACTACAACCCTGATGGATATTATTCAGAAGTACTTTCCTCACCTTAGTGCTATGCAGCAACAACAGTTTGCACAAATGGAAGAGGTATACAGATACTGGAACGAAAAAATTAATGTCATCTCTCGTAAGGATATTGATTTACTGTACGAACGCCATGTGCTTCACTCTTTGGGTATTGCCAAAGTAATTTCTTTTAAACCAGAAACAATTCTACTAGATGTGGGTACAGGAGGGGGATTTCCTGGTATTCCCTTGGCCATTTTATATCCTAAAGCACACTTTCATCTCATAGATGCCATTGGTAAGAAAATAAAAGTAGTCAATGAGGTAATACAAACACTTCGTTTATCGAACGTAAAAGCCGAGCAGAAACGCGCAGAGACAGTTTCTGCGCGGTATTATGATTTTATTGTAAGTCGTGCTGTGACCCGTAGCAAGCCCTTTTTTGAATGGGTATGGAATAAGGTAAGTAAAAACTCTTTCAACACACTCGATAATGGTATTCTACACCTCAAAGGGGGCGACCTTACCGAAGAGTTGAAAGAGCTTAAAAGGAAGCATCGGGTATTTCACCTCAGTGATTTCTTTGAAGAATCTTTCTTTGAGACCAAGAAGGTAGTTTACCTCCCTATGGGTAAAAAATAACCCTTGTTTTAATACCTTGTTCTCAGTTAGGCAACCTTCTCTTTTTCTTTCTCTTTGAGTAAGGAAAAGATAATGCTGATAGTTATAATAAAAGCAATGATTAACAGCGAGATGAAAGTAGGTATTTTGAAGACATCTATCAGTAGCATTTTCGTACCTATAAACATCAGTATAAGTGCCAATCCATAAGAAAGATAGGTAAACTTGTGTACCACATGCGCTAAAGCAAAGTAAAGTGATCGCAGACCTAAAATAGCGAATACATTGGAAGTATATACAATAAAATGGTCTTGTGAGATGGCTAGAATAGCAGGGATACTGTCTACCGCGAATATTAAGTCGGTGAACTCTACCAATACCAATACAAGCAACAAGATGGTTGCATAAGTTTTTCCTTCTTTTTTCACCAAGAATTTTCCGTTGTGATCCTCGGGAGAAAGAGGTATGAGTTTCTTAAACCACTTTACAATACCACTTTTACTTGGATCAAAAGTTTCTTCTTTAGAAGAAAACATCTTAAAACCTGTATAGAGAAGGAAAGCTCCAAATACATAGATTGTCCAGTGGAACTTCTCAATAAGTGTAACGCCCACGAAGATGAAGATTACACGCATCACTAATGCTCCTAATATTCCCCAAAAAAGAATTTTGTGTTGATATTTAGGGGCTATATTAAAGTAGCCAAATATAATGACAAAAACGAAGAGGTTATCAACGCTCAGCGATTTCTCGATGACATAACCCGTGAAAAACTCTACCGCCTTGGCTTCGCCGAACCAATGGTAAATCAATCCATTGAACGAAAAGGCCAGCGCTATCCAAATACCCGACCAAGTGAGCGCTTCTTTGATAGAGACTGCATGTGCTTTCTTGTGAAAGACACCCAAATCAAGTGCAAGCATTAATAGGACAAAAGCTGTAAAACCTATCCAAAAAGTTGCATTTACTTCCATAGTGACAAATAGTTGGTTGTACTCTAATTAACAATAGTTTTACTATTATGTTTATGGGTTAAGTTACTTTATTACAGTAAATAAAGAGGTGCGTCGCTAACGCATCTGGCACAATTTCAAGTATATTTTTTGGATATTATTTCTTTACTGTAAGTTTTAAATAAACAGGGAAATGATCGCTATATCCTCCTAAGTATTTAGTGCCTACATACGTTCTAAAGGGATAATCAGCGTATTTAGGGTCATCTTTTTGTTTGAGAAAATCTTCATCGTATACTCCTACGGAGTTCACTTTGTAGTGAAGTTTCGCACTTTGATCGGCCAAGCTTCTAGAGAGCATAATTTGATCGAGCATGTTCCACTCGTCACGATAACGATAAGACCCTTTTCCTTCATGCGATAGCACACCCATAGGGTTAAATAACTGACTAGGAGATAAATCAAAGGAATGAGGGCGGGCGTTTAAGGTTTCCCAAATGTTCAAGTCGAAAGGTTCATCGTTAAAGTCACCCATAACAACAATATTCGCTCCTGGCGATTTGGCCAAGATATCATCGATAACATTACGTAGTTTTGCCGCAACTACCTTTCTTTTAGACATTGTCTTCTGTTTGCCCCCATACCGCGACGGAAAATGCGTAACGAGTATGTGAAGCGTGTCGCTAGAGGACAGCACCCCTGAGACCTGTAAAATATCTCTTGTGGCCTCTTTTTCTACCGTTACTTTGTGTACTTTGGAGAGATAAGGTTTAAACCGAGTAGACTTATACATAAGTGCTACATCTATACCTCTTCGATCAGGCGAATCGAAATGAGTATACTTGTAAAGTTTATACTCTAGTAAGGAATTTTTGGTTATACGCTCTAAAACCGTCTTGTTCTCAACTTCACATAAGCCAATAATATCTGGTGCGTACTCATCATTAAGCTTGGCAATGACAAGGGATAACTTTGCTATTTTATCATCATAGCGCTCCTTAGTCCATTTTTTATCTGAAGTAGGTGTGTACTCATTATCATCAGTTTTGGGATCGTCCTTTATGTCAAATAGGTTCTCTACGTTATAAAAGGCAATCCCATATTCTTGTGCTTTGAGTTGAGATGAAAAAGCAACTATTCCTACTATCAATAGGCTAGTGTAGTAATATATGCGGTTTCTCATATTGCTGGACTCCTCATCGTATAAAAATGCGTTTTATCAGTATTCAGTATCTCTTACATTATACATCAAAAAAGGGCTCAATTACTTGTTTTATCTATTGTTGCTTATTTTTTCTTTCTAGCTGCTTCCATCATATCCCACATTTGTTCAGGTACATGCCTTAGATCGCTCATCTCACCTGCCCCTTGTAACCACTCTCCTCCATCAATGGTAATCACTTCTCCATTGATATAAGCAGAAAAGTCTGACATCAAATAAGCCGCCAAGTTGGCTAACTCTTGATGCTCTCCTACTCTACCTACCGGAATACGATTCTCGGGCTTTAGTTTTTTACCAAGATCAGTCTCTGACAAAGATTCTGGGAATAAGCGCGACCAAGCGCCTTCTGTAGGGAAAGGGCCAGGGGCAATTGCATTAAAGCGAATCTTATATTTGGCCCACTCTACAGCGAGCGAGCGCGTAAACGCTAAAACACCTGCTTTGCCACAAGCAGAAGGGACTACATAACCCGAACCTGTCCAAGCGTAAGTAGTTACTATACTCAATACATTGGCAGGTTGTTTCTCAGCTATCCAATGTTTACCAAATGCTAAGGTAGCATTGTAAGTACCTTTCAACACAATATCTACTACCGTATCGAAAGCACGATGTGATAGACGTTCTGTAGGGCTGATAAAGTTACCGGCTGCATTATTGAGTAAGCCGTCTACTTTTCCAAACTTATCAACAGCAGTCTTTAGTACGTTTTCTAGGGCTTCATAGCTACGGATATCTGCCTCTACTGGAAGCACTTGTCCACCCGTTTCTTTCATAAGGTCTTCTGCGGCCGCTTCTAATACTGGTAATTTCCTGCTGGTAATGACTAGGTTGGCCCCTAATGTCAAAAAATATTTTCCCATAGCTTTTCCTAGCCCTGTTCCTCCTCCTGTCACTACGATGGTTTTACCTTTAAGTGCGTCTTCTCGCAACATGGGTTGATCAAACATACTCTATAAGTTTTAGTTGAAAAGTGCTTATCAAAAAATTAGAAAGACAATTTACATATTTTCCAATGGGTTCTATAGATTTTCAAAAAAATTCCCAAAAACAAACATTTATATTTAACTTTGTGTCCTTCGTAATAAGTATAGAAAACAATTAGTCACTTCTATTTTCTACATTTAGCATGCACATCAACCTTTTTCATAAAGAGTCCTTTGCAAACCGCCATAATGGTTCAGACGAGACACAAATACAACAAATGCTTGCTACCGTGGGGGTAAGCACTTTAGATGAGTTAATTGAGCAAACAGTACCTCATAATATACGCTTAAAAAATGCCCTTCAGCTCCCTGAAGCGCAATCAGAGCCTACTTTCCTCGCTTCTTTTAAGAAGATAGCGCAGAAGAATAAGACTTTCAAGTCGTATATTGGTATGGGGTATCACGACTGCTACACACCCAACGTGATTCTGAGAAATATCTTGGAAAACCCTGCTTGGTATACTGCTTACACGCCTTATCAGGCAGAAATCGCCCAAGGTCGCTTAGAAGCGCTCATCAACTTTCAAACAGTTGTGATGGATTTAACAGGCATGGAGATTGCGAATGCCTCCTTGTTGGATGAGTCTACAGCCGCGGCAGAAGCCATGAGTATGCTATTCAGCCAGCGTAAAGGTGCCAAGAAAAAGGCTAATACTTTCTTTGTATCCGAGCAGTGTTTCCCACAAACGATAGATGTGTTGAAAACACGCGCTACTCCGCTAGGGATTCAACTCTTGATTGGTAATCACGAAGAGGTAGACCTTACACAATCCGATATATTTGGGGCGTTACTTCAATACCCTGCTGGCAATGGTGAAGTATATGATTATACCCACTTCATAAGCGCAGCTCACGAATTAGAAATAAAAGTAGCCGTAGCCGCAGACTTGCTGAGCCTTACCTTACTGACACCTCCTGGAGAAATGGGCGCAGATGTGGTGGTAGGTTCTTCGCAGCGTTTTGGTATTCCTATGGGCTACGGTGGTCCCCACGCGGCCTTCTTTGCTACCAAAGAAAGCTACAAGAGAAATATTCCGGGTAGAATTATTGGGGCTTCCCTAGATACGCAAGGAAATCCCGCCTATCGCATGGCGCTACAAACGAGAGAGCAGCACATTCGAAGAGAGAAAGCGACTTCCAATATCTGTACTGCACAGGTATTACTAGCCGTAATGGCTGGGATGTATGCCACTTACCATGGCCCCAAAGGTTTACAAAACATCGCCGAGCGAGTATATGGTATGACACAACTCCTACGGAAAGGTTTGGAAAAACTTGGTGTCCAAGTAAATAACACGAACTATTTTGATACATTACAGGTATCAGTAGAAGATAGTGAGCAGTTGAGGACAGCCGCTGAAGCACAAGAAATTAATTTCCGTTATTTTGATGGAAAGCTCGTTGGCATCTCTCTTAATGAAACTACTACCGTAGCAGACGTACAAGATATCTTATCTGTATTTGCCTCTACACTTAATAAATCACTTGATTTCCGAGTAGAAGTGTTGGCAAGCGAGATACAATTAGCTTTACCACCCTCGCTGCTCCGTGCTTCTGCTTACCTTACACATCCTGTTTTCAATCAGTATCATACCGAACACGATATGCTTCGGTATATGAAATCGTTGGAAAATAAAGATTTATCCCTCGTGCATTCTATGATTTCTCTTGGAAGTTGTACGATGAAACTCAATGCAACTGCCGAGATGATTCCAGTGACTTGGACAGAGCTAGGCGCTTTGCACCCTTTTGTACCTATAGCACAGGCAAAGGGTTACCAAGAAATGATTACCACCCTTAGCGAGTGGCTAGCAGAAATTACAGGTTTTGATGCCGTTTCAATGCAACCCAACTCTGGTGCACAGGGTGAGTATGCAGGCTTGATGGCCATTAGAGCCTATCTTAAAAGTAATGATGATCAAGATCGGTATATTGCGCTTATTCCTGCTTCTGCTCACGGCACTAATCCAGCAAGTGCCGTTATGGCGGGTATGAAGGTAGTGGTAGTTAAGACAGACGAACAAGGGAACATCGACGTGGCAGACTTGAAAGACAAGGCCATTCAACACAAAGACCACTTAGCTTGCCTAATGATTACTTACCCTTCTACTCACGGTGTATTTGAGGAGTCTATACAGGAGGTTTGTCAGGTTATTCACGATTGTGGTGGACAAGTATATATGGATGGTGCGAATATGAACGCGCAAGTAGGATTGACAAGCCCAGCGATTATAGGGGCAGACGTTTGCCACCTTAATCTACATAAAACATTTTGTATTCCACACGGTGGCGGTGGCCCGGGAATGGGCCCTATCTGTGTGAAAGCACATCTCGCTCCTTTCTTGGCTAATCATAGTGTCATAAAAATAGCGGAGCAAGGCACTACTGCCATTTCAGGTGCGCCATACGGTTCTGCTAGTATCTTAGCCATTTCTTACGCCTATATCGCTATGATGGGTGCAAAAGGACTTACAGAGGCTACTAAAATTGCTATTCTCAATACCAACTATATTAAGGAACGCATCAAAGACCACTACGCCATCCTCTACACAGGCGTACAAGGCAGAGCAGCCCACGAAATGATTGTGGACTGTAGAGCCTTTAAAAAGGTAGGAATAGAAGTAGAAGACATTGCCAAACGGCTGATGGACTACGGTTTCCACGCACCTACGGTTTCCTTCCCTGTAGCAGGTACGATTATGATAGAACCTACAGAAAGCGAAAGTAAAGCAGAGTTAGATCGTTTCTGTGATGCTTTGATTGCTATTAGAGAAGAAATTAAGGAGATCGAAGAAGGTAAATATAGCCAAGAAGATAATGTACTTAAAAATGCCCCGCACACAGCCTTCACAGTAACGGCTTCAGATTGGCCTTATAGCTACAGTAGAGAGAAAGCTGCTTATCCGTTACCATTTGTGAAGGAAAAGAAATTTTGGGCAAGTGTAAGTCGCATCGATAGTGCCTACGGAGATCGTCACTTGATGTGTAGCTGTATTCCTATAGATGCCTATGAAGAAGCTGCTGAAGCAATCGCACAAGAAAGCGTTTAAAGTCAAACCATTTTACTGTAAGCCCTTTAAGCATATGTTTAGAGGGCTTCATTTCTATGAATACTATCAAAGAACAGCTATACCAATATTGTAAATCTTACTTGACAGAAAGGATCGCTTCTTTTCAAGCAGCTATCGAAGCCGCTAGACAAACGGCTTCTCAAGAAACGAAAAGTAGTATGGGTGATAAGTATGAAACGACGCGAGCGATGATGCAAATTGAGATAGAAAAAAATGAAAGACAATTAGCAGAGACACTCAAGCTCAAAGAAGTGCTTCATAAAATAAATCCCAAAAGCATCTCTACTCTTGTTGCACTAGGTAGCCTTGTAAGAACAGGCCGAGGAAGCTACTATGAGGGTAGTGGGCTTGGAAAGGTAGTCGTGGATAATAAGCCTTATTTCGTTGTCTCGCCCGCCTCTCCGATTGGGCAGCAGCTAATGGGGCTTAAAGCGGGAGATACCGCTACTCATAATAATAATACCATTGATATTCAAGAGGTAACATAAAAGAAGGGGTGTACATATTGTACGCCCCTTATCCTCATAATCTTTTTTACAGCTCTATTAAGCCATTAAGCTCTCTTGTGATACTTCAACAGCTTCTTTTTCTGCAGTTGTCTTACCTGTAAAGGCCAAAAACAGTTCTTTTTGAGTGATTGTCTCTTGCGCAGCTAGTAGCTTACTTAGTTGGATGGTTCCAATGACATACCCTGAGCCTTTCCCTATGTATCGCTCAGAAATATCGTCAAAATCTAGTAAAGCTAAGTCTTCTTCTTTGTTATACCTTAGGTAAACTTCTAGCCCTACTTGAGTAGTGGCTATTGCTTTTTGCGCTCGCTCTCTATGAAGCTTTTTGTATTCATATTGGTAATTATAAGTAAGCGCTGAGATATCCGAAAGTACCGCCGAACCTGTTGGATGTCCTCCAGCGCCCTTTCCTACCAAGGTTTGTCGTTGTGAAAAAGCGGCTTGTACAATT
>CALEMF010000113.1 GCA_937911505.1 uncultured Cytophagales bacterium
GCAAGGGCGATACGATACAAGTAGCAGTAGACGCTCGCTACCTTGTAGAGGCCAGCGAGCAACGTAATAACGTAGACATCAACCCGATTGTGCAAAACACAGGCAGTGGCAGCGACAATGCGGCTGATAATGGCGATACCACCCCAGAATGGGTCTTGGGCGTAAGTCTTACGCCTAACCCACAAAGTGAGGACAGTGGCGTCCCACAAGCCTATGTACAATACTTGCTCTACGACGAAACAGGCGAAGTACTCCAAAGCAGCGGGCAAGTAGCGATCAGCGACCAAGCCAAAGATGGCTGGGAGACGCTCACCCTTGAGTATATTGCAGAAGAAAATGGCGTGCTTCAAGTACTGGCGCTCAATAACAGTGATGTGGAAGTGTATTTTGAGAACTTCCAGATTGAATACGCCCCTACACTGATAGCGCAGGAACAGCACTTCTACCCTTACGGATTGACCATGCAAGGATTAGGCAAGCAGGGAATACCACAACACAGATTTACGTATAATGGGAAGGAAGAAGTAAATGACTTCAACTTAGGATGGATCGATTATGGTTGGCGTAATATGGATAGGGCACTTGGTAGATGGTGGAGCATTGATAACAAGGCAGAAAAATATATTTCTCTTTCTACTTATCATTATGCGGGTAATAATCCTACACGCTTTTTTGATATAGATGGAAATGAGTTTACCGAAGATGCTTGGGCACATGTGAATCGTCTAATTGCAGAAGTAGATAGAAAACAGCAAAACAATAATAATGGCATTGCTGAGAGACAAGCACTACTTGATGCAGGTGGGCTTTCCGATAGGAAAGCGGGTCGCCTACAAAGGCAAATTAACAGATTAGAAGGACGCAATGCACAACTAGAAGAGGTAAGGACAGGCGTGGCTGAGCTAGCCGCTTCTAGTCAAGTATATGACATACAAGAAAATGCCTCGCTTAGACAGACGGGTGTTGTACAGGGGGCAGGTTCAGTGACAGGTAAAGCGGGCTTCAACCATTCTAATGGTAACTTCGTTATCGAGATTCCAACTCAATCACCTCTTCACATTATCGCACACGAACTCCAGCATGCTCATCAGTTTGAAAATGGAAGATATAGTGTAGGACCAACTTTGGGAAATAACGCACACCGAAACTTTTTGTATGATCAACATGATGAGCTGGAAGCATATAACGAATGGGGTTCATTATTTGGTGGTAGGACTTTTGGCAATATTAATAGCTTACCTGAGCATTATAGACAATATGCAACAGGGCCTGTGGATGTAAATATTTTCCAAATGACTCAAGTAATACTTAACTCGGACGAGCCAGAAGAAACAAAGCAAATAATGCTACAACGAATTGCAGAGAATACAAGACACGCCTTTAGAGTAAATGGACAAACATATTATGAGCAAAGATAGAATGACCAAATATCGAATGGTTATGTATAGTTTGATATATATGTTTACACTTAGCTGTAGTGTAAACAAAGAATCATTAATTGGTAGATACGAAACCACATGTTACCTACACGGAGAAAAAGAACTCATCCTTTTGCTGAAAGAAGATAGTACTTTTGAGTATAGGTTAGCCTACTTGGATGAGAAGATAGAAGGAAAATGGTCTTTAGAAGATAGAAACCTGATATTGAGTTCGTTGTACTTTAACTCTGAATTCCTAAAGAAGCAATATCCTGAGGTTCCTACTGAGCTTCTTCCAGCGCACAAATATACTGACATCGAAGGGAAAGATATTTATAAAATACGTGGAAATAAGCTACTTATCAGGAACATAGATGGTATTAGAAAAGGATGCTATCTTATTAAAGTTCGTTGATTTTTGCGAAAAGAAGTAACCGTGAAAAAAGTAATTCTTTATTGTCTTAGTTTATTATTTATGGCAGGATGTACAGGAGAGAAGAAGATTATAGGGGGTTACTACAGTTCTTGTGTATTATATGAAAGACCAGACTTGGTATTGATCATAGAAGAAGATAGTACTTTTTATTATGAAATACCTTTTGTGAAAGAAGAAGTAAAAGGGACTTGGGTGTTAATTAAAGATAGTCTTATACTCAGCTCTCCTGCTTTTGAGATAAAAAGAGAAAGACTCACTCCTATGTTGAAACATACTGAAGCAGAGAAGAGGGATGTCTATTTAGTGAGAAAGAAAAAACTTTTTAGAAAAGCAAAGGAAGGTTTTTCGAAGAGTTGTTATTTACTAAGAGTTAAATAGATAGCTGGTTCTAACTATGCTAGGTATAAGTGTAATTATTAAATCTGACTTATCTGAGGAACAAAAGCATGTAATGTTACAGCGTTTAGCCAATACTACCAATCATGCTTTTAGAGTAAATGGTCAGACCTACTATAAACCCAGATAGAAAATATGAAAACTATACTATCATCGTGCATAGCCTTATTAATTACATTTTCTTGTACAAATTCCAAGAAAATAGTTGGTACTTATTATAGTACCTGTGTTTTGTATGGAGAGCCCAATGTAGTATTAACTTTAAATGAAGATACTACTTTCCAATATGAAAGACCCTATGTAGATGAGAATGTAATAGGTAAGTGGGAGGTTGAGAAGGGAAAGCTGATTCTTTCTGCCGAAGTTTTTAAGATGAAGGATAGAGGAGAGTACGCACCCAGAGTAAAATATACAAAAGCGGAGAACGAAGATATATATCTTATAAGAGGAAAGAAGCTTTTAAGGAAGTCAGAGGAGGGCTTTACAAAAGATTGCTATATGATAAAAGGTAAATAGTACGGTCTCCGTTGTTCAGGGTCTTTAGCATAAGCGAGACTACGAACTCTCTGGTAAGTAGTTCTTTGAAAAGTTAGTAAGTAGAAACCAGAGCTAACGGCGGCTTTATGAACACCAGCGCTTCCAAGACTGATGTTAGCCAACCGATAGGCGTATGGAAGACACTGCAAGTAAGCAAAGGTGATACGCTTCAACTCAGCACCCTAGCTAAATACGAGAACGAAGCCACCGAAAACAAAAGTACGCAGGTAAGTCCGATCCTCACCAATAGCGGTAATGGTAGCGAAGGAGAAGGTACACAAAACCCACCCGCGTGGGTGCTGGGCGTAGCGATTAGCCCTTCGAGCAATAATGCAGAAGAAGGCTTACCCCTAGCAATGCTCAAAGCCGTCCTTTACGAAGCCGATGGACAAACCGTAATTGAGGAAAGGAATACTGAAATCTCAGAAAGCGCCTACCAAGCGTGGGAAACACTCAGCAGCGAGTGGGTCATGCCAGAAAATGGCTTTCTGCAAGTAAGTGTGGTCAATGCCTCGGATGTGGAAGTACTCTTTGACAATGTAATGGTGGAATATGCGCCTACGCTGATAGCCCAAGAGCAACATTTTTATCCTTTTGGTTTGCAAATGGCAGGGATGGGTAAGCAAGGGCAGCCGCAGCATAGGTACACTTACAATGGAAAAGAAGAAGTAAATGACTTCAACTTAGGATGGATAGATTATGGGGCGAGAATGTATGATCCAGCAGGAGTAAGGTGGTGGAGTTTAGACTTGCTAGCAGAAAAGTATTTTCCTATCACTCCCTATGCCTATGTGGGTAACAGCCCTATGATATTCACTGATCCAAACGGAATGGAGATAGATTGGGGTAATATGACCAGACAAGATAAGAGAGCGATCAAGAAAGAAGTGAGGCAACTCAGAAAGTCACAAGTATTTAATGATGCTTGGAAGCAAATCAAAAAATCAGATAAGGTATTTACCATAGAAGCCAGCCGAGATAAAGCCGCTTCAGGTGCTTACAAGGCGGGTAACGGAGAGATAGCGGGTATTTTTGAGGGGAACTATGGTACTGTAATGAATACTACCGTTCCTTCGGATCCTACTAATCCAAGTGGAGGGACTACAACTACGGAGAGTAAAATACCAGCCGCAGCGTTGGGAGGGACAATAGAGATTAATACTAAGTTCTTAGATAAGAATGAAAATAAGGGATTAGTACTAGAACAGGCTCTCTTAGAGGAGACCTTCCATGCTGCTCAATATGATACCTATATTCAAGACGCTTCTCAGGCGTACTTTGGAGAAACGGCAGGTATTTTGGACATGGAGTTTGAGGCAAAGGTATTGACAGGAAAAGCCTTAGGGCAGTTAGGCAGCTTCAATCTAGCTGATATCAGTGGATTGGATCAATCACCTTTTAAATTAGGCAGAGCTTTTGATAAAAGTTCTTTTAGAACTTATAACGACTATCGAGACAGTAGTGGAGGCTTGAATCCTGGTGCAGCGTTTAGATGGGCGTTGAATGTAAGTGCAGGAGGCGGTTATTTAGGTCACACTGTAGATACACCAAATGGTTTTAAGGATAACCCACCGTTACTCTTAAATAAACTTATTAAAGATTAATTCGAATGGGAAAATTAGTATTGTTCTCCGTGACCCTTTTATTAATTGGTCACTTCACGCTAGGGCAAATAGCGCAAGGACATCTACGCGACGATCGTTACACTATTAACTTCAATGATACTCCTGGAAATTTTTTAGATAAAAATTATGAAGAATTTCTTAGTGAGGAAGAATTTGAGATGTTACGCCAACAGGGGTACATATCTGTTCGATTTGGAATAGATATACTGACGCAAAAGATTGTAGTTGTAGAGATAGATAGTACCAATATCAAAGAGTATTCTAAATTATTAATAAGTGCAAGTCTAATTGAGAAATTAGAAAAAATAATCAGTGAAAACATCAAAATAGAGTGGATAGCTAACCCCTCTCACGATGCTAAACGAGTAGCATATAGAATATTTTTTATTGGAATTGATGAAAAAAGAAAATATAAGAAAAAGAGGAGGAAAAGATAACTAAGATAATGCTTCGTATGAGAAGGTTTACAGGTACATTTGTATTAGTCCTCGTTACTCACTTGATGGTAAACGGACAGGTGCAACAGGGTAAATTATTAGGCGATGGTTTTATTATTAGATTTAATGATACACCACATAATTTCTTAGACAAACATTACGAGGATTTCTTTACTGAAGAAGAGTTCAACGCTTTACGTGAGCAGGATTACATGCTAATTCGGTATGTAATGGACGTTCTTACCCAAAAAATAGTAACTGTACAACTAGATACTAATCATATTAAAGAGTTTACTAAAGTTACATTAGAAAGACCGTTGATTGAAAAACTGGAGAAAGTAATTAATGATAATATCAAGATAGAGTGGATAGCAAATGTATCCCACAATGATAGTAGAGTAGCTTATCGTTCTTATTCCATAAGTGTCAATGAAAAAAGAAAATACAAAAGAAAGAAAAAGAGGAAAAGATAACTAAGATAATACTTAGTATGAGAAGGTTTACAGGTACATTTATGTTAGTTCTGATTACTCATTTGATAGTAAAAGGGCAGGTTCAACGAGGAAAGTTACTAGATGATGGTTACATAATTAGCTTCAATGATACACCAAGTAACTTTTTAGATAGTCATTATGAAGACTTATTTAACGAGGAAGAGTTTGAGCAGTTAAAAAAGCAAGAGTACCTGTCAATCAAATATGGGATAGATATTCTTACTCAGAAAATTGTAGTCGTTCAAGTAGACACTATGCATATGAAAGAGTTTAGTAAAATATTTCTAAGCGATAATTTAATAAAGAAAATAGAAAAAATAATCAGTAGTAATATTAAAATAGAATGGGTGGCTAACCCTTCTCATCACGATAATAGAGTTGTTTACAGGTTTTATTCAATTACTCTTGAGCCAGATAGAAAATACAAAAGGAAGAAGAGAAGAAAAAACTAGCTAGCGTTCCATCCATTTGGAACACCAGTGGAACACCAGAAAAGGCTAAAATCTTGGTTTGTGTGGCGTAACAGCATTTTTTAAGGCTGGCGTTCCAAATTCCAAAAAAGGGTATATAGGGCAAAAAGGGAGAAGTTCGGGTGTACACTCTGTTCGCAGCTTTACTTTTGAGGGCTTACTTCCTCTCTAAGCGTAGTTTACGAGTATACTTTTTTAGTCTGCGTATCTCTCAAAAAAGCGTCCATCAGTGCAAATACGTACTCTTTTTCCTTCTCACTCAACTTCTCAATATCTTGTAATCTTTTGAAAGTCTCTTGGTCAATGGCTTTATCTACTTTCCCTACCAAGTAATCCAAAGACACCTCTAAAATGTCTGCCATTCTGGTAGCCACTTCAATAGAAGGCTTCATCACATCTCTTTCGTAACGACCAATAGCTGGTCCTTTTGTACCGAGCATTTCAGCCAACTGCTCCTGTTGTAGGTATCCCCTAATATAGGACCGTATTTACGCCACCATTGCAGGTGTTTTATGACCTAAACGCTCAATCATTGTGATGAATGTTTACCATACAAAACTTAATTCTTAAATGTACGCTTACAATAAAAAACGGCCGAGTCAATCAAGACTCAGCCGTTTGGGTTAGGCTTTTACAAAATTACGTTCTTGCAGAATCGTCTCTTGCAACTGTTCTGGTACAAGCGCATAGTGTGAAAATACCAAGTGGGCACTGGCACGTCCCGCAGAAAGTGTTCGGATGGTAGTAATATACCCAAACAGTTCTGCTAAAGGTACTAAAGCTTGCACCTGTTGCCAACTTTGCTCCATTGCTAGCGCTTGTATAACGCCTCTTCGCCGGTTCAGATCACCAATAATCGCCCCTACATACGTTTCAGGGCTACTAATAGTCACCTTCATCATAGGCTCCATAAGGCGCGCCACTGCTTGCAAGGCAGCTTCTCTAAAGCCTTGCTGTGCCACTAGTGTGAAGTCATACCCATGAGAATCTTCCTCGTGGCTTTTACCATCTAGCAGGCGTACTTCCAACGCATTCACAGGCGAGCCTGTCAAGATGCCTTGCTGCATGGCTTGTAGAAAACCCTTCTTGATGAAAGGCACAAACTCTCTGGGTAAGTTATTTCCTTTGAGTTCGTCTACAAATACAAGCCCTTCCTTATCTGAAGGAAGTGGAATCAATTCAAACACAATCTCAGCAAACTGACCATTACCGCCATTCTGGTTTTTCAGCGTAGCTTTATGGTGTACTTGCTTAGTCAGCATTTCTCTATAAGAAACCTGTGGCTTTCCTTTCTGTACAACTAAGTCATTTTCAGCCTCAATCTTCTCCAACACTACATCAAGGTGAAGCTCTCCCATTCCTAGCAATACCTGCTGACCCGTCTGGTCGTTGTACGCTAGGCGTAATGTAGGATCTTCTTCCAGCTTTCTTTTCAGCTTGGCCATCAGTGTAGCCATCTCTTTTTGATTCCTAGCCTCTATGGCATAGCCAAATACGGGTACTGGAAACTGAATCGCCTCTAGTAAAATAGGCTGCTCTTTGGTAGCCAGTGTATCACCTGTACGTACTTCTTTCAAACCCACGATTGCGCAGATATCACCTGCTTGGGCAACCTCCAGCGATACATATTGATTGGAGACGATACGAAACAGCTTACTGATACGTCCTTTTTGTCCAGTTCGCATATTCCAGATCGTTTCTCCTACACGCAATGTACCCGCATAGATACGTGTAAAGCTCATTTTACCCATGTAATCATCTGCTACAATCTTGAAAACCAAACCAGCAAAGGCTTCTTCTTCATCCACTTTTCTTACGATTGCTTCTTCCCTCTCAGGATGCGTACCCGTAACTTGCACTTGGTCTACAGGGCTAGGCAAATAAGCGGCTACCGCATCAAGTAGGGGTTGTATCCCTTTCTTTTTGAACGCAGTACCACATAACACAGGGAAAATCCGCTGTGCTAGGGTGGCACGCCGTAAAGCCTCTTGGATTGTACTGACAGATACCTCGTTAGGATTTTCTAAGTACTGCTCCATCAAGATCAAATCCTCACCTGCCAACTGCTCTAGAAGATGGTTGCGCCAATAGTGTACTTCTTCCTGCATTGCTGGAGGAATAGCGGTTACTTCGTAGGTTTTACCATCCTCTTGTTGCGGCCAAGTATACGCTTGTAGGGTAATCAAGTCTACGACACCCGTGAAGTCTTCCTCAGCACCCATAGGTAATTGTATAGGTACAGCCTTGGCTTCTAGTTTGGTGTTGCTCTCTGCTACTACTGCTAGAAAATCTGCACCGATTTTATCCATTTTATTTATAAAACAGATACGAGGTACTTTGTAGCGACTGGCTTGCTGCCATGCCTTTTCTGATTGGGGTTCTACCCCTGCACTGGCACAAAACAAAGCAATGGCGCCATCCAACACACGCAAGGCACGCTCTACCTCAGCGGTAAAGTCTACGTGTCCAGGTGTGTCTACTAAATTAATGGTGTAGCGTATATCTTGCCAAGACCATTGCGTAGTAACGGCTGCTGAAGAGATGGTAATCCCTTTTTTCTTTTCTATCGCCTCTTTATCCATCACGGTATTACCCTCATCTACATTGCCCATTTTATGAATCATTCCGGTGTAGAAAAGTATGCGCTCTGTAGCGGTTGTTTTTCCAGCATCTACATGCGCCATAATACCTATATTTCTGAGTTTTTGTAACCTTTTCATAGAAAGCATCTTTAAATATTGAAAATTAATAAAAATAGGGAGGCTACTATGAACGGGTGGGGTAAGGCAATAAAAAAGCCTCTCTGTATAGAGAAGCGGTCGATTTCTTAATACTTATTAACCTCGTTACTTCTTACTATACTTGCTAAGCCCTGCCCCACCATTTACTATAAAGATAATGTGGCTGCTTTTGATTACTGCATGAATGTAAGAGGTAAAGGCCATTTTTTTGAAATATTATTTTCAAACGTTAATCTCAATAACCATACCTAGGTAACCCTTGTTGGGGTATTAAATCTTCATCTGTTTTGGAAGCCTTAATTTTATGTATATTGAAGCTGTTTAAACTTTCTCTATTTAGCTACGCTGAGCTACACTTCGTTTCGATTCCTAAAAAATGACTAGTATTCGCCCATATTTCGTTACTTTTTTTATCCGTAGCGCTGCTATGGCTTTCAAAAAGTGCCTTATCTGGTCAAATACTAGTTCATTTTCGGTTAAAAATAAAAAGTCTAAACGACTTCATTTACTCATCAGTAATGACCTAGTAACAATATGATTTTTTCTATTCTTACGAAAGCACTCGCAGGCGCTGTAGTAGGCTATGGTACGAACGATCTGGCAGTACAAATGCTCTTTCGTAAGCGCTTCGGGCTGGGTGGCATTGTATTAAAAACACACGAGCAATTCATAGAGAATATCAGCCAGCTCGTAGAGCAAGAAATCATCAACCACCATACACTAAGCATAGAGCTAGAGAATGATACCTTTAAACAAGCCTTAACCGCTACTACCGAGCGCTTTTTCCAAGAATCGCTCAAGCAAGCCTTTCCAGAGGAGTATCTGCTGCACTATATTCCACATATTGAGGAGAGTTTTTCAGCAATTAAACAAGACTTCATTGCCCATCTCGATGCTCCTATCGAAGCGCTCATTAACTATGTTTTACAGCAGGTGGAACTCAAAGCGGTTTTATCAGATACGCAACTACGCGCCATCGCCCAGAGTCTGCGTACCAGCTTAACACACCCACTCCCCCAAATAGGTTTATCAGATTTACTCTTACACTTGCATAGAGAGGTAAAGCATCAACTCTTACACTATTTGGTACCACGCGATGTACTACAAACAATCACAACGAATCTAGGTACTTACACGGAGGCACTTCCTCCCTACATTCAGTTCAATTATGCCTCTTCTATCGACGACTTTATTGCTTCCAGCAAGCAAACTCTTCAGCTCGATCACTTACTTAAAAGCACGCTTTCTGAGATGGCTGATCAGCCACTTCGTCACTGGATTACCCCTGCTCAGTTTGCTGCACTGATCGAGGTGCTTAAAGAAGTGACTGTAGAACTACTTACCTCCTCCAAAGGGCAACTCATCTTACAAACTTTTGGAAGGCTTCTACTGCAGATTTTAAAAGAAGAAAAAGCTACTGTCTTCTCGCTACTGTCTGAAGACTTAGAACATAACTTTAATCAGTTTCTTCAAGAACGCCTGCCTCAAACGCTAGAAAGGGTGATGGCTTTCGTTAAGGAACAGAAAGTAAAGATTGATGCGCTCATTGACCAAACTTTCCGTGACAATACCCGCTTCAAACTACAAGACTGGGCAGTAAAGATTTTTGCAGGCAGCGTAAGCGAACGGGCAAGGGTGGTTACGCGTATTGTAGACTATGTGGAAAAGTATGATGCCAAACAGCTAGCTAATATTGCTACTAGTTTCCTCATCGACTTCCTTAAAGAAAACACGATAGGGCAGATTTTTGAACAGTTAGACGAGGCACTATTTGTAGACAACCTCACGGCGCTTCTGAAAGACAACGGCACAAAATGGCTTAAAAAGCGCGCTCCTGACCAGCTAGATTTTCTCCTAGACTATACTTTGGCAGATCTTGTGGGAGCACAAACATTGAAAGACCAAATTGAGAAAATAGAGGCATACGGTATCAAACACTTGAAGGAAGACTTTCTTTACCATCCTCGTTTGAGTCATTTCTTGCACAAAAAAATAGAAGAGCAAGCCAGTAAGCTAGGCAATACAACCATAGAGACACTCATAAGTAATAACCAGCTTGCTTCATACGCTCCTAAGCTAGAGGAAGGATTGATGCATCTTATCCAGCAGCAAAAAGAAACACTGGATCGTTTTATTTTTGAGAATTTACAACAGACACTTATAGAACGCCGTCTCGGAGACCTCATTCATATGGAACAGCTAGGCGCTTATACGCCTGTCCTGTACCAACATATAGACAAGGCACTTACAGAACGCTTCGAGCAAGTGAAACAACGACCTGTACATCATTACCTTGCACAACTGGATGACATTGACCAAATTTATCCACAACTAGCCCAATACCTACAGCAAGCTACCCTCAATAACCTACCCATCTTACTTGAAGGAAGAATAGAAGCCTTAGTAAAGCAAAACCTTCGGCCCTTGCCACCAGAGCGTATTCGGGATATGGTCGAAAAATTTATGGGGAAGGAGATCGCTCCTATCAATATATTAGGCGCTTTTTTAGGTACGATTACCGGGGGCTTACTTACTGCCCTCCCTGCACTACCCAACCCTTATTTAAGTACTGCCTTGGCTGGACTTTCGTATGGTATTACAGGGTATGGCACCAACTATCTTGCGCTCAAAATGATTTTTAGGCCTTACGAGGCCAAGTACTGGCAAGGCAGGCGGCTTCCTTTTACTCCAGGTATTATTGCCAAAAACCAACGGCGCTTTGCCCAGAATATGGGAAAATTTGTCGACCAAAACCTGCTTAATAAGGCGAATCTCATAGAAAAGTTTGAAGCCCAAAAGCAAGTAATAGAAAGCAACTTGGTCACCTTCTTATCTAAAAACAACTATGAAATTCTGGATCAACTCAACCAAGCCAATTTGGGTCGCACGGCCAATCTGGTTACGCAAAAAGCTACCGATTATCTTTACGCTCATACTGAAATTTTTGCAGAGGCGCTCAGTGACCTTATCGCCCATCAAGCCTCTTTTGATCTTTCGCAGATTGACACAAGCACCATAAAGTACAAGGTTAATCAATACCTTTCAGGAGAAGACTTCTCCTTTCATATACAAGAGCAAGTAGCTTCACTGACGCAGGCGTGGCTTACCACTTCTCAGCCGCTCAAAGACTTTATACCCAGGAATACTTTAAAACACTCATCGAAGTATTTAACTACCTTTATCCGTCGCGCAATTACTCAGTGGGCGGAGCAGTTGGCTACTGAGCAAATAGTAGGATTACTACAAGAACAGGTGCAGCCTTCTTATGATCGTCAAATTGAGCAACCTATTAGCCAACTCCTCTCTCAACCACAACGTAAGCACTTACGCACTAAGTTGAGCGATCGGGTGAAAAAAGCCTTGGTACAACCTGATCTCCAAAAGCGTCTTGTAAAGTTAGTACAAAAACGCTTAGAGAAAGAGATTCATCCCAAACGAACAATAGGACAGATGTTGAATGGGCAGTTGATACAGTTTGTAGAAGAAAACATTAATAAACTGCTTGAAAAACTCCTAGAAGATGGCATCGCTTGGCTCATTAGACACAAAAAAAGCTTAGCCGATGAAGTCTACAACCGTGCTTATAAGGAGAATAAAGCAGTTTTTTTCTACAAGGGCGTTATTAAAAAAACAGTTATTGAGCTTACTGAAGAGGGGCTACCTAACTTCTTTAGAAGTCAACTGCCTGCTTTTGAACGCCTCCTAGAAGAAGAAGTAGAGCAGCTAGCCGATACCCCCTTGGGGCAAATTAACCCACAAATAGATCCTTTATTCTTAGAAGGTCGCTTACAGAACTTACTTCATCACCGTACGCTCATCGAGTCGGCACAAAAAATAAGTACCATTACTTTTGATTATACCACTTCTTTACTCCCTCTTAAAAAGTTGTTGCTACCGCTTGAAGCCGCTACTATTTCACAATTGGCAGATAAGTTTGATGTTCCTCTACAAAAAACTATTTTTCAACTCAAGCAAGCCCTTTTGGAGCAGAGATTTGTATTGGCTGCTTCAGCCACCCCAATTATCCACAGCATTTTGCTGCATTACCTGGCACCCACTAGCTTGCAAAAGCTACTCACAGGCATTGCCCCATCTGTTTGGAGCGATGCAAGTAGGCGTCTTCTCATACCTATTCTTCAATCAACTCACTTCCAAACAAAACAAAAAGTATTTGTAGATGCTTTCTTTGCACACATTAAAAGTAAACCTCTGGCAGAGAGTATTGACGTGGCCACCTTACAACAGGATGTAACACAAATCTTCGAACAACTTATGGCCCAACCTGACCTAAAAGTGTTGCTATCACAGTCCATTCACACTTTTACACAGCAGAACTTACAGCACCTCAATGAGAAGCTGGCACTTCCTACGAAAGACTTTCTTCTTGAGAAGTTGGCTAATGCTGCCTTCATTACGCTAGAGCAAAATATTCCGTCACTGCTAGGAGCTGTTGATCTAAAACGGGTAGTAGTAAGTGAAATAGAAGCCATGCCGCCACAAGAGGTAGAAAAGCTTTTCAATAGTTTTGCTAGCCAGTATTTCGGCGAATTGATTCGCTACGGGTTTGGCTTCGGAGTAGTATTTGGTTTGGGAATAGATGGTCTATTAAGCTGGCTCACTAGTAAGCTTTAAAGAGAGAGTTACTCTTCAAGAATTATAGTTTAGTGATTTATTTAATTCTTTTAGTGATCAACTTATTTCAGGGACATACATGTTTCTTATGTCTTGCCTCTGATATCTTTTGCATCTAATACCCAATATTTGAAGTTCCCCTAATTTTATGCTAAATTATATCGTTGTTCCACCTTTAAACACAAAGCCTATGAACCTCGAAGAAATTGTAGCCAAAGTAGCTAAAGAAGCAGGTATTTCTAAACCAAAAGCACACAAAGCCGTATCTGCTACCTTAGATTATATGAAAGACCAAGACTCCCTACAGAGTAAAATTAAAGGATTTGCTAGTGAAGCGAAAGACAAACTAGGTGATCTTGTAGAAGATACCAAAGAAAAACTGGGTGATCTAGCAGAAGATGCCTCAGAAGCATTTGATAAACTAAAGGGCGCTGCCTCTAAAACCTTCGATAATGTGAAGGATAAGTTTGCAGGCGATGATGACAAGAAAAAAGACGATAAGAAAAAATAACAACCAAGTATTCTTTTTTATCAAATAGTTTTAGTAAAGTAGCTACCCACTAAATAGGTAGCTACTTTACGTAATAATTCACCCACCTGCGACGTTATCTAATTCTAACAACATAACTAAAACATAGTACACCATGAAGCATAGCCTACTCATCGTGTTTGTGTGTACGATTATCTCTTTTACACAAGCACAGGACAACTTAAACTACCAAAAGCCTTCTGAGGAAATTCTGACCTTAGCAGATGCTCCCTTAGCCCCACGTATCTTACTCGATGCCGATAAAACATATATGGTATTGCTCTACCGAGATGCCTATAAATCTATCGCGGAGCTTTCAGAAACTGAAATGCGTTTGGCAGGTCTTCGGATCAACCCTACGACCAATATTGGAAGCCGTACCAATTACTATAATAACGTAAAAGTAAAAGGTGTAAAGGAGCAAACAGCAAAGCAAGTGAGTGGCTTACCCGACAACCCACGCGTAGCTAACTTTGCTTGGTCGCCTGACCAAACTAAGATTGCTTTTACCAACACGACTACAAAAGGAGTAGAAATATGGGTACTAGACATCACTGCTGCCAAAGTTACCAAACTGACTGATGCCACAGTGAATGCCAATATGCGCGACGTAATCAATTGGTTTAAGGACGGTAACAGCCTCTTAGTCAAAATGCTGCCTACAGAGAGACAGTCGCTCATCGACCCCAAAAGTGCCATTCCTACAGGTCCTACCATTTCACAAAGTGATGGCAAAAAAGCCCAAAACAGAACCTACCAAGACTTGTTGAAAAATAAAAACGATGAACATAACTTTGAGCAGTTGGCTACTTCAACCCTGTACCAAGTAAATCTTGATGGCACTAAGAAACAATGGATGGCCAAAGATATGTACAGCAATATCAGCTTTTCTCCTGATGGCAACTATACGATGGTAACCACCCTTCAGCGCCCTTTCTCCTATTTAGTACCTTACTACCGCTTCCCACAAAAGACAATCGTTTACACAAAAGATGGTAAAAAGGTACAAAGCATTGTAGAGGTTCCTTTAATAGAAGATCTTCCTAAGGGTTTTATGGCGGTAAGAGAAGGGAGAAGAAAAATAGCTTGGCGCAACGACCAGCCTGCTACCCTTATATTTGCTATGGCACTCGATGAAGGCGATCCGCAGAAAGAAGTAACGTATCGTGATGAGGTTTTCGAACTTGCCGCCCCTTTTAATGGTACGCCTAAAAGTCTTCTGAAAACAAAATTAAGATATAATTCCATTTACTGGGGCGATGAAAAGATGGCACTGGCTTATGCTTACTGGTGGAATACACGTACGCTTCAAACCTATCTGTTTGATCCTAGTAAGCCGACACAAGAGGCAAAGATGATCTCTGAACGAAACTATCAAGACGTTTATAGCGATCCCGGTACACCCGTTACACAACGTAATGAATACGGTCGTGACGTCTTGGCTTTAGAAGGCGATAATATTTTCTTAGTAGGAGATGGTTACACAGAGGAAGGACAGTTTCCTTTTGTAGATCAGTTTAACCTAAAAACGCTTCAAGCGAAGCGACTTTACCAATCTGCTTACACAGATAAATTAGAAAACCTTACTGACTATGATCCTAAAGAAAATCGCTTGCTTGTACGTATAGAGGCTAAAAACCAGTACCCTAATTACTACTTTAGGAACTTGAAGAAGGATAAGCTTACCCAGCTTACTAATTTTGAGAATCCTTTCAAGAGTATTCAGAATGTCCACAAAGAAGTGATTACCTACAAAAGAGAGGATGGACTTGAGCTATCTGGCACGTTGTATCTGCCAGTAGGGTATGATAAGAGCAAAAAAGAGAAACGCCCTATGATCTTGTGGGCATATCCACGTGAATACAAAGACAAAAACAGCGCTTCCCAAAATACACAAAACCCCAATGAGTTTACGTATCCTTTTTGGGGGTCGCCGCTCTATTGGCTTACCAAAGGGTATGTCATTCTCGACGATGCGGCTTTCCCGATTGTAGGAGAAGGCGACGAAGAACCGAATGATTCTTTCAGGAAGCAACTGGTAGCCAACGCGAAGGCAGCGATTGATGCCGTAGATCAAATGGGCTACATTGACAGAGAGCGTGTGGCAGTAGGTGGCCATAGTTATGGTGCTTTTATGGTAGCGAACCTTCTTTCTCATTCCGATCTGTTTGCTGCGGGTATTGCGCGCAGTGGTGCGTACAACAGAACACTTACGCCTTTTGGCTTTCAAAGCGAAGAGCGAAGCTATTGGGAAGCCCCAGAGGTATATTACACCATGTCACCTTTTATGCACGCCGATAAGATGAAGACGCCTCTCCTGTTGATTCACGGAAATGCTGATAACAACTCAGGTACATACCCGCTACAGAGTGAGCGTTATTTTAATGCATTGAAGGGTCTAGGAGCGCCTACACGGCTGGTAATGCTACCGAAAGAGAGCCATGGCTACCGTGCCAAAGAGAGTATCTTACACGTACTCTGGGAACAAGATCAGTGGCTAGAGAAGCACTTAAAAAATAGCGGAAAGTCTAGTAATTAAGCAGTCATTTTTCGATCACCATTTTTACAAGAAGTAGTGTCTTTTTAGGAGCACTACTTCTTGTATTTTCGGCGGTTTTTTTCTAACATTAAGGAGCTTTTGCACAAACGAAAATTTCCTATGATTGTACTTGATAATAGTACTGCCACCATTAAAGCAGCGGTAGACGCCGAGGCCATCATGATTATCTGGAAGGGCTTCGCCAAAGGCGATACCTACCGTAGTATTCTTAAAACTGCGCTAGAAGCGGCTCAGCAACATCAACTCAAGAACTGGATATCGGACTTAACAGAAGCGAAGGTAGTCTCTCCAGAGGATAAAACTTGGGTAGAAGAGACTTTCATCCCTGAGGGCTTACAAGCTGGTATTAAGAAGGCCATCTTTATAGTGCCAAAGGATATCTTTAGCAAAGCCTATGTAGAGCAAATTACCCTCAAACTAGAAGAAGAGAAAGCTTCTCATTCAAAATATAAAGACCACGAGATACAGTTCTTCTCCTCATTAGACGAAGCACTGGGAAGCCTACAAGCTTAGTAAGGTTTGGGCTCTACCATCATCACTTCTTCTTTTTCAACCACCACTTGGCCATCCGCCAAGCCTTTAGGCTTTCGTACAAACTTTTTAGGCGTCACAATCACAGGGCAGAGTGAGTCATTCTTGCGCTTGGAATAATAACCTGCTAGTTGCGCGGCTTTCTCTATGACTTCTTTTGGAAAGGATTTACCCGATTGGTATTTGATCACTACATGAGAACCTGAGACATCCTTAGCGTGTAGCCATAAGTCTTCTTTGTAGGTGTAGCGCTGTGTAAGTAGGTCGTTATTTTTGGCGTTTTTTCCTATCAGTATGGTAAACCCTTGTAGCTCAAAGCGCTTGAATAAGGCACTTACCTCATCTCTGTTTTCTTCGTAATCTTTGAGGTGGGCTTTCAAGTATTTGCGTAAAGGGCGTAGATGCTCAAACGCTTCTACAGCGGCTATGTGTTGCAAAAGACTTTGGTACGTTTCTTCTTTTTCTTCTAAGTTTCGTTGCAATACCTCAACTTCTATCTTAGCATTTTTAGCTTTTTTATAATAGAGTTCAGCGTTCTTCTGAGGTGACAAATCGGGTTTAAGCTTAATTTGAATCGGAGCCTCTTTGTAAAAATCGTGTAGTTCTACTGATTTGGCCTGAGCAGGTATTTGATGCAAGTTAGCCATCAGAATATTAGCCATTTCTTCAAAGTGGGTACTATTTTCTATCTCCTTCAGCTTAGCACTTGTTTTCTTTATGTAGTTTTGTGCTCTTTTCTTGAGCCTCTCTAGCTTTTTGAGTGCCGTTGCTTTTTCTTTATCTAGTTGGGTTATTTTGGTGAAAGCGTAGTAGAAGTCGTTGAGGGCTGTAGTAGCTGTTTTGTGGGGTACCGCTTCTTCTAACTCTTCTACTTGAAGCAGACTTAGCGTAGGTATTTGTGCGATTTGTCCTACATAATAAGTGGGGTTTTCTAGCTGTGCTATGAAATTTTGTAAGGCTTTCCATTGGGCTTCTAGCGTACTTTCTTGGGCAAGGAGTTGCTCCACCTGTTGCTTCATAAGCTTGTTGAAAGTAGGATAAAGCTGCTTGTAATCACCCTCTACCACTTTGAAGGCTTCCCAAGTTTGAGTAATGGGGCGGTGGAGTTGTGGTGGGGTAATATCCCAATCGTTAAGGTGTTTTTTCAAGAAAATATCACTTACTGTTTCATTCTCTATCACCAGAATATTAGAGCGATTGCCGTGCATTTTAAAAAGTAATTGTTTATGCTGCGCTAGTACAATGCTGAAGCTTCTATCGTTCTGGAATTGTATCACTTCTTTTACCTCCAGCCCTATCAGATCGGTGAAGAGGGCTACTGTATTTTTCTTGGCACGTTGGAATTCTTCTAAAAAGTTAAGACAAGCAAAGTCGCTTCGTAAGGTAGCCCTTATGTAAAAGTCTTGGTTAGGTTTACAAAAACCCAGTATCAGCTCATCTTTATTCTGCGTAAAGCAAGTAGCTAGCTCCATTCCCACCAAGTGCTGCGCCAGTTCCTTACTTAGTTGCCTTAAGAAGTAAAAGTTATTCTGCATCATGCCTTCTACTATTTTCTTTTGGATAGAAAAGCAAGTTGATAAATAAAGTTTACTTTAAGGATATATTCTGTAAAAATATTGAAGAAGCACCCTACAGCACTTCTTCTATCGCGTCTTTTAAACGGTCTTCACTGAGTTGCTGCTTACTTATCGCTTCTTTAGAAAAAGCGATGTAAAGAGTTTTCTCCTTGCATTGTACTTTTAGCGCTGTACTTTCCTCAAAAAAGAGACGTTGCACTTTTTGCGTTAAAGCTTCTCTTCCGATTTCCTCAGCCTTGATCTCTTTTAGTATCTCTACACAAAGTGTAATGTAAAACTTGTAAGCGCCTAATGAATCACTCTTTTGCAGGACGAAATCAGAGACCTCTACTGTAAAGTCTTTGTATACATCCGTAAATAGAGCAGCTTGGTCTCGAAGAAAGCGTTGGAAGTTCAACTTGGAAATTGGTTCGAAGCTACTCAAATCTTCTATACTTTTTCCTCCTGTTAGTATCCTTACCAATGGATCGGACAAATCGGTTTCCTGAAATCCCAGGCTTACAATCTCAGCAGTGAGCACATAAAAAATACCATTGTAGCCAGGACGAAGCTCTTGCTGGTGTAGCATAACAATCTCTTGCCCATTTACAGTTGCTACCTTTAATACAGTACCGCTTAGGTTTTGTCCATTTCGTAAGTAAATGCTTACAGTTAGTATTTCAACTTTAGGATCATACTTTGCTGCTAAAAGAGACAAAATATCTTTAAAAGATTGTACTGAGGCGTTTTCTAAAACTTTTTTCCAATTCATAAGCGTACGTTATAGCATTTCTTCTATTTTCTCCTTTAGTTCTGTTTCACCCCATAGTTTATCAGAATACTGGTAGAAGCCATACTTAATAAGTAGCTCGCCATCATTGAGCACTACCTCCATTTCACCAGAATCTTCTCCGTTTTTACTTGTGTTGACTACACGTACTGATTTGATCTTTTCTTTCACTGCTTCTTTACCAAGATTGTCTTTACACACATCTTTAAAGATATTGATTACCATTGGTACACCGTACGCTTTATAACTCTTATAACCATCTAACACTACCTTATTTTCTGGAAAAGTAGACGCGTCTATCTCTATAGGAATATCCATTCCAGTCACGTCGTTGAATTCGCTTTGGTAAGTGGCGTTTTCCCCTTTGATTTCAGCTATTCTTCTTCTTTCGGCTAGTCCCATACTTTGTTTAGTTTTATTAAGAATGAAAAATCAACTTTACATAAAAAAGCTACAAGGAAGTTAAGAGAAAGGAAATAGCTTACCAATAAGTTAATAATTAAATAACATATATAATACCCTTTATTAGTATCTAATCAAAGCCAGAGCACTTACTAGAAGCGTTTAAGAAGATTCTCTTCTTCCAAAAAACTTAACGATCCCTTAAACAAGCCTTTATAAAATTTTTATTGATTGTACTCACAAGCTACTTTACGGAGCAGACATAGTAATTTTTCACCCTGAAAAATATATGAAAAGGTTTATTAAGCTACTCATAGGTACGCTCTTTCTCCTGCAAGGGTGTGTAGAGTCTTTCGATCAACCACCACAATTGGAGGCGCTAAACCGCCAGCTTCAATTGTTAGAGGAAAGCTCTTATGTAAACGCTGACAGCACACTTACGTTACTTGCAGAAGTTTATCAAAAATACGAACAACTTTCGCATAAAGAAGGTATGGCGCATTGTAAATTTATGATGGGTAATATTTTCTTAGATATTGGCGGTTATAGCCAGTCTTTAACCCACCTCAAAGACGCTCTATTACTTTTTAATGAATTAGGGGCAACGGATAAAATAGCAGATGTCAACATTGCGCTGTCGCTGGGTTAGTTGGATTCATCCGATTTTACTCTGGCACATCAATTTGCAGATGAGGACGTCCGACTGGATGAAACTACTAACGATAGGATAGGACTTGCTGAGGCGTATGGTGCGCTGGGTCATATTTTCGAGAAAACACAGCAGTATGATAAAGCCCTTCACTATCAAAATCTTGCCTTAAACTTATACGAAGTAGCAAAGGACTCTCTAGGGCTAGCCATTGTGCACGATAACATAGGGAGTATCTATGAAGACCTCGCTAACTATAAAAAGGCTAAGTATCATTTTGAGATTGCTTACCAATACAATATAAGTAAACACAACCTTATTGTGGCAATCATCAACCTAAATAACTTGGGTGATGTACACAGGAAGCAAAAGAACTTCTTAGCTGCTCTAAAATATACCTCTAAAGCCTATCAATTTGCAGATGAAATTCACAACGACTACCAGAAAAGGAGTGCTATGCGCGATCTTTCTAAAGTCTACTTTGCACTTAATCAACTAGATACTGCCTTTCATTACCTAGAAGAAAGCTACGAAATGACGGTAGATATTTTTGGTGAGCAAACCGCTGAAGAAGTAGGAAAAATGAAAACAATCTTTGAGGTAGCACAGAAAGAAGAGCGCATTGCAAGGCTTCAGAATGAGCAACGACAAGAGCGCCTTCTCTTTATCATCTTGGCAGTAGCCGTATTGATATTCTTAGTTTTTGGAGGCTCCCTTTATTATCAGACTATACAGAAGAGTAAGAAACAACAAAAAATCATGGAGATACAAGCAGAGCTAAGTCGCTCAGAACTAGAAAATATACGCCTCAATGAGCAAAATCTTAAGAAGGAGTTGGAGAATAAGAAATTATTAGAGAAACATCTTGAGCAAAAACTAGAACTCAAAAACAAATCCTTGACTACTAATACCCTGCAACTTATCCAGAAAAACGAGTTTTTACAGATGATCAGAAAACAACTGAACGGCTTAAAGAAAACTGAAGACAAGAAAACCAAACAACAGGTAAAACGCATTATCCAAGCCATTGATCTTAAATACAACTTAGAGGATGATTGGGCTGAATTTGAGCATGTATTTGAACAGGTACACGCCGACTTTTTTGGTATCCTACAAGAAGCCCACCCCGATCTTACACCTTCTGAAATTCGCCTCTGCGCACTCATAAAACTAAACCTTCCCTCTAGAAACGTCGCTACCATCATGGGGATTTCCACCAATAGTCTTCGCATGGCTCGGTATCGACTGAAGAAAAAATTGAATCTGGAGAAGCATACCAACCTGTTTTCCTATCTCAGTACGCTAGTATCCCCTTAACACTATTTTAATATACAAGCAATTGATTTTCAATTATTTAAAAAATACTGTTGCTCATAAATGACGCCTCTTGCACAGGCTGTATACCATTTGTAGCCAATCATTTAATATTCAGTTTAAACTACCAATGTAGTTTACCTTTGCAAGGCTACCTGCCTCGTATTTGTCTCATATAATAACTAAAAACACTCAACGATGAAACAGGTTAACAAATGGTTGCTAAATACACTCTTTCTAGCGTGTACCTTAGCCTTCAGTTGGTTATCTCCTGCCTATGGTCAAACAGGAGCCATCAGAGGGCTCGTTACCGATGCGGATACTGGCGAGCCAGTGATTGGCGTAGGGGTAGGCGTGAAAGGTACTTCTACGGGAGCTGCTACTGGCGCAGATGGTATATTTTATATTCCAGTAGCACCTACAGGTAAAATTACCCTTGGTACAACCTCTATTGGATATGCCCCTATAGAGGTGGAGGTAGAAGTAAAAGAGGGAGAAGTGACCAAGATCGACATCCAAGTAAGCCCTTCTGATACTGAGCTAGATGAGGTACTCATTACAGGGATTCGTCGTAGCCAGATCAACGCCATCAACCAAAAGAGAAATGCCTTGAATAACAAGGAAGTAATCACTACAGACGACATTGGCCGCTTACCTGACATCAACGTAGCAGAAGCCACCCAGCGCGTCTCTGGGGTTTCTATCGAAACGGACCGTGGAGAGGGAAGATTTGTACAAATCAGAGGAATACAACCTGCACTCAACAATGTAACCCTCAACAATAGTAACATTGCTTCTACAAGCGGCTCAAGAGCTACGCCACTTGATTTAGTACCTGTTGAAGCGATCGGTAGTATAGAAGTAGCCAAAGTAGTAATGCCCGATATGGAAGCCAACTCCGTTGGTGGGGCAATCAACATTAATACTGTTTCCGCCTTCGATCGTGCAGAACCCTTTGCTATCTTTTCGCTAGACGGCCTGGTACAAGAACAACAAGCGGAGATAGGCGACAATAAATTTCCTTTTCGTACAGCACTGATGGCTGGTAAAAGGTTTGGTAAAAATGAAAACCTAGGGATGGTCTTCTCCGCTAATTTTTTCCGAAGAGATTTCTCTGCCTCTGTATTAGACCCTGACGAATGGATTTATGCCGCCGAAGCAGAAGGATCGCCTGCTTATTTTTTACCGAATGAGATCGAAATACAAATTGAAGACAACGAGCGGGACCGTTTAGGGTTTACCTATGATCTCGACTTCCGCCCTACAGAATTTTCTTCTATTTATTTGCGAACAATGTATACAAGAACCAACGAGCGAACACTAAACTCAGAGGCGGAGCTTACTATGGATATAGGAGAGCTAAGTGAGCAAACGCCTACAAGCGGCCGTTGGGATGCTGGCTCGGCTGAGCTTGACCTAAGCGGAAATGATGAAGTCGAGAACTTGTATACAGTTACACTAGGCGGTAAAAACCGTTGGAATAATTTCAGCGCCGACCTTTACGGTACTTTCTCTATTGCTGACAGAACAAACGAGACTACCGATGGTACTTTTGAAAATCCTGAGGATACTGAATCTCTTTTGGCCAATAACTACGATGTCTCCGATTTCTTCTTTACAGTTTCTCCCGAAAATCCAGAAGTAGCACAAGATCCCTCTATCTACAATCTCCGCTCTCTGAACTTTATCAATACAGATGTACGACAAACCTCTGTTGAGGGATCATTGGATCTTCGGTATGATTTCAACCTTTCAGGTAAGCCCTTTTATGTCAAAGCAGGAGGGCGCTACCGAAGGAGAGAAATAGAGCAAGACGTCACCCGCGACCAATATGGCTTGGATGATGGTGATGGTGGTGAAGGGATTGAGGCTGCGAACCCTTACACACTGACGCAGTTTTTTGTAGAACCTTTCGCACCTGTACAAGGAGGAACCACCCCATTTGTAAATGGTGACCCAGAAGCTTTTATTGATTTCGTTTCAGCAGATGGTAGGGCTAACGTCACGCCTGACCGTATCGTTTTCCAACCTTTTGAATCAGCTTTTGAGAATATCGAGAACGATCTGAATAATAGCGAGACTGTTACCGCAGGTTATTTAATGGGGGTACTCGACTTAGGGAAGGTGAATGCTGTAGCTGGTTTTCGTATAGAAAATACAGTAACGACGTCCACTCGTGCTATCTCTTCTTTCAATGATGATGAGGAAGCCTTTGAGTTTCGCCAAGATACTGACGAGAATAGTTACACCAACTTTCTACCGTCAATCATCCTTATGGCAAACCTGACCGACAATCTGTTACTAAGGGCTTCTTGGACCAATACTATTGGCCGCCCAGATTATACGCGCCTCTCGCAAACGACCGAAATTGAATTTGAAGAAACCTCAACCGAAGGAGTATTTGAAGGGGAAGTACAAGAGGCCAACCCAGATCTACAACCCTTTGAATCTTCGAACTTTGACCTTTCACTTGAGTACTATTTTCCAAGTGGTGGTATCTTATCGGTAGGTGGTTTTTACAAAGACATCGATAACCAAATCTTTGAGCAGGTTATCAATTTTAGAGATACGCTTTTTCAAGGGCGTCAATACGAAGAATTACTCTACCAAAGAGATATCAATGCTGAGGCAGCAAGCTTAATAGGTATTGAATTCAGCTACGACCAAGCCTTCACTTTCCTACCTGGCTTTCTAAGTGGCTTAGGTATTACCTTGAACGCTACCTTCATAGACTCTGAGGTAACTGTTCCTGGTCGAGAAGAGGACGATCTGCCACTATTCCGTCAACCTAGCAATATTTTCAATATCATTCCCTACTATCAAAAAGACGGTTGGGAGTTCCGTTTAGCCTTGGCCTATCGTGGTGATTTCTTAACCCAAGCAGCCTTACCCACCAACTACGAAGGTGAAATTGGACTAGGAGCTACCATCGCTGACTTCGATCGCTATGAAGCAGAGCGTACTACCTTAGACATTACGGGTGCTTATAACTTTGCCGACCGTAAAGTAAGGGTATGGGCACAAGCACGTAACGTGACCAATGCTGCTGAGGAAGCCTATCAAGGGATAGAAAGCCGCTACGACCGTCACGATTTGGTGGGAAGAACCTACTTCCTTGGATTTTCATTAAACTTCTAAAGTAATTATGCAGATAAACCTTTTATCATTGAAAATAGTAGCCCTTTCCGTAGGGCTACTACTTTCTTCACAACTTACCGCCCAAAAACAAAGGACTTATACAGCACCCGATTTTGCAGAAAATTGGAGTAAGCCTAGTACACATCCAGATCATATTGTACTAAACTTTGGTGAAGATCCTGCTACACAAATGGCCGTCAGTTGGCGTACCGACACTTCTATTGCCAAAGGGTATGCTGAGATAGCGCTCGCTACTGCTGCGCCACGTTTTTGGCGAAAAGCAACCACCTACGAAGCAACTACTACACGTATGGACGCTTCTAACGTAAAGACAGCCGAGATTATCTCGCATTATCATACCCTATTATTTGAAGATTTACTACCCGATACGCTATATGCCTACCGAGTAGGTGACGGAAAAATATGGAGTGAATGGATACAATTTAGAACGGCTAGCAAGCAAGCGAAACCATTTTCTTTTCTTTACGTGGGAGATGCACAAAACTATATTTTAGAGTTGTGGTCGCGCCTTATCCGCGAAGGATACCGAAAGGCTCCCGAGGCCAGCTTTATTATTCACGCAGGTGACTTAGTATCTGATGCCCATAGTGAACGCCAATGGCACGAATGGTTTATCGCAGGTGGATGGATTCATTCTATGCTTCCCTCTATACCCGTAGTGGGCAATCACGAATATGAGCCTTACAATGACAAAGAGGAGGAAAAGGATATCGAGCATCTTTCTATCCAATGGAAGCCTCAGTTCAACCTTCCTAAAAATGGTCCTAAAGGGCACGAAGAAACGATTTACTACATCGACTACCAAGACTTGAGAGTTATTGTACTCAATACTAAAGAAGATAGAAAAGTGCAAGTACCTTGGCTGGAAGAAACATTAAAGAACAATCCTAAAAAATGGACAGTAGTTACCTATCACCATCCTATGTTTTCTGCTTCTGCTGGGAGAGATAATAAAAACCTGCGGGAGTACTGGAAGCCGCTCTTTGATAAGTATAAGGTCGACCTGGCACTACAAGGGCACGATCACAGCTACGCCAGAGGACGCGTAGCACCAGCAGGTGAGAATATTGTAGATGGACTCAACCGCCTTGACGAAACAGGTACGGTATACGTTGTTTCGGTAAGTGGCGGGAAAATGTATCGCCTCAAAGAAAGCTGGGAAGAATACAAAGAAGCAAAGCGCGATCGGGCAGCAGAGAATACACAGCTTTTCCAAGTAATTAATATTGATGGAGATACGCTTACTTTTACCTCCTACACGGCTGTTGGAGAGTTATACGATAAATTTATGCTTATCAAACAAGCGAATGGAAAGCCTAACAAGTTTATCGAAATGAACCAACAAGCTGTCGAGGCACGTAGACACGACAATACTATTTCTTATCAGGACTTTATACCAGAAGCTTACTTAGAGATGGTCAAGAATAAATATAAAGGCTTTGAGGTAGATGGGATTCGCTATCTATATACTGCTGACTTTGAAGGTTACCAGATAAAACTAGAATCTAAAGAGTTGGAAATCTTACTTACGCTCGATGCGGCAGGGAAGATCATCAAGGAAGAACGAGAGGAGGACTAAAAACAAGAAATAGTCGCTATAGAAAAGGGGTTGGAGATTCTGACCTCTTTTTTTGTATTATTGAAGCAACGCCTCAAACGTATTTCCTGCGTTCATATCACCTGTCTGGAAGCCTTTATTAAACCATTTCATTCTTTGCTCGGAGCTTCCGTGGGTAAAAGACTCAGGCGTTACATAGCCACGCATACGCTTTTGAATAGCATCATCGCCCACGGCTGCCGCTGCACTCATCGCTTCTTCTATATCTCCTTCTTCCAGTACTTTATACTTTTCTTCGGTTCTTTTCGCCCAAACGCCTGCAAAAAAGTCTGCCTGTAACTCTACTGCTACAGAAAGGCGATTCACTTCTTCTTTGCTATACTGGCCGCTGGTTCGCATCTGGTGCACTTTCTGCGTAGTACCTAGAAGCGTTTGTATATGATGCCCCACTTCGTGGGCAATCACATAGGCAATGGCAAAGTCGCCTCCTTTTGCACCAAACTTATCTTTTAACTCTTTAAAGAAACTCAAATCCATATAAATGGTCTGATCGGCAGGGCAATAAAAAGGGCCCATGGAAGCGGCACCTACTCCACAAGCGGTTTGTGTTTCAGCCGTAAACAATACCATACGCGGCTCCTTGTAGTCCAGACCATTTTCGGCAAATACTGCTGCCCAGGTTTCTTCTGTATAGCCTAATACAACAGTAGAAAAGTCAGCAATTTCATCTTCTTCAGGAGAAGTGTTTACCGATTGTTGTTTTTGCTGGTTATTAAGTTGCCCAGAGTTAAGCAAGGCCAACGGGTTTTCACCCATAATGATAGCAATGATTACGATAATAATGGTGCCAAGACCTCCGCCAACGGCAAGGTTTCGCCCTCCTTTTCCTCTTCTGTCATCTACATTGCTACTGCGTTTTCCATCTTTCCATCTCATAATTTTGGTAAATATTTTACTGTTAATATACGAAATTTAGGGTGCACCTAGCTACTTCATTATACTATTTCTAGTTTTATCAAACTTTTCGTTTTTTATAGCAAAGCTCCCCCAACAAATAGTATTACTATTATGTTATTTTTACAACATCAAATTGTAAAATACTATGAAATATCCGTTGTTTTTTGTCATCATCGTTTTTGTTTTAAGTATAAGTGCCTGTGCGGTAGTGAAGCAGGATATGGTAGGGGTAAAAAGAAAATTAGGGAAGGTAACGAGTCGTTCACTAGACCCAGGTCTCTACAGCCTCAATCCTTTTACTACCACTATGCTACGTGTACCTGTTCGTACTGTCAACATGGAAATCAGGGTCAACTTACCGAGTAAAGAAGGGCTTACCATTGCCTCTGATATCTCCATTCTATATCGTGTAAAAAGACAAGAAGTACCAGAGATACTCAAGAATGTGGGAATAGAGTACGAGAGTACAGTCATTTTACCTGTTTTTCGCTCCGCCTCTGCAGATGTTTGTGCACGATTCTACGCTAAAGATATGCACTCTGGAGAACGGGCTGTCATAGAACAAAAGATACAAGAAAGAATGGAAGAGTTACTGGGTGACCGAGGCTTCATCATAGAATCTGTATTGATGAAAAGCATTGAACTACCCAACGGACTCTCTGAGGCCATAGAAGAAAAACTCTCCGCAGAGCAAGACGCTATGCGCATGGAGTTTATTTTACAAAGAGAAAAGCAAGAGGCTGAGCGAAAGCGCATAGAAGCAGAGGGAATCAGAGATGCCCAGAAGATTATCGCTGATGGCCTTACGCAAGAGATTATTCAGATGAAAAGTATAGAGGCTATGAGAGAGCTTATAAAATCTAATAACGCCAAGGTCATTATTACCGACGGGAAAACTCCTTACTTACTCAATCAGCAAGATTAACTTACATAATAATAGTAGCTCCATTGCGCTGAATTGTTCTACTGGCAATGGAGCTACTTATACTTGCTTAATCACCGTAGTTACCACACCCCAAATACGAAAATCCTGCACTTGACTTACATCAATAGTAGTATAACGCTTGTTTTCTGGTTGTAAATACACTTTTCCATTTCTTTGTATCAATCGTTTTACAGTAAAAGCGCCATCTAAATACCCTACTACAATCTTACCCGATGTGGGTGTAATACTCCGATCAATAATGAGCAAATCCCCTTCTTCTATACCAGCTTCTACCATCGAGTCACCTGCTACCCGTGCAAAGAAAGTGGCTTCTTTATTTTTTATGTAAGCTTGGTCAAGTGAGAGTGCCATTTGCTCAAAGTCTTCTGCCGGTGAAGGAAAACCTGCTGAAAGTATGGGTAATGGCTGATAAATAGGGAGTTTGTGCATAGTAACGCTTGTTAAGTAACAGAAATCAGCTCCTCAAAGCTGGTAGTATACCGACGGCTGAGTCGCTCCTGTTTCATACGCCACATTTGTACGTGTTGCGAGGAGAGCCGTAGGGTATTTTTCCCTAGCTTTTGGTTAAGTCGATCCATTGTCGCCATCAGCTTTTTGTGGAGCACAGGCTCTTGCTCGAAGCAAGAAAGTTGCTGGCTACTTGCTGGTAAAAGATCCATTAAAATGACCCCTGCTTTTTTGTAAGCATACCCTTCTAAAAAAATACTATTAAGTAATTGCTACGACGCTATTACAAGTGCGAAGCTAGAGTCAGTAGCAAAAGGAAGAGACACATACATACTCCTAGCGTATTGCTTTTGCGAGGTATTGAAACGATTAGTACGGATAAAAATATAAAGTGTACAACACAACGACTGTTGCCTACGCAACTTTTCTGAAGCCTTTACTGTAAAAGTAGTAATCCGCTCTTCCAGATAGGCATAGTGTTTTTGTGTGCCCTCAAAGCTCCTAGTGACTGTGATGGATTTTTTATAACGGAGCGCTTCGAGGCTTAGTACAGACTTTCCCATTAACTCGTATTTGAGCCGTAACATAACTACCGAAAACTTTTTTCTTATAAAAGCATCCGAGAGTTGTGTGAAAGTATAGGCATCATACACCCCTAATTCTTTCAATTTTCTAGTTAGATTCCTACCTACGCCCCATACCGCTCCTATGTCCATCCAGCGAAGCGCTTTCACGCGTTTTTCTTCATTATCAATGAGGTATACGCCGTGGGTTCTAGGTACGAACTTCTTCGCTATTTTATTGGCTACTTTAGCAAGTGCTTTGGTAGGAGCAGCACCTATGCTGACGGGAATGCCTGTCCATTGCTTTACACATTGCTGTACTTGAGAGAGCTCTGTTTTTAGTTGTGTTGTTTGCTCTAGTTGTAGAAATGCCTCGTCTACAGAGTATATTTCACATTTGGTAGTAAATCGCTTCAATGTACCCATTACCCGTCTGCTCATATCGCCATACAATGAGAAATTCGCTGAGTACACCTGTACATTTTGAGCTTGTAGCATTTTTAAATGTTGATGTACAGGTGCCCCCATAGGTACAAAGGGCTTTACCTCTTCAGAACGTGCAATGATACAGCCATCGTTATTAGATAAAATGACTACTTTCTTTCCCTCTAAGGCTGGATTGAATACACGCTCGCAAGAGACATAGAAGTTATTACAGTCTACTAAAGCAAACATATCGGCAAATCAGTTATCTAAATCTTAAGTGTTGCCTCTGCAAGGTATCGGCACTGATGACACAGCAAAATAATAAGGATGAAATGACTGAAGAATTGTATAAACGATAAGATATATTATCTGTACTCTCAAGAAGAATAACTTTTTTGCTTTAAAAAGCCTTGTGTAGATCCCTCATATTACTCTTATTCAGATAGTAAAAATTATTATATCAACACCATCGATCATCAGAAAGACTGTCTTTTAATGAATCGAAAAGGATTTCGAATTTTCGTTAGCCTATTTTCAGTAATCATCTCTGAAGTCTTTACAGCCATATGCTCAAAGTCGGTCGAGATTACTGATATTCCCTTGGCTAAAACTTCTTTTAAAGGTGTGTCATTATAGGATAAAATACCCAATTCTTCTCCAATTATCAGTTTTTTTGTTCTTGCTTGTTTTATTAGATTAGCTAAATCCATGTCGGAGATTACGATGTATAGATCCCCTTTTTTTACTTGCGTACTATCTACTATTTCATTGAGCACCTCAAAAGGAAGGTTATTCGACCCACACGCCCGCTTAAACCCTCGAACGATCTCCTGTGGATAAGGGTAAGCCGTATCCGTAGGAAAAACCAAAAAGATACGATTGTAAGACTTTATACGATCTATAAGTGTATTAATCATTTCAAAGAGATCACGTTCAAAATCTTGACAAACCAACCCATAGTTTTTATGTTTGATGTTTGTTATATCTTTATCCAGTAAAATCAGCTTTCCTTCTGGTATATTCATAAGCAAGTCAATAATTCGCCCCTCCTCTCCTTCAAGATGTGGCATAATCACATAGTAGGAATATAACCTGTTAGTCTTTCTAATGAGGTTCTCGAAAAGGTCGGGATTGCAATGGTGGATAAAAAGATCTACTACCACCTGATCACCTAGGTTAGACACCAATCCGTCATAAATAATTTTCTTATAAGGGCTAAGCTTATTAAACATTAAGCAAACTTGTAGCTTAGATTCAACATTTGTATTGGAGATGTAGTAACCCTTCCCTCTTACGGCATTAATGATATTATTTTCCTTTAATTGCTTGTAGGCCTTCTCTACTGTGTCTCGAGAGAGAAGATAAGTTTCAGCTACTTCATTAATGGAAGGGATACGGTCACCGACCTTTAGCTTACCCCCTTGCACCAACCGCTCTATTTCACGAACCAGTTGCTTGTACTTAGGAGTCTTAGAATTATGTAGTGCAAATTGATCAAACATCATAAAAAATCTTCTGGATGTACGCAAAAGTAGTAAGTTACTAGTAATTACTTAGGCACTTCTTATTAATAACATACTGAAAAACAGTTACAACATTGAAATAGGTTCTACCACGAACCAGTGATTCAATCATTGAAGGTATTAAGGCTTTCTGTTTTTGAATGAAAATTTAACCCAATAATATACCTCTTGAAAATCATAGCCACGCTATGGATAAAAAAATAATAATGTGTGAATGTATTTTGGTCATTTTTTAGGAACCGAAACGAAGTGTAGCTCAGCGTAGCTAAATGAAAAAAGGTTAAATGATTTTACTAAGTAGCTGAACATCTGAACAATACATCCATTCAACACTCCTTTCTCTTAATGAAATCCTCGAGCTCCATCTTCTGTGGAGAAGGACAACTTAAAGCCCGCCCCTCAAAAATTGACTAAAATCAGGATACTACAGGATATATCTGTCAGAAATACAAAATATTTTAGTAGAAATACAAAAATGTTGGATTTAACGATATAAAACATTGTGGTTTCCCTCTAAGCAATATTCCTTTTAAACTTTAGGTAAGTGCATCTAATGTACTGTCAAAAAATTCACAATGAGTAAGTAGTATTACCTTGAAAAATCGCTGATGATCTCGAATTTATTGAATCCCCTAATTCTTGGCGAGTCAATAAAATCACTTTTAGTGAGATGATCAATCTTTTGAACTTTCTAAATCAAGTTTCATAATGACTGAAGAACAGAAAAGAAGTAAGTGGAGATACCTGTGGATAATAGCTATAGGTTTACTGATTCTTACAGGAGTACTAAAAGTAATTTCTGAAGAATCTATGGTAAACAACATGGAGGAAGCAGGCTTTGGTCACATGACCTTTTGGCTTGGTATACTGGAGTTGAGTTGCGTAGTGGTATTCCTTATTCCCAAAACAAGGAATATCGGCTTTTTACTATGCGTGGCTTACGGAGGAGGTATCCTTGCGGCTGAGTGGATCGCACTGAAATCAATCATACCAGGTTTGGTCGTACTAGTTTTCCTATGGGCAGGTATGTACTTTGAGAACCCTAGGTTTTTCGCACTTAGGAGTTAACTGTAAATCGCATCAATTAATTACGGAATGAAGCTAAATACTACACACACTAAACTAATATGACATGGAGATTACGACAGAAAAAGACGATAAGAAAGTTACGACAAAAACGGAAAGTCATCCGTATAACTACCCTAATTTTAAAGCAGAATTCTATCAGTTCCACGACTTCACAGGGCTAGAAGAAGGAGATCAATTCGTTGACTTTGAATTGACCACACTGCAAGGGGAAAAAGCGAAAATCTCTGATTTTCTGGATAAGCCGCTTGTATTTGAAATGGGGAGTATTAGTTGCCCAATGTATGCGGGTCACGTAACGCCTATGCAGGAGATTGCTAGGCGGCACCCCGAATACAACTTTGTAGTGCTCTACGTGCGAGAGGCTCACCCTGGCGAGAAAATTACCAACCACACCACCTTTGAGAAGAAGATGTACGCTGCAACAGAAGCTAGTAAATTTTATGACGATCATCGAACCATCTTAATTGATGAAGTAGATGGTAGGGCACATAAAGTATACGGAGCCTTGCCCAATACGGTCTACGTCATCGATACCGATGGAACCATAAAGTTTGTAAAAGCCTGGAACAATACTGATTATTTAGAGCCTGTTCTAGAGCATATTACAAAAGGAAGATCAACAAACGAACTAAAATTCAGACCGGCAAAGCCGGGGTTGATACAGTCCTACAAAACTTTTAAAAAGTGTGGCAGAGTCTCCCTGACAGATTTTTTATATCACTTACCAAAACTACTATGGAAGCATTATAAAGCTGGAAATTTATTTTAAGAATTCTCGAAGATGAAAGAATTGACTCCGTTCTTAATTATTCTGTTCCTAGCGTATGCCACGGGAATATTCTATGTGCTCTCAATGATCGAGAAGCCTCTATGGGGATACTTGTACAAATCGAAACTATTCCCAAAAGAAAAGCTTATGAGGCAGCTACACGGGCAACTGAAGAGGCTCATTACCTTACTGCCACCAACAATGATTATCTCGATGTTCAGTTCTTTAATGTTAATTGTTTACCAAGCCTTCACTTTAAAAAGTGCACCTGCGCTGATATTAGCTATATTCTTCGTCACTGGCTTGGGCTATTTAATAACCTTCTTAAAAAGAAGAATTGATGGAGTAAAACAGATTGATTCCGATGAAGAGTATATCATACTCAATACCGGTGTCATTCGCCTAGCGCAATTACATCACGAAGGGTTACTCTTAGCATTCACCTCTTTTATTTTACAACTCTGGGTAGTCAGTAGCTCACCCATAATCTAACCTAGATATGAAGATCATCAATGCTCGTATTGAAGAATTTTTCGAACAACTCGGCGTCGACACAACACAGCCTCGTTTTAGCTGGGGCTTCACAAGTACACTAGAGGGCAAAAAGCAAAGTAAGTACCGCTTAATAGTGGCAGAAGAAAAATCGGCACTCGACAAAGAATCCACCCTACTTTTTGATAGCGGTATTGTTCACAGTGATAACACCCTTGCCGTTCCTTATGAGGGTCAACAGCTACTCGCCGTAAAGCAATATCACTGGCAAGTACAAGTCTGGGACGAACAAGACCAACTTATAAAGAGTGAGCCACAAAGCTTCGTTACGGGTAAGCTGGACGACGCTTGGCAAGCCAATTGGATCTCAACTAGTGAACAAGCCATTAAACCGTTCTTATTGCGCCGATCATTTCCTATCAACAAACCTGTGAAGCAAGCCTTCGCTTTGGTCTCTGGATTAGGACAGTTCATTTTTAATATCAATGGTAAAAAGGTGGGTAATCACGAGTTAGACCCCGGCTGGACTAACTATAATGCCCTCGTACAGTACGTTACCTTCGAGGTTACCCCACACCTTGTAGAAGGAGATAATGTACTAGCCCTAGAAGTAGCCAACGGATGGTATCTGCCAGATCCAGGAGAGCGTTACTATGCCAAAGAGCCGAGCATTATGTGGCTCAATAAAATAAATAAACGATTTAGCTTTAATGGGGAGGGTAACCGGCAGTTCGGTTTTGTATTGGCGGGACTCGTTGAGCTACATTTACACTTTGAAGATGGCTCGAGTGAAATTATAAGGAGTGATAGTAGCTGGAAAGCTGCCCCTAGCCCTACTACATTAGCCAATATATTTGGGTCTGAGGTATACGATGCCAATAAGTATCCCATAGGGTGGTCACAGGCAGGCTTTGATGCTAGTCAATGGCAAAATGCTAAGGTACTGAACGAGGAAGAGCAACCACAAGGTAAGTTAGTTCCCCAGAATCAGCCGCCGGTTATAATAAAGAAGACCTACGAAGCCCAGTTTGTTCGTGAGATTGAAGGTGGACTAGTCTATGATCTAGGACAGAATATGTCTGGCATGTTTGAATTGGAAGTGATGGGCGAAGCAGGACAAACCGTCAAGCTAAGACCAGCAGAAAAGCTGGACAAGAAAGGGATGATCAACCAAAAAGTTGATAACTTCTTTGTCGTTGAATTTCCTGATCTGGACGTTGAGTGCACTTATATTTTACGAGGCGATAAAAAAGGCGAAACTTGGAAGCAATCTTTTTCCTACTTCGGAGGCAGATACATTCATATAAAAGGAGTAAGTCGCTCACCGACGTACGCTACACTGCCTTATCTCAAGAGCCTCAAAGCGCACTACATCACCACAGCAAGCCCTGTTACGGGCCATTTTGAGACGAGTGACGAACGCATCAATGCAGTCTACAAAATGGTAACGGAGGCCATAGATAGCAATCTCAACCATGTTCATACAGATTGCCCTACTATTGAAAAGTTTGCTTGGCTAGAGCCCTCTCACCTTATGGCTCCTTCCGTGATGCACCATCGTCACGTAGCAGACCTTTGGCGTAAAATTTTGGCTGATATTCGTTCTGAGCAGTATAGCGAAACAGATTTTGATATGGGTGGAGGGGAGAAACAATACCGTGGTAAAGGCTTTATTCCTGCCCGTGCACCCAACTATGTAATGATGGGTTTGGATACTTTCATGGGTAGCCTTTGGGATATACCCGTTTGGGGAAGTACCATTTTACTTGCCACTGACTGGCATTATCGCTTCTATGGAGACATCCAAGTGATTGCCAAAAACTATGAATCTGGTAAAGATTATGCACATTACCTTAAGAGCAAACTGACGCCAGAAGGCTTTCTTAACCACGGCTTAGGAGATTGGGGCAACCCAGAAATGACTGCCCTCACTAAATCAAATATTGAAACAGCCGTGTATTACCGTGATCTAAAATTACTAGCACACTTTGCTTCTATCCTTGATAAACCAGGAGAAGAAAGGCAATTTAAGGAAGAGGCGGCAAAAGTACTCGAAAACTATAACCAGCGGCTACTTTTTAAGAATAAAACTACAAAAAGATGGGGCTACCGTGCTGCCCCAGAGCCAAAGGCATTTTTACGTGTCATGGGTAAGCTTAGTAAAATTGGAAAAACTGGGCTGGCTAAAATGACCCAAGCCTGCCAAGCACTGCCTTTGTACTACGGTATGGTACCAGAAGATAAACGTGACGATGTAGAAAAAACACTACTGGATATTTTAGATCGTAAAGGTTTTGTATGTGGAGAGGTGGCTCTTTATTATGTGCTTCAAGTGCTCAATAATATGGGAGAAAATCAGCGAATTACTGACTTTGTGGTCAAAGAAGAACACCCAAGTTATTACCGATTCGTACAACAAGGCGAAACTACCCTTCCTGAAGAATGGTCTGACAAAGCAAGAAGTCGAAATCACGATATGCTAGGCCATATTGTAGGATGGTTTTACAGAGGAATGGCAGGGATAGAATCTATTGAAAACGCTTTCAAAAAAATTCGTATTCGTCCCTTCTTACCAAAAGGCATGCAAAAGTTACAATGCACCTATAAATCAGTAAGAGGAAATATTGAAGTGAAAATAACTAAGAGGGAAACCCTAACGAAACTACAGATTGGTATTCCTCCCAATTGTGAAGCCCTTATTGATGTTACACGCCTCGGAAGTGGAAGTCTCAAACTTGTTGAGTCAGGTCGTTCTGTACTTGGTGGGCAGGTGGTACTGCCCGCTGGCAGTTATACCTTACAGCTAAAGCACGAAGAGCCTAACCAACCTCAGTACACTTCACCTTCTAAAGATAACTATTCTCTAAATGAATAAGAGCAAAGTAAAAGTTGGTGTTTTTGGTATTGGCCTAGCTGCTTATTGGGCACAGTTCGAAGGATTGAGAGAGCGACTAGAGGGCTATCAAAAGCGGATTGAGGAGAAGTTAGCAGTATACGGGGCACAAGTGACTTCAGTAGGAATCGTAGATAATGCGCTCGATGCAAGGCAAGCAGGTGAACAGTTCAGAAGAGCTAACGTAGATATTATTATCTGCTATGAGGGTACGTATGCTACCTCATCTCAGGTATTACCTACAGTACAACGAACAGGCTTAGCGGTACTCATTTTAAATTTACAGCCTGTTCCTGCATTAGACTACCTCAATACAGATACTGCCGAATGGCTAGCCAATTGTACTGCCTGTTGTGTGCCAGAGATAGCCAATGCCTTTACAAGAGCTAGTATTCCGCTTAATATTGTGACAGGGCCTCTCTCACCAGCCGAAGGTAAAGCCAAACGCTATTATGATCGTGCGTGGAAAGAGATTGAAGAGTGGATAAGTGCTGCCAGCGTAATGTGTGCCATACGAGATAGCCGCATAGGTTTCTTAGGACATACTTATGCAGGTATGCTAGACATGTACTCAGACCCCACTATGTTTCACGCGCAATTAGGCAACCACATAGAGATACTTGAGATGGATGATCTACAAGTACGTGTAGATCAAGTTTTACCCGAAGAAGCCGATAAAAAAATCCAAGAGATTAAAGATGTCTTCCAAATTGCCGAACCGGGCTTTGATAAACTATCACAAAAAGTCACAAGAGAGGCGTTAGCTTGGACGGCTCGCGTAGCAGTAGGCTTAGATAAACTCGTTGAGGATTATGACTTACAAGGACTCACTTATTATTACAAAGGAATAGGCAGTAATGCTTTCGAGAGACTTGGGGCTAGTGTCATCGTAGGCAATTCCTTGCTCACCGCAAGGGGCATTCCTGCTGCAGGTGAAGGAGACCTCAAGACCTGCCTCGCTATGTTGCTCATGGATCGACTAGGAGCAGGTGGTTCCTACACAGAGTTTTATGCCTTAGATTTCAACGAAGACTTCATCCTAATGGGGCACGATGGCCCGGGGCATATTAATATTAGTAGTGAGAAGCCCGTGCTACGTGCTTTAGGGCTTTATCACGGGAAACAAGGGTATGGCATCTCTGTAGAATTCAAGGTAAAAACGGGTCCCATTACTATTCTAGGTTTGACACAGACATTAGACGGAAGATTAAAGCTACTAGCTGCTGAAGGTGAGTCGTTAGCAGGAGATACCTTACAAATTGGCAATACAAACTCTAGGCTCAAATTTCCTATGGAGCCAGATGCATTTTTCAATGCTTGGTGTATGGAAGGGCCTACGCATCATGTCGCCCTTGGAGTAGGTCATCAACTGAGTCGAATTCGAAAATTAAGTCGATTAATGAATCTCCAATTAGTTGAAATCGCCTAATAGAGCCTATCAATAAGCAAAAGACAAAACTAATGAAAGAGCGATATAAATGATTGAAAAATATGTAATCAAAATTCAGAAACCATGAAACAAAAAGCGTTACAAATTATCTTTTCCGTCCTATTTATATCTGTCTCGCATCTGGGCTGGGCTCAAGTAGAACCTAATAGAGCATATAGTCCTTCCTATTTAAAAACTGGGTCTAGGAACGCTACCATAGCCCCAAGTTCTGCATTCTTTAATCCTGCGGGTGCTGTTTGGTGGAAGGATGGGCACACCATTGAGCTATCCGTTCTCACTCTATTTAATAGACAAGAAGTAACTGACTTTCGATTAAATCAAAGCTATAGTTCAGAAATAGTCGGCATACCTGTACCAGCCATCAATTATATTTACAAAAAGAATAATTGGGCTATAGTTGGAACACTTGGTATTACCAATGGTGGTGGTACGGGCGATTTTGAGGATGGTTTTATTGGTCTTGATTTTCTAGGTCGTTCCATTGTGCAACAAGGGATTGCATCAGGAATGTTCCCTTCTGATAACCCCAGCGATTATTCAATAAGAAACTCCTTCAATGGGGCCTTTATTGGTTTGGGCGGTACTGCAGGTGTTGCTTATAAATTCAATGATTGGCTATCTGCAAGTGCGTCCCTTCAGGTTTCGTTCCAAAATAATTTCACCGAAGGAGAGCTTGTTATAACACATACACCATCTGGAGAAGAGCTCAGTAGAACAGAGGTTGATTTTAACGAAAGGGGGAATAATCTTGGATTTATTTTTGGCCTTAACATTAAACCTAATGAAAAGCTTCTAATTGCCAATACCTTTAGAATATTCACGGAACTTGAGCTGGAAGCAGAAGTAAATGATGGTAAAGATGGAAATGGCCTCTTTGTTCAAGATGGTCAAACACAACTGGCAACCTATGTTCCCACCTATCAGTTTGGTTTGTCTTATTTGTTTCACCCTAAGTGGAGAGCTGAAGTAAACATGACAGTATTTTGGTATGATTTACTGGACCTCGGTTCTGATGAGAATGGGATAAACAGGGCAGATTACTATAATAATGACTTTGATTTTGGAATTGGGGTTGAGTACCAAGTGACAGAAAAACTAAATCTTGGTGCTGGATTTTCTTATCAGACTACTGGTTTAAAGGATGAATTTCAAAGTGAGAACCTCTTTGAAACATCAACGGCCAATGTACACTTAGGCGCAACTTACCAATTCAATGAGCGCTGGGGAGGTAATTTTGGTATGCAGGCCGGTTTTTCAACAGATGAAGTAGATATACCCGCTTCTGAATTTGGGAGCAGACAGCAAATTACCAGAGACCCTTTGTATTTTATAGGAATTGGTGCATTTCATACCTTTTAGTGCCTAGCATCAGCATGGTACAGGATGCAACATAAAATAACATTGATATTATTGAGCAATAACAAAAAAATAAAAAGACAAGCAATATGAAAGTTACAACTTTCCAATACGTCAACTATTTATGGGATGATGCAAAAGCAGCTTCCCTTGGTGATAATCAGATCGAACTATTTCTTTACCGATCTAATATATTAGGTGCAGACCTTCGCATTACCAACTATGGAGGTGGCAATACCTCTTGTAAAACTATAGAAAAAGATCCGCTTACTGGAGAAGAACTAGAGGTAATGTGGGTCAAAGGTTCTGGTGGAGATATTGGCACACTTACCCGAAAGGGTATTGCCGGTCTATATGTCGACAGGCTGCGTGATCTCAAAAAGGTTTATCGCGGTGTAGAGCACGAAGATGAAATGGTAGCACTCTTCAATCATTGCATCTACGACTTAGACAGTAAAGCCCCCTCTATTGATACGCCCCTACACGGCCTACTTCCCTTCAAGCATATCGATCACCTCCACCCTGATGCCTTGATCGCAGTAGCAGCCGCTAAGGACGGAGAGGCTATTACCAAAGAGATATGGGGCGATACGATGGGTTGGATACCTTGGCAACGACCCGGCTTCGATTTGGCACTAAAGCTAGAAAAATGCTTACAGGATAATCCAGGTATTCGAGGCATCGTACTTGGTAACCACGGGTTATTTACTTGGGGGGATACTTCTTACGACTGCTACATCAACAGCCTAGAGGTCATAGAAGCGGCTTCCAACAATTTTGCTAAACTCTAAGGCAATGATCAGCATGTAGTTGGGGGAGTAAATTTAGCCTTCATTTCTCCAGATAATAGTATGGAGCAAGCGATCAAGCTAATGCCCATTCTGCGCGGCTTGTGTTCCAGCGAAAATCGCATGATTGGTCACTTTACAGACGATGAGCGCGTATTACAATTTGTCAATAGCCAAGATTTAGTACGCCTAGCACCTATGGGTACTTCTTGTCCCGATCACTTCCTAAGAACTAAAATTGCCCCCCTCATCCTTACACTGACACCAGACGAGGATTTGAGTAATTATGAGGAAATTCAGGCCAAGTTAAAAGAGTCATTTGAACAATACCGAAAAGACTACGCCATCTATTATGAAACCCACAAACACGATAACAGCCCTACCATGCGCGATCCCAACCCGGTGATTTTACTCTATCCGGGGGTAGGTCTATTTTCCTTTGCCAAAAATAAACAGACAGCAAGAGTCGCTTCGGAGTTTTATCTCAATGCTATCAACGTAATGCGAGGGGCTGAGGCGATTTCTGAATATACCTCCTTACCTCGTCAGGAAGCCTTCAACATCGAATATTGGCTTTTAGAGGAAGCTAAGTTGCAACGGATGCCAGCAGAAAAGCCACTATCACGAAAGGTTGCCCTAGTCACTGGAGCAGGAGGAGGTATTGGAAAAGCTATTGCAGAGAAACTTATTGCAGAAGGAGCCAATGTGCTTTTCACAGACTTACATCAAGACCGACTGAAAGAAGCTATAGGGAATTTCAAAAAAGATGAAGCTAGCTACCTAGCAGGCGACATTACCAAGGATACAACCATCCAACAAGCCATTGACGAAGCCATTCTTCATTATGGAGGGCTCGACATTGTAATACATAGTGCAGGATTGGCCATTTCAAAACCATTAGCAGATACAGAGAGCCAAGATTGGGATATTTTACAGGATGTACTGGTAAAAGGACAGTTTATGCTGAGTAAGCGCAGTGTAGCAATCATGCGAAAGCAGGGAATGGGAGGCGATATTATAAGCATAGCCAGTAAAAATGGCTTGGTAGCAGGTCCTAATAATGTAGGCTATGGTACTGCTAAGGCCGCCCAACAACACATGACCCGCCTCTTAGCTGCTGAGCTAGGCGTAGAGGGTATTCGCGTCAATACCGTTAACCCTGATGGGGTGATTGTAGGCTCTAAAATTTGGGAGGGAGAATGGGCCGAAGGGAGAGCAAAAGCCTACGGTATATCAGTAGAAGAGCTACCAGCACACTACGCCAAGCGTAATTTACTCCATCAAATTATCCTTCCTGAAGACATTGCCAAGGGTACTTTTGCCCTCTTAGCAATTTTAGATAAAAGTACGGGAGTTACACTCAATGTAGATGGTGGTATTGCAAACGCATTTGTAAGGTAAATATGGAGTTATTGAACGATTTAAAAGAACATATCACTAGTCATAATGCTACTAATGACACACATCAGAAAAGCTTTGACTTTCTTAAAGATCACCTCACTAAAGTAGGAGTAGATGTCGAGGCATTGCTCAAGTTGATTAGTAGTTTTCAAGTGGCTATCCCTTCTTGGGCACTTGGTGCAGGGGGTACACGTTTTGGTCGATTCCGATTCGCAGGCGAACCGGCTACCCTAGAGGATAAAATCGATGATGTAGGCATCATTCATCAGCTTACCAAAAACGCAGGGGCTATTTCCTTGCATATCCCTTGGGATATACCTACTGATTTCTCCACTGTCAAAGAGAAAGCAGCACAATACGATCTAGTGTTCGATGCCATCAACTCTAACACCTTCCAAGATCAGCCAGCACAAGTACATTCGTATAAATTTGGATCATTAGGTAATGAATCAGCGGAAATTCGGGCACAAGCGATTCAGCACAACCTAGAGGTAATACGCCTTGGAGAACAGCTAGGCTCTAAATCCTTGACGATCTGGCTCGCTGATGGTAGCACATTTCCAGGACAAGCGAGTTTTCAGCGATCACTAGCCTATACACAGCAAAGCTTAGAAGTAATCTATAAGAATTTACCCACCGATTGGAGGGTTTTAATTGAGTATAAGCCCTATGAGCCCAACTTTTATCATACCATCATCCAAGACTGGGGTACTTCTTATATGTTGGCCTCATCGCTGGACGAAAAAGCCTATACGCTGGTAGACCTAGGGCATCACTTACCCAATACCAACATCGAGAACATTGTAGCGACATTGCTATACACAGCAAAACTAGGAGGTTTCCACTTTAACGATAGTAAGTATGGAGACGATGACCTCACCGTTGGCAGCATCAAACCCTACCAATTATTTTTGATTTTCAACGAATTAGTAGGTGTGATTCGTGAAGGCGAGTCGCTCTCTTGGATGATTGATGCTAGCCATAATATAAAAGACCCACTCGAAGACCTTATGCAGTCTATAGAAGCCATCCTAATTGCTCTTACACAAGCCCTATTGATAGATAAGGTACGTTTACAAGAAGCGCAAATAGCACACGATGCAGTGGAATGCCAACGGATTTTACAAGCGGCCTATAGAACTGATGTACGCCCTTTAATAGCGGAGGCAAGAAGAGTAAGCGGTGGGGCACTCGACCCTGTAAAATACTACAGAGAAGCACGCATTCGAGAGAAGCTGATAGATAAGAGAGGAGTAGAAACGAAGTCAAGCGGTCTGTAGAAGCCTTTTAATATGTAAACCAACAAAGTGTCAAGTACGTGAAGCAACCGGTGACAGCCATATTTGATATAGGAAAAACGAATAAGAAGTTTTTCTTATTTGACGAAGAGTACAACGAAGTTCATAGAGAATTTATTCGTTTTGAGCAAATCCCAGACGATGATGGGTATCCCTCAGAAAACCTACAGGAACTTAGCGCGTGGATGAAAGAGGTATTCCAATCCGCTTCGGATAGCCCCAAGTTCGATATTAGGCGATTTAATGTATCAGCCTATGGGGCTTCGTTGGTTCATTTGGATGAAAAGAGTGAGCTGGCAACGCCTTTCTATAATTACCTAAAACCCTACCCAAAACATATTGAAGAGCGGTTTTGGAAGCATTATGGGGACAAAGCATCCTTTGAGATAAGAACTTCTAGCCCTTATCTTGGTATGCTCAACGCTGGTTTACAATTATATTTTATCAAATATGAGAAACCCGAATTATTCAGTAAAATACATCGCAGTCTTCACTTCCCACAATACCTAAGCGCACTTTTTACTGGTCAGTTTTTCTCCGATTATACCAGTGTGGGCTGTCATACGGGTTTGTGGAACCAAACCCAACAATCGTATGCAGACTGGGTGAGGCAGGAAGAGTTAGATTTGCTTCTAAGTGCATTTCCTGATTCTGAAACTGTTCCACTCGATATACAAGGCATTAAGTATGGAATCGGTATCCACGACAGTTCTGCCGCGCTTATCCCCTATCTAAATCTGCATTCTAATAACTTTGTTTTGATCTCTACAGGCACTTGGAGCATTTGCCTGAATCCATTTAACCACGAACCGCTCAGTACTTTTGAACTAGATAGGGATTGTCTCCATTTCCTTACCACATCTCAACACCCTGTTAAGGCGTCTAGACTATTTCTTGGTAAGCACCTTAGCAATGTTGCTAGACTGATGTCAGACTATTTTCAAGTAGATTATCAATCATACAAAAAGCTACCCTTCCCACAAGGATTTGTCTCCAAACATAAAGATCGTAAGCAATTACTGTTCGATCACGCTATTTTACAACCTGAACGATTTGGTTTTGAAAATCAGCCTTGTCCCAATTACGATATTTTTAATGGTTATGAAGACGCCATTTACCATTTATTCGATGAGTTATCCAATTTACAAATAGCCTCCTTGCAACTGGCCATTGGTAACACAGATATAAAAAATGTTTATGTAGATGGTGGATTCAGCGCCAGCAAAGTATTTATGGGCTTTCTAGCCAATAAACTCCCGAATCATCAAGTATATGCTTCTTCCTTTCCATTAGGCTCAGCAGTAGGTGCTGCGATGGTTGTAGATCAGGAACATATCTCTCAGGAAAAACTAGAAAAATTGTATCAAATCAAACTCACAGAACCCGTTCTATAAAGCTTGGGCTCCTCTAAATAAAAGAGCTATGGAAAATCTTCCTATTCATCCACGTTACCCATCTATCGCCCTACTCAGAGAGCAGGCAAAAAGAAAGATTCCTAGATTTGCTTTCGATTACTTAGATGGTGGCTGCAACAACGAAGTAAACCTCGCACGTAATACAAAGGAAATTCGAGACATTCAACTACACCCTTACTACTTAAGAGGTACAGGAACAGTAAGCACTCATACCAAGCTCTTAGGCGAGCAATATGCCGCCCCCTTCGGCATCGCTCCTATCGGTCTCCAAGGTTTGATGTGGCCACGCGCTACTGAAATTCTTGCCAAAGCCGCTTTCGACCACAATATTCCTTTTATCTTAAGTACAGTAGCTACCGCAGCCATAGAAAAAGTAGCAGAAATTACCGAAGGGAAGGCTTGGTTTCAACTCTATCATCCTCAAGAAGATACACTGAGAGATCAACTCCTCGACCGGCTAGAAGCAGCAGGTATTCGTACATTAGTATTACTCTCAGATGTACCTACTTTTGGCTATCGCGCTAAAGAGATCAAAAATGGCTTATCTATCCCGCCAAAAATTACCTGGAGCAACATGGTACAAATTGCTCTCCACCCACACTGGGCGTGGCAAACCCTACTGGCCGGACAACCAACTTTCAAGACATTAACCCCTTACATTCCAAAAGGGCTAAGCCTGCGACATTTAGGGCTTTTTATGAATAAAACCTTTAACGGAAGGCTTACAGAAGAGAAAGTCGAAGAAATTAGACGCCGTTGGAAGGGCAGACTCGTTCTAAAGGGCGTAGCCACAGTAGAGGATGCTAAAAAATGTATCACCTTAGGGCTTGACGGAATTATCGTTTCTAACCATGGAGGCAGGCAATTAGACGCCGCCGAGTCTTCCATTAGGGCACTTAGTAAAATTACCCCCCGTGTGAAAGATGAGATATGTGTAATGATGGATAGCGGTATTCGTAGTGGTACTGATGTAGCCTCCTGCCTAGCCGCTGGTGCAGCATTTGCATTTTTGGGGCGCTCCTTTATGTACGGAGTAGCTGCCATGGGGCGAAAAGGAGGAAAACAAGTAATCGCTATTTTACACAAGGAACTCCAGCAGGTAATGCAGCAAGTAGGCTGCGAAAGCACCCAACACCTCTCCAATTTTTTGGTAAAAGCCCCTTCTGAAGATTACTATCCAGTAGAGTAAATTTTACGGTATATCACCGTCATATAAGCTAGGGTAGCGAACGACAATAGTACTCAGTAATCAGGGTACAATAGCCATTTACATACTTTCATAGATATTTAAGACCTTATAATCCATTGCTCAATAAGCCCTCGATCAAGGAAAAGGCTTCTTATGACTCGTGCCTACGTGGGTTCCTCGCTCCTTTTGTATACCTGGTCGTAGATTAAAACTACATCCGTCCGATTATTACTCGCTTGGTCTAAAACGTGGAGGAATAGACGAACGATGGCTCTCCTCGACCACCAAAGCAGATAATGGGCCTCCGATATCTTTGCTATGTACGAGTCCATTGCCGGCGAGGCAGTAGTAGACGAGTCTTTGCTCTGGAAGGGTTCTCCACCAGATAAATAGGGTGACTATGACTATCTCGTTGAGGTAGTTGACTGGGAAGCCAATGTAAACTCCGATTTTGTAGCTAACCATTTTATGAAACCTAAGCCTGTAAAGTTACTAGAAGAGATGGAGGCCCAAGGTTATCAGGAAATGCACGTCTGCTATCGATCTGCCTTCTACAGTGCCACTGAGCTCACCATCTTTCCTAAGCAAATGGTCACCATTCGAGACGAGGCAGCCTACGGGCTTATTGTTGTACAAGGACACGGCAAAATGAATGACTGGGATATCGAGACACCCGCCCTAATTCGATTTGGACAACTCACTCACGATGAGTTTTTTATAACTGAGGAGGCAGCTAAAGCAGGGGTAACCTTTAACAACCCCTCTTCTACTGACCCTATTGTTGTCCTGAAACTCTTCGGACCTGAAGAAATAACTGATTAAAAACCTAAATTTTTAAACTTTACCCTATGAGCACACTAATAAATAACCTAAAAAAGGCGAAATACTTTACCCACGGAATGATCAAGCTTCTGCCTTTTATGCGAACGATGAGTAGTAATAAACTCAATGTGGGATCGGATGAAGCGTTGAAGAAGCATCTATTCGGCAGCGAGGCAAACAACCCAAAACGAACCAAAACTTGGTGGGAGAAACCTGGCATTGCCTTGATGTTTCAAATAGAAGCCCGCCCCGAATGGCAATGGCAGCGAAACTATGATCAATTTAATGCCTCTATTACCGGTAAGAATGGTGGCGTAGATCAGGAAGGGCCTATACCGCAAATGAAAAATTGGGTGGCTTTCTCTAAGCGTGTAGGCAGTGATTACCACACCTTTGAGGCTAAATGGCACGATGGTCTCTGCTACTGGAACAGCCAACATACCCAATGGAAGACGCCAGTAGATTATTGTTGGGCGTTTGCTAAAGAAAGCAGGCAGGCGGGCATTCCATATGGCTTTTATTATTCCTCCATATTTGACCATAATCCTGAGTTTGATGATATCCAACCGCTAAGAGCAGTGACTCCTTCCGTCATTGGGATGCGTGGGAGCAAGCAGGCGATGATTGCCAAGTCATATGCCCTCTCCTACTTCGGTAAGAAATTCAAAGAAGACTCATTGAAACATTTAACCAAGGCAGGATATTCTTACGAACAGCCTTACCCTTGGTATGAAGGCTTTGCTTTTAATGACTTTACTCCCAATCCCGATCGTTATCTTAACTATGTAATTGAACAAATCGAAGAGCTTTGTAAGGATTATGGAGCCGAACTCATTTGGATTGATTGGTACGATCCAGATAACAGCGTTCTACAAAATGAGATTATGGGATTTATGAAAAAAAACTACCCACATACAGCACTTACATTTAATAATACCGTCAATGCTAATCTTCCTTGGGTGCATTACTTATCGGGTGAGGGACATGGCTTTGATAAAATATGGACCATGATTCACAAATTTAGGCAAATATCACGGCACTGGGAGCTGGTAAGCCCAGCCACTGGTTTTTGGGATTTAATGGTTCCTAAGCACAATCCACTGGAGAATACACTTGCAGCCGCTATTACAATGGCTGCGGGTGGGAAAATGCAATTTGGTATTGCTTCCGAAATGGATGGAACCATCCATACAGGGGTTGTAGGTCAAATGGAGCAACTGGGGCATTGGTATAAACCTCGACGTACACTGTTCCAAGAAGCTACTCAAATAGCAGATCAAAAAGTGGGTGAGCAAGGCATAATAACCAACGAGGAATACCTACGCCCTCTATTAAACCACTACCAGCAAGCAAAACTCCTCCACATCTTTAATATGAAAGCTGGACAAGCTTACGAGAAAAAACCAATTCGGGTAACTTTAGAGAAGAGCCTTATAAAAAAGATCAGCTCAGTAGTAGTAGCACCTGAGGGTATAAAAATCCCTTTTGAGGAACAATCTGGTAAAATACACTTTCAAATTCCCGTAGATTTGACTGATCCTATAGATACCATTATTCAATTGAGCATCTAAAAAAGGATGACTCCCTTAGAGGGTCATCCTTAACTATAATAACTTATCTTGTTTACGAAAGTCCTATCACATAATCTCTATAGACTACACCGTGCCATTTGTACTGTAATCTGTAGTGGGAAGTAGATGTGCGGCGGTACTTTCATACTTGCCCAAAGGATCATTTCCCTCATTAGGCATTACTACGTAATTAATCCTACCATCTTGTAGATGCTCTTTGGTAGAACCAATAGCAGCAGTAGTCATCGTAAAGTGATCCATTTACTATCAGCGTTAATACTCTGTAGGTGATTTATAACACATATGGAACTAATATAATAGAGAAATATGGTTATAACTCTTTGGTGGTTGGAACTTATATCATAACGCTATGAATAAAATTAGTCAATTACTGATTGAATATTTGAGGGTATCGTCCATCTCTTTCGAATTAGACGAACATTTTCTTAGAGAGTTATCTAAAATAACAACCTTTAAAAAATATCCTAAAAACACGGTGTTGGTTCAAGAAGGCGAATATTGTCAGTCTCTATTTATCATAAAAAAAGGATTACTACGTAGATACACCCTTCACGAGGGGAAAGATATAACCCTAGAATTTGCCTTAGAAGATGATTTTATAGCATCAATATATTCAATTATCACTGGAAGAAAAACTGTAGATTTCATTCAGACCCTTGAGGATAGTGAGGTGCTCATTATTCAGGTCGAAGATATGAAAAAGCTGAATATAGATTCTCAGAAGTCTCTCCTCATCGGACAAGAGCTGCGGAATAACTACTTTCTGAAACTAGAAAACCGAATTCTTTCATTACAAAACGACTCTGCTAAAAAACGATACGCTGATCTAGTTGCCAATCAGCCTACTATTATTCAACGAGCTTCGCTCGGGCAGATTGCTTCCTATCTCGGCATGACCCAAGAAAACCTGAGCCGAATACGAAGAATGGTGAAAGATTAGTATTCCTTTTTGATAAATATCAAAGGGTTTGATCTCGCTAATAGCTAATTTTGCTTCAAGTAATAGGTTATAACTGTAGGTCAAGCACATGAAAAAGAGAGATGAGTACAATTATTCCGCATTTAAGGGCAAATATTATATGTCCAAAAAATTCAAAGGATTAAATAAGGGAAGGGAAATCGTAGATTATGAGCTAACAACGCTGATTGGAGAAAAGAAAAAGATTTCTGATTTTTTAGATAAACCCCTAGTGCTCGAAGTGGGTAGTATTAGTTGCCCTATGTACGCTATGCATGTGAGTCCTATGCAAGAAGTGGTAGAAGAATATCCACAATTCAACTTTATTGTACTTTACGTGAGAGAAGCCCATCCCGCTGGAAAAATTACTGCTCATAAAAATTTAGGAGAGAAACTAGAGATGGCACAAGAAACGACTCAGTTCTACGGCGAGCAACGTACCATATTGGTAGATGACCTGGACGGTCAGGCTCACAAGATGTACGGGTTAATGCCTAATAGTATTTACATTATTGATACGAATGGAATTATTTTATTTTCCAAAGCCTGGAACAATGCCAATTATTTGAAACCAGTGCTGGATAATATATTACACAATAAGTCCACCGATCATTTAAAATTTGGTAGAGAGCAACCCTCTTTCTATCATTTATTCCGAACGTTCAGAAAGACAGGCTATAAAGCTCTTTTTGATTTTATCATACAAGCACCTCTCTTATTGTGGAAGTTACTAATGTATGGAAATAGAAATCGGTAATAGCTTGAGTAGAACTCAGTCATACATTAAAATTATATTAGCTTTATGCAGGTTATAGTATCCTCGTTAATCTTGGCTACCGCTTTTTTTGCCTTAGGTATTTTCTATCTCCTATCTTTTTTGGAGAAGCGAGCTTGGAGCATCATGAAAGATCCCTATTCAAACAAAGTAAATGATAAAGATATTTTAGAAATAAATGAAACCTTGCAGTCAGTGGTGAAGTACGTACCACTAACTATGCAGGTCACTATGGGAACACTGACTTTTCTTCTTTTTGCCCAACTATACGGAAGTACTTTGAAGACAATCCCCCTCATACAAATAGCTCTATTTATTTTACTAATGGCCATAGGAATGAAGACCGTATTGCGTAGTATCAAACAACTTAAGAAGTCCAAGAACCAGAAGCAATCTGTAGCCGAAATTAAGGTTGAAAACTCAAGGATATTTATTGTTCACCATGGTGGTCTATTTCTGTCACTCGCTTTGGGTATTTTAGAATTAATTTATGTAAACCTCATAAGCTAGGGCGAGACCAATACTTGAGCTAGGAAGGCGATAAGTACTTGTTGGCTGACAGGCGTGACAAGATTTTTATTTACCTGCGCCTCTTTCCACCGGAGCTATGGCTGACAAGGACGCTTCAGAAATATCATTACAATTTGGATCAATGCTTCTACTAGTTGGTCATAAAGTTGCCCCACTCGGTAAAACTAAACAACCTCTTAAAAAGGATGACTCCCCTAGAGAATCATCCTTGACTATAATAACTTATCTTGTTTATAAGAATTCCATCACATAATCTCTATAGCCTGTACGGTACCATTAGTGCTATAATCGTTGGTAGGCATAGGATGTGCGTCAGTACTTTCGTATTCTCCTAAAGGATCATTACCAATATCAGGTTTAACTACATAATTGATTCTTCCATCTTGAAGGTACTCTTGCGTAGAACCAATGGCAGAGGTGATCATAAGTCGTGGTGCAATCTCTTTCACTTTGGCAAGCGACATCCCTACATGAATACCTTTACTCGTTTTGTATGATGGCGCATACACACGAAAACCTACAATCTTGTCGTTATCTTCCGTTGATACAAATACACCCATAATTGTTTTTCCTTCTTTGCTCACTTTGTAGTTATCGTCAAATACATCTCCAGGTACAGGAGGAAATACACCTTCCTCTATTGTGTAGGTTTCTCCAAGGGTTTCTTTCATAGCATCCACACTCATCCCTATCGAGAGCATTCCTACCCCCTTTTCGGTAATTAGTTGTGCTTTAGGGATATCCACTTGACGTTTTTCGTCAGACTTTTCTACTTCTGTAGTAGCTTTGTCGTCACTTTCCTCTTCTTCGGCGCGTTCTTCTTGTATTTCTTGAATTGTTTTTTCTTCCTTTACGTCTCCACAACCTATTAAACATATGCATAAAATGGTTGTGAAAAGATAGGTATACGTATACTTCATGGTCAAAAAGTTTTAATAATGATTTTTGACTCAGTAACAAGTGATCTTATTTGTTTGTTAGAAAACACTTTTTGAGGTTTCTCAAAAAGTGTTTTCAGTAAGATTAGTACGCGACTATTACCTCTTCTATAATGTCACAGCAAGTCTGTAGCTGTGCTTCTGTGATCACGAGTGGTGGCGCAAAACGTATTTTATCACCGTGGGTAGGTTTGGCCAATAAGCCTTTTTCTTTTAAGGCTAAACAAACATCCCAAGCACTCTTCCCTTCTTTTTCATAAATGTCAATCGCATTAAGTAGTCCCTTTCCTCTTACGGCTTTTACTTTATCAGGGTATTTTTCCATAAGTGCTGCCATCCGTTCTCTAAACAACTGCCCCAACCTACGCGCATTCTCCATGAGTCTCTCCTCCTTAATTACCGTAAGCGCTGCCATTGCTACCGCACAAGCCAACGGATTACCACCAAAGGTAGAGCCATGTTGGCCCGGTTGAATTACCAGCATAATATCGTCATTCGCCAATACTGCTGATACAGGGTAAACACCACCAGAAAGTGCCTTCCCCAAAATAAGAATATCAGGAGTGACATAGGTATCTTCCTGTTGTTGACAAGCTTGCTGGCAATTACAGTGACCACATACAGCTAGTAAGCTACCGGTACGAGCAATACCCGTTTGTACTTCATCGGCTATGAAAAGTACGTTGTGTGCCTTACAAAGCTTTGCTGCCTCTTTGATAAAATTTTCGTCAGGTACAAATACCCCTGCTTCCCCTTGAATAGGCTCTACTAAAAAGCCGGCTACATTTTCTTGCTGTAGTGCTTCTTCTAGCGCATCTAAGTCGTTATAAGGGATTTTGATAAAACCGGGCATGTAAGGGCCAAAATTATTTTTAGCGTCGTTGTCACTTGAAAAAGAGACAATCGTAGTGGTACGCCCGTGAAAATTTTGCTCACATACAATGATTTTCGCTTCGTTCTCAGGAATATGCTTTTTTTCATAACCCCATTTCCTACAGAGTTTAATAGCAGTTTCTACGGCCTCTGCACCAGAGTTCATCATCAATACCTTTTCGTAACCAAAAAACTCGGTAATAAACTTCTCGCATTCTCCTAGTAGGCTATTGTAGAAAGCTCTTGAAGTGAGGGTAAGCGTTTTCGCTTGCTCGGTAAGCGCTTGAATAATAGTGGGGTGGCAGTGCCCTTGATTGACAGCACTGTAGGCAGAAAGGAAATCGAAGTATTGTTTCCCTTCTACATCCCATACATATACCCCCTCTCCCTTAGCCAATACTACGGGAAGTGGATGGTAGTTATGTGCGCCGTAGCGGTCTTCTAACGCAATTGCTTCTTGCGTGGAGAGTGTGGTCGAAATCATATTTTTTAAACTTTTATGTAGAGATCAATGTCCAATGTATAAGTATTACAAAGCTAAGAAAAAATGTTGTAATATTGTTATTTGATAGCGTATGAGTAAGCAGCACAACACCCAACCTCCCTTAAAGCCAGAAGACTACTACTTCAATGAGCAGGGGCTTATGGTATTCACTGAAAAATACCACCTTAAAAGAGGATATTGTTGTAAAAGTGGTTGCAAACATTGTCCTTATGGTTTTAAGAAAAAAACATAAGTAGAGAGAATTTTGCAATCTTCATAAAACATCCCTATATTTACCCTCCTTATTGAAGAAATACACTTGTAAATCAAGATTTTATAAAGCATTAGTGTTATGTCGAAAGTTTGTCAGATAACAGGAAAGAGACCCATCTCAGGAAACAACGTTTCCCACTCTAATAATAAAACTAAAAGAAGGTTTTATCCGAACCTTAAAACGAAGAAATTCTACATTCCTAGCGAAGATAAGTGGATTACCTTGAAGCTTTCTGCGAAAGCCATCCGTATTATCAGTAAAAAAGGGATCGAAGCAGCCTTGAAAGAAGCCAGACAGAAAGGCTTTTTAAAGAAATAAAACGAAGTAGCATCTCGCTACTTAGCGCCATTACTTTTTGTATAGTAAGAAGTAATGGCGTTATTGGTTTAGGTAAGCTTTTCGGAAGTACGTAAGGTTGTTTTACTCAGAAAGTCCCAACAAATAATTCCTACACTTACCGAGATATTGAGGGAGTGTTTTGTACCAAACTGCGGAATTTCCACACAACTGTCTGCCATCGCTACCACTTCTTCTTCTACCCCGAATACTTCATTACCAAATACAAAGGCATACTTTTGTGTACCATCTGGTGCGAAGTCCGCCAAAGAAATACTTCCTTCTACTTGTTCTATACATACAATCAAATACCCCTCATTTTTAAGCTGTTTCAAGAGAGATGTTGTGTGTTCAACGTATTCCCAAGCTACCGATTCCGTTGCGCCCAGCGCTGTTTTACGAATATCCTTATGTGGTGGCCTTCCTGTGATACCACATAAGTAAACTTTCTCTGCTAAAAAGGCATCGGCTGTGCGGAAAGCCGCCCCTACGTTGTGCAGACTTCTTACATTATCCAACACAATTGAGAAAGTGTTTTTTTTTGTATTTTTGAAGTCCTCAACAGAAAGACGGTTGAGCTCACTATTTTGTAGTTTTCGCATCACTTACAAAGATATTATCAATACTTAAAATCAATTGTAAAAATACATCGATACGACTATTACCCCTTATTATTGCATAAATAATTTCATCATTATTGAATAAAAAGCTATGAAGTCTACGAAAGAAACGCCCCTCATGAAGCAGTATAATATGATCAAAAAGAAGTATCCTGGTGCTTTACTGTTGTTTAGAGTGGGTGATTTTTATGAAACTTTCGGGCAAGACGCTATCAAAGCAAGCAAGATTTTAGGAATTGTACTCACCAAGCGGGCCAATGGCGCAGCTTCAGAAACAGAACTAGCAGGCTTTCCCCATCACGCTTTAGATACTTACTTACCTAAGTTAGTAAAAGCAGGCGAGCGCGTCGCGATCTGCGACCAGTTGGAAGATCCCAAGCAAGCCAAAGGAATTGTACGCAGAGGAGTCACGGAGCTGGTCACACCCGGTATTTCTTTTAATGATAATGTACTTGATGTAAAGAAAAACAATTATCTATGTGCCATTTGCCGTCATAAAGAAGCCTTTGGGATTGCCTTTTTAGATGCCTCTACAGGAGAATTTCTTACCACACAAGGTACTTTTGAGTACATAGAAAAACTACTCCAGAGCTTTTCTCCCTCTGAAATTCTATACCCCAAGCCCCTCAAAAATGAATTTATACAACTCTTTGGAGAAGATTATCACCATTTCTTCTTAGAAGATTGGGTCTTCCACTATGACTTTGCTTTTGAGAAACTGGTAGAGCATTTTAAGGTAAAAAGCCTTAAGGGCTTTGGGATTGCTCAGATGCGTGAGGGTATTACCGCTGCTGGTGCTATCTTGTATTACTTAAAAGAAACAGAACATCACGAGATAGGGCATATTGCCCACTTGGCTCGCTTAGAGGAAGACAAATACGTTTGGCTGGATCGCTTTACCATTCGTAACCTAGAGCTTATCTACCCACAACAAGAGAGTGGCGTACCCCTTATACAAATCTTAGATCAAACCAATACACCTATGGGTGGGCGCTTATTGCGTAAATGGATCGTGTTGCCTTTGAAAGAAGTAGTAAAAATAGAAGAGCGGCTCCAATGGGTAGAAACACTCGTAGCGCAGGCAGAAACGCGTGAAAAACTAGTAACAAGCCTTCAACCTATTGGCGACCTAGAGCGACTTATCTCGAAGGTAGCTACCAAGCGGATCAATCCTAAAGAAATAGTGGCGCTCAAAAGGGCCATTGAGCAACTTCCCGTTCTCATTGAAACTTTACAGACCCTCACTACAATTGTTCCTCCTCAAGTGCGTGTAACTGTAGAAAAGTTGCTTACGCATTTAGATGCTTGTACACCTCTCTGGGAGCTTATAGGAAAGACTTTAAAAGAAGATCCACCTGTCATTACTACACAGGGGAAGATGATTCAGTCAGGCATTGATCCTGCACTTGATGAACTACACGCCTTGGCCGCTTCTAGTAAAGATTACCTAGAAAAGCTACTGCAAAGAGAGATTAAAAATACAGGTATTCAGTCGCTCAAGATTCAATACAATAAAGTTTTTGGCTACTATATCGAAGTTTCTAATGCCAATAAAGACAAAGTACCTGCTGATTGGGTGCGAAAACAGACACTTACTAATGCAGAGCGTTATGTAACGGAAGAGCTAAAAGAATACGAGGAAAAAATCTTGACGGCCGAAGAAAAGATCAACGTTATTGAGCAGCGCATTTACCAAGAAACAGTACAGGCCGCTTGTGCATTTATTGCACCGATTCAACAAAACGCGCGTCTTATCGCTACCTTAGATTGTCTCCTTTCTTTTGCATTAGTGGCCATCACTCATAAGTACATAAAACCTCAGATTGCCGAAGACAATCAAATCGATATTAAAGCGGGGCGTCATCCTGTTATCGAACAACAACTTAGTTTTGATGAGCCTTACATTCCTAACGATGTTTTTTTAGACGACCAAACCCAACAGATCATCGTCATTACGGGCCCTAATATGGCAGGAAAATCTGCTTTATTACGCCAAGTGGCGCTCATTACACTCATGGCACAAATGGGAAGCTTTGTTCCTGCACAACAAGCCCATATCAGTCTGGTCGATAAAGTTTTTACACGGGTGGGCGCTTCTGACAATCTAGCCAAGGGAGAGTCTACTTTTATGGTGGAAATGACGGAAACTGCTAGTATTATGAATAACCTTAGCAGCCGTAGCTTGATTCTTATGGATGAGATAGGAAGAGGCACCAGTACCTACGATGGTATTTCTATCGCTTGGAGCATTGTAGAATACTTGCACGAACACCCTACTTGTAAGGCAAAAACACTCTTTGCTACGCATTACCACGAACTTAATCAACTGGCTAGTCAGCTACCTCGTGTAAAAAATTATAACATTGCTGTGAAAGAGAAAGAAGGGAAAGTGATTTTCCTAAGAAAACTAGAAGCGGGCGGAAGCGAGCACAGCTTCGGCATACACGTAGCACAAATGGCAGGCATGCCCCCTACGATTGTACACAGAGCGAATGAAGTGTTGATAACTTTAGAAAAGGAGAAATTACAAGAAAAAAATAAGCGGCAGCTTCAGAGTATACCTAGCGAAGAGAGTCAGTTACAGCTCCAAATCTTCGACTATACCGACAAGGCTTTTCAAAAAGTGAAGGATATGTTGGACGAGATAGACCTCAATACTACCACACCTATAGAAGCGCTTATGAAACTAAGCGAGCTCAAGAAAGAACTCAATAATACCCATTAGGGAATTACCAACTGAAGGTGTTGCTGTACTTCTTCTTCAAACCAAATTAATGGGGTTTGGTCTTTGTCGCCTGTTTGTGTGTCACACTTAAAAAACAAGTAATAAAGTAAGGCAAACTTATCCACACGACGCAGCAGTTGATCGAGTCGATAACGCGCAGAAAGCCAATCTTGGTGCCACCCTCCTAGTCGCCAAGCATAGTAGGCTTCATCGTGTAGCTCTAGTATTTCTAGTATAGCTTTGTCCTGAATGTATCGCTCGGCAAAGCTGCGTGCTATCCAAGCGTGATGATTGCTGCCTATATTCGGCTTACGAGGATTTACTTGGTATTTGAAAGAATCGTGAATGAGTGTAATAAGACGTAATTTAGTAACTACCTCTTCACTTTGTGAGTCGCGTAGCGCTTCTACGTTTTGCATGACTTCCAAGATATGTGGCCATATTTGTCCTTCTGGATGTCCACGTCGTGGTTTTCCAAAAAATAGCCCTTGTTGCCAAGTAGTATCTTGAATGATGGTTGCTTCTAGGTCATTTTGTGGGGCAAATGAAAAGTTACCCCAAGGAGTATTAAAATGCTGTAGAGAATCGTTCATAGGCAGTCAGGACAACATATTAACTAAATGTATAGTATGGCAGGCTACCAAGCCAGCCGTTTCTGTTCTTAATCTATTATTCCCCAAAGATACTGCCAAATAATTTTTCTCCAAGGCCGCAGCCACTTCTTGCTGTGTAAAGTCCCCTTCTGGGCCTACTAAGATACAACAACGCTTTGCAGGTAGAAGCAACTTAGCAAATACTGGATAGTGCTCTCCTTGCTCGGCTATGTGGGCAATAAATAGCTGCTCTTCTGTCGGTGAGCGTTGTAGAAATGTCTTGAATGTAATGAGCGAATTGATTTTAGGTAAAAAAGCACGGCGCGATTGCTTCATTGCCTGTATCGCTATTTTTTTCAGCTTTTCCTCTTTCAGTATTTTCCTTTCCGTATTCTTAGTAGTTAAAAAAGAAATTTCATGAGTCCCTATTTCAACGCATTTCTCTACCATCCACGCCATTCGATCTATATTTTTAGTAGGCGCCAACGCTACATGTGTATAAAAATTATCAGGTGGTTGCGTTATTTCTTCTATAATACTAAATGTACATTTCTTGGGGTCTGCCTCTAAAATTTCTACTTTATAAAAGTTTCCCTTACCATCTACAAGCTGTATCAATGCTCCTTTTCGCATTCTGAGTACTTTTACACAATGATGCGATTCTTCAGGTGAAAGCCAGTGACGCGTTACATCAGGTTCGTAAAACAATCTCATAAGTATATTTTTTACCGATTGATGCAAATATTTAGAAAATATATCTTTTTTGTAGAAAGATTCGGTACATATTTTGGTAAGATGCCCAACAGAAAGGTAACTTTACTTTGAAAGAGGAAGTTGTCCTATCGCTAGTAGCTTTTGCTACTAGAGGAAAGTCCGGGCAACATAGAGCAGTGTACTTCCTAACGGGAAGGCGTTCCTTTGGTGACGAAGTAACGACAGCCAGTGCCACAGAAAATATACCGCCAAGATGATTGGTAAGGGTGAAAAGGTGGAGTAAGCGCCCACCGCTTGACTGGTGACAGGCAAGGCAGGGTAAACCTTACACGTTGAAAGATTAAATAAGCCAGTGCTTAAGGGCGGCTCGTCCGATGCTGGCGGGTAAATCGATCGAGCTTTTTGGTGACAAGAAGCCTAGATAAATGATAGGAACCTGATAAAAAAGGTACAGAACCCGGCTTATAGACTTTCTCTTTTAATTTTTTATTTCGCTTGCAACCCTTTTAAAAAATCGCGGGTCATATACATAGAACGCGCCATTGAATTAAATTTTAAAGACAAGAACGCAGTAATAAATTAGTTATTATGAAAATAGAAATTACCAGAAGTAGCGATGCAAAAGGCAGAGCAAAATTAATGGATCGTATTCTTTCACTAGCAGAGTTGATACTCCTACTCATTATAGGTCTATCTATGTTATCATTTTTACCAGCCTAAGAAGCCATGCTCTAAGAGGGTGGCTTCTTAAAAAATGAGCCCAAAATACAGGTACATCAAACAGATTGTACTGGAGAACATTTTATCCTTATCTCAAACTTTAAACACCTACCTATCCAAGAGAAACTCTCCCCTCAGGAGAGTTTTTTCTTTTTTAATGAGGGAAATTTTTATGACTTACAACTTTTCTTTAAAAGTGAGGGTCATCTATACAAACGTCAATATAGTGTAGTCTTTAAGGATGTGTTGAAAAACAAGCTATTATGTTGAACTAACACCCAACTCATCTTACTATAGACTCCTAACTATTTTCTAAATTTTAAACTTCAAAACGCCTATGAAAACGCCTTTACTAACCGCTTTTACGATTATTTTTTTGTGCTTGTCAGCTTGCCAAGACCAAAACTCTACTTTCACACCTCTCAATACTTCAGGAGAAGTTTGGTCATTAGTAAGTTATGAACCCACCAATATGGTATCTGATGTAATATCTAAATCATCACAACAATTCTCGCTTGAGCAGGTGACTTGGCAATTTGACACAAGCCAAAATCAAGTCACCATACAAATTCAATCAGGTATAAACTTCGATCTGTTCGAAGAAGGTACCTATGCCTACCGTATTGAGCAGATTGAAGGGAGTAGTGGAGAAGTTATCTACATCAATGATCAATATTTTGGATCGTACAAAGAGAACAGTAGAGAACTACTCATTAGTAACATAGCTGCTGATGGTCCAGTAATGTGGTTTGTAAAGCTTAACCAGCAAAAAGATTGACCTTCTTTAAAAAATTACAATTTATTTCAGGTGCTTGCAACCCTTTTAAAAAAACGTGGGTCATCTATACAAGAGCAAATAGTAAACTGGATATTGGAAGTACTCAAACTTCCGGTGATTTAGTAAAAGCACTCATTATTATTCAGCACTATTTTCGTTGTAAGTAATTTAGGATGGGAATCTCTCTATCGACTTTCGTAGAGAGATTTTTTTTGTAAATAAGTCAACTTATGCCTTCTACTTATTTTTCTAGATACTTACCCAATGTATTGTTATATAAGGCTTTGGCCTTTTTAGAAGAAATGAGCACTTCTCCATCTACTCTGTAGCCCGTTTTTATCACACGTCCTAGTCGGGTATAGTTTACGCCTCTTCCACGCATCCACTTTTCAAACTTTTCTTTTTGTTCTTTTGCAACGGAAATCACGATTCTGCTTTGGCTCTCTCCAAAGAGATAAGCATCTTTTCTAAACTTTCCATCTGTTTTAATGCTAAAACCTAGGTCGCGTATCATGGCTGATTCTGCTAATGTAATAAACAGTCCTCCATCTGAAACATCGTGGGCAGAGCGAATCAGTCCCTTACGAATTAGCTTTTTGATTACTTTTTGTAGCTCAAATTCATCTTCTAAATTGAAACGTGGTGTTCCAGAGGCTTTCGTACCTACACAAGAGTATAAGTACTGAGAACTAGCAATACAGTTTTTAGACTCTCCCAGTAAGTATATCAAATCTCCTACCTGTTTGAAATCAAGTGTCATTTTATGAGTAGGCTCCTCTAAAAGTCCCAGCATCCCAATCGTAGGAGTTGGAAATACAGGCCCCTCGTCTGAAGACTGGTTGTAAAAACTTACATTACCGCCCGTTACAGGTGTACCGAACTTTTCGCAGGCTTTCTTCATCCCCTTGATAGCACCTACAAATTGCCAATAAACTTCTGGATTATAAGGATTCCCAAAATTGAGGCAATTGGTAATGGCTAAAGGTTCGCCTCCTGCACATACAATGTTGCGCGCTGCCTCTGCTACAGCGATGGCACAGCCCTCTTCAGGATGCGCTTGTACATATCGGGAGTTACAATCAACAGTGATCACGATTGACTTGTTTGTTCCTTTTATGGCCACAACAGCGGCATCAGAAGGTTCATTAGTACTCTGGTTGGCAGTTCCTACCATTGAATCATACTGTTCATAAACCCACCTTTTTGAGGCAATGTTGGGATGACTCAATAGGTGTTCGGCTACTTTCTTGTAGTTTTTAGGTAGTTTTACCTGCTCAATATGAAATTGCTGATACTCCTTAAAATAAGCAGGCTCCTCATATGCTCTATGGTATACAGGCGCGCCCCCGCCCAATACTAAGCTCTCTGCGGGTACTTTGGCTACTGTATCTCCTAAAATCATAAAGCGTAAAACACCTGTATCTGTTACCTCTCCTATCTGCACACAGTTCAAATCCCACTTTTCAAAAATCCGCTCTATCTGCTGCTCTTTTCCTTTTTTTACCACCAGTAGCATACGCTCTTGTGACTCAGAAAGAAGAATTTCAAAGGGAAGCATCCCTTCTTGGCGTGTTGGTACCGCATCTAGGTTGATGTCCATACCCACCTCTCCTTTAGCGCTCATTTCGGCTGTAGAGCAAATAATACCTGCCGCTCCCATATCTTGTATCCCTACAATCGCACCAGTTTGTATGGCTTCTAGCGTGGCTTCTAGCAGCAGTTTTTCTTGAAAAGGATCACCTACTTGCACAGCTGGTAAATCCTTAGCAGAATCTTCTGTAATATCTTTAGAAGCAAAAGAAGCTCCATGAATGCCGTCTTTTCCTGTAGCAGAGCCCACAATAAAGACTGGATTACCTTTTCCTTGTGCGATAGCACGTGCGACGCTGTCCGTTCTTACAATACCTGCTGAGAAGGCATTCACCAAAGGATTAATAGTAAATGACTCATCAAAAAATACTTCTCCGCCTACCGTAGGTATACCAAAGGCATTTCCATAATCGCCAATGCCCTTTACGACTCCTTTTATTAAGTACTGCGTCCTAGGATTACTAAGTTCGCCAAAGCGCAAGGAATTGAGCTGGGCGATAGGGCGCGCGCCCATCGTAAAAATATCTCTGTTGATTCCTCCTACACCCGTAGCGGCCCCCTGATAGGGCTCAATAGCAGAGGGATGATTGTGCGACTCGATCTTGAAGCTTACTGCATAGCCATCTCCAATGTCTACTAATCCTGCATTTTCTTCTCCAGCCGCCGCTAGCATCCGGGGAGAATCTTTAGGAAGCTTTTTCAACCATACAATAGAATTCTTGTAAGAACAATGCTCAGACCACATCGCTGAGTAAATACAAAGCTCTGTAAAGTTGGGCTTACGACCGAGTATACCAATAATTTGATGGTATTCTTCTTCTATCAGTCCTAGCTTTCGAGCAGTTTCTGGGAAGTCGACTTTTTGATCCACAGCGTTATTTATTTAATATCTTTAGCTACTTTATTTCTAAAATACTTTACCTCTCGTCACGCAAAGGTAAGGGGTTATTATAAAAAAAGAACTATGTTTTATAGAATAGTTGAGATGGTCTCCCTACTGTAAATTCTTCATCCAAATGGCACGCAATTGTTTTTGTTGGGTACTTGCGTTAGGGTCTAGCGTAAAAGAAGGCTTCTTCTGCTGCTCCGAAATAGGATTATAAATGATGCCTAATTTCTCATAGTACGCTTTATAAGGAAGCGGCTGAGCCTCTTTCACATATTTATTAAAAAAGTCCATGATCTCTGGATAAGTCATCTCTGTAAATACTTGGAAGAATCGTTCTTCAGGGAAGGCGTTTTCTGCGCCATACGCTCTGGCGAGTTCATTTACTACTTCTCTCAGTCCTCTTTCACCATTGGAAAGCTCTAGGAGTCGGATATCTAGTAGGCCTGCTACCAAAGCACCTCTAAAATAGATGTTAGCATATTGTTTTTGCCCTGCTTTGGTATAAGAAGTAAGGCTTAATTTAGTGAGGCTGTAGCTTTTATCGAAGTATTTCTCGTCTACAATGACCTTATAAGCTAACTCCTTAAGAAAATCGTCGATGGAGAGGAGTCCTCCTCTGAGTTGCATCATATCAGAAGCCCATTCGGTAGTCCCTTCATACAACCAAAGGTGTTGTGAAGGAGTAGGTGTTACAAAGTTGAAGTCTTTAACGATTTCACTATGGATGTTAAGCGGCGTTACAATATGAAAAAATTCGTGGGCGGCTGTGCTGGTAATACTTTTGGCTAGCTTTTCATTCCATTCTTCTTCCTTATAAACATATTCAGAGCTGTACGAATGCTCCCAAGCACCTGCACTCTTATCTTCGAAGTGGTACAAAAAAGTATATCTTTTTACAGGCAGCGCTACCAGAAACTCTCCCGCAGCTTCAAGCATATCGCTCATGGCCGTTAGTAGTTGTTCTGAAGTGATTTTATCGGTCTTGGAGTAGGTATAAATTTCTACATCACAACCCTTTATCTCTGTTGTTGCTTTACTAAGCCTACCCAATAGTATGGGCGAGTCTACTACAAAGTCATAGTCTTTGGCTACATAGTAACCTTGTGGATCTTTATTGAGGGCTGTTCCTACTTGCCAACGCTCAGGATGCATCAGCGTGATTTTCAAGGGAGCATCCTGCATTCCTTGCGGGTACCCAAAGACAGTTTGGCCGTTAATGAGCGCGTGGTCATCTTCTAGCGAGCTCCCACACATCATATAAATATCGTTTTCTTCTACCGGTGTATCCCACGTTTCGGCTACTTCATAGCTAATTTTTTTAATCTTTTTGGGGGTAGTGAGTTGCCACTGGTTTTTGGTAATCTGCTCGGTTTTAATCTCTTTTCCCTTTGTATCAAAAGCTTTGAAGTTTTTGACAAAACGTCCTATGTCCATTACCTGATAAGTACCTGGCGCAGTGGCTGCAAATTGGTATATATTATTATCTGCTTTCAACTGATCTACTTCTAGGGTTACTTTAAAGGTATCGTTGGTGCGGTCGTTTAGGTTAACCGTGTAGTGAAGTTGTTGTGCCACCAAAGGTAAGTAGCTACATAGGTGAAGGCTTGTTAGTGCAAGTATTCTATACATAAAGTGTAAAAAGTTGGTCATCTCATTTGTATAACGATGTTAATCTCTTTTAAATTGCTATTTTTCGATTAAAGCGGTAAAGAAAGAGATAAGATGATTTTTATTGTAAGTGCTTTTATTCATTGCGTTTGCTGGCACAAGTTAGTATATTTTTAATATCTTAGTGACCGTAATATCAAAATTTAATCGAGTAATTCCTATGGCAAAAATACTAATCATAGATGATGAGGCGAGCATTCGAGAAACGTTAAAAGAGATTTTAGTATATGAGAAATACAAAGTACATGAAGCACAAGATGGAGAAGAGGGACTAGATATGCTCCAAAAGGAAGAGTATGATGTGGTACTATGTGATATAAAAATGCCTAAGGTAGATGGCATAGAAGCGTTGGATAAAGCGCAGGAAATGACGAAAATGCCACAGTTTATTATGATCTCTGCCCACGGAACTATCGAAACAGCCGTAGAAGCTACTAAAAAAGGCGCTTTTGATTTTATTGTAAAGCCACCTGATTTAAATAGGCTTCTTCTTTCTGTGCGCAATGCCTTAGATAAATCTAACTTGGTACAAGAAACAAAAGTACTCAAGAAGAAGGTCAGTAAAAAATATGAGATTGTAGGAGCCTCTGAAGCCATACACCGCGTGCTAGAAGATATAGATAAGGTAGCACCTACTGATGCTAGAGTACTTATTACAGGTCCTAACGGCGCTGGTAAAGAGCTGGTCTGTAGGCAGATTCACGCCAAGAGCAATCGTGCTAAAATGCCCTTTGTAGAAGTTAACTGCGCCGCCATTCCGAGTGAGCTAATAGAAAGTGAGCTGTTTGGTCACGAAAAGGGGGCTTTCACCTCTGCTGTAAAGCAACGTATCGGTAAGTTTGAGCAAGCTGATGGGGGTACACTTTTCTTAGATGAAATAGGTGATATGAGTCTCTCGGCACAAGCCAAAGTGCTACGCGCTTTACAAGAACAAAAAATAACACGTGTAGGTGGTGACAAGGATATTAAAGTAAATGTACGGGTAGTGGCCGCTACCAATAAAGACCTGAAAAAAGAAATCGAAGAAGGTAACTTTAGAGAAGACCTTTTTCATCGCCTAAGTGTAATTCTCATTAAAGTGCCCTCTTTGGATGAACGGAAAGAGGATATTCCTCTGTTGGCTGATCGGTTCTTAGCAGACATTGCCAAAGACTATGGAGCTGCTAAGAAAAAAATAGACGACAAGGCGATTGCATTACTCATGGAGCGCTCTTGGACGGGTAATATTCGAGAACTACGTAACGTAGTAGAACGCTTGGTAATTTTAAGTAAAGATACCATTACTGCTGAGGATGTGAAGCGCTACGCTATTCAATAAATGAGAAAGAGGTGCTTTCAACGAATGAAAGTACCTCTTTTCTTATGATAAATACATCTATTTCTTACTTAAATTTTATGTCGTGTTTTAGGTTACTGTAGCCTTTGATATCCATCTCTACAGAACCTACTACCAACTCTGCCAATATCTTCACTGGAACACGGTTTTTATCGTCAGAAACATATACTTTAATAGGGTTAGTACCTTTGAACAACTGGTTTTCTGGCATAATAGGTGACAGTACGTAGGTATCGATCTTACCAAATTTAGTTTTAATTTCTTCTTTTCCTATAAACTGTATTTTTAGTTCATATAAGTCATCTTCTAAAATACCTGGTACATTGATTACCTCACCTTTTTGGTACTTTTCCATGTTAAGTGTACGAACAAAATAGAAGCCGCTGACCATATCCTGTATATTAGGGTAGGTTGTAATTTCTTTTTTACCGTGCTCATCCATGATGACGGCCTTCCTCGTATTGGGGAAAAATTGTGTCGTTTCTTCTTTTCTATAGTTCCCTTCTTCAATATTTCTATAGAAACGATGGGTAATGATCGAAGAGGTATCTACATATGAGCGCCAAAAGTCTCTAATTCTTGTTACCATTTCTAAGCTTCCAATACTTTTTCCGTATACGTCTACTCGGTAACAAGGTCTGTCATTTACTAGGTAAAGTTTTTCGCTTACATCTATGGTAGCTTCTCCTGCGTTTACAAACGCATAGTGTACGAGATACTCGATGTGTTCTCCTTTACCAAAACTATTTTGTTTAATCACTCTGTAGGAGTCTTTGCTGGTAAATCCTACAAAGAAGATTAAAGGAATTATATAAAGTAAAAGCTTTCTCATTATTCTCAACAAGTTTGGTTATTTACATTGTTAAAAAATTCAAAATCCGTACCATACTTCTTTAGGTTACGTGATTTGTAGCTGGAGTTTGGGTTGCTGTATAGCAAAGGTAATAATTTTGTAATAAATTAACAATGAAGTAGTTAAAGAGTAAGCAAAGTGTTGATTTAAGGCAATGAAATGTGTTGGTTTAGGTCTTTTCTGTAAGTTGTGATATGTAGGCAGTCAGCAGCGTTAAAGCATTCCCAAAGAGTACCCAAGCGCCTAAAAAATGCCCTTGGGTAGGCATTAAAGGAAAGTTGTCAGCGGAGAAAAAAATAGGGTAATTTAAGAGCAATACTGCATCCAACAACATCCCTGATACAGCAAAAAGCATAGAGGCCTTAAATTTTGCTAGCCCCTTCACCGCACGTACTCTGTATCCTGTAAGATTCAATACAGGCATCATTACTATAAGAAATATAAAGTTGAGCGCCGTAAGGTCAGTATCAAACCCGATCACCTTGAAGCTAGCGGTAGCGAGTGCCCATACAATAAATCCGTAGAGTAGAAAAAAAATTTGATCAGACTTTCTCATTTCTTTTATTCTTTTCTTTCTCTCAAAGCTACTGGCTTAGTTTCAAAAAAGCTTTGACGAAAATCAAAATCGTTTTCCTCTTACCCTACTAAGTGTTTCTTGGGTCATGCCTAGATAGGAAGCAATGGTACCTAAATTAAAAGTTTCAAAATAGTTGGGGTGTTTTTCTAATAGCGCTTGGTACCGCTCTATTGGCTTTTTGAAGTTTAAGCTCATTACCCGTTCTTGTTCTAAGATAAAGTAGTGTTCTGTTATCTCTCTACCTAGGTTAGCTAGCCTAATATCTTTCTTATACAGTTGACAAAGCTTTGGATAGTCAATGGCTAGTAAATCTGTATCTTCTACAGCTTCTATGAAATCAGAAGTAGGTTGGTGTGTGATTAGTGCGTAAGCTGAAGTACAAAATGCTTGTGAAGTAATGAGTCTGAATACGACTTCTTTACCCTCTTTGACGTAATACTGTTTAAGCGCTCCTTTTTGTACAAAGTAAAGTGTACTAATGTGTTGTCCCGGTTGAAGTAAGCACTGCCTTTTTACAATACTTTTTGGCTGGGCGATGCTGGCAAGTACTGGATAGAGCTCGGTGAGCTGCTCTTTGAGATTAAACATTAAAAGATAACTGGTTCTTTTTAAATACTACATACAACTGACTTGAAGTTTTTCTTTCTCTCTGTATAAGTTTCTCTAATAGATTTACAGAGAAGGATACTTCTCCTTAAGGTACGCCACGTAGGCTTTTATGTTCCCTTTAAATTGCTCTTTTAGCACTTTCTCAAAATCGTATTGCTGCGCGCGGTATCTTACGTAACCCATAAAGAAAGCATTGTTAGGCTGCCATTTTTTCAGTCTTTCTATCTCGTATTGCCTTTCTACAAAGGGTACTTTGGCTAGTCCTAAGGCAATTTCTCTAACAAAAGCTTGCTTCTCTACTATTTTCTCTTCTACAGATTTATTTTTAAAATCTTTGGCGTCGTACAACGCTTGTAAGGCTTGTGCTTTCTTTAAAATGTAATCATAAAACAACTGTTTGTCTTTTTCCGAAGCGATGTAGTTCTGGTACTGTATTGATTGCTCACCATACTTATACTGGAGAAAGCGTAAAGCGCCTTGATCTCCTATAAAAGTAGCTAGGTTCTCATTGAAATCTACATCACTTTTTACGTATAATGTACCGTGTGTCAGCTCGTGGATAATCAAGTTGGCGATTCCTCCTTCAGTACGTTCTAACATACTACTCAGAATAGGGTCCGCTAGCCATCCTAGTGTACTCCAAGCACTTACTTCATCTATTTCTACATCCCAACCCTCTTGTGCAAGTTGTAGCGAATCTCGCTCTGCCTTTTTCCTTTCAAAGTGACCCTTATAACTAAACTTACCTAGAAAGGAAAAAGACCATTCGTGTGCTTCTAAATTAAAAGGCTTGGAAGCCGTCACCGTCCATAGAATGGGCTTTCCTTGTTGATCATAGAAGTTTTCATAACTATTAGAAGGGTCTAACCCTAATGAATCTACGGCAAATTGTTTGATTTCTTGAATGAGTCGTATGCGCTGTTTTACAGAATCAGGGACTTCTTCGTTGGCTAATATGGTAGCAACAGGCGCAGCCTTCCACAAGATACGCGCTTGACCATATCCTTGGTTGAGCCCATACCAGATGAGCTGGTGCTCCCAGATGATCCACACTAAAAGTAAGAGCATCAGTCCCTTAAAGGTATTTTTAATCCACTTTTTTTTCATAAAAATATTCTGTTGATTCTGTAACAATTCTGAAAAAGTACAACTTATACAATATGAAGTAGGCTGTTAATAATTGTTAACGTCTGCTGAATTTACACACAAAAGTTTAAACTTAGAGAATAAGTTAGTATCTTTAGTTGCTGATTTTCAACTATATGCTCTTTAAACGACTAAATAACTGTACATGAGATATATTTTACTTTTTTTATAATTTTATGCAACCTACACTATTGCGACGTTGTCTATTAAGATAAACAAGGCAATAAAATTAATTCTTATGAAACCGCTTCGTCTATTTATATTACTCACAACGGCAGTTATTTTTATGAGTACTGTATCTTACGGACAGTCACTAGTAATGACGGGCAATGAAATTTTTGAACAAGAGACCCCTAAGAAGGGTAAACAGAAAAAAGGGATCCGTCAATATAAAATTGATGTGAAGCCTACCAAACAAGGGAAACCTATCATCATTCCTAGCTTAAAGCTGAATAAAAAAGATAGAAAAGAGAAGATTTCCAGCGAAAAGGACAATAAAGGACGTAAGTTTACTTCTCTTGCACAGGCGCCTACTTTGCCTAGTGTATCACAAACAGATTTAAGAACAAGAGTACTATTACTGATGCTGGGACTCTCCCTTTACTTAAGACATCTCATTTAGGATATATTACATATTATTGATTAAGAAAAACGGTACGTTGCACATACCGTTTTTTATTTTGTGAAGTTTCCCTATATTTGCTGTGCATTGGTGCAATTACTACAATCTTAGTGATTGCTTAAAAGGGAATACGGTGAAAGACCGTAGCTGTCCCCGCAACTGTAAGTTTCAAAAGTATTTATCATTCCTTTGCCACTGTTTTCATTCGAAAATGGGAAGGCGATAAGTATGAAACGAGCCAGGAGACCTGCCAATAGCCAATTTTTCAGAGCTTTCGGGTGAAAAGTTACGAAGAGCCTTACAATCATTGTATTCTCTGTTAGTACTACTTTTTGACTAGACGGCTTTGGATTAATCTGATGTTTAATTCAAATGGCCTATTTATGTATGTAAAGTTATACTTGAGTATAGCTGTTTTCTTCTGGAGTATTGTATCGCTACAAGCACAAGATACGCTGTTAGCTCCTGTAGAAATCTACGATCAAGCTTATATCAAATACGCTTTGGGTACCAAACAACAAAGTGTTGATAGCACTTGGCTAGCAAGAAACCGCACGCTCAATCTCGGTAATTTACTGATGGAGCAAACGGGTGTTTACGTAAAACAGTATGGAAACGGTATGTTGTCTAGTCTCTCTTTTCGAGGAACAGGCGCAGGACATACTGCTGTTCTCTGGAATGGGATCAATATCAACTCGCCCACTCTAGGAGAAAGCGACTTCAGTCTTCTTCCTGTAGCAGCCACAGACCAAGTCACTTTACAATACGGTTCGGCAAGTAGCCTATTTGGAAGCGATGCTATTGGCGGTAGTATTCTGCTTAACTCTTCCACTCCTACTTTTCAAAAGGGCTTACAGACAAGCTTACAACAAAGTATAGGTAGCTTCGGTCGATGGGATACCCAAGCGGGTTTGCAATGGTCTAACGATCGTTGGTACAGCAACACTAACCTGTACCGTACACAACTTGAGAATGATTTCTTTGTAAGAGAAAATGGCAACGAAAGAACCATTAACAATGCCGCCACTCACAGCTATGGACTTTTACAAGATATCGGCTACCGCCTTGATAATCGTAATGAATTAGTACTCAATACTTGGTATCACTTTAGCGACAGAGGGTTGCAAAACTATAATGCTACCCAAGAAGACGAAAACCTTCGCCTTTCACTTTCTTATCACCATACAACTTCTCAAGGATTTTTAAGGGTACAAACCGCCTACGTCCAAGATAGGCTTCTTTACAATAATACCAGTCGTACCCTCACTAAAAGGTGGATCAGCAATGGTACATATGAGATTAGTCTTGCTCCTTTCGTTACGTTACAAACAGGTGTAAAAACGGATGTAATTTGGACAGATGTAGATAACTATGCCGAGCGATACCGACAAATACGTACCGACCTATTTGCACTGAGCCACTGGCGTATTTTACCACGTTGGCAGGCTAGTCTTAACCTGCGCCAAACATTTGTGAGTGGTTTCGATGCGCCCTTTGCCCCTTCTTTGGGCACTACTTATCATCTCATTGATCAACCAACACAACAACTGCAAGCCAAAGCAACAGTATCGCGTAGCTATCGTGTACCTAACCTCAATGCCATGTACTGGGAACCTGGCGGTAACCCTGATATTCGCTCTGAAACGGGTACCAATTGGGAAGGTGGCTTGCGCTACAAAAAGGAATATAAAGACCAACTACAATTTGATGTAGAGGCTACTTACTACCAGATGAACGTTCAGGACTGGATTCTATGGCAACCCATCAGCAGCTATTGGAGTCCTATAAACTTGCGAGAAGTAAATGTGCAAGGAGTAGAGCTTCAAGCCACTGGACAGTGGCGTTTAGCACCCACTACGAAGCTACGCCTGAGCGGTAATTATGCCTACACGCAATCTACCAATAAAATAAGCGAATCTAACGGCGAAACGATCCATAAGCAACTGCCCTATGTGCCCTTTCATCGTCTCAGTATCACTACAGGACTAGAAATAAAAGGATTTTGGTTAACAGGCAACACGCACTACACTGATGTCCGCTTTACTACCACTAACAATGAGCAATACATCGACGGCTTTGTGCTTACCAATTTACAGCTTGGGAAGCATTTTAGTTATGATAAGCATGCTTTTACGCTGTCGTTTGATGTAAATAATATCTTCGATACCAATTATAGGAATGTAGGGAATCAGGCGATGCCTTTGAGAAACTACCTACTGACTTTCCGCTACCAATTCAATTAAATATTTTATCAAACTTTTATTTTTTATGAAGTACACTAACAAACTATTAATCTGGTTATTACTTACTGCTTTTTTAGTAACCAGTTGTACTGAAACAGACGATCCAATTCCATTAGGCAGGTACAGTGACGGTATCTGGGTGGTCAATGAAGGGAATTTTACCGATGGCAATGGCTCACTAAGCTTTTGGATTCCTGATAGTAGCTTAATCATCAACGATGCCTTTAGAGCAGAAAATGGCAGTCAGTTAGGCGGTATAATTCAACAGATGATACAGCAAGATAACCGACTGCTGATTGTAACCAATGCAAGCGATCAAATCATTAACACAGATGCCAACACATTAGAAAACTCCATTACGATCACGGACGAAAGTATAGTAAGTCCTTTCAATGTAGCGGTTCTTAATAATAAGGCTTATGTAACGACTTGGGGGAGCAGCGAAAACTTCCCTAGTTACCCAGATGCAAGTGTGAAGATAATTGACTTGGCTACAAGTAATATCATCAAAACTATTGATTTAGGAGAACGTCCTATGGGTATTTTAAGCCATCAAGGAAGCATTTATGTAGCCAATGAGCAAGGGGATCAGATTGAGGTGATTGATCCAGCCACCGACGAGATAGTAAGTAGTATTTCCTTGACTTTAGGAGAAGTAAGCGCGACAGGCCCTTCGAAGATGATAGCGCAGGGCAATACCCTTTGGATATTATGTAGCAACAATGACTTTTCTGGCGATGGCTTTTTAGTAGAGGTTGATCTTAGCGATAATAGTGTGACAAGCATTCTTACGGAAGTACCTGTATCAGGTTTCAATGAGAAGTTTGTGTTATATGAAAGTACACTTTACCTTATCAATGATGAGTTTGTTTACACTATCGACACAACAGCACCTGTTACACCCACTACAGCTTTCATCACTGCGCCATTCACGATCTATGGGATTGGTGTAGACCCCACTACTGGAAACATATACGTTGGTGAGTCTGAATTTGGAGATGAAGCTGATGTAATTATCTACAACCAAGCAGGAACGCAAGTGACTACTTTTACAGCAGGTGTAGGTGTGAACAGCTTTATATTCTAATTATTTTACTGAAAGTAAAAGCACTTTAGTATAGATTTATGGGAGAAGCTATTTCATTAGTATTTCTCCCATTTTCTCTTGGTATAGGCTATTGGCAGGGATGTCGTTATGTCCTGTACCTTCTAAAACAATTAAATTTATTTGCTCGGCCTTTTGCTTTAACTCCTTAGCGTGGTGTACAGGAATAAGCTGATCGCTTTGCCCATGAAAGAGATAAATAGGACATTCTACCTTATTAATATACTGGTGAGTGGCAAGTGAGTACCGTATGATAAAACTTGGTAGCACTTTCGTCTTTTCTTGAATCAATTTTTTTAGACTATAATAAGGAGCATTCAGTAACAGAAGTTTAGGATGGTTAGCAGCAGCGATTTGGGTAGCAATACCCGTACCTATAGAAGTACCTGAAACAATAATTGTATTTTCACTGTATCGCTCTTTTAGCCTATCGTATACTTTCTGTATATCGCTAATAAGTTGTTGCTCGCTTTGAATATTCCCTTCGCTTTTCCCATACCCCCTGTAGTCTACATACAGTACATCATACTGGTGTTGAAGGTATAATGGCGCGCCAAATCCCCAGGTATTAATAGCGCCTGCATTACCGTGCAAGAAAAGTATGACTCCTTTACTTTGTATTGCTTTGAATAATAAGGCATTGAGATGAATTTCTTTTTCCACTTGTATACTGATTTCTTCAAAGTCTTCTTCAAACTGAAAGGTATACGATGCTGGTAGCTTCGTAGGGAAAAATAATAGCTTTTCTTGCCATACAAATAATACAAGCAAAATAAGGCCATAAATAGCTACAAGGATAATCAGTAAAATAAAAACTTTACTCTTCAAAGTGATTTTAAATTATTACATTCAATATAAAAAGAGAGGATAGATAAATGATCTATCCTCCTTATGTTTTTAAGTCACCTATACGTTGACGCTTTCTAAGCGTTTTCAGCAGCGATGAGATTCAAAGCAGAGCCCGCCTTAAACCACGCTATCTGTTGTTCATTATAAGTATGATTTACTTTCACTTCATCTTTAGAGCCATCTGCGTGATGCAACACCACCGTCAAAGGGGTATTGGGTGCAAAGCTTTCTAGCCCGATGATATCAATGGTATCGTCTTCTTGTACCTTGTCGTAGTCAGCAGGATTATCGAAGGTAAGTCCGAGCATTCCTTGTTTTTTAAGGTTTGTCTCGTGGATACGTGCGAAAGATTTTACAATAATGGCTCTTACACCTAAGTGGCGAGGCTCCATGGCGGCATGTTCTCTTGAAGAACCCTCTCCATAGTTTTCATCGCCTACTACTATCGTACCTACTCCTTCTGCCTTATAAGCACGTTGTACTTGCGGTACTTCGCCATACTCACCTGTCAGTTGGCTTTTCACCTTGTTAGTAGCACCATTATAAGCATTGGTAGCACCAATTAATAAGTTGTTAGAGATATTATCGAGATGCCCACGATACTTCAACCAAGGGCCTGCCATAGAGATATGGTCAGTGGTACATTTTCCTTTGGCTTTAATGAGGAGTTTTAAACCTTTTAAATCTGTTCCTTCCCAAGCTTTGAAAGGCTCTAACAGTTGCAAACGCTCTGAGTCAGGCTTTACAACCACTTCTACTTTCGAGCCATCTTCTGCTGGTGCTGTATAGCCAGCATCTTCTACATCAAATCCTTTAGTAGGAAGCTCTATACCAGTAGGTTCTTCCAACTTTACCTCTTCTCCATTTTCATTGGTAAGGGTATCTTCTAACGGATTGAAAGTTAAATCACCTGCAATGGCAAAAGCAGTCACAATCTCAGGAGAGGCTACAAATGCATGCGTAGAAGCATATCCATCGTTTCGCTTGGCGAAATTACGGTTAAAAGAAGTGATGATAGAGTTCTTACGAGTAGGGTCGTCTAAGTGTCTGTCCCATTGCCCAATACAAGGACCACAAGCATTCGCAAGCACTACCCCACCCATATTATCGAAAATATCTAATAATCCGTCTCTTTCGGCTGTAAAACGTACCATTTCTGAACCTGGCGTGATCGTAAATTCTGATTTAGCCTTCAACTTCTTATCTACCGCCTGTTGTGCGAGAGAAGCAGCACGAGTCAAATCTTCATAAGAAGAGTTAGTACAAGAGCCTATCAGTCCTACTTCTAGGGTTTGTGGCCAGTCGTTTTCTTTCACTGCCTGTGCAAATTTAGAAAGCGGCCAAGCCAAATCTGGAGTAAAAGGCCCGTTAATATGGGGTTCTAACTCAGAGAGGTTGATCTCAATTACTTGGTCGTAGTATTCTTCTGGGTTGGTATATACTTCTGGATCAGGGCGAAGGTAAGCCTTGATCTTATCCGCTTCGGCTGCCACTTCTTCTCTTTCGGTAGCTTTTAAATACTCGGCTATTTTATTGTCGTAGGCAAAGATAGACGTAGTAGCGCCTATTTCGGCGCCCATATTACAGATAGTTCCTTTTCCTGTGGCAGAGAGCGCATCTGCACCTTCTCCAAAGTATTCTACAATCGCATCCGTTCCACCTTTTACCGTAAGAATACCTGCTACTCTCAAGATCACATCTTTGGCGGCCGTCCAGCCACTCATTTTTCCAGTTAGCTTTACACCAATTAATTTAGGCATCTTTAACTCCCAAGGCATTCCAGCCATTACATCTACCGCGTCTGCCCCTCCTACACCAATGGCAATCATCCCTAATCCACCTGCATTGGGGGTATGTGAGTCTGTGCCAATCATCATGCCACCGGGGAAAGCATAATTTTCCAATACTACCTGGTGAATAATACCTGCACCTGCTCCCCAAAATCCAATACCGTACTTGTTAGAGACAGAGGCCAAAAAATCATATACTTCCTTATTTTTGTCAACGGCTACTTTTAAATCTTCTTCAGCGCCTACCTTTGCTTGAATAAGGTGATCGCAGTGTACGGTAGAAGGTACAGCTACTTGTGCCTTGTTAGCAGACATAAACTGAAGAAGCGCCATCTGTGCGGTGGCATCTTGCATAGCAACCCGATCTGGCGCAAAGTTTACATAAGACTTCCCACGTATGTAAGCTTCACCTGCGGAGCCGTCGTAAAGATGAGCGTATAGTATTTTCTCTGCAAGTGTGAGCGGTCTTCCCAGTACTTCGCGTGCTTTATCTACACGTCCAGGAAGTTGCGCATACACTGCTTTTATCATATCTAGATCGAATAATGCCATGGTAGTAAAAGATTTAATTATTTTGATAAATTGAGACGTAACAAAATTACAAAAACTTGTGAATTATAAAATCTCGACACCTTTCCGTGCCTTATTTAGAAGCCTTCTAAACAGAAGGATTTCAATGCTTGGCCACTCAATAGTTTCACCTACTAATTTTAGTGGTCAAGATGTATAAAGAAACGCTCACCGTACTCCGTAATAACAAGCCTGTATTGATTTACACAGATATTGGTTGGGAGTTAGCTTGTAGCATTCACGCTACTGAAACAATCGCTTCTGTTGTACAATATATACCTTATAACGAAAGTAATCCTTACACAGTTCTTGTAGCTGAAATAGGTCTTATTAGCAACTACGCTTCGGGTATTCCTGAAGTAGCTTGGGATATTATTGAGTATACACAAAAACCACTTACCGTCATTTTCGATAGCAACCAGCAATTGCCTGAGGTACTTCAAGAGCAAGTAGGACTTCGCTGGATAAAAGAGGCAACTACACAAAAGCTTATTTACCAGCTAGGCAAGCCATTATTTAGTGTAAGTTTGCAAAAATTAACAAAAGAACCACCCGTGCCTAGCGATCTTGAAGTGGCGGCTATTTTACCACCTTCGTCTGCTCAGGTGATCAAACACCTGTCTTATACTATTTTGAAAATGGGAAAATCAGGTGAGGTAAATTTTGTAAAAAGATAAAATCACTTACATAGCGCTGTTTTTGTGAGTGATTTGTTATATCTTTACTGTATTACAGGCTTGTAATAGTCGTTGAACATTTATTAAACTTTTATGAAAAAGTTTATTGTCTTTATATTATTTTTTTTTGTCGCTTCCTTTTCTATTGCGCAAGACACTCCCCAAAAGGAGCTAATCTATACATTAAAGCCTACTGAACGGGTAGCTACCTTCGAAAACACCTTAGGTGTCTATCAATCACGGCTTGGCTATATGGTAGTGGTTGAGGATCAAGACAAAAATACACGTCAATATCTCGTTAACCAGCAATCGTATGGTCCTTATGATCGTGCTACCATTGAGCCCCCCAAGATGAACAACTATCACTGGGGATTTACAGATGCTTATAAAGATAGTAACATTGTTGCTTTTGATGGTTATAAATTTAACCGATACCCTAGTTTTCAACATACCTCAGATCTACGCATTACTAAAAATCTGAGCGCTTATACTATTTACAATGAGACGTTAGCAGAGCACAAGCTCACAGTAAATGGGGTAAAGTACGGCCCCTATGCTAATCTAGTAGACTACTACCTTAGCCCTGAAGGCACTACTTGGGCCATAGAATACTTTGAAAATGTGGGCACACATTACAATTTTTATATAAAGTTTAGCTCAGGAAAGGTAATTGGCCCTTTTTCAAAAATCCATGAGTTTGCGCTGATGAACGAAGATGCTTGGATTGTAGTAGCAGACAAAAAAGATACGCCTTCTAAGTCAGTAGGAGATAGAATGGTAGAGCAGTTCCATATTATCACCAGTCGTGGTGATCTAGGTCTTTTTGAAAAAGAACTGGTAGGCCAAGTGTATAGTCCCTACAGGAAGCTTCTATACACCAAGCTTAACTATGGTATGAATGTAATTCGGAATCAGCAGATTTTCTATATGGTGAACGGAGAGCTGTTTGGTCCTTACAAGGAGTTTGTGAAGCAGGCTGACTTAGGGGTAAAACCCAATCGCTTTAACTATGTGGTAGGAAAAGACTATACGCTCTTTTTTAGAGGAGAGAAAAGCTTTGCCATACACGTCAGAATGTTTACAGTAAGTGATAGCAGTAATAGTGTAGCAATTGTGAAGTCGCACCCTGGTACAAGTATCGATACGCTTACCATCAATGACAAATACTTCGTAGGTGTTTACAGTGGTATTGCTAATATCACCTTCGTACCTGAAACTGAAAACTTTTACTTTTGGATTGCTAACAATGATGGTTCTTACACCTTACATACTTATGTAAATAATAAGGTAACAGAGCAACAGTCCTACCCGATTACTCCGCAAAAAGGAAAAATGCCTGAAGTGGCTTTCAGCCCTAGTATGCAGCACTGGGGATTTGTCTACTACAATGGTAGCGAACGAAAAGTAGTAGTGGATAATCAGGAGTATCCTTCTGGCCTAATTGATGAAGTGGACTTTTATGAAGAGAACGGTAAGGAATATGCTTTCTGGCTAAGTTTAGACAGTTTAAAAGATATTGTTCTCAACCGCATTGGCTTTTAGTCTCTGCTGGCATCTAGTAAGCGTTGTTTTTCCTCTTTGGTAAGGCTTGCATATCCTGAAGCTGATATCTTATCTAATATTCTGTCTATTTCGTCTTGATTAGGCGCTGCTGACGACATACTCTCTCCATTGCCTTGTACTTTCACTTTACTTTTCACCTTTTCCTTTTTCACATAAGTCACCTTCATTTTAGGCTTTCTTCTGAAGAGCCCACCTAGCCAACCTAAAAAGTTGGTAATCCAAGCGCCGAGGTCGTTTCCTTTGCGTAATTGGCTGATGAACATGTAGCCAATAAGTGCGCCGCCTAAATGAGCTGCGTTACCTCCTGCGTTTACTTGTGGGAGTTGTATAAATGATAGTAATACAAAAAAGCCAGCGATGTATTTGATCCTTACTGGTCCCAAAAGTAGTAAATAGAAGGTAAGGTTGGGACGTAAAGTAGCCGCTGCTACCATCACTGCATACACACCTCCCGAAGCACCTATCATTTCGGCAGAAAGGGGCAAACGAGGGACAAAGTTATAAAGTGCCAAGTAGAAGAAGGCACCAATGAGTCCTCCTAGTACGTACACATTTACCAGTCGTTTATTTCCTAAGTACTCTACGATGATCTTACCAAACCAATATAAAAATAGCATATTGAAGAGGATGTGAAAGATACCCTCGTGTGTAAATAAATAGGTAACTAACGTCCAAGGACGGTACATCAAAGAGGTAAGTGACGCGGGTACTGAAAATTGATCTAGTACACGTTTATACAAGGCATCTGCGTTACCCAGCCACAAAATAAGATGTACAATGTTTATAAATAAGAATACAATAATGTTGATGGTGATAATTTGCATAAGCCCATTATCACGTTTTTTAAAAGCATTTTTTAACTCTTCGAAGAAGTTATTCATAGTCTTTTTCCTTTCGATCGTCTATAGCATACTTCATAATATAAATTTATGTAAACATCTTGAATACCACAAGCTTAGAAGAAGGGTATTCAATTTGTTGAAGCCTCTCGTTCCTATAACAACTAGTAGTGTCTTGGAATTCGCCAATAGTACTTTATTAGTAAAAAGGCGAAAATCATACCTCCAATGTGCGCAAAATGCGCAATATTATCGTCGGGTCTATTTTGTGCCAAAGCATATAACTCAAAGCCTGTGTAAAACAATGCCAGGTACTTTGCCTTAATGGGTATAGGTGGAAACAGTAGCATCATCTGTAAGTTTGGAAAAATAAGTGCAAACGCCAGAATAATTCCAAATACAGCACCAGAAGCACCCACCATTGGAATGTCTATTTTTCTTTGTATGATCTCCGTTACATAGCCCCTGCCCACTTCTTGGTACTCGGCATTATTAGGATCATCACTATAGGCTTCCATAAAGTTAACTAGCTGTGGATTTCTAAGTTTAACACCTGGCGCTTCTTCGTTAATAAACTTCATAAAGCGTTCAGGTGTAGGGGCTACTAAATAAGCTTCACCTACATCGCTCATTTTGTTTTGCTCCCAATAGTTTACTCCTGAGTTCAGAATGCCTGCACCCAAACCACACACAAAATAGAGCATGAAGAAACGGTTTGTACCTAATACTTGTTCTAACAAGTTACCAAAAACTACCAAACCAAACATGTTACCAAATATATGTAAAAAGCTGTTTGTAGAGTGTAAGAACATGTACGTTAAAAACTGATAAGGCTTAAACCTTTCAGAAATAAAAGAGTATAATCCTAGCTCTCTGTTAAGGTCTAATCCTGTACTCAGAAGTGCCATAGTGGCTAAGTACATAGCAATGTTGATGAGGAGTAGGATTCTTACAGCGGGTGTGAGTCTAAACATACAAAAAATAGCGTAATATAAGTGGTTAAGGATTTACGAACATTTCTCCTAGCTTTACCATATCCAGTATCACCAAAGTAGGTTCTCCAGAAGGGGTATAGTTGGGGTTGGACGAAGTGAATAATTGTGCTACGAGGGTATTCATCTCTACAGAAGAAAGTTTTGTGTTGGGCCTGATTGCCGTTCGCTTAGCAAGTGAGTTAGCCATGCGCTCGTGTACAGGTAACTGTAACGACGCTTGCTGGTGTTTCAATTGCTCAATAAAACCTTCTAACATTTCCTTCTCATTTTCAAAACGTACGCCTGCTGGCAAGCCTTGCAAAACTAGCTGATAATCGTCAGCAAAGGTAAATGCAAAGCCTAGCGCTTGTAACTCTTCCGACAACTCCTTCATAAGCTCGTAGTCACTACTATTTAATGTAACTGTAGTAGGAAATAAAAGTTGTTGTGATATCCCATTCTTGTTTTGTAGTGTAGCTAAGTACTTGTCGTACAAGATGCGTTGGTGTGCTGCGTGTTGATCGATCACCATTAAGCCTGATTTTACCTGTGTGACAATATAGCGTAAGTGTAACTGTAGCAGGTTACTCTCTGTATGTCCTTCTACAGTAGAAATATTACCTTTTTCATCATTTAGGCTGCTTTCAAACGTAATTGTTGTAGGAGTAGTAATCTCATCAAATAGCTCTTTATCATCTGCTTCTACTTCCTTAGTATCTTTTTGAAAGCCTTCAAAAAGTTTTTCCCAGTTTTTTATATTGGCTTTTTCTCTAGGCGTTTTCTGATAGCCTGTAGCGTCTATTTCTTTAGGTTGTTGTTCTACCGCAACTTTTTTCATTTCACTTTCGTCAGGAGAAAAATTGACATCTACGTCGAAATCAAGGGCAGGTGTAATATTGTGTGTGCCTAATGCCCGCCTTACGGCTGCATTGATAATGGCGTAGACCGTTCGCTCATCGTCAAATTTTATTTCAGTCTTGGTAGGATGTACATTGATATCAATGTGGGTAGGATCTATCTCTAAGAAAAGGGTATAAAAAGGATAATGCTGCTTGGGTAACAGGCCTTCAAAGGCTGTCATTACAGCGTGGTGAAGATATCCACTTTTGATAAAACGATGATTGACGAAAAAGAACTGTTCTCCCCTTGTTTTCTTGGCATTATCGGGCTTCCCAATATAACCTGTTACTTTAATGAGCGGCGTTTCTTCTTGGCAGGGAATAAGCTGCTCTCGATAAGACTTACCAAAAATACCCACGATGCGATGGCTTAACTTACCAGCCGTTAGCCTGTATACTTCCAAGTCGTTGTGTACCAATGAAAACATGATCTCTGAATGGGCCAAGGCAACTCGTTGAAATTCATCGAGTACGTGTCGCATTTCTACGGCGTTTGTTTTTAGAAAATTACGCCTTGCTGGTACATTAAAAAATAGATTTTTTACGGCAATGGAAGTGCCTTTGGTAAATACAATCTCTTCTTGCTTTTTTAAGGCAGAACCTTCTATACAAATTAAAGTTCCTACTTGCTCTTCGCTACGATTAGTGCGTAGTTCTACTTGCGCCACTGCAGCGATAGAGGCCATGGCTTCTCCTCTGAAGCCCATCGTCGAGATATTGAAAAGGTCTTCGCTTTTCTTTATTTTTGAGGTGGCATGGCGTTCAAAGCACATTCGTGCGTCTGTAGGTGACATGCCTACGCCATTGTCAATTACCTGAATAAGTGTTTTGCCCGCATCTTTCACAATCAACTGTACTTCTGTGGCAGCAGCATCGATGGCATTTTCCATCAGTTCTTTTACCACCGAAGCGGGACGTTGCACAACCTCTCCTGCAGCTATTTGATTGGCGATAGAGTCAGGTAAAAGTTGTATGATATCTAACATAGCCTTGAAACAAGTAAGGAAAGAAAATGATATAAAGTTAGCGATTCTACAGTGCTTACAGCAAAAGGTTCTCTTATAACACTTGTGTTTTTTATTCAGTTCATTCATACAATATTAACAAAAATCGAAAAGCATCACAAGCTACTTTTTGTCTCTCTACTATATTACGCGATTGTTACGAATGTTAAATATTTATTATAAAATATAATATTAGTGTAAAAGTATGGTGATGCAAATTACCTTTGCACTCCGTAAATTGGAAAAGCGTGCCTTGATTCTACTTTTAAATGAAAGAAACTCTCACAGACAAAACACCTTCAACCCGTCCTGTTTATCGTTTACCAGCGCTTATTCCTAGAATCATTTTATTTTTTTTAGTGTCGTTAGCTTTTCTCATTGCTTTAGAGCTTATGGTCAATACCTTGAAGCTCTTCGGTGAAGAAGAGGTAAGAGACATTCTATCAATGCGTGTGAATCCTTTTGTAGCGTTATTTGCTGGCTTACTTACTACCTCTATTGTACAGAGTAGCTCTTTGGTTACGTCTATTATCGTAGCCATGGTAGCCGCCGGCAACATGGATCTACAAAATGCTACCTATATGGTAATTGGTGCTAATATTGGGACTACGATTACCTGTATGATTGTGTCGCTGGGTCATGTCACACGAAAAAAAGAGTTTAGAAAAGCCTTTGCAGGAAGTATGATTCATGTTCTTTTTAATGTTTTAGCAGCTATTATTGTATTTCCTTTAGAGTATTATTGGGGGCTTCTTTCTCGTACAGCCCTTTACTTCACGTCTTTTATACAAACTTCAAAACATTTACTCCCCATCGACTTCGTGGGCATTATCAAGTCGTTTACAACGCCAGCCGCCAACTTCCTTATTGACGTGTTGGGTAACTATGTGCTTTCATTGGCTTTATCGTTGCTACTTTTAGTGATCTGCCTAAGGCTTTTCTCTAGTCTATTCAAGCAAGTAGCCATCAATAATTTTCTCAAAAAAATAGAAACTTTCTTATTTGGGAATGCACATAAGGCGTTAGGCTGGGGAATATTTATTACCGCTATTCTTCACTCAAGCTCTATTGTTACTAGTTTTATTGTAGCAATGGTTGCCAGTAACCGTATCTCTTTACGTAGGTCATTACCCTTTATTATGGGAGCCAACATTGGCACCACTATTACCGCACTCACCGCCTCAATTGGCACCACAGAGTTTGCGTTGGCCATTGCTTTAGTGCACCTTATCATTAATGTACTTATTACGTTGCTTATCTATCCTTTCTCTTATATAAAAGATGGGATCGTCAATATCTGTAGGCAACTAGGAAAGATGTCTGTCAAGTATCGTACGCTTGGATTTGCCTCCATCTTATTCATTTTCTTCATTATTCCGTTTCTTTTGATTTATGTTTCAGAAAAAAAGGGTGAAAAGGTAGAGAAAGAGGTTCCTGTGCAGCAAGACCAAAAGTGAGTATAATATTAGCTGAACCAAACTGCCTAGTTGTGAGCTAGCATCACCACTGTGATGATTCATCATCTCTAATACTATCTATCAATAGATAATACAGTAATCTACTTTAGTTAGACTGTGTCTCCCAAATTTGGTATTTACTAATATCTTTGACTAGTTTCTGGAAGAAACTAGATTCGTAATTCTGCTGCCTGATGCAGGCTATATCTACAGGGAAGCGTTTTTCATACACTTTGTCATCAAACACTACCTTATAACCGATAACTTCACTGTCTAACTGCATACAACTATCAAATTCAAAGGTATTGACCGCTGATACCTCATCGAGATAACTCCTAGTTTCATGAGTAATTTCATCAACCACTCTTCCTTTAGCCAAATAATAAATTTTAATTTTATCTGCTCGATACGTCCAAACCGTAGAAAAGGTGGCATAACTCGACTTTATGTAAAATGCATTCTCATTGTCAGCATAAAGAGTAGCTACCATTTTATTAGTGAAGGTATGATTCTTTTTAATATGGTTTTTCACAGGAGCGCAAGCGATACACAAAAGAATAATGATCAAGATCAGTTTTCGCACTTTCTACTCTTTATCGTCCATATACCAACCAAGCCCCATCTTCATAAAATCGGTGTATGTTACAGTAATTAGCTTTCTTTTCTCATTGTAAAAGGTGACGTTTTTATCTCCAAGACCAATAATAAAAGTATTTCCTTCAAACCCTCTCTTTTTCAGGATCGTTTGCAGTTTTTTGTCCTCCTATGAAGGATTAGAGATGCCTAGATTTAGCCCATTCACTTTTGTGTTGGGATGGGTATGCCACCAAAATGCTAAATCTGAGGTG
>CALEMF010000114.1 GCA_937911505.1 uncultured Cytophagales bacterium
TGATTTGTTACGTAGGCTCTTGGAAGTACCCAATATAGTGGGGATGAAAGAAGAAGCGCTGAATCCAGCCTACTCAAAGAGTATTCTTAAAAGCTTTGGCAAGGAAGCACTTATTATAGGAGCTGGTGGTGGGATGAGCCGCTACCTTACCGACTACTGGTATGGTGCAGAGGCTTTCTTAGGAGGTATTGGGAACTTCTTCCCTCAGCTCGAAATAGATTTTTTTACCGCGATGCAGGCTAAAAACTACGAGCAAGCGCACAAGATTGTTTATGAGGTAGAACAACCCTATTTCAGTGAAGTAGTTCCTATGGGGTGGCATCCTTCTCTGAAAATGGCTATTGCGCTTAAAGGATTATTACCCGCTTTCGAGCGTCCACCTTTTCCAGAGGTTTCTGAAAGTGATACTGAGGAATTGAAAAAAGTTTTGGCGCGTAATAATTGGTTATAGGGAGTTTTTAAAGCATTAAATTATATTGATAAGTTAGAGTTTCATGACAACTAAACCTATATACATCATTGCCGAGATGGCTTGTGCCCACGATGGTGATTTTGAGAAAGCAAAGAAAATTATTGATGCTGCTGTAGTAGCAAAGGCTGATGCCGTTCAACTTCAATTCTTTGTTGCTGACCACGTCGTCACACCACATCATAATGTCTATGATGTACTGAAGAAAATAGAGTTCAACCACCAACAGTGGGAAGCGCTCTTTCAATACGGAAAGGACAAGGACATTGACGTTTGGGCTTGTACTTACGACACCTCCAGCTTAGCACTGGCCGTCAAATTGGGGGTAGATGGTATTAAAATCAACTCCTCTGACCTCTCTCATCCCGCCATCCTAAAAGGCGTCTGCCAAGCGGGTATTCCTTTTACTTTAGGGACAGGTGCTTCTACTATGGAAGAGATCGTTAGGGCGGTACAGTTGATAGAACAAAATGGGGCGCTAGAAAATGTAATCCTTATGCACGGGGTACAGAATTTTCCTACCGCTATTGAAGACCTTAACATAGCCCGTATCAAACTTCTCCAAAATGTATTTAACTTACCTGTAGGCTACGCCGATCACACGGATGCTAGTAACCCTTTTGCTCAGACAGTTGACTTACTAGCTGTGAGCCACAATATTGTACTTTTAGAAAAACATATTACACTAGATAGGGCTGAGAAAGGCATCGATTATCAGGCAGCCTTGGAACCTTTGGAGTGGATCGACTATGTAAAGAGAGTGAGGTTTGCTGAAAAAGCCCTAGGTGCTCCTTTACTACAGCCCCTTACAGAAAGTGACCTTAACTACCGTACCTTTCAGAAAAAAAGTATTGTTGCTAATAAAGCATTGGCTGCTGGTGTGGAAATTAAAAAAGAAGATATTATCTTCATTAGAAATGCTGAAAACGGTTTGTCTCCCTCTCAAGTACACAAGGTAATTGGAAAAAAAGTAGCGAGAGCGCTTGAAAAGTTTGATAACATTACAGAGGCTGATCTATCGGCATAACAATCTGACATACAAGATGATAAAAATTCAAAATAAAGCCATTCATTCTCACGCGCCCACCTTCATTATTGCTGAAGCAGGCGTCAATCACGGAGGAGATATGGAAGTAGCCAAGCAACTGGTCGATGTAGCAGTTGAAGCAGAAGCTGATGCGGTAAAATTCCAAGCATTTCGTACAGAGCATCTTATTCTAAAGGATGTTGAGAAAGCTCCTTATCAACAAAAAACAACCGATCAAGCAGAGAGCCAATTCGATATGCTTAAAAAGCTTGAAATCTCTCTTCAACAAACCGCAGCACTAAAAGCTTATTGCGAAAAAAAAGGCATTATCTTTCTGACTACCCCTTTTGATGAGCAAAGCTTACAAGAGCTTGATAGCCTTGACTTAGCCGCTTATAAAATTGCCTCTACCGATACTACCAACCTCCCTTTTCTCAAAAAAGTAGCAGCTAGGCAAAAGCCTATTCTCCTCTCTACAGGCATGACCTTCCTTGCTGAGATAACACAAGTACTCCATACCCTCCTTCCCCTCAATGATCAAATTATTTTACTACAATGTACGGCTAACTACCCTATTGACGATAGAGAAGCTAACTTGAACGTACTTCACACTTTCAAGCAACACTTTGATGTACTGTTAGGATACTCCGACCATAGCGTAGGAATTGGTGCTTCTCCTTATGCAGTAGCGATGGGTGCCAAAGTAATTGAAAAGCACTTTACGCTAGATAAGACACTGAAGGGTCCCGACCATAATGCCTCTCTCTTTCCTGAGGAACTCAAAGCATTTGTGAAGGCTATCAGGCAAGTAGAGGTATATTTAGGAAGTGATATTAAAAAACCGACGCTTTCAGAATTGAAAACCCGCACCACTTTACAGAAAGCACTGGTTGCCAATAGAGCTATTAAACAAGGCGAACTGTTCACAGAAGACAACCTCGTTGCTAAAAGAACAGGAGGTGTAGGAATTTCACCGCTATACTTTGATGATCTTGTCCATAGAAAGGCACACAAGGACTTTAAAAAGGACGAAATTATCGACTTACCATGAGAGTAGGTATAATTGGAGCGGGTGGTCATAGCCGTGCAGTCATTAACCTGGCAGAGCATCTCAACTATGAGATCGAAGGTATTTATGATGCTACCTACACCAGCGATAAAACAGAGTATATTTGTGGTTACTTACTACGCGGTGCTGAGAGTGCTGTAAAAACTGAGACCAGTGTACTATTGGCTGTTGGAGATAATAGTAAACGTAAGGTACTTTGGGAGCAATTTTATAAGCAGGCTATCAAAACACCCCTTGTTCATCCTCGTGCTATCATTGAAAAAAGAGTAACACTTGGCAAAGGGAATCAAGTTTATGCCAATGCTTTAATGAATAATGAAGTAATAGTGGGTGATAACAACATTCTCAATACAGGTTGCATCTTAGAACACGAGACCCATATCGGATCGCACAATCATATAGCGGTAGGCGCTATACTTTGTGGAAGAGTTAAAATAGGTGATGGTTGTCTTATTGGTGCAGGCGCTGTCATCAATCCTACCATTATGATTACAAACGACGTAACGGTGGGTGCAGGCGCCGTGGTAGTAAGCGATATCCTTTTTGCAGGTGTGTATGTAGGTAATCCAGCAAAGAAAATTAAATAGGTTTATGATTTTTGTATCTTCTTCCTGCGTAAAAGCCAACACCATTAAAGAGGCGATTGAACGACTTTATCAGGCAGGCTTTAAAAACATAGAACTGTCTGGTGGTACAACTCCCTACCCGCACTTAGTACAAGATTTGATTGGGCTACGATCGAAACACGGTATTAATTTCTTACTACACAACTACTTCCCGCCTCCACCTATTCCTTTTGTACTCAACATCGCCTCTTTGAACGATAAAATCCATCAAATGAGTGTGGCACATATAAAAGAAGCCATTGACCTTTCGAAGCAACTAGGGATTGATAGATATGGATTTCACGCAGGCTTTAGGCTGGATATTCCTTTAGACCAAGTTGGTAAAAAGCTAGATAAGCTACCTCTATTTGATGAAAAAACGGCTTATCGTACCTTTTTAGAGACACTTAAGCACCTACAAGCATACGCAGGCGAGGCATTTAATTTATACGTTGAAAACAACGTACTCTCAAAGGCTAATGCACATACCTATCAACCAGCAAATCCTCTTTTTCTTACTTGCCAAGAAGACTACGAGCTATTATACCAACAAACCGCAGTCAAGCTACTGCTTGATGTTGCCCATCTAAAAGTAAGTACGAACGTGTTAGGACTAGATTTTGAGAAAGAATTATTACATTTACATCATCTGAGTGACTATATACACGTGAGTGATAATGATGGCTGGTTTGATACCAACCAAGCACTTAGAAAAGGTAGTAAGCTCTACGAGCAGCTTCAACAACTTTCTTGGGAAAACAAAATCATCACACTTGAAGTATACGAAGAGATAAACGCTCTTATAAGCTCCTATGAAAATATTTTACTGATTGCCAATGGTCACTAAACTAGCATCTTCTACAGTATCTAATAGCGCTTCACTTCGTAAAGTATTAGCAGCGATCAATGCCACTCCTCCAGCCGGCATTGCTTTTGTCCTCGATGCACAAAATAAACTCTGTGGTGTTGTGACTGATGGAGACTTTAGGCGCTGGCTTTTAGAAGGCTGTAACCTAGACGATTCCTTAAAAGATATTTCTCTTAACCAGTTTGTACATGCAACTGCGGGAGAGTCATTAGAAGAAATTATCAGTAGAACCAACGATAAAATTCGTATCATTCCTATTGTCAATGACCAGTTCGAGCTGGTAGATTACATACAAATAGACAAGCGTATGCATCTACCCGTCGCAGTTCCTGACCTCAACCAAGGCAACGAATTGAAATATCTTACAGATGCTTTTTTATCTTCTTGGATTTCTAGTCAAGGAGCGTATATCAACCGTTTTGAGGAAGAGTTTGCTGCCTACTGTGGTGTCAGAGAAGGAGTAGCCACTGCAAACGGTACAGTAGCCATTCATTTAGCCTTAACAGCCCTTGGTGTAGGAAAAGGAGATGAGGTGATAGTACCAGACCTCACCTTTGCTGCTACCATCAATGCAGTATTACATGCAGGCGCTACTCCTGTAATCGTAGATGTAAACTTAGATGATTGGTGTATCAGCGTCGAGGAGATCAAAAAGGCCATTACTCCAAAGACAAAAGCAGTGATAGCCGTACACTTGTACGGGCAACCCTGCGAAATTGATGCTATTAAAGCACTTTGCGAGTCGCATCGGTTATTTCTTATAGAAGACGCTGCAGAAGCCCACGGCGCTGCGTATAAAGGACAAAAGGTAGGTTCCTTCGGTGATATAGCGACTTTTTCTTTCTTTGCCAATAAAGTAATCACTACCGGAGAGGGAGGGATGTGTATCACTGACTCAACTGAGCTGGCTGAGCGTATGAGAATATTACGCGACCACGGCATGAACAAGCAAAAACGCTACTGGCACGAGGAAGTAGGTTTTAACTATAGAATGACCAATATGCAGGCGGCTATTGGCTGTGCTCAACTAGAGAGAATAGAGCCTATTATTACCTATAGAAACGAGCTCGAAGAAGCCTATAAGGAGCAATTTGAAGCAACCAATCTTTTTACTTTTCAAAAAAAATTACCCGATAGAGAAAAAACAGTTTGGCTGGTGAGTGCCTTATATGAGCAAGAAGATAAAACTGCTTTTATGAAGCTGATGCGTTCTAATGGCATTGATGTTCGCCCATTCTTTTATCCATTAAGTGCCATGCCTATTTATACCCCCTACTCTTTCTCCAACATCAATAGCCACTTACTATCGGCAAAAGGACTCAGTTTCCCTACCCACTGGAGTGTTGAAGTAGGTAAAGTAGCCAAAGCACTAAGGCAATTTACAGAGTCATGACCCTGCGCGAAACTGTCGAGACAATCAATAAGATTGAACAAGCCTTTCCTGTACAAACATTGACCTACAAGCAACTCAAGATTTGGCCGATTTGCAGAGTTAGTTTGGCACAAATGCTTAGTAGCCCGAGTAGCCGTATTACCCCGCAAAAAAGTAAAAAAGAACTGTATTCCTTGCGCGACTTAAGGTATAGGCTTAAGGAAAGCCATCAAATCTATCAAAAAGTAAAAGCATCCGTGGCAGCAGCCAACGAACAATCTTGGCAAAGCTACGCTACCGCCTCACCTACCGATATACTTTTTTTCTGTAAGCCCAATGAGCGTAAAGAAATAGTACAAGGAAAATACTTTAGTAAGTTTTCGAACAGTTTGGCGCACTTCGCCCAAGGATATCACTTTAAAATCATTGAGTTTACGGATGGGCACTTCTTAAAAGAAGAGAAATTTGGCGAGAGTGTATACATAGACGATGTTTTGACGAGGGTTGATTACGAGGTTTACCAACAACTCGTTCTGCTCAAATTAGGCTTACGGCGTAGGTCTACTGTTCGTGAATGGAGTACTTTTACTGCAACTCTTCAACAAATGGGTATAACTTATCCAGTTACTGAAGAGGTGCTGGTAGAGCAACTAGAACGCATACTTCTTTACAAGAAGCATTTTGTAAGAATGCTGAAGCAGTTTAACCCTCGGCTCATTTTTCTCTGTTGTTTTTATCACGACTATGCCTTTGCACTTACCTTGGCCGCCAATGAATGTGGTATCAAAGTAGTAGAACTTCAACACGGACAGCAGGGCGCTTATCACTTTATGTATAGCCATTGGCATCAGTATCCAGCAGAAGGCTACGAAGTAATTCCTCAGCTCTTCTGGATGTGGAGCAAGGCTAACGTAGCTAGAATTGAGCAGTGGGCAGGAAAAAGCAAGCGCCATCGCGTGGTAGTAGGTGGAAATCCTTGGTTAGGGTATCAAGTGCATCATCCTCTCAAAAATGAGAAACACAAGCAACTCACCTCTTCTTTACAAAAGTACAAAAAGGTTGTGTTAGTGGCACTACAGTTTTCTACGATACCTGATTATCTGCTAGAAGCCATGCAAACACGTACAGATATTTACTGGTTTATTCGCCTACACCCACGTTTTCTTCACGAGAAGAGTAAAGTAGTAGAAATATTAAGTGACGTACCTTCCCAGCATTATAATATTGAGGAAGCCAACAAGCTCCCTATTTATACTTTATTTAAGCTAATAGATGTACAAATCACTTGCTGGTCGACGGTTGCTTACGAAGCATTAGCCTTTGACGTCCCTACCATTCTTATCCATAAAAATGGGTACGATGCGATGAAAAGCTATGTTGATAAAAAGATTTTCTATTATACAGAAAACAAGCAAGAGTTATTAGATTTGATCCTCCAGCAGGAAAAATACTTTCAACCCGAGGAGGAAAGGTACATTGCGTTTGATAAGCCATTTATTCAGGCTAAATTAGCTTCTCTTTTAGAAGAGCATCCACCAAAAAGATAATTTATGGCTTCTTTTGCGCCCGTTGTTTTATTTGTGTACAATCGTCCTCAGCACACACAACAAACGCTCGAAGCGCTTGCACAAAATACACTGTTTAAAGATACTATCTTGTACGTGTATGCAGATGGTGCTAAAGAAAATGCTACCGATGATGAGCAGCACAAAATAGCGGCTGTTAGGAGCATTATTCATAGCATTAAAGGATGTAAAGCCGTCCATACCATTCTTAGAGAGAAAAACTATGGCTTAGCCGCCAACGTAATTGATGGTGTAACAAACATTGTCAACCAACATGGCAGTGTGATCGTTCTAGAAGATGACCTGCTGACCTCCCCCTATTTTTTACAATACTGTAATGATGGTCTCAATACCTACCGAGAGGTGGCTAACGTGTATGCTATCAATGCCTATCAGTTTCCACTTGGGATCGAAGAAGTCGATACCTTTTTGTGTCCTTTGGGTACGAGCTCTTGGGGATGGGCCACTTGGGCTAACAAATGGCAAGCATTTGAAGAAAACCCTTCTCATAAAATGGTCATACAAAATAGTACCCATCTGAGCAGGCGCTTTAATCTAGCAGACTTCGACTACAGTACGATGCTCGACAACCCTAAGTCTTGGGCAATACGTTGGTACTACAGTGTGTTTGTGAGAGGAGGACTGGGTCTGTTTCCTACACAATCATTAGTCAAAAATATTGGACTAGATGGGAGCGGCGAAAACTGCGGTAATGATGATATTCAGCAGCAAGTTCATCAACAACCCATGACTATTAAAAAGAAAGAGGTAATTAACCTACTGTACTATCATTTATTTTTAGAATATTTTTCTAAGCCTTCCACTCATCACTCACCTAGTTTATTGAAAAAATTGATTAATAGATTTCGACGGTAGCCTATGAAAGTTCCTTTTGTTGATTTAGAGGCGCAATACAGGCAACTCCAAAATGAAATTCAGGAAACTATACAAGTAGTTTTACAGAAAGGTCACTTTATTGGAGGAGAGGTGATTACAAATTTTGAAAAGAAATTTGCCCAATATATAGGCAGTCAGTATTGTATAGCCTGTGCCAATGGAACAGATGCACTAGAAATAGCCTTAGAAGCCTTAGGAATTACACGAGGTGATGAGGTGCTTATACCTGCCCTTTCTTGGATTTCTACGGCAAGTGCAGTGAGTCGCCTAGGAGCCGCTCCTGTTTTTGTTGATGTAGACGCTTACTTTACGCTTGATGTTACAAAGTTAGAAGAAAAAATAACCCCAAAAACGAAGGCTATCATCCCTGTACATCTATACGGACAACCTGTAGATATGCCTCAACTCATGGCGATCGCACAACAATACCAACTAAAAGTAATAGAAGACTGTGCACAAGCCCACGGAGCCCATATCAGGGGAAAAAAGGTAGGTACTTGGGGGGATATAGCTACTTTTAGCTTTTATCCCACCAAAAATCTCGGTGCCTATGGTGATGCAGGTGCCATACTGACTAATCATCCAGAAATGGCTGAAACTATTAGGCGTTTGGGTAATCTCGGGCAGCTCACCAAGCACGACCATACGCTTATTGGGAGAAATAGCCGCTTAGACGTCTTGCAAGCAGCTATCCTCAACGTCAAAATGCGTCATTTGGATCAGTGGATAGAAAAAAGAATACAACACGCAAAACAGTATAATACACTTTTACAGAAGGGTCATGTACAAGTGCCTCTCACTCGCCACGAGGACTACTCTCATGTGTTTCATCTGTATGTAGTTAGAAGTGAACAGCGCGACCGCCTCAAGCACTACCTTCATGAAAGAGGAATACAAACGGCTATTCACTATCCCACTGCGTTACCCTTTTTACCTTGTTACAAATTTTACCATTATCAACCACAAGATTTTCCAAACGCCTATCAGTTTTCGAAAGAGATATTATCTTTACCCATATTTACTTCGCTGACATTCGAGCAGATTCATTATATTACACACTGTATAGCCTGCTTTGAAGGATAATGATGAAAAAATTACTTCAATATTACCGTAACTACAGCGCCCAAAAGGCAGAAAAAGCGCAAATACTCCTTGTAGATCATTATTTGAAAAGTGGTAGGGTGCCTTGGTCGCCTGGTTATGTGCAGTATAAAAATCAGCAAATCACACAAGTCATTTCAGATACAGCTACTTTAGCCGCTTTCAAAAAAGACGAGGTTCCGCCTCAATATGGTTACAAACTTGATGAGCGTATTGTAGAATACGCTTGGCTATTCAGCCGATTGCCAACCTCGAAAGTACGGTTATTAGATGCAGGTTCTACTTTCAATTTTGACTTCATCGTCAATCATCCACAGATTGAGAATAAAGAATTGAGCATTCTCACCTATGCGCCAGAATCGCCCAGTTACCCTCAAAAGAGAATATCTTATGTCTATGCTGATCTTAGAGATATCCCCTTCAAGAGCCAATACTTTGACTATATCGTTTCTCAGTCTACCATTGAGCATATTGACATGGATAACAGCATATATGGCTACGAAGTACAACATCATACACAGAAAGAGGAAAAATCGTATGAATACCTAAAAGCGCTGGAAGAGCTACTGAGAGTCCTCAAACCGCAAGGAACCTTGTTACTTACTTTTCCATTCGGCAAGTTTGAAAACCACGGTTTCTTTCAGCAATTTGACGATGAAATGCTAGCAAAGGCTTTGACCTTACTCAATCAACAAGGCAGCAGCCAGTTATCTTTCTTTCGTTATTTACCAGCGGGGTGGATCGCTTGCTCTCAAGAGGATTGCAAGAATATTGTCTCTTATAATCCGCATACGGGGCGCGGAAAAGGTGACGATGGTGCAGCCCATTGTAGAAGTATTTGTTGTATTGCCTTTAACAAAACCTAAATGACTTGGGAAGAGACTATACAATACATCAGAACACAACCTGCCTATCAAGACCTGGTCGAAAAAGCCTATTTTGAAGAAGACCTCCCTCTTAACGTAAGGCGCTTTAGGGAAAGTGAAGAGTATGCAGAAACCATTCGTCTTCTAAAGCATCACCAACCCAATGCACAAACCATTTTAGATATTGGTTGTGGGAATGGTATTAGTGCCATCTCCTTTGCGCTTGAGGGTTATACTGTAACAGCAGTAGAGCCAGACCCTAGCCCTACCATTGGCGCTGGAGCAATTCGACAACTCCAGCAGCATTACCAATTACAAAACATCGAAGTATTTGAAGCTTTTGCCGAAAATATTCAGTTTGAAGACAATCGGTTTGATATTGTTTATTTTAGGCAAGCCATGCACCACGCCAATCATTTGGAAAAGTTTTTGGCAGAAGCAGCAAGAGTACTCAAAAAGGGAGGCTTACTGCTAGCTGTAAGAGACCACGTAGTGTTTGACCCACAAGACAAAGCTTGGTTATTAGAAACGCATCCTCTTCAAAAGTTTTATGGAGGAGAAAATGCCTTTTCTCCACAAGCTTACAGAAATGCTATGGAACAATCAGGGCTGGTATTTTTAAAAGAGTACAAGCATTTCGAGAGTTTGCTTAACTTTTCTCCCTCTACCAAAGAAGAAATAGCCCAACGCTTACTACAGATAAAAACGCAGAGAAAAAAGCATTTAAAAAGTAAAATCGGATTTTTGGCAGGTCTTCCCTTTGTATTTACCTTGTATGATACTTATTTGGATAAAAAAGTAGGAAAGGCATTGGATGAAATGGTCGTACCTGGTAGGATGTATTCTTATATGGCTAGAAAAAGATGAAAATAATTATTATTGGTGCTAAAGGCTTTATAGGTCAACACTGTGTACGTCACTTCACACAGAAAGGAAAGGAGGTATGGCAGGCAGATATACACACCAATGCGCATCATCGTTATTACCAACTTACTAAAGAACATTGCCACTTTGAAGCTATTTTCGAAGAAAACAGCTTCGACGTTTGTATAAATGCTTCTGGCTCTGCCCACGTCGGCTTTTCATTTGAAAGCCCAGAAGTAGACTTTGAGCTCAATGTACATAATGTGAATAAACTGTTGGTAGCTATTCGTAAACACAACCCAACTTGTAAGTTCATCAATTTTTCAAGTGCTGCCGTGTATGGGAATCCAAGTAGGCTACCGATTGCTGAAGATTTCCCGACCAAACCTCTTTCTCCTTATGGCTTTCATAAGTTGCAAAGCGAATACTTACTAGCAGAATACCATAAGTTTTTTGGTTTACATACCTGTAGCTTGCGTGTATTTTCTGCTTATGGAGATGGCTTGACTAAACAGCTCTTTTGGGATTTATACCAAAAAACGCTTCAGCAAGATCAAGTAGCGCTATATGGTACGGGCGAAGAAAGCAGGGACTTCATATTTATCAATGATTTGGTACAGATCATTGAACTTGTAATTGAAAAAGCTGCCTTTGAGGGGGATATTTTTAATGTAGCTTGTGGTCAAGAAATTAAAATCAAAGAGGCAGTACAGCTATTTTTTGAGCACTTCTGCCCAAACAAATCCTTTTTGTTTTCTGGAAAACAAAAAATTGGAGACCCTAACAACTGGCAGGCAGACATCTCAAAGATAAAAGCATTAGGTTTTACACCTGTCACCACACTAAAAGACGGATTAAAGATTTATACCCAATGGCTAAGAGAAAAAGAATAGGACTTATTTATACCTATGGTGAGAGCTGGATTGCAGGCAACTACTATACTCAAAATTTAATACAGGCACTCAATACATTACCTGATACTGAAAAGCCAAGACTGCAAATCCTTACTTTTGATAAAAAAGACTTTGATGCTTTATCACAACTTACTCAATACCCTCACTTGGCATTGCAACCTTTAGATATCAAGTACAATATTTTTCAAAGAATTATCAATAAGGCTAGTAGAGGTTTACTAGGAAATAATCTCATTGAAAAACTTCCAAGTGCCCAGTCGTTAGATATATTATTTCTTGCTTGGGAAAAAAGCTATTTGAAGCACGTTCCTCTTAGGAGTAAGCTCTATTGGATACCTGATTTTCAAGAGGCACACCTCCCTCACTTTTTCTCCGAAGAAGAGCTCCAGCAAAGAAAAAGCTACCAAGAAGCCTTGGTACAAGCCAAAGCCTCGATTGTATTCAGTAGCAAAGATGCCTTAACAGATTTTCAGCGATTATACCCACATCACCAAAATAAGACTTTTATTCTCAACTTTGCTGTTACGCATCCTGTGTATCAAGATTTATCCATAGAGGCACTACGGCAAAAGTACCAACTTCCTGACGTCTATTTCTTCTCCCCCAATCAGTTTTGGGCGCATAAGAATCAAAAGGTTATCTTAGAGGCTTTAAAAATATTAAAAAATAAACAAGTCAAATGTACAGTCGCTTTTTCTGGCAAGGAGCGCGACTATCGGAATCCAGCCTATTTTCCAAGTTTAAAAGAAATGATTCAAGAGTACCAGATTGAAGACTACGTGCGTTTTCTAGGATTTATTGATAGAAAAGAACAACTCAAACTTATGAGTGCTGCTAGGGCTATTATACAGCCCTCTTTGTTTGAAGGCTGGAGCACGGTGGTAGAAGATGCCAAAGCGATGAATCAATCTATTATTTTATCAAATCTTGCAGTACACTTTGAGCAAGTTAGTAAGGAAGAAGCTACTTTTTTTGACCCGCACCGTCCTGCGCCGTTAGCTGATATTCTACAAAAAGCGCTCACACAACAACTTCCAAGGGTTCAGTCTTCTTATAAAGAAAGTGTTTCTCGTTTTGGAAAGTCATTTATGAATATTATCCAACAGCTCTAGTATTTATGCAGTATCCTACCATCAGCATTATTACACCTACTTACAACGCACAAGAAACCCTCAAAGATTGCATAGAGAGTGTAGCCCAGCAGCAGTATCCATTTCTGGAACATCTTATTATTGATGGTGTATCCAACGACCAAACGCTTTCTATCTTAGCAGAGTACGCAGCAAAATACCCACACATAAAATGGCGCTCAGAAAAAGATAAAGGAATATACGATGCCATGAATAAGGGGATTACCCTTGCACAAGGTGAATGGTTATTTTTTTTAGGCGCTGACGATATACTTCTTGAGGGAGTATGCCAAAAAATCTTTTCCCAACTTGATGTCCAAAACCTAGATTTGATCTACGGCAAGGTACGGTACCAAACCTATGAGTGTGGAGAAGCCTATATTCCTACATTGGTTCGAAAACAAGACTGGAAAACGCCTTTTGTGCATCGTTACATGCATCATCAAGGTACCTTTATCAGAAAAAAGTTGTTTGAGACTTTTGGAAAATATAGTTTGAAATATATGATTGGGGCTGATATTCATTTTTTTATTAAGGTAATTGATCATCCAAATGTGCAAAAAAAGTTCGTAGACTTGTACTTTACCGAACTCGGAGAAGATGGGGTAAGTAGTCAAGTAGTGGAACTAAAATTAAGCTACGATTTTCCGATGCTTGCCAAAAAACACTTACAAGTAGACATTGATCGAAAGTCTTATTATCGTACTTTTGCAAAGTACTACTTTGATGACATCTATCAGAAGAACCTACTGAAAGGACTCCTAGGTATCGGAAAAATCATGTTATTTAAAGGAGATATTATCTATTACCTCAATAACACATTGTATTGGCTAAAACGAAGGATTTACAAGAAATAACAATACATCTTGCTATTGCATTTGACGACAACTATCTCATACCATTTTATGCGCTAGTAAGCTCTATCTTCCATAATAATCCTAATAGCACTTTCCAGTTTCACTGTATCACTAGTAAAGTACCTGAGACAGAAAAGGCTATCATTAAAAAATTCATTAAAGAAAACAATAGTAATATTCTTTTCTATACAGTTGCGGAAAGTGATATCGCTCATTTTGTCACCTTAAATCACTGGAACACTTCAGTCTATTATAAAATCTTTTTCCCATTAATCATAGATGCTTCTGTCAAAAGAATTCTCTACTTAGATACAGATACAATCGTAGTTGGGGCTATCGAGGCCTTGTACAAGACAGATCTACAAAACCAGCCCTTGGGCGCTGTAAAAGATCCTTATGTGGGTATTAATCCTTATTTTGACCTACATATGCGCAAGGATTACTTTAATTCTGGGGTAATGTTAATTGATATGCAACGATGGAATACGCTTTCTATTTCAGAAAAAACAATTCAATTTTTAAATGACCATCCAGAGAAAATCATCTATGTAGATCAGGATGCGCTCAATAATGTATTAATTGAGAAATGCCGTATACTACCCAAAACGTACAATTTGATGTACACCCATCTTCCTAAAAGTACTTCCAAAAAATATTTGAAGCAGTATTTACAAGAAATTACGATTATACACTTTACCTTGAGCCGACCTTGGAGTTTCTTGTGCGCCAATAGATATCGCTATCTATACAAGTATTATCTTTACCAATCACCCAAACGAAAACATAACCACATTCAGGATTTCTCATTTTCAAAACTTTTTCCTTATTTTCGTATGCGGTTAAAAGAACTATACAACGACACAGCTTTCCTACAAAATGCTTGGAGAACATTTAAGAAAATACTATGAAAATCTTTAAACGCTTATTCAACCTCTATAAAGTTTGTTCTCTCAAGGAGTTCTTCTATATCCTTTATCATTTTTTTATCACTAAACAGTTGGTGATAAATAATCCAGTGTTGCATAGAGTCCTCATCTTTGTAATTGCTTGTACTGACAAAAATTACTTGCTATCACTTCAAGAAGGAAATATCATTCAAATAGAAGGTCTCCCGCATGGAGCAAAGTTTTTGGTAAGAAAATACACAAGAGATTTGTTAGTTTTTGAAGGTTTTTTTATCAGCGATGATTATACCTCATACATAGAAGAAATCCAAACGTCTTCTTCAAAAGTGAACCTAGTGATAGATGCAGGAGCAAATATTGGTTGCTCTTGTATTTTTTTTCAGGTTTTTTTTCCTCATTCCACTATTATATGCATAGAGCCTGAGCTTTCTAACTACTCTATGCTACAAAAAAACATCAATCTTAATCGTATTAATGATAAAGTAAAAGTATACAGAAAAGCCCTCTGGAATGAAAAAACCACCCTTGCTCTAAGAAGAATAGACTACTCGAACGATGGATTTCATACTATGGTAGAGGGCACCACTGATGAAGTAATTGACTCCGTTGCTACCTGTACTATTCCAGAAATTTTGGATGACTTACAAGTAGCTGTCGTTGACGTATTAAAAATAGATATTGAAGGTGCCGAAAAAACTTTATTCAATGATCAAGCACATCTACACTCTTTTTTACCTCAGGTGCGCTATTGTATCATGGAGGTACACAATGAATACATTAGTGATAAGCAGATAGAGATGTCTTTCAAAGAGTTTGGTTTTCATACAAAAACAATCACTCTTACAGGCCAACCCTCTGCCATAGTGGCTCATAAATATTAGCTCTTATGAATACGAATTTTATTTACTTCTCTTCTGGTAATGAAGTCTTACACCGTAGAACTATTCTGTCTGTATTAAGCATTCTTAACAACTACCCACTGAAAACAAATGAGTCTATCATTATTCATACAGATGCGCCTCATTACTTCGAACCTTTCTTAGAGGGCCTACCAGTAGACTATCAACTGCTTACACAAACGCATATCAAGCAGATGATGGGTGAGGATGATCTTATTCATAGAGTAAAAATAGGTATTATTGAGCGCTCAATGCAATTGTACCCCACGCATAAAATCTTTTATGTAGATTCAGATACTTTCTTTTTCAAGCCGTTTGCATCTATACTCGAGCAGGTCACTCCTGAGAATTCTGTTATGCATAAAAAAGAGTATAATATGGCTACACTTGGTGCGTACCCACCAGAAGACTCAAACGGTTTTCGGAAGGTATACGACCTTATCACTCAAAATACCTTCGTGATAGAGAACGAACCTCTTCAAATTGATATTCAACAATATGACTCTTGGAATGCGGGAATTATAGGCTTACACCCTGAGAATTTCCATTGGTTGAGAGATGTATATACACTTACCGATCAACTCTATGCCCCTACGCGTAACCACGCCTGTGAGCAGTATGCTTTTTCGTATATTCTCCAAAAAAGAAGTAATCTAATTGATTGTGAAGCATATAATCGGCATTACTGGCATCGTATTGAAAAGAAAATTGCAGATGAGCGACTTGAGAAATGGTTTAACCAAAGCTTTGCGCAACTTCCTCTACAAAAGAAAAAGGAGAAAGCCTTGAAATTCTGTCGGTATTTATTCAAAGTGTTTCCTATACATCCCTACACACATCGCTACAATGCTATGATTGCCTTTCAGGAAAGGAAATTCTTAACTGGTTATAAAGAAACCTTCTTAACCCTACTGAGAAATCCTCTCCAAGATGTTACCTTTTTCAAGGATGTGGCCTACCACACTAAAAAAATGCTCCTTAGAACATGACAGCTCCACCCATAAAAGTTGGTTTTTTAGTTTCTTACGATTGGTATTTGCTTTATAACGCCTTGCCTCAGGTATATGATCAAGCTGACTGTATTTATCTAGCCTTAGACAAAAAAAGACTTACCTGGAGTGGTAACCACTTCAACTTTGATGAAGTAGGCTTCCAACAAATGCTCAACAAACTCGACACAAAAAACAAAATAAAAGTGTATGAGGATGACTTCTACCAGCATCATCTTACTCCTATGCAATGTGAAGTAAGGGAGCGTAATCTATTAGCAAAAGCTTTAGGAGAAGGAGGTTGGCACATACAGCTAGATGCAGACGAGTATTTTTTAAATTTTGATGCCTTTGTCTCTTATATTCGACAGCTTTCCTCACAACAAAAGCCATTTAATGTTTGTGTTTCCCTGATTAATTTGTTTAAAAAGGTGGAGAAAGGCTACCTCCACGTAGCGCTTTCAGATAAACAGCAAGAGCTAGTACAAGTAGCAACTACACTTCCACACTACGATTACGGCCGTAAAAATGGCTATTTCAACCATATCAGTCCTTTTTTCATGTTACACGATACGTGGGCGAGAAGTCCAGAGGAGGTTTGGCAAAAAATATCGAATTGGGGGCATAAAGCTGACTTCGATACAGAGCATTACTTCAATTTTTGGAAAGGGATCAATCAGTATAATTATCAATCAGTTGAAAACTTCCACCCTATACGCCCAAGCACTTGGCAAAAATTGGCATTACTTGAGGGCGATACAATTGATGAGGTAATCGAACGTATTCCATCACTCACTTATCCTCTCTCTAAGTTTCAGCTCTATTTAAAAAATAATCGTAATTTAGCACGTCTGAAAAGCCTCTGGTTTAAACTATTTCAATAATTATGTTTCAACAAATAAGAAAGCAAATACAAGCCTTCAACGCTAAAAACGAGCTAAAGAAATTCGCACCACAACTTCGTGAAGAAGCAGAAGAGCTCAATGCTGAACAACTCATCGACTTAATTGATAGTGAAAAATGGCAACGTTTCTTTTGGATTAAACAGGTACGTACTGAAATACTAGCCCTTTGTCAACTTATTGAAGCACGCAAGCCTCGCTTTTTATTAGAAATAGGCACTGCCAATGGTGGCTCACTTTTCTTATTCTCTAAGCTAGCCCATCCAGAAGCTACTATCATTTCTATCGATTTACCCGATGGACTCTATGGAGGAGGTTATCCCGCCTATAGGCAAGCTTTTTATGAATCTTTTGTAAGTGAGCAACAACGTATGGTACTCCATAGAGCCAACTCTCACGAACCGCAAACGCTACAACAAGTAAAAGACCTACTGCAAGGTAATCCACTCGACTTTCTATTTATTGATGGAGACCACCGCTACGAAGGTGTCAAGAAGGATTTTAAACTATATGCACCCTTAGTAAAAGAAGGGGGACTTATAAGTTTTCACGACATTGCAGAGCATCCCGAAGGCTGGCAAGTTGGGGTTGGTCAATATTGGCACGAAATCAAAAATGATTACCAGTTCCAAGAGTTTATAGGTCATCCTACACAAGGCTGGGCTGGTATTGGTGTCATAGAAAAGTAGTAAAGGATGGTCTCCATCGTCATTATTAACTATAATACGTTTCAATTGACTTGCCAATGCATTGAGACTGTTATCCAATATACCCAAAAAGTTGACTACGAGATTATCTTAGTAGATAACGCCTCGCAAGAGGAAGATCCTACCTTATTTAAAGATAAATTCCCACAAATTCAGCTCATTAAAAGTGACACTAATGTGGGGTTTGCCAAAGGGAATAACTTAGGAATTGCCAAGGCACAAGGTGATTATGTTTTGCTTCTCAATAGTGATACAAAGCTTACAGAAAATAGTATCCGAATTTGTTTAGATAAGCTCCTAACACAAGAGAAAATAGCCGTTACTGCACCTCAGTTAATCTATCCCAATGGACAATACCAACCAATCGCCAATCGTTTTCCTTCGATTCGTTATGAGCTTACAGAGACCTTTCGGTTACATAAACTACTTGGTGCCAAAAGTCTGATGGGATTCTACTTTAACCACCAACAAGAGACCTATACCGACTGGGTATGGGGGGCTTTTTTTCTGATCAAGAGAGAAGTCATTCGTCAGCTTCCTAATCAAAAGCTACCAGATGACTTCTTTATGTACTTTGAAGATGTGCAATGGTGCTATCAGATCAAAAAACTAGGTTATCAGATACTTTTTACACCTAGTACTAGCGTCATCCATTATGGGTCTGCCAGTACTCCTAACACAGAGAATACTTTCCAAAGAATAAAGAAAATTCTTCCTAATGAGACAAGCTTTTTTCTTCAAGAAAAAGGCTGGCTTTATACAAAGTTGCTATATTTGAGCAGAGCTTTCAAATACCTCACGCTTCGTAAAAAGCATTTCGTTGACTTGAGTAAGTTTTACTTCAAGTACTTTTGGTACCTCAAAATAAACGAGTAAGTTTCATGGTCGCTTCGCAAATCAGTATATCCGTTGTCAGCCCCGTATACCTTGCAGAGCACCTTGTTGATCCCCTTGTAACGCAACTTATAGCAGTACTTAAACCACTTACGCCACACTTCGAGATTATACTCGTTGAAGACGGTTCGCCTGATAATAGTTGGCAAAAGATTGTAGAGAATTGTGACAAAGATAACAGAATAAAAGGTATTCAGCTTAGTCGAAACTTTGGGCAGCACTATGCCATTACGGCTGGCTTAGATGAAGCCCAAGGAGAGTGGATAGTAGTAATAGACTGCGACCTTCAGGACCCTCCTGAAGAGATTGTACGCCTTTATCAAAAAGCCCAAGAAGGCTACGAGGTAGTACTGGCACGCAGGCAACAAAGGAAAGAGACTTTTTTAAAACGTTTTTTCTCTTGGCTCTTTTATCGAATACTCTCCTATCTTACGGGTACTAAACACGATCCTGCTGTTGGTAATTTTGGCATTTATCATAAAGAAGTTGTACAGGCTATCTGTAAGATGCCCGAACAAATTCGGTACTTCCCCACTATGGTCAAGTGGGTAGGCTTCAAGCAAGCTGCCATAGAGACGCAAAGTAAAAAAAGGATACAAGGAAAGTCATCTTACACCTTTAAGAAGCTACGCCATCTGGCACTTGATATTATGCTGGCTTACTCAGATAAACCCATTAGGCTACTCGTAAAGTTAGGCTTCTTGATTGCCACCTTGGCTTTTTTGGCAGCGTTAGTGGTCTTTGTACAATACTTTTTAGGTGTAATCCAAGTAGCAGGCTATGCAAGCCTTATTATTTCTATCTGGTTTTTCTCTGGGCTGATAATGATGACGTTGGGGATGGTAGGTTTATACGTAGGGAAGACCTTTGAAGGGGTTAAAAATCGACCGCTTTACATCATAAAACGCAAGCGTAATGGATAATGAGATAGAAGAATGCGCATGGGATAGTGACTTTTTTGGCTACAAGGTGGGTAAGGCATTTCTATGGAAGAACAGCTCACTTCCTGCCCTGCTACAATCAGCCAGTGCTGCCGCGTATCGACTTGTCTACTTATATACTACGCCACAAACTCAATTACAGTCGCCTCCTCCAGTTACCTCTCTTGTACGAGTAGCCAGACAAATCCAATACGTATACGCACTGCAAGCGCTTGCTGATACTCCCTCTTCTCATCCCTCTATTCAATTGTATACCGCAAAAGAAGCCAACCAAGCGTTGATAGCACTTAGTTTATCCAGTGGCATGTATTCTCGCTTTAAAAAAGACACAAATTTTCCAGAGGGCACATTTGAACGGCTCTATACTCATTGGATTGAACAAGCGGTACGAACACAAACCGTATTCGTCTACAAGCAAGAAGAAGCAATCAAAGGGTTACTTACCCTCAAGCTTACAAGAGATAAAGCCATTATCGACCTGCTTGCCGTACACCAAACAGCGCGTAACCAAGGAGTAGCCACCCAACTTATTCTAAAAGCTTTTCAGGAAACGTATCGCCAAGGCTATGCTCAAATACACGTTACTACACAAGCTGCCAACGTAGCTGCCTGCCGACTCTATGAAAAAGTAGGCTTTCGTGTAGCAAAAGAGACCGCTATTTATCATCTTTGGCTATAAGCGTTACCCCACATGAAATACCGTATTCCTTTTAATAAACCTTACGCTACAGGTGTAGAAACCACCTACATTCAACAAGCGATGACCGCTGGTAAAATTTCAGGCGATGGGCTATTTACCAAGCAATGTCAAGCTTTTTTTGAGCAACGCTATGGTTTTAAAAAATGTCTGCTCACCCCTTCGTGTACTGCAGCTTTAGAGATGGCTGCTATTTTAATTCATACGCAACCTGGTGACGAAATTATTGCGCCGAGCTATACCTTTGTAAGTACAGTAAATGCTTTTGTACTGAGAGGCGCCAACATTGTGTTTGCCGATAGCCAAGCGAATCATCCCAATATAGAAGAGGAACAACTCGAAGCGTTGATTACACCTAAGACAAAGGCCATTGTAGTAGTACACTACGCAGGTACTCCCTGTAATATGAATGTTGTGCTCGCTTTGGCAGAAAAATATAATTTATTTGTCATAGAAGATGCTGCGCAAGCAGTCGATAGCTATTATACTTCTTACGATCCTGCCATTAATAAGCCATTAGGAGGAATAGGGCACTTGGCTGCTTTTTCTTTTCACGAAACCAAAAATATTATGGCTGGCGAAGGAGGTATGTTGGTCATTAATGAACCACTTTTCATAGAGAGAGCCGAGATTATTAGAGAGAAAGGCACCAATCGTGCACAATTTTTTAGAGGCAAGATAGAACGGTATCAATGGATAGATGTAGGGAGTGCTTACCTCCCCTCTGAAATTACGGCCGCCTTTCTCTTTGCACAGTTAGAGCACCTAGATGACATCCAACGACGCAGAACTGCCATTTGGCAACGTTATTACAAGGCGCTCACCCCGTTAAAAGAAAAGGACCTTGTAGCATTACCAAGGTCAGACAATGCCAGTATCTTTTATCTAGTCTGTCGCAACCAACAAGAAAGAGATGGTCTCATTAACTTTCTTAAAACCAGAGATATACTGGCGGTCTTCCACTATCTCCCTCTACATAGTTCTCCCTACTACCAAGCGCGTTATAAAGGCAAGCCACTTCCTCATTGTGATCGCTTTGCCGCCTGTTTGGTAAGGCTTCCGCTCTATTATGAGCTTACCGAAGCAGCACAAGAAGAAGTGATTGAGGCAGTCTTTCAGTTTTATAATCAAGCGCTATCCTCCTAAACTTCTTTTTCTTTTCACTTTTTTCTCTTAGATTCGGCGGCATGGACTCTCTGACACAAATTGTACTTGGTGCGGCGGTAGGCGAGGCTACCCTAGGCAAAAAAGTAGGCAATAAAGCGATGCTCTGGGGAGCCATCGCGGGTACTATTCCAGATTTAGACGTGATGATAGGGCGCTTCACAGATACAGTTACAGAGCTAGAAGTACATCGAGGCTTCTCTCATTCTATCTTATTTGCCTTACTGTTTGCACCTGTTTTCGGCTGGCTAATCCAACAGCTTTACCCCAAGGCAGGTACTACCTGGAAAGACTGGGCAAAGCTCATGTTTTGGGGCTTATTTACCCATCCCCTCCTCGATCTCTTTACCACTTGGGGTACACAGCTCTTCTACCCACTTCCTGATCGTTTGGCGCTCAAAACCATTTTCGTGATTGACCCGCTTTATACCCTCCCCTTTTTGACTTGTCTACTCTTTGCGCTACGTCTTAGAAAAAACGATCCCAAGAGGGCTTTCTATGGTCGTTTAGGATTGATACTAAGCAGCAGCTACCTGCTTATCACGATGTTTGTAAAAGCTTATGCAAACACTATATTTACCCAAGCGCTAGATGCACAACAAATCACCTACAGCCGTTTTGATACCCGCCCTACGCCTCTTAATATTCTTCTCTGGACTAGCAACATCGAAACCGAAGAGGCCTTTCTGATTGGCTACTACTCTTTCTTGGATGATTCTAAAGACATTCGTTTTAAGGTAGTACCCAAGAAACATTACTTGATTACTTCGCTGATGACACAACAAGAAATAAGACGACTCCTCTCCATCACAGAAGGCTACTACACAGTAGAGCAGAAAGGAGAAAATCAATTCTTAGTCAACGACCTTCGCTTTGGTGAGCTGGCTGGCTGGGAGCCTGAAAGTAGCTTTGTTTTTACATATGTGGTAGATACAAAAGACAACCAAGTTGTACAAATTACCCAAAAGAGAAACACTTTTGATGATGCCCCAAAATTGATGCGTACCCTTTGGAAAAGAATACTTGGAAATAGATAAGATAAATAGTTGGACTGGATATGAGTTTTAGCACTGAAGTCATAAAGAGAGAAAAACTTCCTAAAGTCTATTTCGATAATTTAGACGCGCTCAGAACAATCGCGTGTTTCTCGGTTTTTGCTTCTCACGCTATGCTTAATGAAACCCTGAAGGGCTTATGGGCAAACGATACCTACCATCGCTTTATCAACTTCTTTAGTACTGGAGGAAATGGTGTCTCTTTTTTCTTTGTACTAAGTGGCTTTTTAATTACTTATCTTATTCTTCAAGAAGAACAACAGCAAGGTTTTCGACTCAAAAACTTTTATGTAAGAAGAGTTTTACGGATATGGCCGCTGTACTACTTTGTTGTCCTATTTGGCTTTGCCATTTATCCCTTCTTGAAAGGCTTTATGGGTATAGAAAGCAATATTCCAGACCTACTTACTTACCACTTACTTTTTCTAAGCAACTTTGATAGTATTTATATTCATCATAATGACCTTGTAGACCTCCAGCCTATGATGGTGGGCATTACTTGGTCGGTGGCGATAGAAGAGCAGTTTTATCTTTTTTGGCCTTTGTTTTTTTTCTTCCTTCCTAAGTATTGTTATAAGTACATTCCCTTTTTTATTATTATTAGCTGTTTTATTTTCAGGTACATACATCAAGACGACGGTGCTGTTATGTACTACCACACCTTTTCTGTAATGGCCGATCTGGGTTTAGGAGGAGTTTGTGCTTATTATGCTTTGCATTCCAAAAGATTTATTTCCTTTTGGGAGCGCCTTCCTAGAACAGTCATTATTGTAGGCTATGTGGTGGGGATTGGTATGCTCATGTATCCAGACTATTTAGCTTCCTCTTTACACGCTTTTAGCCCACTGAGCCGCTTTATAATTACACTTTTCTTTGCTTTCATCATTTTAGAGCAGAACTACAGCAAATACTCTCTTTTAAAGTACAAGCGTTTAAGGTACTTCTCTGGTTGGGGTAAATATACCTACAGTATGTACATGTTACATCCTATTGGTATACAGGTGGCCGTAGTGCTATATAAAGTAAAAGACCTAGACAATACTGCTTCCTTTTGGTTGGGGATATGCTACGTATTGATTGCGCTTGTAGTTTCTCTCATCATCAGTTACCTGAGCTACTGGTACTATGAAAAGCCTTTTTTGAAGTTAAAAGAAAGGTTTTCTTAAAACTCTAGCGGTAGTAGTTCAGATTATCTGGTGATAATAAATACCTTCTTTGAAATAGTACAATTATTATCCTTTTGGTTTAGAAAAAAGCGCTACCTCCCACCTTCCAAACCCTACAAGTCTACCATCACCCATAATACTCCCTACGCATCCTAGCCAATAAGGCATTTACCTTTTCTAGATCTACCTTCTCTGGTAAGTCGGATTGCTCATAAAGGTGATCCATCTGGGCGATTTTTTTCTCGGCGGTGTCGAGTAAGGCTTCGTAAGTAAACTCACCTGCTCGAATCTGCATCAAGTAGTCTCTGTTAGGTCGCCTTACAATGACCTGCTTTTGTAGAGCAATTTCCTCTGCCATATCGATCAGGCGCATGGTATGCATCATGTTTTTTGTGTCGTAATGCTTACCGTGTTGCATTGTATTTTCATAGCGCGCCTCATTGCGTTCTTCTACCCAGTCCCAATAAGCTTTGTATTGCTTGCAGTAATACGAGTAGCCATCCTTGTTGAAATACAGGTAGGCTTCAGGGTGTGCTTCCTTAGGTACAGCGCTCAGGGCTACTTGGTTGGCCTTTTCTTTTAGCATAATACCCTTATAAGTACCCGCATCGTCATAAAAAAGCGCGTATACATCGCGCATGTGTGCAATATTAACCAAGCCACAATGTATCTGCTGATAGTTTTTTATCTCAAGCCATTTTAGCAGAGGTACAGCCCCCTGCCCTGCTGTCACATAACAAAAATGCAAAATATTCTTACGTGCTTTCTCTACAGGATTTAAGATTTTTTTGTTCAATCCACGTGCTTTCTTTACCTGTGTCATGGCATAGCCCGCAAAAGTATTTTTACACTGTTTGGTCAAGAAATCTTCACTTTTAATGTGATCCATCAAGGGATGTTTGTATAATAAGCAGTCAGACGGTACATTGAGTAGCTCCAAAATATTAGGGTTATTCTTGGCCAATAGTTCTATAAACCGACCCAGCTCGTAATAGGTAATATCTTGGGTTTCATCGCTTATTTGCGCTACATCATCCAGCCCATAGATGGCCTCTTGGGGTAAAATAAACACCCCTCTGATATCCGTATCTGATTGTGGTGTATCTGTACCGTAAGCTTTACTACCGCTAATCGCCTCTAATAAAATCAATTTCCGTTGTTTTAATTCCTCTATTGTCATCTTATTACTCAATACTGTCTACTTGATACTCAATACTTGATACTATGTACTAACTACTATCTACTAATTACCAACTTTCTACCCACTTCTTACATCCTAATAAGCGCTCATTTCGTAAACACCTTTGTGATCCGCTCATGATTTGTTTACTTTTATCAATGATTCGTGTATATACTAGCAATGAAAATCATTCGTATCATAGGATTTATCAGCCTGTTAAGCCAGTCTCTTCTTGCGCAAAACACCCCCAAATATAGCAATGAATTTCTAAATATCGGGGTAGGTGCTAGAGCATTAGGGATGGCCAGTGCCCAAACAGCAGTAGCCAACGACGTCACTGCTGGCTATTGGAATCCAGCCGGCTTACTCAACATAGAAGACAAGTACCAAGGAACGTTAATGCACGCTGAGTACTTTGCTGGAATTGCTCAGTACGACTACCTTGCCTTTGCCACTCCTGTCGACTCTAACAGCCACATCGGGGTTTCTATCATTCGCTTTGGGGTGGACGATATTCCTGATACGCGCTTCTTGTATGACATCAACGGTGCGATTAATTACAACAACATTACTTTCTTTTCTTCTGCCGACTACGCTTTTCTCTTGTCTTATGCACGTAGAAGCAACCTGATAAAAGGCTTACAGTTAGGTGCGAACTTCAAAATCGTACATCGCCAAGCAGGTGACTTTGCAACGGCTTGGGGCTTTGGCTTGGATGCGGGCGCACAACTTGAACGTAACGGCTGGGTGATAGGAGTAATGGCCCGAGACATTACAGGTACTTTTACCGCTTGGAACCATAATCTTGCCCTCATTTACGATATTTACGTACAGACTGGTAACCCTATCCCTCAGAATTCAGTTGAAGTGACAGTACCCAAACTAAGTGTAGGTGTCGCCAAGCGATTTCCTGTTTTTCAAAACTTTGGCTTCTTAGCAGCACTCGACTTAGCAAGTACCTTCGATGGGCAAAGAAACGTGCTGATTCGCTCCAACTTTGCTTCTATAGATCCACGTATAGGGGTAGAAGCAGACTACAAGCAGAAAATCTTTCTACGTTTTGGCGCAGGTGAGGTACAAGAAATCAAAGATTTTGATGGTACTACATACTACACTTACCAAATGAACTTTGGCGTAGGACTACAGTTTAAGCAATTTGCCATCGACTACGCCTTAACGGACATTGGCGATCAAGCAGAAGCTTTGTATTCCAACGTATTTTCGGTAAAGGTAGGTTTTTAACGGGTTGTTTATGAAGTATTTGAAGAAATCAACGTACATCTTATACCTTCTTATGGGTATGGTAACTACCAGTTATGCCCAATATGGTAATGAATGGATCAATTACACCCAAACCTACTATAAAATTCCTGTAGTAGAAGAAGGGCTTTACCGAATTACACCTGCACAACTGCAAGCAGGCGGCTTCCCAACGTCTATCGACCCACGTACCATACAAGTTTTTCACCGAGGTCAAGAACAAGCCATTCGCGTACAGGGAGAGGCCGATGGTGTCTTAAACCCAACCGACTACGTAGAGTTTTACGGCCAAGGCAATGATGGCCTCCCCGACAGAGCGCTTTATTATACCAACCCTGCTTTTCACTTAAATCCTTACGTCAATTTGCATTCTGATACTACTGCTTACTTCATTACTTACAAAGTTGATGGTAGTAACGGTAAACGCATGCCACTGGTTGATGTACCAAATACAGGCTTTACGCCAGAAGTATACCACAATCAAGAGGAATTGCGCGCCTTTAAAGAAGAGATGTCGGCTGGGAGAAATTATGTCGCTACCTCTAGTTCTTTTCTTTACATTAGTTCTTACGACTTAGGCAAGGGTTACGCAAGCCTTCCTATCAACCCAAATACTGTCAGAGACTTTACCTTTCCTATTGCCAATCATACAGGTACAGTACCACCCAGGCTGGAAGTTGACTATGTCAGTCGCTCCAATGCCAATGCCAACATAACCATCGCTGTTGGGAATTCTACAGGAAGCTTACGTAATATAGGTTCTTTTATCAGTAGTGGTTATAGCGCCAGCACATTTACGCAAACGCTTCAGTTGAGTGACTTTCCCAGTGTTAATGGCGACTTCATTGTACGTGTAAGTAACGGTACAGGCACCAGTTCTATATCGATTGTGGCCATCAGGCTTACCTACGCCCAGCAACTTAATGCCAACAGCCAACCTGAGAAATACTTTACACTCAATCCACAAGCGGGCGGCACCTCTCTCGTACAGATCAGTAATGCTCCTAGTAATGCTTCTTTGTTAGACATCACAGACCTTAACAACGTACGCGCCATTCGAACTACTGCCTCTGGCACGCTCAATGCAGTCATTAACAATACCAATACCTCCAGACGTTTGTACCTCACTGGTAGTCCCAAAAGTATACTAGGTCTACAAGCAGTGACTTTCAACAACTTCGATCCTGCTCTGTATAATTATATCATCGTTAGCCATCCAAAGCTAATGCAACCCGCCTTAGGCTACAGTAATGCAGTGCAAGCCTATGCTGACTACCGTGCTTCGATTGCAGGAGGCTCACATAGTACATTTATCGTAGACATCAACCAACTTTACGACCAATTCAACTATGGTGAGTACAGCCCTTTAGCCATTCGTAATTTTGCCAAATATATGTATGATAATGGCACGCCTGAATATATCTTTCTCATCGGTAGAGCCATTACCTTAAGAGCCAGAGACCCTCAATTTCCCTCCTACTCCATCAGCTTAGATATTCGTAACAACCCTGCTAACCGTGCGCGTAATTTAGTACCTACTTTCGGCTATCCAGGCAGCGATATTCCTTTAACCGCCAACTTCAATGGCCGTTTGCATGTACCGGCTATTCCCATTAGCCGTATCACAGTAGATACCCCTGAAGAAGTCGCTCGTTATCTCAATAAAATGAAGGAACACGAGACCATCGGCGGAGACGTATGGCGTAAGAACATCATTCACCTCAGCGGTGGCATCGAAGCCAATGAACGTACTAACTTTAGGAATTTCCTTGGTAACTACGAAGCACTTGCAGAGGGAAAAGATTTTTTTGCAGGTAGTGTATTCACGGTAGCAAAAAGAACTACTGAAACGGTAGAGTTTATCAATATTTCAAACCAAATCAACGACGGAGCTTCTCTCGTCACCTTTTTTGGTCACTCTGGTATTGATATTACCGATATAGACATTGGGAGATGCTCCGACGATGCCAATGGCTATCGGAATAAAGGCAAGTACCCCATGGTGCTCGCCAATGGCTGTAGCATAGGAGATGTGTGGTCGGGTAGGTTCAGCTTGGCAGAAGATTGGATGTTTACGCCTGATCGAGGCGCCATTGCTTGGCTAGCTACTGCACAACTAGGCGGTGCGCCTTGGCTCAATAATTACTCCGCTCGCTTCTACACAGTCAGCTATACCAATCCAGCCTCAGTGGGACTCGCTATAGAAGAGACCTTTGGGCGCCCGATAGGAAAAATTCATCAAAACGTAGTACAGAGCTACTCTCCTGGTGAGCTATCTCGAGGCATAGAGCTCGCCCACGTGCAACAGATGACTCTACAAGGCGACCCAGCAATGCGGCTCGTCATCGGTAGCGAAACAGACTATCATACCCAAGATACTTGGCTTTCCTTAGAGTCTTTCGACGGAACGCCCATCAATGCGCGCGCTGATTCAGTCAAGCTGAATATAATTGTTGCTAATTTAGCCAGAACTTCTCGTAGACCCCTCGATATTAGCGTGACGCGTACATTAAGCTCTGGCGTAGTCATTGACCATACCCCTGCTGAGGGTTTCGATCCCATTGACCGTGTTGACACGTTGAGTATTACCTTAAATCGCCCTGAAGGGGTGAGCACTTTTGGGAATAACCGCATTGAAGTAAGGCTAGATTATAGAGATTCAATTCCTGAGGTAAATGAGATGAATAATCGGGCTGTCATCGAATTTTTCTTTCCAGACATAGGCGCTAGGGCGCTCTTCCCACCTCCTTACAGTATTGTGAGCAACCAACCTGTCACTTTAGTAGCACAAAGCGGCAATACAGATAACCAAAATAGAGACATCATTTTTGAAATAGATACCAGCCATACTTTCAACAGTCCCGTAAAGAAATCGGCCATTGTGCCTACCAATGGAGTAGCCTCTTGGCAAACTACCCTGCTCACTGATCAGCTCCCTTCAGATAGCCTTGTGTACTACTGGCGTGTTAACTTTGCCGATGCCATCAATAATAGCAATGTGCTCTGGGACGAACAGTCTTTTACTTATATCAAAGATAGTCCAGCAGGTTGGTCACAGCGTCCCTTCCCACAGTTCTCAGAAAGTGCAGATGTCCAAATTGTAAAAGATAACGCACGCCGACGCTGGCTATTTCAGCAAATTACCAATCGTGTACAAGTAACTACTTTCGGGGGGGCTAATCCGAATGTTAATAACTTGTCTCTTTCCTTTGACAACATCCCCATTATTGCTACAGACAATCCGCTTACTTGTATCACGAATGGGTTGGTATTAATGGCCGTTGACGGTCAAACCCAGACCCCCTACCAAGCCTCTAACTTCAGCACTTGCGGACGTCGGCAAGCCCCCATCAATGGGCTTAGTACTACGGCCTTAAACGACGGTACATTTGCAGGCTGGATCGCTTCTGTAAAGACAGGCGACTACGTTATTCTTTTCAATAAAGGAAACATCAATGCCAGTACTTGGAATACTATTAAGCCTCAGCTACGTTTAATAGGGGCTACGGAGGCAGCCTTAGCAACGCTTCAAAATGGCCATGGCTATATCTTAGTAGGTAGAAAAGGAGGGCAAGCCCTTCACGAAGTCATTGCTACCTCTATTTCTACCCCTACACAAGACCAACTAGACCTAGATGCACAAGTGGGTGGAGGCGCTACGGAAGGAAGTATTACCTCTACGCGTATTGGGCCAGCAAGCGACTGGAGCGCCTTGTATAAAACTATTACTTCGGCAGAGTCACCTTCTACAGATGAAAATAGGCTGGAAGTAATAGGGGTACAACTGGATGGTCAAGAGCAAGTTCTCATCAACAATGTGGTTCCTGATGTACGCTTTCTCAACACCATCAATGCCGATACTTATCCCTACTTAAAACTTCGCTTACATACGAGAGATGTTGCCAATGCTACTCCTGCGCAGATCAGAAAATGGCTTGTGCTCTTTGAGGGTGTCCCAGAGGGCTTTATCAACATAGACAAGATAGGTGCAGAAAAGTATGAGGTAAGTGAGAAGCAGGAAGGAGAAACCTTTTCGCTTACTTTTGCTTTTGAAAATATTGGAGATAAAGACTATGCTTCGGAAGAACTTACAGTAGAGTATGTCATTATTAATCAAACCAATAGTACCCAAGAAAGAGAAACCCTACAGATCAAAGCGCCCAAGATAGGAGAAACCACCGAGTTTACCATCGACATAGAAACACTGGGTAGAGGCGGCACCAACGCCCTACGCGTATTTGTCAATCCTCGTATTGAAGTAGAGCAATACTTTGACAATAACATTTTTGAGGTGAGCTACGAAGTAATTGCCGATAATAAAAACCCGCTCTTAGATGTCACCTTTGATGGGGTACGTATTTTGGATGGAGAGATCGTCTCCCCTAGTCCACTGATTGGTATTCGCCTGCGCGACGATAACCCCTTCATTACCAGAGAAGATACTGTAGGCTTAGAAATTGCCCTCAAAAGACCTTGCGATGGCTGTAGTTTTGAGAATATCTACTTCAGCGATCCTAACCTCCGTTGGGTGCAAGAAGAAGGAAACTTTAACGTAGAATATCATCCTAAAAACTTAGGCGATGGTATTTACTCCTTACGTGTACAGGGTACTGATGCACGAGGTAATGCAGCGGGTACAGTCCCCTATGAGATCAACTTTGAAGTTATCAATGAATCTACTGTCACCAACTTTTTTCCTTATCCTAACCCTTTCTCTGGTTCAACGCGCTTTGTATTCACCCTTACTGGTGCAGAGATTCCACAACAGATCAAAATTCAAATTATGACTGTGACAGGAAAGGTTGTCAGAGAGATTACACAAGATGAACTAGGCCCTATTCGCATTGGTAATAATATTAGCCAATATGCTTGGGACGGTACAGACGAATTTGGCGATAAGCTTGCCAATGGTGTTTATCTCTACAGGGTTTCTATGCGCCTCAACGGAGAGGGAATGAAGCAACGCGCCACTGCAGCCGATAAGGCCTTTAAAAAAGGCTTTGGAAAATTATACATCTTACGCTAGGTCTATCAAGAAGCCTCACTGCTTTGAAAATTAGGTTTTAATTTATTTACTTTAAGGGATTATTCACACATCCTACTAAATAGACCGCATGATCACCGAGAAACTTTGGCGACTAATTAAGGCTTATATCAACGATACTATTGATAGCATACTCGAAGAAAGAGGCTTTGGTGAAGACAAATACCAAGACCCAGGCGACGATTGGGAAGAGCGCTACCGCAAATACAAATCGGGTGAGAAAAACCACGACGACTTCTACAAAAGCTACGAACGCTACAAACAGTACTATCAGCAGTCTAAGGGCTATGGAGGGTATCAGCGTGAGCAATACGGGGGTACTAAGAATGATCTAGATGCAAAGTATTATAAGTATTTAGAAGTTCCTTATGGCGCTTCTTTTGATGTGATTAAAAAAGCGTACAAAGAACAAATGAAGAAATACCACCCAGATAAGTTCTATAACAACGAAAAAAAACGAGAGGCTGCTCAGAAGCTCTCCAAGAAGCTCAATGAGGCCTATCAACACTTCTCTAAAAAGTTTGGTAAAAAGTAGCACCCTCTTATCTCTTCTCTCCTACACTCAAACAGTAGTTTGGTAGACTTAATCGTATAAACGAACATATAATTAAAGTTTTATATAAAAAAACATTAGTTTTGTAGTATTGTCCGCTTCTAATATATAGATGTGAAGCGATATACCACTTAAAGGTCCGTTTATGAGGTCCCGCTACTTATTAGTGATTTTATCACTCTTCTTTTTGACTACCTGTGAGCAAACGGAAGACGTTCCACCGGAGCCACCAGTGATAAGTGATTTAGCCATTTGTGAAGGAATCAATTTGGTAGAGATTTCTAATGCTTTCTTATTGACTGATTGTACAGAAACGGGGCTTAGAGACGCTATTGAACAGTACGATACCATCCAATGTGACTGCCCGGAAGGAATTGTCTTCTCAAATGCCATAGAGATCAACAGTGATGTTGTGTTGGATGGAGGCAATGCTACCTTCGATGGGAATGGCGTGACACGTATCTTTATTAAACAACCTGGTGCTACCTTTACTTTACAGAATGCCTTGCTTACCAATGGGCGCGCTCCAGATATTCCCAATGTTTTCGATAAGTCAGGAGGGTTAATCTTAGCCAGGGGTAATGACACAGGGATGGCCGAAGGAGGTGACCTTACCTGTATCAATGTTACCTTTACCGAAGGGGTTACTAGTGCGCTTAATGAAAATGATGTAGCAGGAGGGGCTGTTTATGTGTTCAATGTACCACGTGCTACGTTTTCTGATTGCCTTTTTATTAACAACCAATCGAGCAATGGAGGAGCCATTGGCGGGCTAGGGAGTGATCTTATTTTGATCAATACTAGCTTTCAAAATAACCGTGCCCTAGGTACTACAGGCCCACTTACAGGACACGGCGGGGCTATTAATATCGATGGGGTGGCACTCTCTGGGCAAGAAGGTATCTACTCGGTATGTGGTTGTAGATTTATTGGCAATACGGCAACTAAGCAAGGTGGTGCTACTAATGCTGTTATTTCTGATGGTTTAGGTACACAAGCGGTCTTCGACCGATGTACTTTTGAAGACAATAAAGTGGGAGACGAAACAATGGGTAACGGTGGGGCTATTTTCCATCTAGAAGACGACAATCAGGGAGGTGCTGGTAGTGAAGAAAGTAATTTCAGTCTTATCAATTCTACCTTTAGTAACAACGAAGCAGGTAGACAGGGAGGAGGTTTATGGATTATCATTGATGGTAGAGGCACACTAGAAAACTGTACCTTTGACGGCAACCAAGCGCTCAATGCAGGGGGCTCTCTAGGTGGTGCAATTGCCTTCTCCTCAGATGGCTATGGAGGCAACTATACGCTTACCCATTGTACTTTCTCTGAAAATGCTACCCAACATTTTGGAGGAGGCATTTTTGGAGCTAATAACAACCAGATTACTCTCAATAATAGTCTTCTCTACCTTAATACAGGTACTTTTGAGTTTGAAGGTCACCAGATAGCGGGCCCAGCGGACTATGAAGGAGAGGCAAATCTACAGTTTCCTACTACACGTTTTAATGGTTCTGTCGATCAGGTTGTCCCA
>CALEMF010000115.1 GCA_937911505.1 uncultured Cytophagales bacterium
TTTGGTTCGTTTTTCATCAAGGAAAAATGAACGAAAGGTAAATAGAAGGATAAGTGATGAAAATTTCGTAAAATACTGATTGTGCAGAATTTAATTTTTAAACATCCTCTTAGCTGGATCTTACCTTCTCGCCTTTGCGGGTGAATGTTTCTTTAGAGTATTGTTGCCAGCATCATTTACTATCAATGACTAAAGCCCAGAGACATAGTATTCATCGCTACGCCCCTAAGTCTCTGCAATGCCTCCTATAGTTACTAGCTTACCGTTTACAAACTTAAATTCTAGGCCGTGCTCTTCATCTAGTTGGTAGCGGATAAGTACCCTCAGGGTATTATCTTCAGTTATTTTTAAATAGAGTAGTTCTTTGATGTAAGGATTATGCGCCTCAACAGAGGTAATTTGTAGTGGTGGTGCGCCCGATTTCTCTTCAGATTCATAATAAGCGGCATATACTTCTCGATACCGCTGATAGGCCGCTTGTTGTATTGCTGATAGATGCTGTGCTATGTTTTCAAGAAAAGCTTTGTAAGTATTTTCATAGGCTTTTAATTCCTCTTCGGTAGGTAAGGTTCCGACCTCCTCCCCTTCTTCGTCAAATTCCTCCCCTAAAAATATCTCTACCTCCTGATTATCGAAAAAAGGATGAGAAAAGGCAACCTCCGACGAAACGCCTGCCCAGTCAAAGGCTATATTTTTCCAAAAAGTATTATTACGTACATTCACTGCTTTTAGTCCTAGTTTAACTTTACGAAGTTATCAAAATTAACGCAAACAAAACACAGGTAGTTTATTGCCTGGTGCAACCTTTCAGCAGGCGAGTGGTCTTTTAGTCAAAAACTTTTATGCGACTTCTGTTATTTTCTCTCCTACTGATCAGTGCTACACTACACAGTATAGGACAACAAAAAATAAATAGCCCTAAAGATCAATTTGAAAAACTAGCCTCTACTATTCCTCAATGGATGACACAGTTCGATGTACCCGGTATTTCTGTTGCGGTAATCAACAATGGGGCAATCGTTTGGTATCAAGTTTTTGGTAAGCAGCAATTAGAGGTACCTGCTAACGAAAAAACTCTATTTTTGAGTGCTTCTATTGCCAAACCCATGACGGCAGAGGTATGCTTACGTTTGGCAACGTTAGGGAAAATACAACTGGACGAACCGATGGCGCAATACTGGCTGGACCCTGACATTGCCCAAGATAAACGTGCACAATTATTGACCCCAAGACACGTACTTACCCACCAGACCGGCTTTAAGAACTGGCGCTACATGACAGGCGGTAAATTACAGTTTGAATGGACACCAGGTACAAAAATGGGCTATTCAGGTGAAGGCTTTCGGTATTTGGTTAGGTTTCTCGAAAAGAAGCTAGGGAAGCCTTTCAACGAGATTGCACAGGAAGTCTTGTTTACCCCAACGGGTATGCAAAATGCTTGTTTTACTTACCAAGAATGGTGTAAAGATCGCTTGGCTTGGTCGTACCTTCCTGACAGTACTTGGAGCGCCCCCCGAAAAGTCGAAAATGCGCTTGGGGCAGGTGGTTTGCGTATCACTGCTGAGGACTACGCCAAGTTTATATTAAGCGTTATGAACGATACCAAAGTAAGCGATCAACTACGAGAGGAGCAATTTACAGTTTCCCTCAACCAGTATGAGCATTGTAAAAAGTCTGCTACCGTTTCCGAAGCCTGCCCGCGTAACATAGGTTTTGGCTTGGGCTGGTATGTCTATTCGTTTGAAGATGAAAAAGTGATCGGTCATACAGGCGCGAATAGAGCAGAAAGGGCACTGACAGTTTTTTCTCCCGAAACCAAAAACGGCCTCGTTGTTATGTCCAATGGTTATAATGGAAACCATGTGATCTACCGAATTGCGGAAGCGGTAGGGATTCACCCAAGCTTTATTGCGATTGAAAAGCCAAAGAAGTGACTGGCTTTTAAGGCGATTTGTATCTTAAACACTTATCTTCCGCCCTCGTGCTTTCACTTGCCACGTGTCTACCTTTTGGTGATTTTCAATGACAGCGACTTCTTCATATAAATGAATCGTAGGGCAAATATGGTACGGTACGCCATAGAGTACGTCGCCCACTTGGTAGTCTTCCCAATGCTCCACCTGCCAAACGCCGTGCTCTTCGCTTTGTTTTATGAGCTTGTAGGCTCCTTTGGGATTGAGTAGGCGTACTCTTTGATCGATCGGTTGTTCTGCGGCAATAGCTTTATGCCCCAAGTCAGTGGTAATAATCCCTTCACTTGGCTTCGAAATAACACGATGTACTACCAAAGCCGCCCAATGAAATTGTTGCTCGGTAAGGGCTTCCGCATAGTTGACATCCCAGAATACAAAAGTACCTGGGCTACAAATACGTTCTTGATGTTGTAAATGAGTAGTGAAGGCAGGTGTTCCGCCCACAATAAGCGTTAGCGTAGGATAAGAAACTTTTAGTTGCTCATACAATGCCTGCACAGGCGCAAAATCGGTCTCAATTTTCTGCTTTCTCGTTGTAAAATCTTTATCTCTATGATGTCCATCGTAAATGTGTAGTCCCTTTAGTTGGAGATGCTCACAATTGGTTAACTGTGTGATTAATTGATCAAGGACTGCCCCTAATTGGATACCAGAGCGATTCATCCCATTGTTGATGTCTATGTAAACCTCTACCTTTATCCCTGCCTTTTCAGCTTGTTCATTTAACAAGGTAGCTATCTGCCTGTCATCAACGATGGTGGAAAATGTAACCTGCGGGAAGGTTTGTATGAGGGTAAAAAAACGCGCCACCTTAGGGCCAACCAACTGATGCGCTACAAGTACACTACTCATCCCCGAAAGGGCAGCCAGCTCGGCTTCAGCGAGTGTAGATACTTTTACTTTTTTGATACCCTGTACGACCATTGCCTCGACTACCTCCTGCATTTTATTAGTTTTGATGTGTGGTATCAAGCGGTGCGCCTCTCCTCCTACCATTTGAAGCGCCAATTGTATGTTCTTTACAAAGCGCTCTTTGTACACCACAACGGAAGGAGAGTCTACCGTTGCTATATTTTTTATATCGAACCAAGCCATGTTGTATTAAGATTTTAATATGTGAAAAAGCCCTGTAAAATTATTTATATGCTTCATCAAAGTTAAAAAATGATTAGAGTATGTTTAAATTTTTCCTAACTGCCTTTTTTAAGATCGGTACAAGTGCGTAAGCCTGAAAATCCAGCGGGGAGGTGGGCTGGTTTGTGGGCAGAAGCTTTGTATTTGACTTCGTCGAGCTCGCAGGCTCGGTTAGCTGCGCTGAGCTCCCATTGGTCGGTTTCTTGATTTGGCTGCGCCGAGCTCCCGTTGGTCGGTTCATCAAGAACCGGAACGAAGTGGAGTTCAGCGAAGCTAAAAAATGAACGAAAGGTAAATTGAAGCATAAGTGATGAAAATTTCGTGAAATGTTAATTATGCAGAATTCAATTTTTAAACATTCTCTTAACTTACCACTCTATGAAAGAGAATAAAGGTAATATCTACGACCGTATTTTCAAGGAAAACATTGAGGCCCTTTTTCTACCGCTTGTTGCACAAACACTTGATATGGAAATTACTACGTATAAAGCATTACCTACTGAGTTTTCTAAAACAAAAACGAGCAGGTGTTGCGTTCTATCATCGAGAAGTTAACGCGTAAATGTTCGCCACTGGCATTACAAAAGTATTTACAACAGTTGATTTTACTTGCTAAAGTAAAACAACTAGAAGAATTAACCCTTAAAACCATCAGAAGCATGCCTATTGACTACAACATAGAGGACTCTACACTTTGTAAGAAGGGTTTAGAACAAGGAGTAGAGAAAGCCCTCACAGATATCGCCAAGCGATGCTTAGCACAAGGAAAAAGTCACGAAGAAACTGCTTTGATTACTGGACTTACGATAGAACAAGTCAAGGCCATTGATGAAAAAAAGTAAAAGCTCACAGATTTTTACTCACCTGTGATGATCCCTCATCACTTTTTGAAAAACCTAATTAAAAAGGCAAGATACACCATAAACTGTATTAAGATGGAGAATAGGAAAAAAGGGATCAAAGCATAAGTAGATAACGAGAAATCATACCCTCCCAATAGCTTATCTGACATTCCTATTACAGCCAGTAGATAGGCAATCATAAATATACTATTGAAAAAAACACCCCCAAACAGCACCCCTTCAAAAAACAATTGATGGCTATTTAAAAAAAGTATAGTCAAATTTATACAAAGTATCAGTAGAAAACTTAGTACTGCTGCTACAATCATCATCGCGAAGGTGTATTCGAAGCGTAGGGCATTGTCAGAAACTTGCCGCATAGAAGGGATAAGCGTAAATAACAGAAAAATACCAATCATAGTACATATCATTAAGCTACTAATATGCCTTACTAGATCTTTTTTGTTAGCTGCTGATAACTGATTCAATTTTTAAGTCTTTTTTGTGAAAGTTTAGTAAATAGAGAGTGAAAGTAATAAATTTTAGTGGTAAAAAGGAGCTAAACAACCTTATAATAACCTTTGGAACACCTGACACTGTTGTTTTGAGGCTTGAACAATGGTTTTCTAGAACTGTGCTACATACTCTTCAAAAATAAAAGTTCGATTTCTAGTACGACCCGTCATTTCTTTAAGTAAGCCTGTTTTTATAAAGTCTGAAATTAATGCATTGGCTGCGTTATAGCTTAACCCTGTTATATCTTTTGTTTCATTTACATCAATAATAGGTCTTTTTAGTAAATGCCGAAATAGCGTAATAGCACTTTGGCTTTTTCTACCAAATTCTTCATTGATTTTAGTTTCTAAACGTTCTTTCAGTGCTAATATGTTAGCTAATGTCTGTGAAGACTTTTCTGCTGTTTCTATGATACCTACTAGAAAGTAGACCAGCCACTGCTTCATATTATTTTTGGTTCTCACAAATGTGAGATTATCGTAATACAACCCCTTATTTTTCTCAAAAAATACTGATAAATACAACAGTGGTTTAGTTAAAATTTTCTTGTCTACTAGAAATAGAGTAATCAATAGTCTTCCAATTCTTCCATTACCATCTAAAAAAGGATGTATTGTTTCGAACTGGTAATGAGCAATAGCGATCTTTATAAGTTCAGGAACTTCTATGGCTTCATTGTGAATAAACTTTTCCAAATCACTCATCAACTCTCCAATATAATCGTGATGAGGGGGTATAAAGGTGGCATCTTTAAGGCTATTTCCACCAATCCAATTTTGACTAGATCGAAACGCTCCCGGTAGTTTATCTTCTCCTCTCACATTATCCAGTAATACGCTGTGTGTTTCCCTTAGCAATCGTGAATAAATAGGGAGCTTTTCTAGTTTATCTATAGCCGTATTGAGTGCTTTCACATAATTATTCACCTCTTTCCAATCACTTTTACGTTCTGGTGCAATTTCGTCTTCATCCATCAGTGCCTCATCCATCTGTGTTTGCGTTCCTTCAATTCGACTTGATAATACAGCTTCTTTTGTAACGTGTAGTTGGATGAATAAGTCAATGTTGGGTACAAGCCTAGAAAACGAGTTTAACTCACCTAGTTTTATAGCTGCTTTTTCTATTAAGAGATTCAGTTTTGAATCTTCCCAAGTCCACTGATCGTTCACATTAGTTGGTATAAAATATTCATACCCTGTTAAGCTTTTCTGAAAATGTCCCGCAACGTATTTCTCTAATTGAATCATATTAGCTACCTTCTAAAAGGTTTATATCTCAAGTTAAGGCTTAAATGTACAATATAAATAGTTATATCTCAAGTTAAGGCGCTAACTTGAGATATAGCATTCCTTATCTCAACTTGTTGAGATAAGGAATTTTTAATATTGCCTGTTACTTAATCATCTTTCACCGCAAATCTATCATACTCTTCCACATCGTGGTAGCCAAATATTTCAATGTTGGGCTGTTCAGCCTTTAACTGCTTAATTTTATGGAGGTTTTCTAAACGCCAAGTATCGTTATCAGCTCTTGCTTTAGCCAACTCGTGTACAGGATGATGCGGATCGGTGAGTTCGGCCTGTAGATAGTAGGCGTCGCCCACATAGAATAGCCACTGATCGGGCAGTTGTATAGCTACTCCGCAATGCCCCAATGTATGCCCAAAAAGAGGAACAAAATAGAGATCAACTTCAAAGTCGATGTCTATCTTTCTGCTTTCAAAGCCCTGCCAAGTCTCAGTGCTAGCACTGTACGTTTTTACTACAGGTTGGTGCGCTAGCTGATGAGGTAAGTATCTTGGATGACCACTTTTAAAATTTTCGTACTCTTCTTCGCCTACATGTACAGTGGCCTGCGGGAAGTCTGCCAGCCCACCGATATGATCAGGATCTAGGTGTGAAATGACGCAGTCGCTTACTTGCTCAGGCACCAGTCCAAGCTGCTCAATTTGCCTGAGTGCTGTCCAAGATTCATCGAATTGAAAGCCTACTTGGTCAATCAATGCTTGTCCTATTCTTTCTGTAGGCTTCTGGGTGTCAAGCCATCCTATCCCTGTATCTACTAAGACAAGCTTATTATTGGCTTCTAGCAACAAACAGTGCCCAATGGCTCTCCCAGCAGGTGATTGAATTTCTAGGCAGTTGAGGTGATGTACTTTTACCATAGTCGCTTCTATTTTTATTGACAAGTTATAAGCTTCTTAGCTAATAAAATAGAATGCTAGCGACATCATCATTTATGTTTTCAAAATACGTAAGGGAGCAAACGAATGCGATTTGTATTGATAAAAGGGTTGTGAAAGAGTACTGAGTTTCAAAAATTCCTTAGGTGTACAGCCTGCCAATTGTTTAAATGCCCGGTTGAAGTGAGATTGATCCGCATAGTTGAGCGCATAGCTGATATCGCTTAGTTTTTTGTATCGCCCACTTAATAGCCAATGGATAGCCCTTTGAAATCTAGTAATGTGGGTGTACTGCTCAGGACAGACACCTATTTGTGCTTTAAATCTACGCTGGAACTGCCTTCTTGAGATGTTAAAGTGAGAAGCTAGGATTTTTGAATCGAGTGGTGTAGGATTTTGAGTCATCCATTGAGTACTCTGCGTAATCATCTGATCGAGGGTGTTATCAGCCAGTTGTTGTACAAGTTTTGTAGAAAACAACTGTACAAGCTCACCTAGACGAGCTGTATGAAATAGTTGCTCTAACCAAGCTGACGAAAAGAAGTGGGTAGCATCAAGCACTGTACTGTAGGCAAGGTGTGCATCCATCGAGAATAGACATTTCAGCGCAGCAGGCTGCAAGCTAACCCCAAATACAGCCGGTGCACCAGTAAGGTAGTTGAGACACGCTGATGAGTTTTGTCCATAAATGAAAGCAACGGGCAGTAGTGTACCATCTGCCTGAGCAACCGCAGAGCGCCCCCTATAATGTTGAAAAATAATACCTGGCGCGCCATCTGCGAGAATACTATAAGTAAAAACTTGCTTATCTGGATTGGACACAGCAACGTACCAAAAATGCTTGACGATCTTCTTAAGGGGAGACGGTGGTGATATGTAGAGAATAGGAGCCATTGTATTTTTAATTTTACTAAAGCCCTGCTCCGCCTAATACTTGTAACTCCTGCCCTTTCTGAGGATTACCCTCCAACAAAGGAAGTGCCTTACTGATGAGCGCTCTCACCTTGGGATCAGAGAGCGAGCGGTCGTGGTCTTCCTTAGTATCCCACACTTCCGTGATCCACACTTCTTCTGGACGCCCTTCTTCTGTACTCACTACATAGAAGCGACATCCCTTAGCGGCTTGCATCATTGCGGCGGCTTCTAAAAGGATTTCAGCAAGGGTAGCCCCTTGACCAGCTTTGGCTACTAATTTACCGTGTAGTCCGTATAAGCTATTCTCTTTCATAGTAGAAAAATTGGTTTTTGGTGAGCATTGCAGCAGTAATATTACTACTAAAAATGTATACTTCATTTCCCTAAAAGTGGTTGATCTTTTAACGCCTGATATTATAATGCTATCTGTATACACGCTTTGATCTCTTCTTTGGGAATCTCGTCTTCTAGGTCAAATAGAATCGCTCTCTTTCCTTCGTAGTTGAATAAATCTCCATATACTACCTTGAAAGTCTCTACTAGCCGTGTGTTACAATTAAAATATAAGGCATACTGCTGAGGCATTTTAGGCTTCCAATCCATACGAATGGTACTTCCTCCTTGTACTATATAGCTTGGTTCGCCCCATTTAAGTGTTTCTTCTATTTGCTGGATCTCAGGCAGACTTTCTGCTACCTCTACAATAAGCTGCCGTAATGCTTTTAGCTTACTTCTCACTACTTCTGGATAAGCTGCCCACTTTACAGCTACCGTAGGGTACTGTTTGAATACTGTCTCTCCCATAGTCTTCTACTTTACAGCAATGAGGAAATCTACTTCCGCTTCTTGAGGGTTTCTCGCTTTCTCACTATATACCTCGAAGTCAGCAGTGTAGGCTCTATCTAAGTCCATCGCCCATATTTCGATCCATTTATTAATCACGATCCCTTTGGTAAGATCTCCTTTGTCGGTAGTTTTTACATAAGTACCTCCTTCAAAAGATTTACCAATCATTCCTGCTGGGATAGTAGTTAAGTCAGTCACTTTACAGCCTAGTAATACCGTGTAAGGTTGAGTGTGGTCGCCTTCGTAGTCGGTGTAGAGTGAATAAATAGTATTGTCCACCTTGTTAGGAATTTTCTCCAGCATATTTTCTGCCATAAAGCGCTCCCACAATTGAGCGATTTCTTTGTCGGCTCTTCCTACCTCATTGATGGTTCTTACAGAAAGGCCAATAAGTTTAAAGGGTTGTACGGTTGTTGGTTGCATAAGAGTATCAGGTTGATTTGCTGTAAAAGTAGTAGCCGTTTGTGACAAGGGTATGTCAGGGGTGGAGAAATATTTTTTTCGGCATTGCTCAAAGTACTCTTGTAGAGTAAAGGGATGAGGTGTAAAATACGCATTGGTCATTGTAAGGTCTTGAATACAGTCCAATCGGAAAGCCCGAAAGTCCGCTCGCTTCCGACAATGTGCAACGAGTACCCAGTTTTCTTTTGAAGTATAAAGAGCAAAGGGCTCGATCAGCCGCTCACTATATTGCTTCTCTAGAGAGAGATAACTAATCTTTACTACTTGAAAGGTATTGATAGTCGCTTGCAGTTGAATGAGATAATGGCTTGTTTTATTCTTTTTTTGCTTCCCTCTTACTTGTAGTCTATCAACAAGAAACTCAGTCTGTGCTTTCTGACTGCGCTTCAATACCGCTTTTATTTTTGTAATGGCGCTTTCGTAGCTATCTGTCAAAGATTGGTCGCTATTCTTTTGAATCAGTTGTTCTGCAATGATCAGTGCAGTTGCTTCTTCGTCCGTAAAGGACACAGGTGGAAGCCTGTACCCTTCTATCAAGCTATATCCTTTTCCTTCCTCTGTGACAATGGGAACACCCGACTGTTCGAGTGTTCTGATATCGCGGTAGATCGTTCTGATACTTACCTGAAATTTTTCAGCAAGGGCTCTTGCAGTTACGAGTTGCCTAGATTGTAGTTGGGTAAGTATGGCCGATAGGCGCGCAATACGAGGTTTATCTTCTGCCATTGTTTATGATCCTGCATGGGCGGTAGTTTTCAGCTCGTCTTTGATAAATTTATCAATGTAGCTGGCTACTTCTTCCCCCTTGTCTTCTTGTAAAAAATGCCCTGCATTTTTAATGATAATTTTTTGCTGTGCTTGGCTAGCAGGCATAAGTTTGTAAAAAAAGTTTTCTAGCCCACTCATTACCTGATCTTTATCTGAGAATAATACAAAGGCAGGTTTTTGCCACTTAGAGAGCACCTCTCTGGCTTTTTTCATGCGTGCTACGCCTTCATCTGTAGGACGAGAGGGGACGAGAGAGGGAAAGGCTTTGACGCCATCCTTGTATTTTTTATTGGGAAAAGGTGCTTTATAAGCAGCCAGTACTTCTTCAGACAGTTTCTCATGAGTACCTGCTTGTAGTACCCAACCAATGGGCAGAGAGGGATGATACTTAGAAAAGCCCTGCCACAGCTTAAAGGGAAGTTTCAACGGTTTTCCTATAGGGAGGAAGGTATTCATAATCACTACTCTTTTAAATCTTTCAGGATATTCTCCTAGAAGGCTTAGCCCCAAGAGGCCACCCCAGTCTTGTACTACCAACGTGATGTCCTGTAGAGCGAGTTGGTCTATAAGATTGACTAATGATTGAAAATGCAACTCAAAGGAATAGTTTTTCCAGCCAACAATCTTATCTGACTTCCCAAATCCTATTAAGTCGGGGGCAATAAACCTGTACTGGCTGAGTACAGGGATGAACTTTCTATAAAGATAACACCAGCTTGGCTCTCCGTGTAACGCTAGAATAGTCTCTCCCTTGCCCTCCTCGATATAGTGCATCTGTAAGTTGTCAAAGGGAACATAGTTTTCTTGGTAAGGAAAGTCTTTGATGACGTCAAATTCTTCGGCAGGTGTTTTTATGATTTCCATAGAAGCGTGCTAAGTTTAGTGTAGATCAATATCTCAAAAATCTCTCAACTTGTCAAATGTAGGTACAAAGGAGAGCACCTCGAAGTATAGCGATCCTTGGAGATAAATACCTGAATTTTCACTGGATTCAGGGTAATAGGTCAGGGTATAAAGTAGTAGCTTAAACAACAAAAGAAATTAACCTAAAAAATATGAAAAGATTAGCCTCCACCTTACTAGCAAGCCTGTTACTACTTTTTCCTTTATTAAGTAAAGCCCAAGCCTATACGAGGGTGGGTCTTAGTCATAACCGTCCTAGTGTATTATGGCTCTGCACATCGACAGAATCAATGCCATTGCTATGGATTTCTTTTATATTTTACCTAACCAGAAGTCGGCCATTGGAATAGAAATCAGCCAAGGAGGGTATGGCTATGAGGAACAAGAAGAGGTGTATGTTTTTCCGAGTGGTGCTACTACTGATGCCTTGTTGATCACAAATAATAACGTCTTCAATATAGGGCTTGCCTATCGCTATGATTTGAAAACACAAGGCGCGTTTATTCCTTATCTACAAGCAAGAACAGGGGTGAGTACCTTTAAAAGTGATATAGCCCTCCAAGATCGCAACGAGTTTATTACTTCCAGTTGCCCTAAGCCGCTCGAAGAGGAGGTTTTGTCTTCTGATGCTGCGCTTTATCTAGGTGCAGGCGTAGGTGCTAGGTTAGACCTGCAAACTATTTTTAAAAAACTCAAGCAAGATGTCCTGTTCTTAGACTTCAGTGTCAGCTATAATTATGGTACTAATATAGCGTATATGAGCCTCAATAATCCTCAAAGGAATTTAAATACTGGTAGCGAGGTAGAAAATATCAACATCCAGTTTGCGAGCGAAGCAGAACCTGATATAATCCTTGAGCAAGATGCAGGCGATATTTATAGCAACCCTCTTCAGTTGGTAGATTTCAAAATAGGGCTTGGCATAAATATACCCAAGACAGAGTAAGGGAATACCATTGAGAAAAGTATTACTGCTCTACCTCCGCATCTCTTAATAGGAATGTATCACTTCCTACGCGTACTTCAATGACCATCTGGATAGGCGCCTCCAATACCCAATCGGGTAGTTGCTCTGCCCTGCTCATGAGCGTAAAAAAATCTGTAGGGTTCATGGCGATCACAGCGGATGACCGATATACTTGTGTTCCTTCTAGAATAAAAATATTGACTATCTCTACAGAAGCCTCAATCCTAGTTTCATTTTCCTTTACTAACTCTGCAAAACCATTAATACTACCCTCGTTATCCAATAGGAACCCGTTAAGTAGATAGGTTTCGCCCTCTAGCGTAATACTTTCTGGTGAAGAAATGAGTAAATCGACTTCGCCTTCATTGTTGTTTGTACAGCTTACAAGAAAAGTAAGGATACTCCAACACAATATACTGTATAAATGATCTGTCTTCATAGATATTAGCTTTTATACCATTAAAATCATCTATACTCTAATATCTTAAAAAAGCCGCAAACCAACAAGGGTTACGCTTACAACACTTTTTTAAAATCGAACACTTTATCCATTCACCTTCTCGCTGACTCTCTTCTTGCGTGCATCAATGAAGCTTTTCACAAAGAATACAATGGCTACTAGCGTACTGATAAGCATAATGCTTACGCGGGTGATCGCTAGTGTATCTCCACGACCCACAGCGCCTGTGAGTGGTCTTAGCAATCCAACTAAAATCAGTAGGGTAAGTAATACGGCGATATGCGCAATCACTTTGTTTTCTTTTTTGACACCATTGTTAAGTAGTAATAAGATAACTCCTACCACTGCAGGTATTAAAGCTGTGACAGAAGGCGTGTCTGAAGAAAAATACCCCCAAGCAGACAGGGTGATAAGTAGTATGGCATTAAGTAAACTTGCTGTATGTGCTTTCATATACATTTGTAGAATAATTCTTCCCTTATGACTATTGGTGTGACAGAAAGGTTATCTACATTTAGGATACTTTATGAAATATCAGGAAAGTTCAGTTGTCTTTCTAAGTAAGGTGACTGGTTACTCCATTACCTCGTCAAGCATTTGATGGTATTTTTCTAGTATCTCCTCGTATTTATCTAGTGTAAGCGCTCCTAAATCAATGATATAGGGAAGTTCCTTATCTTCTTTCCGCATCGATAAGAATAGCACCTTTCCATTGCCTTCCCAAGCTGTAAAACGTCCCTCAAATTCGAAGGTAAATGGATGTACTTATGTGAAATCTTCGTAAATACACAATAGCTCTTCTTGATGAATTATATTGAAGTCCAAACTTCTCGGTTGGAGGTGTTTATCGGGTATTTTACCAAGTAGCATAGATATTTCTTGTTCATACTGCCTAAATCTTTCGTTTGCCAAGCGTTCTTGTACGTGGTAGGACAAATGACCCGCATCATCAAAGCCGTAGAAAGTGGTAGAGTAGGCCAATGCTATTTGAGGATATACAAAATCATTAGTAGTCAAGTCTGCTTCCTCTTCTGGTATTTCCTGCTCCTCTTGGGTAGTTTGGTGCCACATGAGTTCTAAATGACTGAGCATTTGTGCTAACTTCTCATCTGAGTATCCTTTTTTTTTGGCTCGTAAGCGTAGATGTGCCTCCATCAGTGCTTTGTCAGAAGCCGCAATGTGAGCCTTATTCAGGTTTCGTAATCTATCTTCTAAGGCGTCTAAGAAATGAAGGAGGGTAGAATCGTTAAGTTGATAGGGAAGTATATAAGTTTCTGCTATGTATTTTGCTAGCTTTCTGTATTTTACAGCAACATAGTCTATTTCTTGCTCTTCTTCAGGAAACGTGAATTCTTGAATCGATTCGATCAGTTGCTCAATTTCTTCCCGATTATAAGGAGTTTGAGAGAGATATTCTGATAATATTTCCTCTATAAGCTGTTCTTGAGTTTGTAGCCAGGCTTCGCTGGTGTCGGCTGTAGCTTGCTCTTCATAAGGGTGATCGTCGGCAAATAAGTCCCATAAAGTAGGCGCTTCTAAAAAAGGTTCAGCTTCCTTAAATTCCTTGAGTAATTGCCAAAGGCTTTTCTCCTCTTCCCAAAAAGAAGTTTTCATAGTTACTCGATTATTTGTACCTACTTAATCTCAAAAGTTTGCATGATTTTTTCTCCGAGAGCACTGTATTGATCGTATTGGCTTTCTTCACAAGTAAGTGTCAAGATATACGCCTTCTCGTTCTGTACCCAGTAACGCTGTTGCCACTTAAGGTTAAACAGGCCTTGCTTTCCTGTGTATACAAGCTTATGGAAAGCTTTTCCCTCCTTTATTCTTTCACTATCGGTGAGTTTTCCGTTAGTGATCATACTTTTCACCTGCGACTCAGAGATTTCTACGTATTTATCAAGATCCACATTTTTACCTGCTAGGTCTTCAATGACAAGATTGATGTTTTCACGAAATTGATCCATTGGAGCAGTAGGCGGTGTAAAGAGTATAAACTTTACTCCCATCTGCCCTTCTTGGTTCATTTCTAAACTATCAGGATACTGAATGGTGTAGTCTTCTTCGCTGAGTGTTTCCCAGCCTTCTACTGTTAGCGTTTCTTCTTTTGCTTGTGAGGGTTGTTCGCAAGCCCAAATAGCTATCAGAAAGGCAAACCCTACGTTTGTAATTTGTTTGAGTGTCATCATTTTATGTTTGAGTATTTAGTTTATGATCGTTTTTACAAAAGTACCGCTCATATATAAGCTGCAATCTAGATAATAAGCCCTATATCCTACTACCCTGAATTCAGGGAAAGTTATTAGTATTTAGAGGCAATATGGACTTTCCTAGTTCTTGCGCCTTTGGATAAGCGTAACCCAGCTTTAGCATTCATTCCAATTAAGGTAAGGTTGATTATTCCGAAGACCAACTCCGCTATTTGTGCTGTCAAAAACACTTCATCAATAAAACCAAAGTTAGCTCGATAGTAAAGAAAGATGGCTAGAAAAATTAAAATAAGACCATTCAGGAATATGAAGGTCATGCGCCTTTTCTTTTTGAGAATAGTGGGATGCTTTGTATTGCCCGCCAACTTATTTCCTGTAATACCTAGTACAGGCATCGTAATAAGTAGAATAGGAAGTGTGAATAGTATATACTTCTTGACCTGCTTGATAAGAAGTACATCGCCCTTCAACTCTACTATGAGTGAGGCGGTAAAAAATGTACTGATCGTAAGTACTGCTACAAGCGTAGCTACCAAGTGAATGCTTAGGGTGATTTTACGTTTCGTTTTTTTAAAATTTGATCTTATCTCAAATTTCGTATTGATGAAACGCTTAAAATTGTAAAAAGCGGAAGTAATGTAGCTGTTTCCTAAGCGCTTTAGGGGCTTTACCTGTAATACTTTTCAATGACTTGATAAAGTGAGCTTGGTCAAAGTAATTGCTTTTATAGGTAATATCGGTTAGAGAGTCAGGGGTAGCCTTCATCTGATGAATAGGTGTCTTCGTCAGGTAAGCCAGTGCATAGGGTTTTGTATGCGCACCCAGAATTTTTATTCAATTGGAAAGAGGTAAAACGGTTACTTGGTGGGTAGCTATCCTAGAAATAACCATGTTGACTTCTTTATTTTCTCCTAAAGTATGGTTAGTCACCAAAAAAGGATGATCGAAGAAAAAGCCAAAGGTTACTCTTGGAAAGGGCAACACATATTCTGGCTTTTCAAGAAGCGCCTCCACAGTAATATCTATGTAGAAATAGTAATCTATAAAGGTAGATAAGTATGGGTCTTGAGGTTCACTCGTAATAAAGTCGCTTTTCATTTCTGCAGGTATCGCATTATTTGTTCTTTTAAATTTCTTTTATGAAAAGCGTAGGAATACTTACATAGCTCCTAAAACCATCTGTTTATCTCCTTTCTATATACGAACGATGTAAATATTACCATAGCCCTATGACAGGGCTATGGTAGTCAACTATTAATTTAAATCAAAACGATCTAGCATCATTACCTTATCCCAGGCTGTGATGAAGTCGTTTACGAATTTTTCTTTGGCATCTGCACTGGCATATACTTCTGCCAAAGCACGTAGCTCCGAGTTAGAACCAAAGATGAGGTCTACCCGAGAGGCCGTCCATTTCAGTTCATTCGTTTTACGGTCTCTGCCTTCAAAAGAGGTCTCTTCTTCAGAAGTCGCTTTCCAAACTGTACCCATGTCTAATAGATTCACAAAGAAGTCATTGGTCAGTGTCTCAGGCTGCTCGGTTAACACCCCTACCGCTGATCCATCAAAGTTAGCATTGAGAGCACGTAGTCCACCCAATAGCACCGTCATTTCAGGAGCAGTAAGGGTTAGGAGTTGTGCCTTATCTATTAGCATTTCTTCAGGTGTAGCCTCGTACTTATTACTGAGGTAGTTGCGGAAGCCATCTGCTACAGGTTCTAAATGGGTAAAGCTCTCTATATCTGTTTGGGTCTCGGAGGCATCTCCTCTTCCGGGTGTAAAAGGTACTTCTACAGAAAAGCCTGCTTTTTTAGCTGCCGCTTCTATCGCAGCGCATCCTGCTAGTACAATCAAGTCTGCTAATGACACCTGCTTTCCGTTGGATTGCGCTCCATTAAACGTTTCTTGAATGCCTGTCAATGTAGACAGCACCTTATCTAGTTGCATGGGGTTGTTTACCTGCCAAGTTTTTTGAGGTAAGAGGCGTATTCTAGCCCCGTTAGCGCCTCCTCTTCTGTCTGATCCACGAAAAGTAGCCGCAGAAGCCCAAGCCGTAGTTACCAGTTCAGCAATAGAAAGCCCTGACTGCAAGATTTTTTCTTTTAGCGAAGCAATGTCTTGGCTGTCGATAAGTGTATGAGTAGGCGTAGGGATTGGGTCTTGCCAGATCAATTCTTCTTTAGGTACTTCTGAACCCAAGTAGCATTGAATTGGTCCCATATCGCGGTGAGTTAGTTTGAACCAAGCTCGAGCGAAGGCATCAGCAAACTGATCAGGATTTTCGTAGAAACGTCTAGAGATTTTCTCGTATTCTGGATCAAAGCGTAGAGAAAGATCAGTGGTAAGCATCGTAGGAATACGTGTTTTTGTATCATCGTATGCATCAGGGATATTCCCCTCACCTTCAAAGTCTTTTGCTTGCCACTGGTAGGCCCCTGCAGGACTCTTAGTCAGTTCCCACTCGTAGCCAAATAAGTTCTTAAAGAAGTGATGACTCCATTGGGTAGGGGTTTCCGTCCAAGTTACTTCCAAACCACTGGTGATGGTGTCGCTCCCCATGCCTGTTTTGAAGGTACTCAACCAGCCAAGGCCTTGCTCTGCCATAGTAGCGCCTTCAGGATTGGCTCCCAGTAGGGTATCTTCTGCTGCGCCATGGGTTTTACCAAAGGTGTGCCCTCCTGCAATCAACGCGACGGTCTCTTCATCGTTCATCGCCATTCGTGCAAAAGTTTCTCGTATGTCGTGCGCGGCAGCAATAGGGTCGGGATTGCTATTAGGTCCTTCAGGGTTCACGTAGATGAGTCCCATTTGTACGGCGGCTAGTGGATTTTCTAGATCACGCTCTCCCGAGTAACGTTCGTCTCCTAGCCATTCCTTTTCTACCCCCCAATAAATGTCTTGCTCAGGCTCCCAAATATCGACACGCCCACCAGCAAAGCCAAAGGTCTTGAATCCCATCGACTCTAGTGCTACATTACCAGTAAGGATAAGTAGATCGGCCCAAGATATTTTTGCACCATACTTTTGCTTGATAGGCCAGAGCAGCCTACGTGCTTTATCGAGGTTGGTATTATCGGGCCAGCTATTCAACGGAGCAAAGCGTTGATTACCTGTATTTCCACCTCCTCTTCCATCGCTCACCCGATACGTACCGGCACTATGCCAAGCCATACGGATGAAGAACGGGCCGTAATGCCCAAAGTCTGCTGGCCACCAGTCTTGAGAGTCTGTCATTAACGTCTCTAAGTCTTTTTTCAACGCCTTATAATCCAAGGATTTGAAGGCTGCTG
>CALEMF010000116.1 GCA_937911505.1 uncultured Cytophagales bacterium
CTCGGTTCATCAAGAACCGAAACGAAGTGGAGTTCAGCGAAGCTAAAAAATGAACGAAAGGCAAATTGAAGCATAAGTGATGAAAATTTCGTGCAATGTTAATTACGCAGAATTTAATTTTTAAACATACTCTAAAGGTATTTACCACTTACAAGGCAGCACCAACTTTTTATTCAATTTAATTAAAAAAATACGGTACAGTGAGGCAACCAACTTTTTATCTTATCTACTTCTTCAAGACTTATAGGGTTGCCCTCTAGCTGCAGTTCTTCCAGCTTGGGTAAATATCTTATTTCCTCAGGTAAAGTAGTAAATTGGTTGTTACTTAAATCTAAGATTCTCAAAACAGGAAGCCGATAGAGTGTAGGAGGTAAAACCTGTAGCTGATTGCTACCCACATACAAGTAATGTAAGTGCTTCAGGTCAGCAAATATATCAGGTAAAGAAGAGAAGTGATTGCTATCCAATACAAGGTTTTTGAGTTGCGTGAGAGAAGCAATCGAAGCAGGTAGCGTAGCAAGTTGATTATCACTGAGGATAAGTACCTCTAGTATAGTCAATTGATCTATTTGTGTAGGTAACTCCTTGAGATGATTACTCCCTAAATTGAGCAGAAATAATTTTTTCAACGCCACTACCTCCAGTGGAAATTCCTCAAAAGTGTTATTATATAAATCTAAATCTTCCAAACTTTCTAGCTCCTTAAAGCGATTGGGCAAGTTACTTAGCTTATTTTCTTGAAGATACAGCCTTTTCAATTCCTGTAAACGACAAATACTGTCAGGTAAAGTAGTAAGCTGATTGGCTGTAAGATCAAGCTCTTCTAAAGAGACAAGATAGCTGATTAGGGTTGCTGCTGTAAGTTGGTTGTACGCAATATTTAATACAGATAAGTTTTTAAGTGATTGGATTACCTCTGGTATTTTCTCAAAATAATTTTGCTCCAGATATAAGCGCTTTAGTTGCGTAAGTTGGGAAAAGGTATCAGGAAGCGTTGTTAGGTCATTATCGCTTAAGTTGAGTATCTCTAACTGACCTAGTAATCCGATTGTCGAAGGAAGTGTTTGCATTTTTCTCCCCGAAAAAGACTGGTCAACTTTGTTAAGCCTTGCTATTTTCTCTTTATCGCTTAGTATTTCACGCGCTTGGCTGTAAAGCTGATCGTAAAGATGCAGGTAAGTATTTACCTTTTCTTGTAAGGCGGCTATGCCTTCTGCCATCTCTAGAGCTACCTCAATATTAGTCTCATCAGGAGAGTTTAATAAAGCTAAAAACTTTTCTTGGTCATGCATCAATAAATGGTAGGTTAGTCAAAGTCAGAAGTAATAGTACAATAAGGGAGCCACTGCTTGAGTTGAACCACTGCTTCTTCTGTAAATAAATTATTTTCTATTGATAAATCCTCAAGCTTTGTAAGCTTAGCTATCTCTTCTGGAAGGTGTGCAAGTTGATTGTTGGAAAGCGTTAATTCTTCTAAATCAGTAAGTTTACCAATGCTTTTGGGTAATGCTTGAAGCTGATTGTCATCAAGACTTAGATGCTGTAAACTTGTAAGCTGACCGATACTTTCGGGAAGTACTTGGAGCGCATTGTCAGAAAGCAATAATACTTCTAAGGTGGCAAGTGTATAAATACTATCTGGAAAAACCTGTAATTGATTGCCGTAAAGGCCGAGTATTTTTAGCGTTGTTAGCTGGCTGATGCTATCAGGAAGCGTTTGGAGCTGATTGTCAGAAATATCTAGACTCTTCAAGTTCACAAGCCTACCAACGCTATCGGGAAGCTGCTTAAGTTGATTATCGGAAACATATAATTTCTGTAATGCCTTAAGTTCACCGATACTATTAGGAAGCATCCGAAGTTGGTTATGAGAAAGTTCTAACCATTCTAAAGATACTAGTCCTTTAATACTTTCAGAAAGTGAAATTAATTTATTTTCAGAAAGACCTGCTATTTTCAAAAGCGTAAGCGTATCGATACTCTCAGGAAGTACCTGAAGTTGATTACGAGAAAGGTCTAAACCCTTCAAATTTATAAGCCTACCAAAGCTTTCAGGAAGTCGATTAAGTTGATTCTCTCTGAGAAATAAATTCTTTAGGGTTGTAAGTCCACCGATACTGTCAGGAAGTGCCCTAAGTTGATTATGAGAAAGCGTTAATTCTTTCAAGTCTATAAGCTTACCAATACTATCAGGTAGAGATTCAAGCTCCTCACATAATAAATTCAAATGGGATCCGTTGAGGCGTCGAATCTTTTCCGTATTACTTTTCTTTTTTCCTCTTTTTCCAAAAAGTTGCACATATAGTTGTAAATGGTACTTTACTCGTGATTGTAGTGCAGGTACACCTTTCGCCATCTCTAAAGCTACCTCAATATTAGTCTCGTCAGGAGAGTTTAGTAAGGCTAGAAACTTGTCTAAATCGTGCATCAATAAGCTATATCGTTAGTTAAAGTCTGAAGTGATCTCACAATGAGGAAGCCACTGTTTTAATTGAGCCACTTCTGTTTCCGTCAATGCATTATTTTTTATATCCAATCGCTCCAGCTTTGAAAGCTGCTTTATCTCTTCTGGAAGGTGCGTAAGCTGATTGTTGGAAAGCGTTAATTCTTCCAAGTCGATGAGCGCACCGATACTTTTGGGCAATACTTGGAGCTGATTGTCATCAAGACTTAGTTGTTGTAGATCTGTAAGCTGGCCGATACTCTCAGGAAGTATTTGGAGCGCATTGTCAGAAAGCAATAATACTTCTAAGGTAGTAATTTGGCTGACTTCCACTGGGAAAGTCTGAAATTGGTTACCGTGGAGGTTTAATTGTTGCAGACCTGTAAGCTGACCGATACTCTCGGGAAGTACTTGAAGGGTATTGTCGGAAAGAAGTAGGGTATCTAAGGTGGTAAGTGTACAAATACTATCAGGAAAAATCTGCAATTGATTGCCGTGAAGACTGCGCATTTCCAGCGCCGTTAGCTGGCTAATGCTACTAGGAAGTGTTTGGAGCTGATTATCGAAAAGGGCTAGCCTTCTCAAGGCGGTAAGGTCACCGATACTGTCAGGAAGTTGTTGTAATTGGTTGCTAGAAATATCTAATACTTCTAGGGTAGTAAGTTGGCCGATTTCCACTGGGAAAGTCTGTAGCTGATTGTTGTGAAGATTAAGCAATTCCAAAGAAGTAAGCTCACCGATACTGTCAGGAAGCGTTTGGAGTGCATTGTAGGAAAGGTACAAGGTAGTAAGCGCTTTGAATATGCCTATATAGTTGGGAAGCGCTTGGAGCTGATTACCATCAAGGTACAGTTCTTTCAACATTGTGAGCGGCTCCATAGGATCTAGTAAAGTCTGAAATTGATTCCAGGAAAGATCTAGTATTTCTAACGCCCTAAGCGTACCGATACTATTAGGAAGCGTCTGAAGTCGATTGCCCCTCAAATTTAATTCTTTTAATACACTAAGATCGCCTATGCTATCAGAGAGCGTTTGAAGTTGATTATCGGAAAGGTCCAGTCTCGCTAGCTTTGAGAGCCTACTGATAGTATCGGGTAAGCAGGCCACATTTTGACCTGATATATCTAATGATGATCTATTGAGGAGTTGAATCTTTTCAAAATCACTCTTTTCTTTTTCTTCTCTTTTAAAAAGCGCTTCGTATAATTGAAGGTAGTCATCAATCTCTGCTTGTAAGGCAGGTACACCGCTGGCCATCTCTATGGCTAGCTTAATGTTAGCAGGGTCTGTGGAATATAACAGGGCCAAGAATTTCTCTTTATCAGACATGTCCATCATTTTTTGATAAAGGTAGGCGCAAGGCGATCAAAATCAAAAATATATTTTACAATCGGGTAACCACTCTTTAAGTTTCTTTTGCTCCTTAATATCAATCGGATTACCTGCTAGGCCAAGTTCTCGTAAACACTGTAAGTGACAAATTGCTTCGGGTAGGTGTGTAAGCTGGTTGTTATCGAGCCATAAAAAACGTAGCGCTTTTAAATTGCTTATTTCTTGTGGAAGCACTTTAAGCTGACCATCGCTTAAAAACAGTACTTTTAGCGTAGTAAGTGAGCCTATTTGAGTAGAAAGTTGCTCGAATGCCATGCCACCTAGGTAAAGAGAAGACAATTGCTTCATAGAAGTAAGCAGCGACCAAGGAAGTTGCTCGAATGCATTTCCATAAAGATTAAGGTGCTCTAACTTTTGTATTTTATGGAAATCTACTGGCAGAGAAGTTAACCGATTACGTGCAAGGTCGAGCTTTTCTAGGTGAATAAGCTTCCCTATGTTGGCGGGGAGCATACAAAGTTGGTTGTCGCTTAGGTTAAGCTCTTTTACAGTAGTCAATTGGCTAATCAAATCTACCTGCTCCAGTTGATTGTCGGAGACACTTAAGTGAATTAAGTTTTTGAGCGATGCTATGACTTCAGGTATTTCCTTAAAACTATTCAAAGATAAGTCTAACCACGATAACTGTCTGAGTTGTTTAAACGTATCAGGGAGTGTTTTCAATTGGTTATCACGTAAGTTTAATCCTTTTAGGTGATAAAGCCATCCGATAGCCGCCGGAAGGATTGTTAACGCGTTACCATGAAGTATTAAATGATCCTCATTGAGTACTTGAATTTTTTCTTTCTCAGACTTTTTGTGCTTCGCTTCTTTATAAAGCGCTTCGTACAATTGGAGATAATGATCTATCTTTGCTTGTAAGGTAGGTATATCCCTGGCCATCTCTATGGCTATTTTGATATTGGCTTCATCAGTAGAGCGTAGTAATGCTAGGAATTTTTCTGAGTTGCGTATGGTAGATTTCGATTGGTTTACAAACTAACAATTCCTTATCAAGAAGCCACAATCCCCATCTTTTTCATCAAAAAAGTAGCATTAAAGCTACTACAGATACCACGTTGCAGCCGATAAGTAAAGTGGAGTTGATTGTCGTCGATGCTCATCTCAAAGCAATAGTTTTGCACCTGCTCAGGATAGGTCTCTTCCATTTGTGCCAGTACCAAATCGTGGGTAGCGAGTAGCCCTACGCCTTTCAGTTGAATCAGTTGCTCAATAAATGCCTTAGAGCCTGCTTGTTTATCGTTAGAGTTGGTTCCCTTTAAGATTTCATCGAGAATAATGAACACCTTCTCTCCTGCCTGTAAGCGATCTACAATTTGCTTGAGGCGTTTGAGTTCTGCATAAAAATACGACTCATGGTCTTGAAGAGAATCGTCTGTGCGCATACTAGTAAATAGTGGAATAGGCGTAAACGTCATTTGCTGTGCGCATACAGGTGCACCTGCCATCGCCAATACCAGATTAACCCCTACTGACCGCAAGAAAGTACTTTTTCCCGCCATGTTAGACCCTGTAATCAGATAGAATTTTCCCGTACCTGTTATCTCAAAATCACTGGTTACTAACGAATCTATAGGAATCAATGGATGCCCTAAACCTTTGGCTTCCAACGTAAAGTCTTGATCGCTAGGTGTTGGAAAAGTATACGAAGGTTGGTTATAGTAGAAGTTACCTAAGCTGTGTAACGCATCAATAGTCGCGATGGCTGCTATCCATTCTGGAAAAGCCCTTTTATGTTGTACTACCCATTGCTCTATACGGTATACAATCTGCAAATCCCATACAGCCAGCAGGTTCAGAATTAGTCCCATAATGGCATTTTGCCGCTGGTTGAACAGCTCCATGAGCTTGGTAAGCTTAGTAATCGCCTCGGTAGCGCTCTTAGGTTGCACAATAGACTTTTGTAGGGACTGCAATAGCTCACTCTTGAAGTCAGCCTTCTCCACCAGCGCAATCAATCCTGCGTACTTCCGTAGTAAGGCTACACGTTTTCCTATCTGCTGATAAAAGGTATTGATAGGCTTGATGAAAGGGATGTATACGACAGCCTGCACAAAAATGGCCAACCAGAAAAAGCGCGCAGGTAGCAAGGTAAAGAGTGCTGATAAACCGAGCGCTATGACGATAGCAGGCATAACGATCATAAAAGGAAGTAACCACTTTTTATTGCTTATTATGGCTTCCTGTTGTAGCCATTGGGCAATCTCTGCTTCGTCCTCAGCAGTTTCAGTAATCATCATCCCTGTGGCTTGGAAATGCTGCCGGTCTTCTAATTTTTCAGCCAGTTCTTTTACGGCCGCTTGTCGGGCTAGCAATTCTTCTTTATCAAGCGTGGGTTGCTTAAGCCAGTTGGCTAGTTTCTCTTTTCCTTGCCAAGTGCTGGTTCGGTCGACATATTGAAAAATAGAACCTTTTCCAAAAATATCTAAGTCGTGTATAAAAGGATGCTGTGCTTCTTTAAAGTTTTCTCCGGTAGGGAAATGGTGATGTTGGTACGCTACCGCCTTTTGCTCTGCCTCATTGATGTTTACTAGATGTTGGTAAAATTGGCGCTGCGTTCGTACTGCCACGTAGCGCTTTACAAGCAATGCAAAAAGCGTAACACTCACAATGGTGGCGATGAACCAGTAAGTATTTCCCTCAGTGCTAAGAAATAAAATTGCAAAAGCCAATAAGGCTAAGAAAGCGATGATACGTAGCCAAGCCAAAGTAGTAGTTTTACTGGCCAGTTTAGTGAGTTGCTCTTTAAACTGTTCGGTACGTGCTTGATAAGTTTGGTGCATGCGGTTTAAGAATGAAAAAGTATGATGATTATCCCCAGAGTTGCCCAATGCCAAAGGTAAGTACAAACAAAAGAGTAGTCAAGGCCATTTGTTTTAAATAAGGATCTAGCTCGGCCGAGCGCTTCTTGTGTTGAATCGCCCAAGCATTTTTAGATAATAGAGGAATGGTTACCAAGAATAGCAATTGTACCCACCCACGATAAGTGACCATTACATACACAAGGCTACAAACTAGCGCCACTATTAGAACAAGCCAGTGGTACAAAACAGCCTTATCTCTCCCCAAGCGTACAGGAATAGATTTTTTCCCTGCTTTCAAATCTGATTGTATATCTCTAATGTTGTTGACATTCAGTACTGCTACGGCTAGTAAACCACAACTTGTAGCAGGCAAAAGAAGCAGCCAGTCAAACTGTAAGGTATGTAAAAAATAGGTTCCTAATACACCTACCCACCCAAAGAAGAGCAGTACCGCTATATCGCCTAAACCTGCATAACCGTAAGGCTTTTTTCCGGCTGTATAAGTAATGGCCGCTATGATAGAAAGAATACCTAAACCTAAGAAATACAAAAATAATGTCCAGCTTTGTGTACTTTCATAAAAGGCAACATACAATAGAGCTAAGCCACTTGCCAATGATAGTATTACAAAAACTAGCATAGCTACCTTCATAGCTTTTGCCGTAATACGCCCAGACTGTACGGCTCTGGCAGGGCCTTCTCGCTCTAAGCTATCTGCGCCATGAATGCTATCACCATAATCGTTCGCTAGATTGGAAAGAATTTGCAAAAAAATAGTAGTACCTGCACACAGTAATAATACAGTTACTTGATATTGCGCTCTTGCTGCAGCTAAAAAGCTTCCCATCCCAATGCTCGCTAAGGCCAAAGGAAGGGTACGAAGTCGAAAAGCAGAAAGCCAAGCTTTAATCATCAGAAAGGTATTTTATCAAAAGAAAACCTACGAGTACACGCTCGTAGGCCATAAAATTATATATTTGGCAGTAATTTACCGCATATAATTGCCTTATTTCGTTTAGCTCTTAATGGCATTCAACACTTCTTCGTCCATAGGGTTCACGCCAGAAGCGTAGAACTTTACCAGTTCTCCCTCTTCATTCACAAGGTACTTACAAAAATTCCAAGAAGGTGCTTGATCGTTCCAGCCATTTTCACTTTTGGTAGAAAGCCACTGATACAAGGGGTGCATATCACTTCCCTTTACCGAGATTTTCTCAAACATTTGGAAGCTAACACCATAGTTTTTCTGACAGAATTCAGCAATTTCGCCGTTGCTACCGGGTTCTTGCCCACCAAAGTTATTAGCAGGGAAGCCCAGTATCACTACTTCTTCGCCGTGTTCTTTGTGTAGGCGCTGCAGGTCTTCGTATTGAGGTGTATAGCCGCATTTTGAAGCTACATTCACTAATAATACTTTTTTCCCTTTGTACTGAGAGAAATCAATTTTTTCTCCGTCAATGGCTGTCATGGTAAAGTCATAGAAAGACTTACCACTTGTTTCTGTTGTTGACATGTTTTCGGGTTTAGATTTGATGGTGTTGCCTCCAAAGCAAGCAGAGAGCAACAGGGAACATAAAACAAGAAATTTCATAAGAAGGTGATGAGTTTATTTGTTGAAACAACTCATCATTCGTAGGAAATGTTTTTGAAAATCTCTCCCCTTTCTTCGTTCAATGGCTGGTTGTGTTTGTACCACGAAAGCGCTATATTACCAGCCACATATAACACTTTACACCCACCTTTTAATTTTTTATATGGAAAAAGAAAACTTCCTGATTTACGGTGCTTATGGCTATACTGGTGAGCTTATCAGTCGATTAGCAGTAGAAAAAGGGCACCGCCCTACCTTAGCTGGTAGAGATGAAAACAAAACTAAGCAACTTGCAGCGGAATTACAGCTTCCTTACGTAGCGTTTGATCTAAATGACCAAGCCGCTGTAGAGGCCGCTATTCGCCCCTTCAAAGCAGTACTGCATTGTGCAGGCCCTTTTGCCCTTACAGCACGCCCTAAGATCAAAGCCTGCTTAAATACCCAAACCCACTACCTCGATATTACGGGGGAGATTGAAGTATTTGAATATGCAGCTAGTAAAGATAAGGCCGCTAAAGCCGCCAATATTGTTGTCTTGCCTGGGGTTGGTTTCGATGTAGTACCTTCTGATTGCCTTGCCAGCTTTTTAAAGCAAGCACTGCCTTCTGCTACCCACCTTGAATTGGCTTTTGCGGGCTTAGGTGGCTTGTCGCAAGGTACGGCACTTACCATGGCGCGAAATGCTCACAGAGGCGGGGCTATTCGCAAAGAAGGGAAGATAAAGGTAGTACCTGCCGCCTATGAAGTGAGAGAAATCGACTATGGACCTAAGCAGTATACCTCCGTTACGATTCCTTGGGGAGATGTTTCTACCGCTTACTACAGAACACAAATTCCCAACATTAAAGTCTTTACCGCACAACCTAAAAAGGCCATTCGCATGTTGAAGTTGAGTAATTACTTTGGCTGGCTTATCAAAACTGATTTTGTGCAGAATTATCTAAAAAAGAAAATCAAAGGAGGACAACGCGGCCCCAATGAAGATACACGTAAAACCTTTAAAAGCTATCTTTGGGGGAAGGCCAGTAATAATAAAAAGACGGTAGAAGCACGCTTAATTACTCCTGAAGGCTACGCCCTCACAGCTACCACCGCGCTGATGGCTACTGAGCGCGTACTACAAGGCGAGTATCAGGTCGGTTTTCAAACGCCTTCTCTGGCCTTTGGCGCTGATTTCATTTTGGAAGTAGAAGGCACAGAGAGAACGCTGGTGTAATTCTTGTAAAGTAGTCAGTTAAAAAATCTCTCTTGTGATGCGTACGCTCAACTTTATCTGCTTATTGTTAGGATTTTATTTGTTCAGCCTCCCTGCTGCCTCGGCCGATCAGCTTGCTTGGATATCCAAGGCGCAGGCGGAAACAGCAGTAGCCTACTTGAAAAAAGAAAAGCAGGTTATTCTTTTTTGTGGCTGCTGTGATGCAGATCAAATGGAAAAGATTAAAATCCAAGAAGTAACTTACCGTATCGTCGATGCACAGCAGGGTTACTATCAAGTATTTGTAACGGCACTTTACGAAGGAAAAGTACAAGAAATTCCCCTCGACTTAGCTTATGTACACATAAAGGAAAAGAAAAAAGCACAATGTTTGGGTAAAGTTTTAGGCTTTGAATGTGATCCTTGTGTGGCGCCTTTTTACTGGAAGATTGCTAAGAATAAGTATTGAGTAGGGAGTAGTTAGTATCAAGTAGGGAGTAGAGATGGGAATCAGATTTTAGAAAACGCACTATAACACATTACAAATCATCTACCAGCCCCAATTTAATGGCATATTTGGTGAGTCCTGCTAGGTTGCGCACATCAAGCTTGGCTAGTAGATTCTTACGATAACTTTCTACCGTGTGATAGCTCAAAAAAAGCTTATCGGCAATTTCTTGGGTAGTGTATTCAGCCGCAATCAGCTTAATCACTTCTCTTTCACGCTTACTCAACTGTACTTCCACCTCTGGTGAAATACGGCTGAGGCTTTTCTGATAAATTTCTCTAATCTTTTCTGAGAAAAAGCGCTCTCCACCGAGTATAGTGCTAATGGCTTTGATAAGCTCTTTTTTCTGTACTCCCTTGGGTACATAGCCCTCTACACCATTCTTAACAAGCGTATAGATCATCCGTTCGTCGTGGTGCATGCTTACTACAAGTACTTTTAGAGCAGGATGTTTTTTCTTGATCCAGCTTGTCAGGCTGATGCCATCTACGCCAGGCATAGAAATATCAGTAATGACCAAGTCTACTTTTTCAACGTTGTGTTGTAGGTAGTTAATAACACTTTGGCCATCTCTCATTTTAGCTATCACCTCGTAGGTTGTCTCTTCTTGCAAAATATTGCAAAGGCCCTCTAAAAATAAAGAGTGGTCGTCGGCTACAATCAGTTTAGATTTCATACGGTGAAGGGTCAAGTTGTCCAATAGGAAGGTCTATATCGATTACCACACCTCTACCAGGGTGGGTATCTAAATGCATATGCCCCTTTAAATTATTTAGCCTTTCTTCAATACTCATCAACCCTAAGCCATTCACTACTTTATTGGGATGAAAGCCTACCCCATCGTCTTCTAAAAGTAGCTTGAGCGTATCGTCAAATAAGTTGAGTTGAATAAAGATTTGTTTGGCGTACGCATGTTTAAGGGCATTGGCCAGTAATTCTTTGATTATTTTGAATACCTCTGCTTGTAGGTGTTCGTTGAGGGTATCTATACGCGCTTCTGGATGTGCCTCGAAGGTAATGTTCTCTTTCGTTCCTCGTTGAATATTATCTATGTATCTTTTGATAGTAGTCGTAAAGGTTCCTTGTTTAAACTTCTCCGACATCAAATCGTGAGATAAATTTCTTACTTGAATAAAGGTATCTTCTAGCAGTTTCGTGTAGCTATTTTCTTCCATCTCTTCTTGCGCTAGCATCATTTTAACAATCGCTAGATTTCCGCCAATATTGTCGTGAAGCTCTTGGGCAATTCTTTTTCGTTCTTGTGCTTGTACTTCTACCGCGTTTTTAATAAGTAAAAGTTCTTGTTCTTTCATGATAGCATTAATCTTCTGCTTATTGACTTCTTGTTGGGCTTCATTGTATGCCTTAAGCGCTTTATTTTTTTGAAAATAAATGATAGCCAATGCAACGATAGGAAGTAAAATAAGTACCCCTCCCAAGAGTATGAGATCTCTGACCTGCCTTTGGCGCTTTAGTTCATCATTTTTGGCTTGTTGCTCATTTTGAAGTTGTAGAATCTCGTTTTGAGATTGCTGAGAGATATTTTCCAGTGCTAGTACTCTGTTTTTAGCTTGCTGAGAAACATTCTGAAGCTGTAGAATTTCATTTTTATTTTTCTCCTCTGACAAGTCTTTTTGGAGTTGGAGACGCTTAATGGCTTCTTGCTGATTAGATAAGGTTAATTCGTCGTTGGCAGACTTGATAGTTAAGAGTTCTAAGGCTTTTTCTTTTTGTGCTGTCTCATAGCGCACTTCTAGCTCTCTCATCTCCTTAAACTTTTGCTGTCTTTTGATAGAATCCATCAAACTGTACTGCTTTTTTAAGACGGTATTGGCATCTTCGTAGCGTTGGTTACTTTCTAGTACATCTACTAATGACTGATTGATAAATAATTGTACCTCGAAGTCTCCTATTTTTTCTGCTTCTTCTCTGAGCGAAGAGAGCTGCAAAATACCCAACTGCTTATCACCCAGCGTATAGTTTAACACGGCTAGATTAGTACTTACACGCAGATACAAACTATTGAGCTGGTATTGTTTGGCAATCTCTTGGCATTTTTCGAGATACATCTTCGCTTCTTGAAGCTGCTCCTTTCGGTAATGAATAGCGCCCAAATTAAGGTAAATTGTAGCAAGAAGTTTGGGATTAGTGTAACGATTGGCGTATTCAAGCGCTTGAAGGTAGTTTTCTTTGGCTTCTTTTAGCTTTTTTTGAAAGAAATAGACATTTCCTAGGTTGATGTAGCAAGCGTATAGTACTTTTCTGCTATTGGTGTAAGCGATACACTTCTCAAAAAACTCAATGGCCTTATCGTATTCTTTCAGGTCTGTATAAGCGATGCCTAGATCTGCCATAAGCGAACTTTCCATGTAGCGATCTTGTAGCTTTTCATAAAGCTGCAACGACTGAAACATCCATTGTACAGCCGTAGCACTATTCCCTTTGAGCCGCGCACTATTTCCTAATGTACGCAACATCCAAGCTTCTTGCTCGGTACTTTTAGGTTTATCTTTAATGGGTAGAATATAGTATTCTGCTGAATCGGGCTTACCCACATAGGCATAGTAATCTCCTAACGCTAAGGCTACCTTTATTTGGTTTTCTCCACTAAGAGATTGATTGTGCAGCTTTTTCAAGACACGATAACTAAAGTTGGGGTTACTCACCAACGAGTCTTGCGTTTGCTTGATAGAGGCATCAATGTTGCGCTGTGCCCAAGCAGCAGGTACTATCAGCGTACACAGCACGAACCAGTAAAGTTTTTTATGCATATTATTTTTTCAGATAATACCGTTGAAAATATCAAAAAAGTTACTGAAAAGCAATCACTTATCTTACCTTACTACCCTCAAATGGGGTGGCTTACTCTTGTAGTAAAGGATGGCCCGTGAGTACTTCGGTAGCTTTTTCAAAACCTTGCTTGCTACTTTTTTGGAGCCATTGTTTCGCCAAAGGAATATCTTGGGTAAATACTTCTCCTTCAAGATATAAAGCGCCTAAAAGATACTGGGCTTCCGGCTCATTGTCATTCGCAGCCTTTTTAAGTAGAGAAAGCCCTTTTTCTTTATCAATAGGAATTCCCTCTTCATTGTCAAAAAAGGCTTTGGCTGCCAATAATGTGATACTAGGATCGTCTCCCTGCGCACTTTTTTCCAAGAGTTTAGTAGCTCTGTCAACATCCTCCTTACGTCCTCTTTTGAAGAGGGTAATGGCTAAGTTGAATTCTGCCAAAGCAAAATCTTCTTTTACACTTTGCTCTAGGAGCTGTATGGCTTTATCGTAGTCTCGTGCTACGCCATCACCCTCTCTATAAAAAATAGCTAAGTTATTTTGTGCTCTTGCCTCTCCTTGCTGGGCGGCTTTCTCAAGCCATTGCCTGGCGGCAAGTGCATCTCTGTCTTGTCCCATTCCTTCATCGTACATAACCCCTAGGTTGTACTGGGCGTCAGCGTGCCCTTGTTTGGCAGCCTTCATAAGCCAGTTAAAAGCGGCTTTAAAATCTTTCGGATCGTTCTCTAAGTAGAGCATTCCTAAGTAGAATTGGGCATCTGCATAGTCTTGCTCAGCACTTTTCTCGAGCCATTCGATGGCCATTGTACGATCTTTTGGTACATCTTCTCCTTCAAAGTAGAGTTTTCCCAGATTGTACTGGGCGTCTGGTGAACCTTGTAGGGAAGCTTTCTCAAGCCAGTGGATACCCTCTTTTTTATCCTGTGTAATTTCATCACCATCATAATAAAGCATAGCGAGTACTTTCTGTGCTTTGGCATTACCACTTCTAGCACTTTTTTGAAACCACTCGAGCGCTTTTTCAGCGTCTTTATCAACCCCTTTCCCTTCAAAGTAGAGTACCCCTAAACTATACTGCGCATCTGTTTCACCTTGCTCAGCGCTTTTTTGATACCAATTTAGCGCCTTTTCATAATCTGAGGGCACTTCTTCGCCCATAGCGTACAGCGTAGCCAGATTGTACTGGGCTTGTCTATCACCTTGTGTGGCAGCTTTTTCGAGCCAATACAACACTTGGTCTAGGTCTTTTTCTACGACGTCACCCAGGTAGTATATATCCACTAGTGCGTTTTGGGCTAGTAGGTAATCTTGCTCAGCGCTCTTTCGGAGCCATTGGAGTCCCTCTGTTACGTTTACTTTTGTACCAATTCCTTCAATGTATAAAGCTGCCAAGCTATATTGAGCTTCTACAGTACCTTGTTCAGCGCTTTTCTTTGTCCAAATAAAGGCTTTTTCTACATCTTTGGGTACAGTTTCTCCCTCAAGATAAATTTGCCCTAGGTAGTACTGTGCTTCAGGGTGACCTTGGGATGCACTTTTCTGAATGTAGGTAATTCCTTTCTGCACATTTTTAGAGAATTGGGCTTCTCCTGAGTATAGCGCCCACCCTGTTTTAAAAATATAGGCAGAATCGCCAGTTGCTATACTTTTGTCTAACCAATCGAGTGCTTTGGTAGTATCTGCTGTTACGCCAATCCCTTGTAAGTAGCACAATACTACGTTGGTTTGGCTATCGTGATAGTCTTGCTCTGCTGCTTTCAGATTCCACTCGAAAAACTTTTCGATGTCTTTTTCTACGCCATCGCCCATAAAGTAGAGCGCTGCTATGCCATATTGTGCATCAGGATGGCCCTGCGTAGCACTTTTCTGGGACCATTCAAAGGCTTTTTGTTTATTTTGTGCTACGCCATTTCCATAGTAGTAGAGCTGCGCCAATTGATACTGGGCTTTGATTTGGTTTTGCGTAGCGCTCTTTTGTAGCCACTCATACGCCTGCTCATAGTCTTGTTCGGTGCCCTCGCCTTCTTTGTACATATAGCCTACACTGTACTGTGCCTCTACATTGTCTTGCGCCGCACTTTTTTGAAACCAAGCAAGGGCTTTGGTGTAGTCTTGGGTGACGCCTCTTCCATAATAGTACAGTTCGCCTAAGTCATACTGCGCTTGCGCATCGCCTTGTTGCGCCTTTTTTTGAAGCTTTTTTACGTTTTGCGCGATAACAGGCGGTATAAAGGCGCAACAGAGTAGTAAAATAAGTCCTATGTATTTTTTTTGTAAAATCATATGCATCTATTCTTGTAGTAAAGGGTCGTTGTTAAGTAATTTGGTGGCGTTGGCATTGCCTTGGGCGGCACTTTTTTGGAGCCATTTTTTGGCTAGTTGTGTATTTTGTTCAATCCCTTCGCCTTTCAGGTACATCTGGCCTAAATAATATTGTCCTTTTGCGTTCCCTTGCTGGGCGCTTTTTTGAAACCACCTAATTGCTTGGGTATAATCTTGAGAAGCTCCTTCGCCATTGTAATAAAGCATCCCCAAATTATTCTGTGCATCAACATTATGCTGTGCGGCACTTTTTTGAAACCATTTGAGAGCTTGTGTATGGTCTTGGGCCACCCCCATACCTTCGTAATAGAGCATACCTAAGTTATTTTGGGCGTTAGCATTATGTTGTATAGCACTTTTCTGAAACCATTTAAAAGCCTGCTCGTCATCTTGGGTAACACCACGGCCTTGTAAGTACAATATACCCAAAACGCTTTGGGCTTCAGCAAATCCCTGTTGGGCACTTTTTTGGAGCCACATAGAGGCTTGCTCATCATCTTGGGTAATGCCGCGGCCTTGTAAGTAAAATAAACCTAAGTTGCTTTGAGAGGGTGCGTAGCCTTGTTGGGCACTTTTATTATACCAACTGATTGCACGAAGCAGGTCTTGAGGGACGCCTAATCCTTCCATATAAAATGTACCCAAAGTATGTTGCGCAGTGGCTAAACCTTGTTGGGCAGCTTGTTCGATCCACTTAAAAGCTTGCTGATAATCTTGGGTAACCCCTTGCCCTTCTAAGTAGAGCATCCCTAAATTATACTTGGCACCTGCGTAATCTTGCTGAGCGCTTTTTTGAAACCAATCGAACGCTTGTTGATGGTCTTGTGTAACACCTTGCCCCTTGGAGTAAAGTAATCCTAAGCTATTTTGGGATTCGGCAAAACCTTGTTTAGCGCTCTTCTGATACCACTCGAACGCTTGTTGATAGTCTTGAGGAACGCCTTGCCCTTCCTCGTAAAGTCGTCCTAGGTTGTACTGCCCACCTGCAAAGCTTTTTTGCGCACATTTCTCAAACCATTGAAAAGCTTGTTGATAGTCTTGTGTAACACCTTTCCCTTCTAGATAAAGCATTCCTAGGTTGTTTTGAGCTTCGGTAAAACCCTGTTTAGCGCTCTTTCGAAGCCATTTTTCGGCTTGTTCGTAGTCCTGAGATACCAATGTACCTTGTAGATAGAGTATCCCTAAATTATATTGCGCCTCGCTGTTTCCTTGTTGTGCACTTTTCTGTAGCCATTCTAAGGCTTCTGGTAGACGTTGTTTTCCTTCTGCTCCTGAGAAATACAAAGCGGCTAACCGAAATTGGGCATCCGCATCGCCTTGTTGGGCTTCCTTTTTAAGTGCTTCTACGCTTTGCGCAGCAATGGGCCCACTAAAAATCCAGTATAATAGAAGAAGAAGCCCTATATTTCTCTTATGTGTATTCATTTATTTCTGTAGTGACGGATCATTGTTGAGTAATTCAATAGATTGTTCATTTCCTTGTGCAGCACTCTCCTGAAGCCATTTTTTCGCTAAGCCAATATTTTGCGCGATCCCTTCTCCCTTCAAGTACATCCAGCCAAGCATTAGTTGGGCATCGGCGTTATCTTGTGTGGCACTTTTGGTAAACCAAGCAAATGCTTCTGGTATGTCTTTTCTTACGCCATCACCTATGTAGTATTTTGTACCTAAATCGTATTGGGCCTTCGCATCGCCCTGTTGTGCTTGTGTTTGAAGTGCTTCAAAGTTTGAGCCAGTACTTTCAGTGGTGGCTGTGTCTTGTAGGGTGGCTAATACCTGCTTAGCCGCTACACTTCCTTTTGCGGCGCTCTTTTGGAGCCACTCAAGGGCTTTTGTTTCATCTTGGGTAACGCCTTCACCTTCAAAGTAAAATTTTGCTAAAGCGTACTGGGCGTCTGCGTCGCCTTGCATAGCACTTTTTTGTATCCACGAAAATGCCTGCAGTAAATCTTTAGTGACACCTGTACCTTCATAGTAAAGTACTCCTAAACTGTATTGAGCGTCTTCTTTACCTTGTAGGGCGCTCTTCTCCAGCCACTCAAAAGCTTGTGTGTAGTCTTTACTATTATAATAATGTATACCTAACTCGTACTGAGCGTCGGCCTCTCCTTTCTTCGCTTCGGTTTTAAGCTTTTTTATATTGCGTTTTTGGGTCTGCGCGGTAGTTTGTGGATCTTCTACCGTAGCTAGTGCCTGCTGTGCTAGCTCATACCCTTGCTGGGCACTTTTAGTAAGCCAAGCAAGCGCCTTTTCATCATTTTGGGTAACGCCTCGACCTTCTTGATAAAGTTTACTTGTTTGGTACTGCGCTTCGGCCATTCCTTGCGTAGCACTCTTTTGAAGCCATTTGAAAGCCTCTTCGTCACTTTGGGCAATACCTTCTCCCTCCAAGTAGCT
>CALEMF010000117.1 GCA_937911505.1 uncultured Cytophagales bacterium
AGGAAAATTGGCTTTGATAATTCCTGTGATGACATTCTCCGAAGGACGCTGCGTGGCAACTACCAGATGAATCCCAATCGCACGCGCCAATTGTGCCAAACGGGCAATGGGTTGCTCTACTTCTTTCCCTGCTGTCATCATAAGGTCTGCCAACTCGTCTATCACCAGTACAATGTAGGGTAAAAAGCGATGCCCTTTTTCAGGATTCAACTTGCGCTCCTTAAACTTTTGATTGTACTCCTTAATGTTCCTGCAAGCAGCATTTTTCAGTAAGTCATAGCGGTTGTCCATCTCAATACACAATGAGTTGAGTGTGTTGATTACCTTGGAAGTATCGGTAATGATGGCCTCTTCTTCATTAGGTAGCTTGGCCAAAAAGTGTCGCTCAATCTTAGAGAATAGTGTAAGTTCTACCTTTTTAGGGTCAACGAGCACAAACTTCAACTCAGAAGGGTGCTTTCGGTACACCAAAGAGGTAAGAATCACATTCAGCCCTACCGACTTTCCTTGCCCAGTGGCTCCTGCCATTAGTAAGTGGGGCATTTTGGCAAGGTCTGTTATAAAAATGTCATTCGTAACTGTTTTTCCAAAAACCACCGGAAGCTGCATTTTCGACTTCATGAACTTCTCGGTAGCCAGTACAGGTCGCATCATTACGATCTCGCGCTTCTTATTAGGTACTTCAATACCGATGGTTCCCTTACCCGGAATAGGCGCAATAATACGAATACCCAGTGCAGCTAGGCTCAGCGCAATGTCATCTTCCAAGTTTTTGATTTTAGAAATCCGAATCCCTGCATCAGGAATAATTTCGTACAAGGTGACTGTAGGGCCGATGGTAGCCTTGATAGAGCTAATTTTAATCCCATAGTGCCCCAGCGTCTGTACGATTTTATCTTTATTCGCTTCTAGTTCTTCTCTACTTACTTGCACTTTATCTTGCCCAGGTTCATTGAGTAGCGTAAGCGGTGGAAATTGATAACTTTGTAAATCTAGCGTGGGATCGTAATTGACTGTATTCAGTACCTGTTCAGTTGTCTTTTCTTCTTCCTCTACCTCTTCTGTAGGTGCTTCTGCTTCTTCTGTATGAATGGAAAAAGCCACTTCCTCTGCCGTGGTTTTCTTAGCAACGGGTGTCTCCTCTTCTTTTTCCTCTACATCTAGCTCAATTTCTTCTGCAGTTGCTTCTACTTTCCTTTTTACTTCCTCGATGTCTGTAGTAGGTTGCCACTCACTCTCTTCTAAGGCTTCTTCTGGTATTTCCTCTTCTGCTTTTCTTTTTTCTTCTCTGATACGTTGTGGTTTAATTTCCTTCTTTGTTTTTGCATCAATGAGCTTAATACCCATTTTTTCCAACTCTTCATCCAGTTTAGAAAGGTCGTCTGTGTCCAGCGGATGGGTAACGATAGGATCTTCTTCGGCAACAGTGGTACCTGCTTCATTACCATTTGTAAAAGGAGTTTCTTCTACCTGAGTTGCTGAGTCGTCTACAATGGTTTGGAGCTTCTCTTTTAGGGAGCTTTTCCAGTTTGTGTTGGGCGACTGAATGCTCGTAACGTTGAAGAAATAGATGACAAAAACTAATAGTGAAAATACAATAAAAAGAATGGCACCCCAACCGAGCAAAGCTTTCAAAAACAAAGCAATCTCATAGCCCAAGCTACCTACTAGCAAGCCGAGGTAATTTTCTTCTGGTAAAGTTGAAAAGATATAGCCGAGTAGTACGCTTAACCAAACGGTAGTAAAAAAGGTAAATTGGGTAAAGCGTCCTACCGTCATTAGCTTGTTACGTAAAATCCAAAACCAAGCGTAGGCAAACAAAATAGGAATCAATAAGAAAGCCCCTAAGCCAAACCATTTATAAATAAAGTAGTAGGCAACTAAAGCGCCGTACATCCCCAACCAATTCTCCACCTCGTCACCGGCTTCTTGTATACCAGTACTATCAAAGGCCTCAACCAAACTTTGGTCTATTTGTGCAGTAAAAAGATACGAAATAAAAGCAATAAGAAGATAGACGGAAGAAAAGAGCAAGAAAAAGCCCCAAACTAGCTGAAAACGCCTATCTCGTAGTAGCTTCAAGCTGGATCGTCTTTTGGGAGAAGCGATGGTTTCCTCTTCTTTGTAAGTATTTTCCTTGTACGTATTCTTCATCATTCGATCAGTATTCTCTGATAATTTGGTTCACGGATCGATAACCAACTTTACAACTAAATTACTAAAACCCCTATAATTGCGCCAATGCCTGATTGATTTTTTTACAAAGGGCGGGGCCTTCATAAACAAAACCTGTGTAGAGTTGTACCAGACTAGCCCCTGCGGCTATTTTATCTAGCGCATCTTGCGCATTGTGGATCCCCCCTACGCCTATGATAGGAAAGGCACCTGCCGCACGCTCGTGCAAGTAACGGATCACTTCTGTAGAACGTTGTGTAAGCGGTTTTCCGCTGAGCCCCCCTGCTCCTATAGCGGCCACCTGTTGTGTTGGTGTATGTAATTCCTCTCTACTAATGGTTGTATTGGTCGCAATAACGCCTGCAATTTGGGTGTCTTTTACAATCTCTACGATGTCATCGAGCTGTGCGTTGCTTAAATCAGGTGCTATTTTTAGTAAAATAGGCTTAGGGTTGGCTTTTGCTTGGTTTTTCACCTGTAAATGATGGAGTAGTCTGGTAAGCGGTTCTTTTTCTTGTAACGCCCGCAAATTAGGCGTGTTAGGAGAACTCACATTTACTACAAAGTAATCTACCACTTCAAAGAGTTCCTCGAAACAGGCTTCATAGTCACGAAGTGCCTCCTCGTTGGGCGTAGTCTTATTCTTACCAATATTACCACCTATAATGACTTTCGTTTTTCGTTTTTTCAATCTTTTTACCAAAGCTTCCATTCCCTCATTATTAAAGCCCATACGGTTGATGATAGCTTCGTCGGTTACCAATCGAAATAGCCGTGGCTGAGGATTACCTGCTTGCGGTCGTGGCGTGACAGTACCAATCTCTATAAAGCCAAAGCCTAGCTGTGCCATTTCATCAATCAATACCGCATTTTTATCGAAACCAGCCGCTAAACCCACTGGGTTATCAAACGACAAGCCCATTACCTCTCTCTTAAGCTTAGGATGTTTGAATCGGTACAGCGCACCTAGCAGCGCTGGGACGCCTGGAATTTTAAAAAGCGTTTTAACAAGACGAAAAGTAAAATTATGGGCTTTTTCGGCATCTAAAGAAAACAATAAAGGTCTAACAAGCCATTTGTACACTGTAGAAGTATTTAAATTAACGTACAAATATGGGCGCTTTTCTGCTAAAAAAGTAATTTTAACGAAAAGAAATTAAAGCCCCATACGCGCTTAGGTGATGTATTACATACTAGGAGAGGTAGACATTGGAGCTGTCAATGGCTTCGACCTCAAGGTCTTTTCTTTCCAAGTAAAAATAAATTCTGTACGGCGGTTATTTTGATGCCCTTGCTCGGAACATTCCTCACAAGTATCTAATAACTCATTTTCACCAATGGCTACTGTCTTGATACGACCTGCCTCAATACCTCCTTTTATCAAGTATTGTTGGGCAGCTTGGGCTCTTTGTGACGAAAGCCAATCGTTGTACTTATTAGTACTGCGCTTGTCTGTATGAGCACGCAGTGTGACAGTAGCTTCTTCGTACTGTTCTAAGATATCTATTACTTCTTCTAACCCTTCTTGGGCGTCCTCTCTGATCGTGTGTTTATTGTAATCGTAGTAAATATGAAATACTTCTAACTGATCGAATTTTTCTCGGCTAGAAGAAGGCTTTAAAGGAACCGAGATCACTTCGCCATTTTTAACCTTTTCGCTTTCTTCTTCTTCGATAATTTTTACAGTACGTTCAAACCCGTCTTCGATTGCTACAATCTCATAAGGGTCACCTGGTACCAAGCTCAGCTCAAAGCTTCCGTCGGGTTCTGTTGTATGGTCTTCAACTTCTCCTGTTTTGAGATTCTTCACCACTACACTCACATTGCCTAGCGTGTCAGTTGTTTCTTGTTCTATGGTGACTCCCGTTATGAGTACAGGCGGTACAGTAGATTCTTTTCGATAGAATTTGAAGATATCATCATCCCCACTACCTCCTGTTCGATCGTGAGAGGTGAAGTAGCCAATGCCTCTTTTTTCGTCGAAGATGAGCCCAAAATCATCTTGGCTACTATTGAGTGGGTAACCCACATTAAAGGGGTCATCGTATTGCTCCTCTCCCTTTTTGGTAGCTAAGAAAATATCGAGTCCTCCCATCCCTACATGGCCATCAGAAGCGAAATAGAGATTTCCTTTGGCATCAATATAAGGAAACATATCATCTCCTTCTGTATTAATGGCAGCTCCTAAATTGATAGGCTCCCCAAATGTTTCTCCTTCTACTTTACACTTATACAAATCTACGCCTCCATAACCTCCCGGCATATCCGAGGCAAAGTAGAGCCATTGGTAGTCAGGTGAAAAGGTAGGATGCCCCATAGAATATTGATCGTCATTATAAGGGAACTCCGTAAGATTACGCCAATCCTCTCCTTCTCGCTCTGCGAGGTACATTTTCAATTTATTGACGCCCTTATCGCTCTCGCGGTATTTTCCCTCGAAGTAGTTATTTCGGGTAAAGATCATCTTCTTATGATCTTTAAAGAAAGCGAGCGGTCCCTCGTGATATTTTGAATTCAAGTTTTCGTGAAAAAGCTTTGGCTCACTACCCTCTTCTTCTACAATGTAAAGGTCTAGAAAGGCGGTTTTGGTCCAGTTAAATGTCCGCTGAACAGGCTTGTTTTTTAAGCCATGTCTGTTGGAGCTAAATATCAGCTTTCCTTCGTAAAACATAGGGCTGAAGTCAGAAGCCTCCGAATTAAAGGCGGCGTATTCTACTTGGTAATTACCAGAATCGCTGTAAAAAATATGCAGATTATTATAAGCCTCGTAAAAATTACCACCTCTGCTATCTTTTTCTACTGCTTCGGCATATTTTCTATACCATTTCTTAGACTCCTTATACTTGCCGTTCTTAGCAAGTGCTTGCGCATAATAGAGTTTATCTTCTGCTTCTGCTCGTTCGTTGTCCACTACCTTTGCGTACCAAAATTCCGCTTTTTCACTGTCGTTCATCCGTCGGTAGCAGTGGGCTAATTTCTCTTCCGCTTCTATATTATCAGGATTTTTCGCTACAATCTCTTCGTAGTGTCTTTTAGCTTCAGCAAAGTGTAGGTCATTATAGAGTCTGTTGGCAATACGCATCTTTAAACTCTGCCCTACAGCCATTTGCGTAAATAATAATAAACAAAGAATACTCAATAACTTTTTCATGCTAAACATACTTTAGTTTGTTCTTAAAAGAATCTGGGGGTAATGATTTTTGATCGCTTAAAGCTAAACTGGTAACGTAACATCAACTCGTGACTTCCCGAATTATAATCTTGTAGGTCTGTCAGTGTATAATCGTAGGCGTAACCTAAACGAAACTGCGGCGTGAGTTGAAATTCTAATAGGGCATCAATCGAATCTGAAGTTCTGTAAGAAAGCCCCACACCTACCTTTTCATAAAACCAAACTGTACCATTGAAATCGAACTGCATGGGCGCGCCCTCTACTGCTTTAAATAATACAGAAGGACGTAATTTAATATCAGTTGTTAAATCAAAGATATACCCTACCAACGCAAAATAATGTCTGAACTGTCTCGCCCCATCTGTACTACTTAAGAACTGGTAATCACTACTCAAAGAGTTATTGAGCAGGTGCGGTGCAGAAATACCCGCATAGAGGCGATCATCGTTATACCACAACCCAACGCCAACATTAGGCATGAGTTCACTAATATTAGACTCAAAAGCAGGGTCTACAGTACCCGCTTGGTCAAGAGAAGCATTGGCTAGATCAGCAGAGTATTGACTAAAACCTGCCTGTAAACCCATTGCTAAACGTCCTCTTTCGTTGAGTTTAATACGATAGGCGTAAGAAGCAAATACACCTACGGTACTGGTAATACCAATTTGATCTGCTACTATATTAAGCCCTACGCCGACTTTTTCGTTGAGAAGGGGTGCATCAATAGAGAAAGTACCTGTAGTAGGTGCCCCATCTATGTTGACCCACTGCCTGCGAAACAAGCCAGTAGCAGTAATTACTTCGTTACTCCCCGCATAAGCGGGATTAATAGCCAAGGTATTAAACATATACTGTGTAAACATGGCATCTTGCTGTGCATAGCTTGTCTGTACATACGTCGATAAGGCAATTACCCACGTGATGAGAAGACATTTATTCAATTTCATGATTCAAGTATTTTAAATGTTCTATCTATCGCTTTATGGTTATGTACCTAGAGAAGCGCTCTCCAGAGTCAAATTCTGCTATATAAAAATAAGTACCATCAGGAATCGTTTCTCCCACCCGCAAACCTCGGTTAGAAGTACCATCCCAATTGTTGAGGTAATCTTCACTTTCGTAAATGATATTTCCCCAACGATTGAATATTCTCAGATACAGTGTTCTTCCGTCTGTACCATCAATCACAAAGAAATCGTTGATACCATCATTATTCGGCGAGAAGCCCTCAGGAATATAAATAGGTGAAGGATTAACCTCGATACAAACATCCGCCTGATCACAAGCACCTAGGGGATCACAAACGGTGTAGTTATAACAATCTATCCCAGTGAAGCCTGCAGGTGGCGTGTAGGTGTAGTTACCGTCAGCATCGATAGTAATCGTACCGCCATTGGTGGTAGAGAAAGTACCATC
>CALEMF010000118.1 GCA_937911505.1 uncultured Cytophagales bacterium
CTCGCTTTTCGATTCGGTAGCACCTTTTTATTACTAGCAACTTGAGTTAATTAGTATCTCTTTAGTAGAAGACATGCCAGTATTGGAAAGAATGATGTTGGAGTGCTATCTTGTAATAGTGGCGAGGGAGATACAACTGATGAGCGCCCAGCCCCTAGACTTAACGATTACTTCTCCTTACTACGATCAGACATACCCCGACTACTTCACCCTAGGAGAAAAGTATGTTTTGTCTTTTCCTATTACAGCGCTAAAGGCTTCTTTAAAGCACTATCCTGCTCACCATTTTAATTATCTCATTCCACAATATCTACGCTTGGTTTCTGCCTTGAAGAGTGAAATGCACCTCATTGGTAGAGTAAAGGCTACCATATTGCAAATGGCTACTCCAGAACTCCCTACACTAGCAGAAGTAGCAGATGTATTTTGTGTAACTCCGCGAAAGATGCAACGAGTATTGGCAAAGGAAGGGCTTTCATTTCGGGAAATATTGAATGAGTTGAAAAAGCAAATATCTGTGCTGCTGCTGAAACATCAACCCTATAAGGTGAAGGATATCAGTTATTTGCTAGGCTATGCTGAAACAGCCTCCTTTGTAAGGGCTTTTTATAAATGGTATGGTCAAACGCCAAAGGAATATGTGGCTGTCAATGTTCGTTAAGCTTATTTTCTTTTCCAAGGGAATATTTAATCGTAAATGTATGCAGTCATCTTTTATAATAGTATTTTGTTATGGTGGTAGGGCTCACCTTGTTTTAAAGCTACTTTCTATGGCTATCTCTGCATCGAAGCTAATTTGCCTAGAATAAATTATCAACAAGCACAAAGAAGGACACAGTTGTACATCTCGAAAACTCACTAATAGCCAATTATTAATCTGTGAAAGTGATGTCTATATACGCTACTCCATCTAGGTAGACAGCCGATATAATAGCGACAAGGATAGAAATAGCCAATACGTAGAAAAGGTAGGAGAGGATGAACACAAGCAGCCCTTTTAGCGTAGTTTTGAGGTAACTTGTGCGTTTAAATAGCTGTACTTGTACGACTACTTGATAAACCAAAAAGATGGTGAGAGAAAAGAGGTATATGCCTAAGTAAAGTGATTCGTAAAAGGGTAGATTTTCTAAGAAAAGAAGGGGTGTAAATAAAAGAATATAAAAGATGTTGCTCTGGGCAATAATTAAAGCGCTGGCCACTACGTGTTCCATCAAGGTATATTTTCTAAAAAACCAATAAGAAAAAACACTCAGAAAAGGTAAATAAGCAAGGTAAAACAAGTTGAAGTAACTAAAGAGCAGCTCATTGAGTTTTTGTTGTGCTTGGCTTGTTGCTGCCTCTTCTTTTTGGTAACCTTCTGAAAATCCTCCTATCACCTCTTGCAAGCTATTACTGTAAAAGGTAATGACAGTCGCGATACTAATCGTTAGAAATAAGTATTTGAACCACCCGTAGTAAACAACACGTTTACCAGCAAGATAGGCGTCAATAGTAGGGGCAGGATGCAACGTAAGGTCCCTGGCGTTATGTAAAAAGCCTTTATCTACATCCAAAACATTGTGTGTTACATCAAGCAGTACGTCTTTGAATCGAAAAGGCTTTGTAGCTGCTTTTTGCCCACATTGGTTGCAGAAGTTTCCCTCAAATTGATTCCCACAGTTTTTACAAATAATAATCACGCGTATGCAGTAATTTTATAGCCTTACTCTGGCATTGTATGATATACCTTATTCATAATTTCCCAGCCCTCTTCAAATTTATACAACGCTAGGAAGTCAATGTAGGCAAGTTTTTCACCCTCATAGAAAGCCAGCTTTACAGAAGCTACTTCCTCTACGATGTCTATGCGTAAGAATTCTACCTTTACCTTGTAGGCATCAGCAGGAGGGTTCTTTCCTGCGTTCTTTTTTTGTTCTTCGATCTTGTTCCTCTCATCGCGTGTGAGGGTGCGTTGTTGGGTGTTCGCTTTACGCCCCAAAAGCATAAACTGCTCGTGAAAACCTTTACGAATGGCTGCTACATCTCCTTTGTTAAAAAGACCTTCTACATACGCTTCTTGTATGACTTGCTGGATGGCTTCTTTTTCTTGCGTTTGTGCCGCTACTAAAAAAGGAAAGAGTACTAAAATAGAGAACAGGTATTTCATAGGTGTATGCGTTTAGGTTTGTATAATACCCACGTTGAATTTTTTGGTAAGAGGTGCTTGGTTGGCAGCTTCTATGCCCATAGAGATCACCTTGCGGGTGTCTAGCGGGTCGATGATGCCATCTACCCACAAACGGGCAGCAGC
>CALEMF010000119.1 GCA_937911505.1 uncultured Cytophagales bacterium
TGCCGCTCAGGTACAGTCCTACAGGAACCAATAGCCAGTACTGGTATTATTATCTCCCTGATCATTGTCGCTTTGGAACGGCTAGGATGGGAGCTATTCTCAATGAGCATTTCAAGGTGAATGAGTTGGAGATTGAGTGGATTGTGGGTAAGGCGGTAGAGTTGGCAGCGGAGGAGGGGAAGACGGAGATTAGTTATTCAGACCATATTGGCAAGGCCATCGCTGAACTGAAGGCCAAGCTGGGTGTAGAGCTCAAGAGGAGCAGCAGAAACGATAACAAAAGACCTGATTTGAAGAAAAAATAGGTTCTTTTTAGATACAAGAAGTCAGAGGCAAGAGACAGGTCGTATAGCCTTCTTCAGTTATTCAATCCATCAGTCCTTACAATCACTACTCCCCTACCACCAACACTGATTTTTCGTTGGTATCTAAGTCTACCTGTACAATTTGGTGATTATTGGTGTCAGAAATCCATAAGGTATTACCTATAAAGAGTATATCATTAGGTTCATCTAATCCTGCAACAAGGGTACTCACTCGTTTTTGCTCAAGATCAAGTTTCTTGATTTTTCCATTATAGGTATCAGCAATATACAATATGCCATCCTGCTCTTGTACCCCTACCGCATGTTGCAAAAGTACATTTTCTACCTTCCCGTCTTGATCACCAAAGCTGAATAAACCTTGCCCTACTAGGGTATTTACCTCTTTCTTATCAAGTGCAATAGCCCGAATAGCACTCGCTTCGGGGTCTGCCACATAAAGCGTATTTTCCTTTTTAGTTAGTCCACTGGGTTGATTAAAAGCTGCTTCTCTGAGTGTACCATCTTGCAATGCTTCTCTACCAGAGCCAGCAAAACGGTAAACTTCATTAGTATTCAAATCCATACGAAGTATTTGGTGGTTACCAGCATTGGCAATATACATCTGATCACCTTCAATCAATAAATCCCAGGGGCTATTGGGATTTACAGGGGTGTCCCATTGTTTATCGCCTGAGTAATAACTTAATTTTCCATCACCAGCTATGGTAGTCACTTCTTTGGTAGTAAGATTAGCCAAGCGGATTTTATTGTTCTTCGTATCGGCGATATATAATAAATCTCCTTTTAAGGCCAATCCGTGAGGTTCGTAAAACGTTGCTTTAGTAAAGCTTCCATCCTGATCACCCTCCTTACCAGCACCAATCTCTTCGATTACTTTACCTGCTTCGTTTAATTTAAGAATACGATTATGACCACTATCTGAAAGGTAAATATAGCCATTGCCATCTTTTATTAGCTTAGAAGGAAAACGTAAAAAGCCTTTGGTTTCTTTTTGTTTTTCTAGTTGAAAACGAATAGGTGTACGATCTATACGTCCTTTAAATTCTGCTGTTAGTTCTTCCATATACGGTTTTACAGCCTTGTATACACCCTCGCCTGCCTTTCTACCTACAACTTTCCCTTCTGGGTCTATCAACACCACTGTAGGCCAAGCTTTCACCGCGTAGTTTTCCCAAACTTTAAAATCAGCGTCATTAACAACAGGATGTGTTATACCAAACTTTAAGATGGCTTTTCTAATTGTTTTATTGAGTTTTTCTCCTTTGAACTTAGCCGAGTGTACACCAACCACCACAAGCTCCTCTGCATATTCTTCTTCCAATTGCTTCAAGTCTGGTAAAATATGCTGACAATTAATACAACCGAATGTCCAGAAGTCAAGCAAAACAAACTTTCCACGGAAGTCTTTGAGCGAGTAGCTACTATCTGTATTAAGCCATCCATAGTTTGTATTAATCTCTGGAGCAGTAAGACGAGGTTGTTTCATTTTCTCTTTCTTTTTAGAAGACGAGTCCTCTTGATTACAAGCTATTATGAATAGTATGAGGAGTAAACAACATACACTTGAAATATTTTTCATTTATCTGGTTTTCATGCTATATTGATAATAAGTGCTATAAACTACTATTTGTTCTGTATATTTTATAGCTTACAGGCTTTTGTTTTAAAATAATTATTAACGTTTACCAATCACACCAACTCTTTTATCGAGTATTTGGATGAGTTGACCCGTATTGTTCAACCGATATAGTTTTTAACTCGTATATTAGTTAAAAATTGAACATGCCGTTAAACTTTAGAGCGCATGATATTATGGACGAAAAAATTGAGTATATCGAATTATCGCAACTATCCAAGATACTGAAGTCACTCCGTGTGATGGCTTGGGTGCAAGACGCTCATGATAAACGTAACTTGTTTATCAGTGAAGTGACAGCCGAGGTACTTGGTAAGTCCATAGCATTGCTCTATGCAGAAAAAAACTTTATAGAGCGCTTTATAGCCCCTGAAGATATCAGTGAGTATAAGGCTTATGAAGCGCTTCTGCACCAGAAGGGATTTGTAGAGTTTGATTACAAAATCACCTTGGAAGAAGAGGTACGTTGGTTTCATAGTAAGCGAGTAATACAATATCCCACAGAGGGTAATCCACAAATCAATGTGGTAGATGTAGACATTACTAGTAGTAAGCAACAAGACGAAACCTACAAGCGTATTGCCTCCGTTCCTATCCATAGTCATAATGCCATTATTATTACCGATAAGAAAGGTAATATAGAGTGGGTGAATCAAGGCTTTGAAAAAATCACAGGCTACACAGCCGAAGAAGTAATAGGTAGAAAACCGGGGAATTTATTGCAAGGTGAGGCCACAGATGTGGAAACAATTACTCGTATTTCTGAAGGCTTGAAAAAATGCGAACCCGTTCGAGAAGAAATTCTCAACTATCATAAAAGTGGGAAGCCTTACTGGATTTGGATCGATATTCTCCCCATTTACAATGAAGCTGGCGATCTTGAGAAATTCATTGCTATAGAAGTAGAGATTACAGAGAGAAAGCAGCAAGAGCTACTTCGTAATGAGGCTATTGTAAAGCACAATGAAGCGTTACGACAATACAATTATATTACCTCACACAACTTACGTGCACCTGTTGCCAATATTATCGGTTTGCTAAGTGCTTTTGATACAAGTGAACTCAAAAACCCTCTTAATAAGGAGCTTTTTGAGGCTTTACAGGCCTCAGCGCAAGTATTAGATGAGACCTTAGAAGATTTAAATAAGATTGTAGAGCTTAGAAAAAATGAAAAAAGCACCAAAGAGTGGGTACACCTCAACGATACTATTAATAAGATTTTTGAAAGTCTTAATGTAAAGGAAAAAAAGCATATTACAATCGAATGGCAGGTAGAAGCAGTTTTTACAATTAAAGGCTATTTATACAGCATTTTGTATAATCTTATTAGTAATGCGATTAAGTATAGTAGTGGTGATCGTCCTCTAACGCTTACGATCCGTTCCGTCCAAATAGGCAATCAGATATGTCTTAGCGTACAAGATAACGGACTTGGTATAGATTTAGAGAGATATGGAGAAGAAATATTTACGATGTATAAGCGCTTTCATAGCAACCTTCCTATAGAAGGGAAAGGTATGGGACTACAGCTTGTAAAATCGCAAGTAGAAACCTTAAAAGGAAAGATAGAAGTAGAAAGCGAATTAAATAAGGGTAGTTGTTTTCGTGTATACCTACCCACTGTCTAAATTATAATGTAAATTTTTAATACTATGAACACTATAAATAATGTATGGGTTATCGACGACAATTCTGTGAGTAACCTTATCTGTAAAGCTTTAATAAAAAAAGAGAAGTTTGCTGAAAATGTTTCTTTTGAAACTTCGGCTGAAAGAGCCATTGATGACTTGGTGCAGTTAGCCCGAGAGCGACCCGAAGCACTTCCAGAAGTGATTTTCTTAGACCTTAACTTACCATTGATGAATGGCTGGGAGTTTATGCGAGAATTCTTGCAGCTTCCACAAGATATACAACAAAAAGTAAAAGTATATATTCTCTCTTCATCTCTCAGTAGCTCTGATCGAGAGAAAGCTGAAGAAAATGAAGCATTAAGCGGCTTTTATACAAAGCCACTTAGCAGCCATATTTTACAAGAAATCTCTTTTGCTTCTTGAAATGCATAAAGCAGTGTTGTATGAGTAACACTGCTTTACGTATGGTATAGGATTAAGGAAACTTAGGATACTGCTGAAAATCAGGATCCCTTTTCTCTAAAAAGGCTTTTTTCCCTTCTTGGGCTTCTTCTGTAAAGTAGTAAAGTAAAGTAGCGTTGCCTGCCAACTCTTGAATACCCGCTTGACCATCCAGCTCAGCATTTAGACCCACTTTTACCATACGTATCGCCATGGGGCTTCTCTTTTGAATGGTTCTACACCATTCTACTACTTCTCCTTCCAATTGATCGTAGGGCACTACAGTATTTACTAAGCCCATTTCTAACGCTTCTTGAGCAGAATACTGGCGGCACAAAAACCATATTTCACGCGCTTTCTTTTGCCCTACAATACGAGCTAAGTAAGAAGCACCAAACCCACCATCAAAGCTACCTACCTTAGGACCCGTTTGTCCAAAAATAGCATTATCTGAAGCAATACTTAAATCACACACTACGTGAAGCACGTGTCCTCCTCCAATCGCGTAGCCATTTACGGCTGCAATGACAGGCTTAGGAAGCGAACGTATCTTTTTCTGTAAATCTAATACATTTAAACGGGGTACGCCGTCGTCTCCTACATATCCTCCTACACCTTTATAGTTTTGATCTCCTCCACTACAAAAAGCCTTATCTCCTTCTCCTGTCAGTACTACTACGTTAATGCGATCGCTGTATCGTGCGTAATCTACCGCTTCTATCATTTCCATCACTGTTTTAGGTGTAAAAGCATTACGATACCTAGGGCGATTAATAGTAATGCGTCCAATACCTTCAAAAAAATCGAATTTTATTTCTTGGAACTCCTTAATGGTTTCCCAGCCATAATTGCTAGTCATCTTTATGTATGTTTAATTGGAATAATGATAAAATCAGTGTCTTCACAATAATTACCAAAAAAAATAACTATTGTTTAAAAATAACCTTCCCGGTACCTGCCACCAATTGTATTTCTTGATGAGCAGGTTGATGATACACATGTAAATTCCCAAAATTTTTTATCTCTGCAGTCAGCCGTTCTATTGGAGAGACAGCCACATCATTCTGGCCATTATGTAATACTTGGACTTGCCTTGCTTGTAAATGTTGTGCATTTATTTTTCCCCAGCCTTGTGTAAAAATTTGTAGCGTTTGACTGCTGCCTGATAGATTTATTTCAGCACCCGCATTGGAATAAATGGATACAAAGCGTGCCTCTAGTTGTAAGGCGATGATACCATTTACATCTATGTTTTCAATAAAAAATGTCTCTAACTGAAGCGTATCGAGGCTTTTAATTGTACCAAAAGAGTGATTTCTTACAAGAGAAAGCTGCTTGGCGGGCAAGCTAATCACTGGGGCAGCAGTATTTTTCCATCGACAACGATTTAGCTGCCGAATAACCAACGTACTATCTTCTCTCACTTCTAAAGATACCTGATCTGGTTCGGTTGCTTGTACCTTTATAGCTGACCCTTCTTTATTTTCTAGTGATAAATGAATACCATCGTAGACTTCCACTCTATGGAAAAAGGGTAATGATCGCTGCTCCTCCACAAAGCTACCAGTAGCCTCAAGACACTGATCTACTTGCTGACAGGCAAGTAGCCCGAATAAAAATAAATACATTATCTTTCCCATCGATATCCTATAGTTAGTTCCGCACACTCGGCAGTGAAGCCGTGTGACTTTAAATATAATCCTGTAAATAAGCGGCCAGAAGGATAGTAGCGTAGACCATATCGTTGAAATAAAGGCTGCTCAGCGATAGCTTCAAACTGTCTGTGTACATAATAACCTAGCTGTGTTAGCAAGGATAAACGGCCTACTGTCAACTCATGTCCTATTACTAAACCAACACGTTTATAATCTACTTCTTCAAAGGTAGAGTCTGCAAGTATTTTACGCTGAATTTGATAACGAACTCCTTCGTTCAAAGAGAGGTCTAGACCTGCGTTGACCCTGCTGCCTCTGCTTAATCTTTTAGTACCATAAATGGAAAATCCCCATACTTGATGTTTCTCTGGTTGATTTACTTCTGTCTCAATAAGACTTCCTGATACAGAGAACTCTACCCCTATTCGTTTGGAAAAAGGGGGTAGTTCCGTTTTACGATATACTTTCTCCTCTGCTCGAAACAAGTAAGCGGCCCCTATACCAGCCGTAACCATATTGACCCCGTAGTTAGGCTGCTTAAAAGCAGCACTGGAATAATGCGTTAAGCTTAGGGCTGATTTAAGGTAAATACGTTCCCATAGTTTGTAATTGAAATGCAATCCTGCTTGTATAGCAAATAGCCAGTGGTTACTCAATAATGTATTCCGAAAATTATCATCGATATCAAAAGGATGTGTAGCATAGGCGATACCAGTACCCATTTTCATTTCTACCTCATAATTTTTACCACGCTTTACCAAAGGCAAAAATATATTGGTCGTGACGGCCCAAGTTTCTCCAAGAAGTTTGTTACCATAGTCGAAATAAGTAAGGGCTAGTCCAGTTTTAGGGTAGCCCAATCGTTCTTCCCAGGCACTCTCTCCAGTATGTAGTTTATTGGCATATATGGTGAGCGCTCTTGGATAATGGGTAACCAAATGAGCTATTTTTCGTGTATGTTCATGGATAAATCCATAGTCCATTTGGGCGCCTACTTCAAAAGGCGAAGAGGGTACCTGCTGACCAAAAGTACACCGTATAGCTGCCATCATCAAAAACCATAAAAGGGTGTATCGAACCAATATAAAATGCATTCAGTTAGTTTTTATATAAGCGCTTTTCTACTATGAGTTCTTTTTGTTATAAATGGTCTATTTTGAGCCCCGCTTTGTTACTTTCTTCATTAAATAGCGCTGCTATGGTAGCTGCGCTGAGCTACACTTTGTTTCGGTTCTTGAAAAGAGCCTCGTTGGATTCAAAATATCCTCATTTTCGCACTAAAACTAAAATAGTAAACAAGTTCTAATTTACACATTTAAGTAAGTATCCAAGTATATGAAAAAATACTTTTTGATTATTTTTTTTAGCATAGCTAGCAATATTCACTCCTTTGCGCAAACTGCTCAAAACTATTTTAATCAAGGAGAAGTATACTTCGAAGAAAATAAGCTTACCAAAGCCATAGAGGCTTTTTCAAAGGCTATTGCACTTGACTCTCTTCTAGAAAGTGCTTATATCAAACGAGGCTTAGCCCACTACGCTTATTCCCAATATGAAGCTGCCATTGAAGACTACACCCAAGCAATGGCACTGGGTGCTCAAAAAGCCGAGATATATTACAACAGAGGAGCCGCTTTTTATCAAAAAAATGATTTGGAAGCAGCTAAGAGAGATTTCGAACAATCACTTGTATTGAATCAAGCATATACACCTGCTTATGTAGCTTTAGGAGTCATTTGGGAAGATAGGCAAGAGTTTAAGAAAGCTCTTGACGTGTACCAAAAAGCCATTGATGTACAACCTGATTTTTATTTGGCACATTACAATAAAGCTTTACTCTATTATTCGTTAGAAAGGTATAAAAAAGCTTTAATTAGTATTAATAAAGCACTAGCAGTAGAAGAGCAGAAAGTAGAGGCTTGGTTCTTGCGAGGAATGCTTTACTTAGAAAAAGAGGCTTATCAGTCGGCTATCGAAGACTTCAATAAGGCAATTCAAGTAGATGCCAACTATGCTAGCGCTTGGGAAAACAGAGGTTGGGCCTATTGGTATACAGATGCACCTCTTCGCGCTTGTGAAGACTGGCAGCAAGCTGTCTCCTTGGGTAGCTTGCAAGCTAAGCAGCCTCTTACCGAAAAATGTCAATAATACTATGCAGCGAGAAAATAGAGCCATTATTATCAAAAACCTTCAAGAACTTATTGAGAGTAAGGAATATACCAATATATCGTTGGCACTAGAAATGATGACAGGGATGGGCATTCACGCGGCGCTTTACACACATCTTTTGTGTATTATCTATTTTGTCAAAAACTATGATATCCGTGTAAACGCCAAAAAACTATTTGAAGAACACGTTACAGACGATTTTAAGCGGGCAGTGGAAGAAGCCAGTCTCATCTTAAAGCATTTCCATAAAAATATGCACGAAGAGGACTTCAAAGCGATTGATAAACTCCCTTCTAATGCATTACTAGAAAAAGAAACGATTTGCCGTATGGCATTAACCTACCTTAAGAAAGGAGGGAAATACTGTCTTGAAAATAATCTACTTACCCCAAAGGAGGTGCTTACCCACTACATTACGGATGGTGAGCTTTCAATCGGACGTTTTGCGCTTGATACTTTTCCAGAGGCTATCTGTGACTTCCGTCATCTCAGAGTACTCCACCTCTCTTATAATAATTTCAAGACCATTCCTTCTGAAATTTACCAGCTTTCTTCTTTAGAAGAAATACACCATCAAGAAACCCCACTTAATGACGGTACATTGCGTATGTTAGAGGTTACGTTTCCTAAAATCTACGCTAGAAAATACTTTATGCAGGCCAACAGTATAGAACCTGTTGGACGTCAAGAGCAATTAAAGCGCCTATCACTTTTTGATCGTGTCTTGTCACTTGATCAGCGAAGCGTATCTGCTTACACAGAAAAAGCGATTCTTTTGGGACAGTTAGGTCGCTTTGAAGAAGCCTTTGCGGTTTTTCAGCAAGCACTTACCGTTTCTCCTCAAAATACAGTCATTTTATCCCATTTTTCCTCTGCTTATCATAGAGCTGGTAAATATCAAAAAGCACTTCAGGTGGCAGAAGAAGGCCTAAGCCTTTTGAGTACCCAACCTACTAAGCAGGCTGCTCCCTACGCAGCGGCTGTTTTATGGGCTAAAAAAGGGGAAGCATTGCTTTCTTTGGAATGTTATGACCAGTCGGTAGCGGCTTTTCAAAGTAGTTTACATATCTATCCACACTATAGTGCAGCTTCTTATTATTTAGCACTCCTATTCTCTATTAAAGGAGAGCAAGAGCGTTCCTTAAAATACTTAGCAGAAGCCGTCCAAATAAATGAGCAGTTTAAAGAGAGCGCTTTGTCAGAGAAGATTTTTCGCCCCTTATGGACACACAAAGATTTTCAGAATTTAGTAAATTGATACCCTACTAATAAATTACCTGTATGACACCTCAGGAGTATATAAAAAATGAGTTAGTCGCTGCTCAATCATTACTAGATAAGTTTCTGAAAGAAGACGAAAATATAGAGGCCATTACTAAGGCAGCCACACTAATGGTGCAAAGCATTCAACAAGGAGGAAAGATCATCAGTTGTGGGAACGGGGGTTCTCATTGTGATGCCATGCATTTTGCTGAAGAGCTAACGGGCAGGTACCAAGAGAATCGGAAGGCTTTACCCGCTATCGCCATTAGCGATCCTAGTCATATTTCTTGTGTGGGTAACGATTATGGTTATGCCTTTATTTTTTCTCGTTTTGTAGAAGCACTAGGCCAGCCATCAGATGTTTTATTAGGTATTAGTACGAGTGGTAACTCGCAAAATGTGATCAATGCAGCGAAGGCTGCTCATGAAAAAGGGATGTCAGTTGTTGTATTATCAGGAAAAGATGGGGGACAATTAGCAGCCTCTGCAGATGTAGAAATCAATGTACCTCATTACGGCTATGCAGATCGTATTCAAGAGATTCATATTAAAGTTATCCATATTCTAATAGGATTAATAGAGCAACAACTCGGATTAACTACTTCTCACTAACCCTATGGCAAGGATTCGCCCTATTTTCTATATTACGCTTGTAGTACCCATCTTTTTGAAAGGCTACAATGGTATGGCACTCTATCCTTTTATTCTAGTAAAGCGTAAGTCTTTATGTACAAATGCTACTTTTATTAACCACGAACTCATTCACTTCCAACAGCAAAAAGAACTTCTCATTTTACCTTTCTATATATTTTATCTCATAAATTACCTCTGGAACCTCTTACGCTACCGACAGCATCGTAAGGCCTACTATCATATATGCTTTGAGCAAGAAGCCTATCAAAACGAGCAGGATATTAACTATCTCAAGAACAGGAAACTTTTTGCCTTTATTCATTATTTGTATAAATAGTGTATTTACGTATAAACTCAAATCAGGACTTTATGGCAACCTATCAATACGAAACCAACATCCATTGCGAAAGTTGCATCAAGGCAGTAAGTGGTTTTCTTAACACAACGCAGATCAACCAATGGTCTGTAGACATCGCTCATCCTGCTAAAGTTTTGACTGTGGCAACAGAATCACTTTCTTCTGATGAAATCAAGGAAATCGTAGAAGAAGCAGGATTTGATGCTACCCTGCTCAAATAACCCAACCAATATTTATGGAAAAAGTCACTTTGAATATAGAGGGGATGGACTGTACCAACTGCGCGCTGGGCATTCAACGTTTCTTAGAAAGAAAAGGTATTGATGCGCCTCACGTAAGCTTTACTAATGCAGAAGCTTACTTTCAGCTAAAAAATACAGAAGAGCTGCCTAAAATCATCGCAGGTATAGAAAAGCTGGGATATCAGGTAAACGAAAACACAACGGATACGCCCAACCAACCTTCTTTTACGCTCCAGCATAAGTTTATCCTATCGGCTATATTTACATTGCCTTTACTACTCCATATGTTTATTGACTGGCACTGGCTACACCATCCTTATGTACAGCTTTGCCTTGCTCTACCTGTATTTTTTATAGGTATTATCCACTTTGGGAAGAGTGCTTATTTTTCTTTAAAGGCAGGCGTTGCCAATATGGATGTACTCATTATATTGGGTGCTACGGCGGCCTTTGGCTATAGTTTATATGGTACCTGGATGGAGTTGGGTAGTGATTTTTTATTTTATGAAACGGCTGCTAGTATCATTACCATTGTCTTGTTAGGCAACTTGATCGAACATCGTGCTGTGCAGAAAACTACTTCTTCGGTAGATGCGCTTGTAAAGCTACAGCATACGGTTGCTAAACGCCTTCAGGTGGTAAATGGCAAAGAACAAACCGAAAGTATTACTGCCAATCAAATTAAAGAGAATGATGTATTATTGGTTAACACGGGGGATGTGATCCCAACGGATGGGATCATTGTACAGGGAGCGGGCAGTCTTAACGAGGCAATGATTTCTGGTGAAAGCGTACCCGTCGAAAAGCAGTTAGGTGATAAAGTGATAGGAGGAACCTTGCTTACTACAGGTAGTATTACGGTAAGAGCGACGAAAGTAGGTACTGAAACGCTTCTTTCACAAATCATCCAGATGGTAAAAGAAGCCCAACAAAAGAAGCCAGCTATTCAGCAGCTTGCCGATCGGGTAAGTAGTATTTTTGTTCCCAGCGTATTTGCCATCGCGCTGCTTACTTTTTCACTCTCTTATTTCTTATTCAATATCAGCTTTCAAGCCGCCCTTATTCATAGTATTGCGGTAATGGTAATCGCCTGCCCTTGTGCTATGGGGCTAGCGGTTCCTACGGCAGTGGTAGTAGGTATTGGAAAAGCCGCCCGCCAAGGCGTGCTCATCAAAGGAGCCGATACCTTGGAGCGCCTAAAAAAAACCAAAGTAGTCGTCTTTGATAAAACTGGCACACTTACGACAGGTCACTTTCAAATACAGCACATAGAAACTTTTGGTATTGATTTAAAAGAAATTCAACAGCTTTTGGTTGCCTTGGAGCGCCACTCTTCCCATCCTATTGCTACCTCTATCTTGAAAGAATTACAGACGGTAGCGGCTGCCACACTACAAGCGGTACGAGAAATAAAAGGCTTGGGTATGGAAGGGCAAGATACTGTAGGTAATCATTATCAGCTTGGCTCGGCTAAATTACTTCATCAGGCAGAGCTGGGACATATGATAGACGAACAGGCCAATCTTTATCTTTTGAAAAACCGACAACTGGTGGCACGTATTTACCTGACAGATCAGCCAAAACCTTACGCACAAGAACTCATCGCTTATTTTAAAGAGAAGGGTATTCGTACTGTATTGCTTAGTGGAGATTCTATTTACAGAACCAAAGCACTTGCCGAGACACTACAGATCGACCAGTTTTTTGCAGAGAAAACTCCAGAAGAAAAGCTTCAGATCGTTACAAAATTGACACAAGAGGAGTCTACTGCAATGGTTGGCGATGGTGTTAACGATGCTCCTGCCCTAGCGAAGGCTACTGTGGGTATTTCCTTAAGTAATGCTACCCAGGTAGCTATCGAAGCAGCCCAAATCATTTTACTCAAAGGTGAGTTGAAAAACCTTCAAAATGCCTTTATGGTGGGAGAAAAGACAATCAAGGTAATCAAGCAAAATCTTTTTTGGGCTTTTTTCTATAATGTATTGGCGATTCCCTTCGCAGCGGTAGGTTTACTAACCCCCTTGATTGCCTCGCTAACGATGGCTTTTTCGGATATAGTGGTTATTTTTAATTCTCTACGGCTGAAAATTATTAAGTAGGACTACGCTTTCAAAATAAACAAGTCATTGAGGCTTCTCCCAAGACCATCGTAGTCGAGCCCATACCCTACTACAAAAGCGTTCGGAATGTTAAAGCCCACATAATCAAGTGTGAGTTCCTTCTGTAAGGCCTCTGGTTTATGCAGTAATGTAAATACTTCAAGTGAGGCAGGTTGCGCTCGAAGCAGTTGTTCTCTCACTTGTAATAAAGTAGTACCTGTATCGACAATATCTTCTACAATAATTACAGGTCTACTTTGTATATCTTCTTCCAGACCAAGTATTTCCTTTACTTGACCTGTTGTTTGCAAAGCTTCGTAGGAGGACACCCTTAAAAAAGATACTTCTACAGGGATAGTAAGGGCAGTAACTAAATCAGCAAGTACTCTGAACGAACCATTAAGCACACCTAATAAAATGGGCGTTTGCTGGGCATATTTTTTATCTATTTCTGCGGCAAGTTCACCAATGCGATGTAAAATCTTCTGGTGGGAGATGAAGGGCTCAAAGTACTTGTCTTTGATTTTTTTCATAGGAATGGGGATTATAGAGGGGTAGCAATAAAAAAGTGGGTTTTAAAAGCGATTAAAACCCACTTTGGGAGGAAGATGGGATTCGAACCCACGACCTCCTGAACCACAATCAGGCGCTCTAACCAACTGAGCTACAACCTCCATTTTAATTTAGGTAGCAAAGCTAAGTACTTTTTCTCAAAGTACCAATATCTTTCTATTTTTTTGTAAGCCACTTTTCAGGGTCTTGAAACTTCGTATTTTTAGATACGCAGAAAAGTAGTTCAGAGACCCCTTGTGTATTGGTGAGTACATCGCCTAGTACTGTTTTTCTTTTTAGGCGGCTTCCTTTTTTTACTTTTACATTTTTGATGTTACTATATACTGTAAAGTATTCTCCGTGGTTGATCATAATTGTATAGCCAAAGCCGGGGCGCTCTCCTACATAGACTACCTCTCCATCAAACACAGCACGCACGGTAGCACCTTTTTTTGTTTGAATGTTGACGCCTCGATTATCTTCTACTATTTTGTGGATGGGATGTACACTCCTTCCATATTTTTTAGAAATAAAGCCGGTACTTACAGGCCAAATTAGCTTTCTTCTATTGGCTGCAAAGGAGGTAGAGATTACTTTTGTCTCGGGTGTAAGGGTAATTTTGGTAGCATTTTCTGTCCCGCTCGTCTTTCTAATTTCCTTATTAATAACGGCCAACAATTGATTCTCAAGCTTTTTTAAAGCGATTTTCTCTCGATTGTATCGTGCCCGTAAGTCTCTTTCTCTACTGGCTAGCTGTTTTACTACCTTATTCTTAGCTACAATCAGGCGATCTAGTTGTTTTTTTTCGTCTTTATAACTACTTACCAGCTTAAGTTTTTTCTCTTTCTGCTGAGCAATCCTTTTATTCTGACGCTCTAGATACTTCTTCGTTTTCTGAATTTGCTCTACCTGTACTTTCCGTGCGTGTGAGTATTGCTTTAAGTATTGTACTCTCCTGAAAGCTTCGTTGAAGTTGCTTGAAGAAAATACAAACACCAGACGATTGTAAGTACTACTTGTCTTAGAAGCCTCATAAATCATCTTAGCATACTCTTTCTTTAAGTCAATCAAGTCTTTCTCTAAAGCCTTAATGATCAAGCCCGTCTCAATAATATCTTCATCAATAAGCGCCAGCTCTTTTTGCGTATTACTAATCAGGGCTTGCCGAGCGTTAATTTGCGCTTGTAGTGCGTTTAATTGCCCTACACTTACCCTTTTGGCATTTGCTGTTTCATTCAGTATTTTATTGACTTCTTTTATCTTGGCTAACTGTGCTTTCTTCTTTGCCTCGAGTTGTGCTCTTTTTTGTGCATTCACTGACTTCCCTCCTACTAGAAGAAGCAAAAAGCATAGCCACAATACCTTTGCATATTCACTCATGCGGTTGCTCATAATTGATCCTTTAAAAATATGAATTTTTAAAGGGTCTACCAACTCCTATCCCCTTTCAAATAAGATTCTCTGTCCTTTTATTGACTCATCGAACTGTCCATTACTATAGGCTAAGTGCCCTGAGACAATGGTATGCAGAATACTGGTTTCGAAGGTAGTACCCTCTAAAGGCGACCAACCACATTTGTAATGTAGATTATCCTTACTTACAGTATAGGACTGGTTAAGATCAACTACTACTAAATCTGCCCAGTAGCCTTCTCTGATGTAACCACGCTGGGCAATTTGAAAGCATTGGGCAGGTGCGTGGCACATTTTTTCAACAATTTTCTCTAGGCTAATCTTATCTTGCTTGTAGAAAGATAGCATCATCTGCAAGGCATGCTGTACTAGCGGAAGCCCAGAGGGTGCCTTCCAGTAGTTGTTTTGTTTCTCTTCCCACGTGTGAGGGGCATGATCCGTTGCAATGACATCAAATTTATCATCCAACAAGGCTTGTAATAGCTTGGGTTGGTGACGTGCTGCTTTGATAGCTGGATTACATTTAATTTGCGCGCCTTTTGCTGCGTAGCCTTCAGCCGTAAACCAGAGATGATGTACGCAAACCTCGGCAGTAATATGCTTTTCTTCCAATGGAATATCATTTCTGAAAAGGGCTATTTCTTCTTCTGTCGAGATATGCAATACATGTAGCCGAGTTTTGTATTTTTTGGCTAGCTCCACCGCCAACTGAGAGGATTTGAGGCAGGCTTCTTCATTTCTTATTTCAGGGTGATACTTGAAGTCGATTTCTTCTCCGTACTTTTCTTTGTATT
>CALEMF010000120.1 GCA_937911505.1 uncultured Cytophagales bacterium
AATGGGAGAAGTATTCTGCGCCTGTAAAGATACACGGAAATCAGAAGTTTGTAAGGGTAAAACAGCAAGAGGAAGACTAGCTGCATTATCTATTACAAATAGAAGTAAATATCTGCTACCAACGCCTGCTTGCCTTCTATTTTCTCTTCCTTGATGCTATCAGGAGAGGGAATGGGTAGCATACTTCTACGGCCTTTGTCATCTTTTTTCCCTTTGTCATCTAGCGAAAAATAACATTCATGTACTGGAATATCGTACAAAGCCAGCGGTTCTGTAGAAGTAAATACCAACGCTTCTTTGTCTCCTAATTTTACCTTTTCAGGCTTTTTAAAATTGACTGTCTTCGATTCAATTTCGAATCCCTTGAGGGTACCTCTATACTTGAGTACGATAATGTAGCGCCAGTAGACTTTTTTGGTACCAAAAGAGACTTTATAGTCAAGAGGAATGTGTGCTTGCTTGCCTTGTAGAATTTCTAGGAAGTCCTGTTTAGCATTTTTATGTACTGTAATGTCTACTTTGCCTAAGATACTCCCTCGGTTGTATAAGTGATGATTCGTAGGAATGTACATAAAAGTATGGACAGTTTTATTCCCTTCCTTAAGCGTGTATAAACCTGCTACCCGTTCGGTCAAATCCACGTGTGCTGTGCCTTCTTTATCAGCTTTAAACTCTTCAAGTGATTTATCTTCGCTATCGAGTAACGTAACGGTAGCTCCTGCTTTACTAGCAGCCCAAGGGAGGTGATCACCTGCCAAAGGGTACAAGGAATCGGCCGTAACGGCTTCTTTGGGGTGTAGATAAGCATTTTTAGTGTCTTTGTTATGAAAGTAAAACACCTGATTAGTGAGTCCCTCAGTTAAATCGATGATATTCTTAAAGTAGGGATTGGTATTATATAAATAGAAGGAAAGCAACAAGGTATCTTTTCTCTCCATATGGTAAGCAATGGCGTTACTGTGGTCGTAGCTAAAAGTAATAAAGCTAGCGCCCTCATACTCGTTGATTGCCATATGCGCTTGTTGTAAGGTTTGCGCAGTAGTTGGTGTAGGAACCAACACTAGATCTTCTGCTTGTGTTTGTCTGTAGTACTGCTGTTCTACGATTAGTTTCAATAAGGTGCCAAAGCGAACTTCAAATTTTTGTAACATAAGGAGTGATTTATTAGGTTTATTCTATCCAGTCAATAACAATATATTTTTCGAGCCAAGGCAAAAATACCTGCGATATCCCCCAAGGAATGTGTTGTAGCAGCATATCAAAAGGGCCTTCTTCTACTTTCACTAGCCAAAAGTCTAGCTCTTCTGTCAGGCGGCCGTTGCGTAATAAAAAAGAAGCTCTTAAACTTTCGGTGGAAGTACTTTTCAGCACACTCCAGTGTTGTATTACTGCTTCTAGTAAGCTTTCACAAGTAGAACGCTCTTCTTCAGTAATAACTATGTGCTTATCTAATGAGGCATTAGGTGATAAGCCACATAGTACCTTATTAAAAGCAAGCTCGTGCTCTTCTACTTCTTTTTCTGTTCTTCCTGAAGCCATGTATTCTAAGATATAAACGGCCTTATGCTGTGCTATTTCATCCTTAAATTCCTTAGCTTTGTTTTCTATTAATGCAAGTCTTCTAAAAAGTTGCATGAGATATGGATGCAAAATAGCAATTCCTGCATTGAAAATATAATAAATACTTGGCTTCTTTACTTCTTCTTCCTCTACAGGCTGTATCTCTTCTAGTGCCTTAAGGCGTTCTTTCTCTTGCGCTACTAGCTTCGCTTCCTCTTCGGCAACTTGTGTTAGTAGGGTAGCTTTATCACGTTGTGTATCGTCTATACCCTGTAGCGTCTTTTCCTCTAATTGATCCTCCAAGCGCGCCCGTTGCTCAGTAGATAAACTTTGCCAAAAGACCGTTGCAATCGCAGGAAACTGATCAAAAAGCGTATTCAATAATGTACTCGCTATTTCCTCAGTTGGCTGTAAGTCTTCTGGAAGTACCCCCCTTTCTGTATAATACAATAAATAATGGATAGTGAGGTTAGGGTTTTGCTTAATTTCTTGTAAAATACTTTCTAAAGAACGACTAGAAGAGGCTGGTAATAGCCCTTGCTGCTGCGCAAAAAGAATATTTCTTTCAATCTCTCTGATCAAAGCAGTAGCCGTAGGAGGCGATAAAAACGCTTGTAGCCTTGTTTGGTAGTTAGGAGATAAACGAATACGATCTGGCTGTGCAGTGTCTGTTTGTTGAGGAAGTAGCACCACATTTTGTAAAAACCAGTTACGTAATACAAGGCTGTAGTGTGATAGAAACCTACTGACAATCCGTTCTGTCTCCTCTTGGGCTGCTTCCTCTCCAAGAAGTCGCCTGATTTGTACGGTCCAAGAGGGAACCCCTTCTTCCAAAAGTATTTTCAGTAAGGAAAATTCCTTACTAAATAAAATGTCAGCCGATATACGGGCTGTACGCGTACTAGTAGGTTCTTCAAGGAAACGTGCTAGTGCTTCATCCTCAAAGGTTGCAAGGTTTTCTTTAAGCGCGGGTAAGCGTAAAGTTTGTTCAGCGAGTGTACGTAGCCCGCTTACAGGCATATCAGTAGTACTGTGCTGTCTGCGCAATCGCTTGATATGTTGAAGAGCCGTTTCTAAGGTACTTTTTGCAATTTTTTCTTTGCTCCAGCTTGCTACCTGAAAGGACTGCACATAATCTAACATACTTCTCCACAATACGCTTCTGATACGATGGGTGTGTGCGTCAGGGCTTCGCCACTGCATACGTTCTACAAGGGTGGTCAACCAATGGGTAAGCTCTTGCAAAAGGGTCTGAACAAACTCAACAATGGCAGGATGGTACTGTTGAAACCAGCCTAAAAGGTTTTTCTCTACTTGAGGAGTGATAGTGGGCTGAGAAACTGCCTCTAAGAAAGAGCGCTTGCTAGGAAGTAATTGTAAGGAGACTGTCCTTGATAGTAACGTTTTTCTATCATTGGGTAGGCGCAAGTCATCCAAGAGTTTCTCAAAGGTCGTTTTCAAACGTTGTAGTTTCGTTGGCTCGCTCGTATTCGTTTCCTTATATATTTGAAGGGCAACACTTGCAAGCAGCAGGTCGTTTTCTTGCAAGGTAACAGTACTAGTAGCCAGCGGTAAGTCTTGGGTAGTAAACTGGATGCGCTCTTTTTGCATAAGTTGTAGCCAGATTGTCTCCCTGAGCCGCGTCGGATTCATTTGAGGAAGATAACTAGGGATTTCTGTCAAGAAGACATCCAGTAAGGTTTGAATATATCCATATGAAAGCTGTGGAACGAAGTGTTGTGCTAATGCTTCATCTGCTAGTAGGCTAATCCAACGAATACGAACTGCGTTACTAGCATTATAGTTACTGACGAGCCTTTGAAAAGTCTCTGGTGCTTGTAGAAGCAAGAAAGGAATCAACTGGCTTACAGAAAAATAGTCTTCCTCGAAAGCGTAATTATTTCTTAAGTTTTCCCAAGCCCCGTAGGTCCACCAGGGGACATTACCAGTGAGTAAATACGTTTCTAAAATACTACTGGCAATCTCTGTAGGCGACTGTCCCTGCATATCAGGTGCCGCCTCCTCTGGTGCTAAGGTTTCACTCATAGCACTAGGAAGTAGTTCAGAAAGCTTGGCCTTCAATAGTGATTTCAGACGTACATCAATGGCAAAAGTCCATTCCTTAAGATCAATATCACCTAAATCGATCTCTAGTGTCTCTATCTGGTAAAAGACATTGGGTTGATCCAACTCATCGAGTATCTCTAAGATAATCGCACTGAGCCTACGTTTCGCATACTCGGCAAAGTTATGTTGGAAATCGAGCGCCGCTTTCTCGCTAGGATAATCAATATCAAAAATAAGTTTTTGAATACTATGCGTTGATAGATGCGCCACTCACTAATCACTAACCATTAAAACCTAGAATAGAACGTGGACTATCTACAAATTCAGCCACATTCACTACTTTTACTTTATAAAGTACGGCAGGTTGGATCTCATTTCCAAGCCGACTCCAAATATCTGTAATTTGCTTAAAGTCTAGGTTTTGCATTTCAAAGATGAGTTTATCGGCAATACTTCCCAGTTCAGGGGTATTCTGTACTGTCCAAACGCTCTCGTTTCTCAAGTAGCCCATTACATAAGCAATCTTTTTAACGGCCAGCAGGTAATTATCTTCTCGGCTACCATCTTTGGCCGGGCGGGCAGAGATCATCACCGATAAGTTGAGAAATAGCTTGTTATTGTAAGCGTGACTCTTCCCTTGCATTACTTTTTCCTCTTCTAAGTTTACGAGTGTTACGCAGGTTTTCCCTTGCACAAACTCCATATCCTCTTCAGGGTCTACCTTAGTAAGGCCATCAATGACTACCTCGTCCGTATCTATATCGGTAAGTCTGCCGATAACATTGCGTAGTTTATCGGCAATGGTTGTAAGTACTTGATCTACCATAGTTTTACATGAAAGTTTATTGGTTATTATCCTTTTTTTCTTTGATCTCTTCTGTCTTTTCCTTCACTTGGTCTACGCCCTTTTGGGTACTCTCCACCTGTTGCTGTAGACCCTCTGTGGTTCGGATTTGTTGATCAATTGTGTTGACTTTCTTTCTACCAAAGATAAGCGTAAAAGGCGCTTTGATGACATTCCAAATAGTTTTAAAGAAGCCTGTCTTCTCTTGTACACTGTTAAGCGTGTTAACACGTTTGTAAGAAGTGTAGAATTTTTGCCCTTCTTTCGTGAAAGTATAATAGCAAAAAAGGGCAAGACCGTCTACTGAGGTACGTTCTTCATGTTTAATAAGCCATTTGTTCTCTACAATTTTACAGGTGTTATCTCGGTAAAAATTATCCTGTCTGTTGAGCGCTCCTTTTTTTGTTTTAGCGAAAGACGAAATGTGCGTGCTGTCTGTCACCAAAAAAATCCATTCTTTTTTGTTTTTGATAGCGTAGAGCTTATAAGTATTATCGTTCTCAGTCCTACCATTGTAGCTAGCTTCAATTTGTTCAAGTATTTGCATACAGGTAGTAGTATCTCTATAAGCAAACGCCGGAGAGAGAGAGGGAATACTTAGTAAGCAGAAAATTATAATTATTTTAGACATTTAATTTTTTAGCTTATATTTGTTCAAATATATCTTATACAAAGCAATTTATATAAAATTTTATATATAAATTTGAGGTATAACCCCTAACAATATGAAAACATTGATGATATGGGCAGTTTTACTACTGTTCCCATTAGTGAGTCTGAAAGCACAAGGTATTAAAGACATCATTGATCAGGTAGTTGACACTAACAACAAACGAGTTGAAGCAGCCAAAAAAAAGAAAGAAAAAGAGGAAGAGGCAAAAAAAGAGGCTGAAGAAAATACAGACGAAAATGGACAAGCAAAGCTACAAAACGACGAAGATACAGACCCTTCTGAGTTTTATGATTTGAGTCCCAATACTGGGAATCCTAACCAGACTACGAACGCAACTCCCAAAGAGAAAGATCCACTTGAACTATTGGAAGAAGGTGGGGTCGATCCTTCTACGGCGCCACAACGTCTCATAGATACGGTTGGCTTTATAAGGCGGATGTCTTCTAGTCGTATTAAAGATATTCTGTTGTATGCGCGAGGTAAGAAAATGGCGCCTATTACCAACCACATTAAGTACGACAAGCAGCACGAGCTTAACGAAGAATATAAAGTGTTTGGATGGCATCCTTACTGGATGAAGAACGCTTACGAAAGCTATAACTTCTCATTGTTGAGTGTGGTGAGTTACTTTAGTTACGAGGTCAACCCCAGCACAGGTGGTTACAAAACCATCCACGATTGGCAGACAACAGGCTTGATTGATGCTGCACATAAGCAAGACTGTAAAGTACTATTGAGTGCGACTAACTTCGGGGTGAAGAATAACGAGCGATTTCTTTCTAATGTGAGAGCTCAGAAAAACTTTATTAGAACCATTCAAAAGCTTGTAAAAGCTAGAGGCGCAGATGGCGTACATATTGATTTTGAGCAGGTACCTAGAAAAAGTGCTGTAGACTTCACTAACTTTATTGTAGATCTTGCCACTACTATTCGAGGAAAAGACCCTGACTTTTACATAGCCGTTACCTTACCTGCTATCGACTTTGCAGCGGCATATGATGTAGCACAACTCAAGGGCTACGTAAGTATGTTTATTATCTTGGGAACAGATTTTTACGGAACCAATACGGAAATAGCAGGTCCACTAGCTCCTATTAAAGGTGGGCAAAATTGGTGGGGCTTTGGGTTGGAGAGAGCTGTTGGTGAGTATCTTGCAGCAGGCGCTGATCCTAAGAAGCTTATTTTGGCTTTCCCTTACTATGGGGCAGAATGGCGCACCGAAAGCCTTCAATTTCCTTCTAAAGCGAAAAAGTTTCTAAGGTATATGATGTACCGTGATATCAGGCAGCAATTTGGGAAGCCCATCAGTAATGAAGATGCTGATGCAATGAGTCAATGCTTTGCTTACAGGGATGCAGGTAATAATTACAAACAGTTATGGTATAACGATAGTCTATCCTTTAGCAAGAAGTACGACTGGGTAATTCAACAAAAAATAGGTGGGATTGGTATTTGGGCGCTAGGCTATGACAATGGCTATAAGGAATTGTGGGGAGCCATCGCTAATAAATTTGCGGTAGATAATGCTTCTACAAATGCCAAAGCAGGTGTCGCTGCAAAGGGTAAAAAGTTCAACTTCCGTCGCTTCCTCTCTTACATAACAAGGGTGATAAGAAACCCTACGGCGGTGTTACGCAACCCTCGGTCGGTGCTTTCGCTCTTTGGTATTCTTTTCGGTACTAGCATGACAGGCTTCTTCTTACTTTATCGCTATGGTTGTAGGCTCAAACGTATGACGGGTTTGTTACTGAGAGGTAGCTTCGTAATGTTTATGGTGATGGCACTAGGACTAATCGCCATCGTGGCTAGTAGATACAACAATGACTATGTAACCGCTATGGCCTTCTTATTTGGAGGACTACTGATAGGGGCTATTATATTTATCTTACTGAGTCGCCGTTTCCTATCAGAGGCAGAATTACCGTAGCAAGACATCCTACTAAATAACACACCATGAAGAAAGAACTCAATGTATATGTTGCTTTTTCAGAAGATGATAACACCTATTCAGAAGAACAAAAAGGTAATTGGGTAGAAGCTTTTAAAAAATATTTAGTTCCTGCTATAGAACACGAAGAGCAGTTAGAAATAAACTATGTGGATGAGGCAAGAGCAAGAGAAATTCTTACCACAGAGAATGAAACCTATCTGGCCATTTTCAACGTGCTCTCTACACAAGCGCTGACCGATAAGGCTTATACAGACTTACTGCAAGAACTGAATAAAAATATCCATTCAGGACGCGCCTATGCCAAGCATCGCGCCTACAAGATTGTAAGAGAAGAATATAGTGTAGAAGAACCCGTGCACATGCACGCGCTGCCAGCCTTTCAATTTCACTTTCAGGATGTATCTAGTCTACTTTCTGAAGCACTCAGAGAGATGTTCAATGAAGAAGATATCAATCCCTTTCTGTTTAAAATGCTGGAACTAGCCAATCAGGTAAACGATGACTATCGTGAAGAGACTACCACTATCCAAAAAGAAAAGGTAGGCATTTACTTAGCAGAAGTAAACAGCGACCTTCAGTTGGTAAGAGATAGTATTCGAAGAGAGTTGACAAGCCTAGGCTACGAAGTGTATCCTAAAGAAGGCACTTATGACGACCCAGAAGAATTTCTAAAAGTGTTAAAAGAAGGGCTGGCTAATTCACGCTTGTCTATTCACCTTTTTGGTGATCAACTAGATAAAGACATCCCAGAGTTTAATATGAGTTTAAGCCTATTGCAAAACGACTTAGCCGTAAAGCACTTTAGACAGACTACCCGCATAGCCCCTAATTCCTTTCAGCGTATTATTTGGTTTATGCCTACAGAAGAAATTGAAGAGCACAAACAACGTGTTTTGTTAGATACGCTAGTGAAAGAAAAAACTTATAACGAGGGCGCAGATATTGTAAAGTGCCCTTTAGAAGAATTAAAAGAGGTGATTCTAGAGAAGCTTAAGCAAAAGCATAATAGCAAATTTTTCAATGATCTTCTCCCTAGCCGATCAATCTACCTCATTTATGATGAGTATTCTGAAGAAGATACTAAAGCGACAAAGGAAATTCTAGAGTCGCATAATCTACCTGTAGTGGTACTTGATAAGGAGACAGCTCCCAAAGATTTTCATCAAAAAAATTACGAATATCTTTTTACCGCTTCTTCTATTGTACTAGTAAATACCAACGGAGACTTAAAGTGGCTTAGAAGCAAGCTGAAAGATGCTTTACGTGTAAAAATTTGGGCGGAAGAGAAAACCTATAACAACATAATATTTATCACACGTCAGTTGACAACACTTCCAGATGAAAACATATTTGAGGAAATAAAGCTGCTAAATGATCCAACACTGATTCAACACCATGTAGAAGCGCTATATTGAACTTTTAAATGAGAAATAAAAGCGAGTCATTCAATCACTGCCAGTAGATTTTACAATTAGATCGGTTACTACTTTACTGAAAATATGATATATGTATGATTTTGTCTTAATTAATGTACATTTTACATCATCTACTTACTATGAACACCCTACTACAGCACCCATACACGAATAGTAATCTATTCATTACTAATAATTTTGCTTGCAATATCTGTAGGTAAAAATCAATACTTTTTATTATATTTGATTCTTGAGCATTATTATATACCTTACTAATGAATAAACAGTCGTTAACACAAGAACAAAATACAGAGCAGAAAAATTATCTGCTCAATCCTTTCCCTGGACTACGTCCTTTCAAGTATGAAGAGAATCATCTTTACTTTGGAAGGGAGAATCAGATTAACGAAGTTGTAGACAAACTTACAGAAAATAAATTCGTTGGAATTATAGGAACCTCTGGTATAGGAAAGTCCTCTTTTATCTATTGTGGTCTTTTCCCTATCCTTTATGGAGATTACCCTACTGAATATGCTTCTAAGTGGGAAATATTTACGCTGCGACCAGGTGTATCACCGATCCGTAATCTTGCTGCTTCTATTACAGAAGGCTTTGCAAGAAGTAAAAAGAATCAGATTGATAGAGAAGCCCACCAAGATATAGAATATTCCATCCTAACAGAAAGCTCTATGGGCTTGGTGGAATCCATCAAGTATAAATACCACGAGACAGGAAAAAATTACCTGATTTTCATAGATCAATTTGAAGAAATATTCCGCTTCAAGGACTTGGATATGAATGCTAGTGAGCAGGCATCCGCCTTTATTAAGCTCATTGCAAATGCAGTAAACCAAGCAGAAGTGCCTATTTATGTAGTATTAACTATGCGCTCGGACTTTGTAGGAGATTGCTCTCTGTACCCTATTTTGACGAGCTTGATCAATGAAAGTCAATTCCTCATTCCTCAAATGACGCGTAGTGAGCGAAGGGAAGCCGTTATTGGCCCTATCAAAGTGTTAAATGGCGTGGTTGACGAGGCATTAGTACAACACATCTTAAACGATGTAGGAGATAGCCCTGACCAACTACCCATTATGCAGCACGCACTGATGCGTACTTGGGACTACTGGCAGCGCCACCGCATAGGGAGCGAAGCACTCGGTATCTCTGACTACGAAGCCATTGGCGGGATGGAAAAAGCACTTTCCATTCACGCGAACGAGGCTTTCAATGAACTAGACGAACGGCAGAAAAAGATTTGTGAGAAGTTATTCAAAACCATTACCGAAAAAGGGCTAGATGGAAGAGGTATCCGTCGTCCTACCAAACTAGGAGAAATTGCCACCATTGCCAATGCCACCGTATCGGAAGTGGCAGAGGTGATTGATCACTTTAGAGCAGTAGGGCGTACCTTACTGATGCCACCCATCAGCGTGGAACTTGATGAAGATAGCGTAATCGATATCTCGCACGAAAGCTTGATGCGTATCTGGGTAACTCTCAACAAGTGGGTAGAAGAAGAGGCAGAGTCTGTAAAACTTTATTTGCGATTAGCAGAGGCCGCTGAGATGCACCAATCAGGAAAGGCTGGTTTGTGGAGAGGGCCTGACTTGCAAATAGCGCTGAGTTGGTTGAGCGAAGAAAAGCCTACCCAAATTTGGGGCGTACGGTATCATCCTGCCTACGAGCGTACCATGCTCTTTTTGGAATTCAGTAAAAAAGAGTTTGAACGTGAGCAAATTAATAAAGAGAAACTACAAAAGAGAAGGCTCATCGCTGCGCGTATTACAGCACTGGTATTGGGATTAGGAGCTGTTATTGCCATTCTTTTACTACTTGTAGCAGAAGAACAACGAAAAATCGCCGATATAGAAAAGCAACGCGCCAAGCAACAAGCATTGCGCGCTCAGAAAGAAAGTGAACGTGCCAACCTAGAAAGTCAGCGCGCTAAGGAGGCCAATAGAATAGCAGAACTAGAGAAAAAAGAGGCTATTAGACAGGCCGAAATTGCCAAAGAAAAGCAAGAATACGCCCTTATACAAGAAAAGAAAGCCAATAGAGAGGCTGAAAGAGCAAGAAGAAGTTTGATTGAAGCAGAAAGGCAGCGTGGAATCGCTGAGGAAAGAACACGTGAAGCAGAGAGAGCACTTGAAAGAGCGACCACTGCTGAAGCAAGAGCCAAGGCTGAGCAAATGCGTACCATTGCTAGTTCAATGGCAGTAAAATCTGTACAGACGGATTCTACCTCTCGAAAAGCCTTGTTAGCACAACAAGCTTATAATTTCCACGATCGTTATAATGGTAATCCACACGATGACTATATCTATCAGGGACTTTACTATGCTGTGAAGTCGTTGGAAGGAAACGCATTTAACCAATTGGTGGGGCATAGTGCTAATGTAAGAGCCATTGCTAGCCATGCAGGTCATATGTACTCAGCAGGAAGTGATGGTAATATTATTCGTTGGAATACTGCCGGCGATCAGGCGTCTATGTCTCTAGTGATTTCTAGTACGCCAGGGCTAATCCATAGAGCTATTGCTGTAAGTAGTAATGGACGTTTACTAGCGTGCGGAGGAGAGTATGGCTACATTACTGTTTACAACACCAATAATCTGGTAAAACCTATTAATACGATCTCAATTCCAGCCAAAGAGGTATTACACCTTGATTTCTTGCCTGCTGGGAAAGGCGTTGTAGCACTTACCTCTGACAGAAAAATATTCTACTCAGACTTTACGAATATGAGAGAGGTAGTTCAAGACGATAAAATTAATCTGAGAGGAAATCAAATTATAGAGGTTCATCCTCAGACAGGAGAACTCTTAGTTGGAAAGGTAGGTGGAACCGTTTCTATGTTCCCTATCGATAATCCAGAAGCTGCTAAAGTGGTTTACCAAGACCCTGCTAATGCAGATATTGTGAGTCTTACGGTTAACCGACAAGGACAGTGGCTGGTAGCAGGTACTGAGGCAGGTGGCATAAAAATGGCTAACCTTCAGACAGGTTTGGCACAAGCGCTGATAGGACATAAAGCACGTGTTAATAACATAGCCTTTAGCGATGACGGTAAGCTCCTGGCAACAGGTAGCTTTGATAAAACTGTGAAAATCTGGGACTTTCATCATCTTGAAACTCCTCCCATCGTATTAACAGACCACCAAGATTGGGTATGGTCGATCTGCTTTGACGCAAGTGGTAAAAAACTACTCGCAGGTTGTAGAGATAATTTAGTGAGAGTGTGGCCTACAAGTATTAAGGCACTTTCTAACACCATCTGTGGCCATCCAAAGCTCGACCGTAACCTTACACAAAACGAATGGTCGCACTATGTGGGGAAAGATATTGAATACGAGAAGACTTGTAAAGAGTACCCAGTTGGGAAGTAAAAAGTAAATTGAGAACTTTAATTATCTAGAACTATACAATAATGAGACTTATTAAAAGCCTTTTGGTTTTAGTATGTACATTTGTGTTTGTCTCTGCAAAAGCACAGAATCTCTGTGTTACCAAACTTAAAGAAGCACAAACCTCTTATGATCAAGGACGTATCAATGAAGTCCCCGAATTGTTAAGAGGTTGTTTAGAGGATGGCTTTGAGAAAAATGACCGTATTGCAGCGTATAAGCTTCTAACACTCACACATTTATATCTGAATGAGAATGATAAAGCAAAAGAAACCATGCGTCGGTTTCTACAGCTTAACCCAGAATACGAAATTAACACTGCGATTGATCCTCCTGAATTTATCAATCTATACAATAGCTTTAGAACAAAACCTATTTTCTTATTCGGAGTCAAAGCAGGCATCAACCGTGTGGCGATCAATGAGACCGCTTACTATACAGTAGATAATATTAATACAAATGAGCGAAACTACTCGCCTGCGGTAGGTTTTCAGGCAGGTATTAGCTTTGATATTCCCCTACGGGGCAACTTCCTGTTAAATCCAGAGCTGTACTATAGAAGTAAACAGTATACTTATCATGATGATGACAAAGTATAATAGTGAATGTGATA
>CALEMF010000121.1 GCA_937911505.1 uncultured Cytophagales bacterium
AGCGCAGTACTTGCCTCAAGGAGAGGGTACGCAGCCCACCTTTGCCTATGAGTACCTCATCAAAGACCATTTGGGTAACAATCGGGTAAGCTTTCGAGAGGGCGAGACCGAAACCTACCTCGCCACAATGGATGGTGCTGATAATGAGGGAGGCTTTCATAATATTGCGGAAACCAGAAGTAACGGCGGCTTTATGAACACCAGCGCTTCCAAGACTGATGTTAGCCAACCGATAGGCGTATGGAAGACACTACAAGTAAGCAAAGGCGATACGCTTCAACTTAGCACCCTAGCCAAATACGAGAACGAAGCCACTGAGAACAAAAGCACACAGGTGAGTCCTATTCTCACCAATAGCGGTAATGGTAGCGAAGGAGAAGGAACACAAAGCCCTCCTGCGTGGGTACTAGGGGTAGCGATTAGCCCTGCGAGCAATAATGCCGAAGAAGGCTTGCCGTTGGCAATGCTCAAAGCTGTCCTTTACGAAGCTGATGGACAAACCGTAATTGAGGAAAGGAATACAGAAATCTCAGAAAGTGCCTACCAAGCGTGGGAAACGCTGAGTAGCGAGTGGGTAATGCCAGAAAATGGTCTCTTACAAGTAAGTGTAGTGAATACCTCTGATGTGGAAGTGCTCTTTGACAATGTAATGGTGGAATACGCGCCTACGCTGATAGCGCAGGAGCAGCACTACTATCCCTTTGGCTTACAGATGGCAGGGATGGGAAAGCAAGGACAGCCACAGCATAGGTTTACTTACAATGGGAAGGAAGAGATCAATGATCTGGGATTGGGATGGATCGATTATGGATGGAGAATGTATGATCCAGCAGGAGTAACATGGTGGAGTTTAGATCCATTGGCAGAAAAATACTATCCCATTACCCCTTATGCTTATGTAGCCAATAGCCCGATGATCTTTAGTGATCCAAATGGAATGGAGATAATATGGTGTGAGAATGTTAATAAAGATGAGAAAAAACAAATAAAAAGCTCTATACGGCAGTTGAAAAAGTCAAAAGAGTTTAGAAAAGTCTGGAGACAGGTTAGAAAATCAGAGAACAAATATGTTATTAAGACTGGTGCTATCAAAACCGAGGGTGTTTTTGAAGGCAATACCAGAACGGTGATGTCAAGTAAATCCAAGGAGTTACCTGATGGGACGGTCTTAAAAACACCAGAAATGACTATGCAATCAATGTTCACCTCTACGGATTTTGCTCCTGAACAAAAAGGAGGTACTATCACACTTAATAAAGCTTTTACTGAATTTGAGTATGACGGAGTAGAGGCAGATAGAAATGGAATTTTGGCGGAAGAGATAGTACATGCAGCACAATACGATAATAGTATGGAAGGCGTAGAAAATTTCTCTAATAATCTTGACCCTGATGGTAATGTAGAGTTTGAATCAAAGGCGATTGTTGGACAGATACAAAAAGCTGTTGGTGTACAAAATTTACACACAGAAGCCACTGATGCTATAGCGATAAGGTTTGGTGTGAATGCGTTCAGTAAAGGCGGCGTAAACATGAAAGACTATGCGAGAAGCTTAGAGGCTTGGAAAAAGCAAGCGAACAGCATATACAGAGATGCAGCTACAAATGGTAATGTCCCTCCTAAGTTATTAATGAAGCTTATTAAGTAATACAATATGAACTACAAAATTATATTAATCTGTGCCTGTTTGCTAATGAACTGTAATGATAGCATCAAATCTTACAAGTCGTTAGATAAATCTTATACATCAGATGAGCTTTACACAAGTCTTCAAAAAGCACTTAAAAATAAAGACGAAGTGAAAATCCTGAAGATGCACGATCATAAGATTGAGCAAATTCCTCCTGAGATAGGTCAGTTACAGAAATTGGAGGTACTGAGTATTAATAGTAATATACTTAAAAGTATTCCTCCTGAGATAGGAGAACTCCAACAATTACGTTTTATATTTATGATAGGTAATGACATCCAAACACTACCTCCAGAAATAGGAGAGCTACGTAATTTAGAGAAATTGCACTTGATGATGAATGATATTAGAAGGTTACCTTTAGAGATAACTAAGTTAAATAACCTGAAGGAAATAGTGCTGTGGGGAAATGATAATTTAGATATGAAAAATATAGAGGCTCTAAGAGAGAAGATGCCTCACTGTGATATCGTGACTGTGGGTGCAAGGTAAGTGCATGAAATAATTTCGATATGCCACATCACATTTATATATTCTATCTCATCTTTTTAGGTTTACTTTGCTGTAAAGAAGAAGCCTTTTCACAAGAACTACAGCATTCGGGGCGCTGTGATAGGAAAAAAGAAAACTTTTCTAAGCTAGAAAAAGCCCTGAAGTATAAGGAATGTGTTAAGGTATTGGATATCCGTAAGGAAAAGTTTGAAGTCTTACCTCCAGAAATCGGAGAATTATATAACCTAGAAAAGTTAATTGTGAATAATCAGGTACTAAAAACTTTACCTCCAGAGATTGGAAAGCTAAAAAAATTAAAACACCTTTTTTTGATTGGTAATAAGGTTAGTGAACTTCCTCCAGAAATAGGGCAATTAACTAACTTAGAAAAACTTTATCTAATGGTAAATGACCTTGAAAGGTTACCTGTAGAGATTACTGAACTACAAAACTTAGAAGAAATAGGCTTATGGGGAAATGATAACTTGGATATGAAAAATATAGAAGCCCTGAGAGAGAAGATGCCTCACTGTGATATTATAACTACTGAAATAAGATAAAGCTAGT
>CALEMF010000122.1 GCA_937911505.1 uncultured Cytophagales bacterium
CCTACCCAAGGCGCAAAACCACCATCAATACCAATATTAATGGCACGAGGAATAAAACCCGCTTTAAAAACCTGTGGGGCGCGGGTATCTAACACTAGTGCCCCTGTTTGGTTGACCACCTGCTCGAAATCTTCTACCGTTAGAGGGGTCAGCCCTTGTTGTAATACTGCTTCTAGGCTATTGTAGCCTTCCTTGTTGAGCAATACATTTTGTGGGAAGTAGTAAGGAGGCGGTAGCAATCCTGCTATCACCTCTTTGATAAACTGCGCTTTGCTCGTAGCTTTAAGCGCATAGTTGGTCTTTTTCTGATTACCAAGCGTATCGTACGTCTCTTTGCTCATATGTTTACCACAAGCTGAGCCCGCACCGTGAGCAGGATAAATCACTACCTCGTCGGGAAGAGGCATAATTTTCTGCTGGAGTGAATCGTAGAGCATTCCCGCCAAATCTTCTTGGGTGATGTTTTTTTCGTTGCTTTGTGCTAAGTCAGGGCGTCCTACATCCCCAATAAACAGCGTATCACCCGTAAAAAGGGCTTTTTCTTGCCCATTTTCATCTAGCAGTAAATAGCAGCAAGATTCTATGGTATGTCCAGGCGTATGTAGCACCCGTAGGGTTATGTTACCCAGTTTGAATAATTCTTCGTCTTTGGCAATCGTTGCTTCAAAAGAAGTGACAGCGGTAGGACCATAGATAATACTGGCGCCTGTTTTTTGTGCTAAGTCAACATGTCCTGAGACAAAATCGGCATGAAAATGTGTTTCAAAAATGTATTTGATAGTGGCATTATTACGTTTCGCTTTTTCGATATAAGGTTGTACTTCTCTGAGGGGATCAATAATAGCGGCTTCCTGCCCTGACTGAATGTAATACGCGCCTTGCGCTAAACAACCTGTATAAATTTGCTCTATAATCATCTCTTAACTCTTTTTATCATTGAAAAACAAGGTTTTCTCAAAAGCACTTGGTAGTTGTCTATTCAATTAGAAAGTAGCTTTCCTACCTATTAATCTGCTTAATTGATGGTAATATACTGTGTATCTCCTAAGAAAATAAAGAACAACTTTTCAGTAATCATCATCAGGTGAAGTATTTTCTTTTTCATGGGGTAAATAACTTTAATGACTTCAAAAGTTCCTATTACTCTATAGAATTTCAAGGAGAAAGGAGGATACAAATCAATAAAATGCCCATATCTCCTAACAATCCCATAGAACTGGGCTGTATTTTATTCTCTAGTATACTTCTTGCAAAATAAACCTTGTTTTGAAAGCTTTTTAGAGACCTACCTTACATCGGTGTAAAATTATTACTTTTGTGCTAGCAATCTGCTAAAAAGAGGCGCATTATGATTCCCATTCAACTTACCTTACAAGGTGTTTATTCTTATCAAGCTACCCAAACCATTGACTTTACGCCATTGGTACAAGCCAGACTCTTCGGTGTTTTCGGCAGTGTAGGAAGTGGTAAATCCACTATCCTAGAAGCAATTACCTACGCTTTGTATGGACATCTGGATCGTATGCATACCAAAGATGAGCTGAGTTATAACCTCATGAACCTACGCTCCAATGAATTGCTGATTGATTTTCGGTTCAAGATGCAAAGTAGTGAGGCCATTTATCGCTTTGTTGTAAAAGGAAAGCGGGCTACGAAAGATTTCCAAAAAGTGAAGTTGGAAAGGAGCGCTTACATACAAAAAGGAGAGGATTGGCTCCCTTTGACTACCCACTCTGCTGAAGAAATTCTAGGGCTTAGCTATGAAAATTTCTGTAGAACCATCATTATTCCACAAGGAAAGTTTGCTGCTTTTCTACAACTCAACAAGAGCGAACGTAGTAAAATGCTGGAGGATATTTTTAAACTAGAGAAGTTCAATTTATCACAGAAGGTAAAAAGGCTCAAGGCAAGCAGCTTGGAACAGCTCAATAAGCTAGAAGGAGGCTTGTTACAACTTGCTCATATTGCTCCCGATTTGATTGAAAAAGCCAAGGCTGATAAAGCCGTGCTTACCCAGTCACTCACCCAGCAACAAGAGGTGCTAAAAGAAAAAAAGGCCGCTTTTCAACAGCTAGAAGCGCTTAAAGCACTATTTGAGGTGTTTGATGAGAAAAAACAGCGCCTTGCACAGCAAGCAAAGGAAAAATCTCACTTTGATAAGTTGGCACAGCAACTAGAAGATTTTCAGTACTGCCAAACGCACTTTCAGCCTTTACTTACCCAACTCCAGACCCAACAAGCTCAACTTGATGAGCTTACGAGTACCCTACAAGCGTTGGCCCAAGAAGAAGCACAGTGGCAACAAAAGGTGACAGCGCTAGATATACAATACAGGAGGATTCAAGGGGAGTTTAAAGAAAGAGACCAGTTGTATATACAGGCAGAAGACTACCAAAAGCTGATTGAGATCAAGCAGATTCAGACAACACTTGTAGAGCTCGATCGCGCGCTTGCTGAAGCAGAAGCAAGCAAACTACAAGTAGCCCAACAGCACGAAGCAGTTACAAAGGCACTGTCTGATGGTCAAGAAGCTTCAGAAGCGCTACAAGCAGCCTTACCAGACCTTCTTGCACTCAACGCCATAGAAAAATGGTGGATAGCCCAACAGCATTTGCTAACAGCACAAGCACAAATCAAGGAGGAATACCAGAAAGAAGAGAATGCGCTGCAGAAAATTCTTCAAGAGGAAGTAGCACAGATCGAGGTGCAAATCAATGCGCGCTCTACGCTTGATCGTAAGGAAAAGGTATCTGACACCATATTGGCCAGTCTAGTTCTTTTGGAAAAACACATCGCTGAGGAAGAAAAAAAGCAGCTCGCCTTGGAGGTACACCACGCTTTGGCACATCACGCAGAGGCGCTTCGTCAAGAAGGCGGTGCTTGTCCTCTCTGTGGGGCTACTACTCATCCGCAGCTCATTGAAGGCGAAAGTATTGCCACACAGCTACAACAATGTAAAGCGGCACTTCAAAGCTTGAAAGACGAACACCAAGCCCTCTTACAGTACCAAAAACAACTGGACACCCTTTCTACACGCTATAAATCCCACCAGCAGCGTATGCAAGTACTGGAAACGCGGCTAAACAGTACAAAACGTGAACTTGAAGCGCATCAAGAAGCCCGTACGTCGCTCTCCTACAAAGACTACACAGAAGCAGAAATTCAAGCGCTTAAACAAAGTTTTGAAGAACAATCTGCACAACAGCAGCAGCTTCAACAAACGCTGCAAGCGCAAAGACAAACAGCCAAAGACCTCAACGAGCAGTTACTTTCTACCGAGCAACAATATCAGGACTTGGCAAAGCAACAAGCCCAAGCCAACACCAAAGTCGAGCTTCTAAAGCAACAATTGGTACGCATAAAATACGCTGATTATACGAACACCGAAGTGACATCGCTACAAAAAGAGCAAGCCTATCTACGCCAAAAGTACGAGCAACTCGCCCACGATTTTGAGAAAATACAGATGGAAGCCAACGAAGCTAAGGAGACTTTACAAGCGCTTCAAACGAAGCAACAAGTAGCCACAGACCGGCAAGTTAATCTTACCACGCAGCAGCAGACCACCCAGCAATTACTGGAGCGTAATTTAGCCCAAAGTCGTTTTAGTTTGGAGGAAGTGCAGCAGCTCTTAGCGGAATCTATTGATGTATCACAAACACGAGAAGCGATAGACCGTTACCATCAACACTACCAAACCTTGCAACAAGAAGTGGCACAATTAGAGGATCAACTCAAAGGTAAGTCTTTTAATGCCACACAGTTTGAGGCATTGACCTCAGAAATCAATGGTTTACAGTACCAAATTGATGAGCAACTACAACAACTAGGCGACCTAAAAGGGAAAATCCAAGACTGGGAACAGCAATGGAAAGAAAAACAGCAATTAGAAAAACAACTCGCCACTCTAGAGGCAAAAAAAATGAACATACAGAAGCTAGAAAGCTTATTTAGAGGCAATGCTTTTGTCAATTACATATCTACGGTGTATTTGCAAAACCTCTGCGAACAGGCCAATGAACGCTTCTTTAAACTTACCCATCAACAACTACGGCTAGAACTAGAAGAAGACAATCAATTTATAGTACGTGATTTTCTCAATGAAGGGAAAAAGCGGAGTGTAAAAACGCTTTCTGGTGGGCAGACATTTCAAGCATCGCTTTGTCTGGCGCTCGCTTTGGCCGATAGCGTGATGCAACAGAACCAAGCCTCGCAAAACTTCTTTTTTATTGATGAGGGATTTGGCTCACAAGACAAACAAACCTTACAGGTCGTTTTTGATACGTTGAAGTCGCTACAGCGTGAAAATCGCATCGTAGGTTTTATCTCACACGTAGAGGAATTACAACAAGAAATTAGTGTACACCTGCGTATTGCACGTGATGCAGAAACGGGCAGTAAGATTCAGGAGAGTTGGCGGTGAAGTTTTTTTGTAATGTTTTCACGTAAGCTCTTTGTTATGAATCTCTAGCTAACTTTTCATTCAGCTATCTTTTGCACGATCATCAATCCATCTCGCAAAGGTAGCAGCAGATTTTCAACCCGCTTGTCTTGCTGTACTTTGTCGTTAAAAGCTTGAAGGGCGCGTGTAGCCGCATCATTTTCTTTTACCTCCTCAGCGACTTTTCCACTCCACAATACATTGTCTGCGATGATAAAACCGCCTGTACGTAGTTGATCGAAGATGAGATCATAGTAGTGGCCATAGTTTACTTTATCGGCATCTATGAATACCAAGTCAAAGGTTTCTTTGAGGGTGGGGATGACTTCCCTTGCATCACCTAATAAGCATTGTATCTGATCTTGATAACCTGCCTCTTCGATGTAGCGACGTACCATAGGGGCTAGCTCTTCGTTTTTATCCAATGTATACAGTAAGCCTTCTTCTGTAAGTCCTTCTGCTAAACAAATGGCAGAATACCCCGTGTAGGTACCGATTTCTAGTATCCTGCTGGGTCGAATCATGCGAGAAAAGAGCGCCAAAGCCCTTCCTTGTAAGTGTCCAGACAGCATGCGTGGCATTAGTACTTTCACCTGTGTTTCTCGGTTCAAGCCAGCTAGCACGTCACTTTCTGGGCTGGTATGTGCTTCGGCGTATTGGTTAATTTTTTCAGGTAGAAATTCCATAGAGGATTTGTTTTGTGGTTTGGTATGAAGTTATGAAATCACTTGGATAAACAAAAGAGAAGGATCCTGAAAGCTTTTACTTACATAAAACAACCCCAAACCTATCTATGCAATACGTTTGGGGTGTTTACTGCTTGTCTTGTCTGTTTTTTATAGTTTACTGTACAATCAGCTTCTCTGTAAAACTACCTTGTTCGGTGGTGATTCTTACTAAATAAATGCCTGGAGCTAATTTTTTATTAACAAGGAGTTCTTGCGTGTCTTGTATCTCCGCGCTGTAAATTGGCTGCCCTTCTCCGTTGAGCAAGGTTACCTCCGCAGTTTCAACTGACAGCGCTGGTAGCGTTATGGAGAACGTTCCTGTAGTTGGATTAGGATAAATACGATGTTGTGGTACTGCTGTTAATTCACTCGTAGAAGGAGTAGTGGTATTGCCTGTAGCGGCCTGCAGATTAGAAGAGGATGCGTCATAAAAGCGTTGTAAACCTGCTGCCAGATATACCAACGGTGCGTTCCAGTTGATGGCCACCTCGTTGGTAGAATAACTACAATAGTCATCTACGTATTTTTTAGCAGGTAAATTACTGTCGTAGTTACAGTTATCTGGATTAAGCGCACTCTGTGGACCACCTACCAACATCCCTGGAATAGGCGCCTCTATACCATCACGTTGAGAGATACGATGGTGGGGATTTTGGGGCGATCGACTCCCATAATTGGTCACAAAGCAATAAGCCAATGCATTTCTTCCTAGCAGGTAGTCCATACAGTCGTAAGCCGCCTCTAAGTAGCTCTTTTTGTCTACCTGCAGATAAGCTTGGATCAGTAACATCCCCATATTGGCCACTCTGCTATTACTCCCCCAGCCGTAATCACTCGCCCAATGCCCCATCGATATGTGTGCGGCCGAACTGTTACGGTAGTCTAGTAATACCTCTGCTTTATCAATCAATTTTGAGGTGATGAGTGCTTCATCTTGACGTGCCAAGGAAGTCCACTTGTTCTTATTTTGTAGCATAGAATAGACAGGCAGGAAGTGTACACTACGCCAATCAGGTACTTCATTGTGAAAACTTTCCCACTTTACGTGTTCATAGTAGAAATTATTTCGAGTACTTAAGTATAGCTCTACTGCTGCCCAATTAAACTCATCTTGTAGCTGTGTATCATCATAAGTACCTGTATGAATATCAGGATCGTGGTTGTTATTCATCACACCTTGGTCATACAGTGCCTTTGGTTTCTTACGTGCCCACCTGTAGGCATTTTTAGCTGCTTCTAGGCATTTTTGTGCATAATTAGGGGTACTAGAAGCGTATACTCTACTGGCATAAGCCATAACTGCTGCAAAATCAAGGCTCGCGGCGGTAGTTTTCTTTACTACGTAACGGGTACCTGTATTTTCTGCAGGCATTATATACCCAGCAAAATTCGCATTGGTAAGCTTATGGTATACGCCACCATCGTGATCTTGCATTTTGAGCATCCAATCCAGATTCCATTTAATTTCATCTAAAATATCAGCACGCTGGTTGGTAGATTCTGGGATATTGGTGGACAAGGTATTCAACAAGGCTTTGTGCTGCTCATAGGCAAGCAGTAACGTGTAAGTGCTAATACCTGAGTTTACGATGTATTTGTTATAATCACCTGCATCGTACCAACCTTTAGGAGAAGAGATGAGGGTTCCTTTAGGTGCTGTGGAGCTAGAAGCAGAAGAATGTACCACCACTTCTGTATCAGGATGACCCGCCTCGCGTATCCACTCCCCTCCGTACTGACCGACGATGGCAGTAGAAGCACGGCTGTAATAGTAATACCGCAGTGCATCTTTAAGCAATGGTTTATAAATGGTCGATTTGACAGAGAAAGGATAAGACCAGCCCAGATTAGGGATGTATATTACATAATCGCCTCCTCTTTTAAAATCGCTAAAGTCGAGTTGCACTACGTTTTCACCTGCTTCTGACCAATATTTGGTGATAGAGCTGCTGCCTGTATAATAAGTAGTTTGACGATCGGTGGAACGTATTTGAAAGGAAAGGCTTTTATCGGAAACTACCAACGCCATTTTAGGAGCATTGGGATGGTAGCCTTCTTGATTGATCCGAATGGCTTTCGATAATTGTCCAAAGACAAACATAGGTAATGTTACGAGAAGTGTAACAATCGCAGAAAATAACTTCATAGGTTTTGTTGTATTTAGTAGGTGGTTAATAGGTTGAGATAAAGTAGGTTTCATCTGGCGAATTCACCTTTTTTATAGTTTACGGCGTTTGTTACACGACGTTGCCTTTATTTCTAAGGTTTAAAGTAAAGTTAGGGAATGCATAAGAAATAAGTCCTTCGTAATTAAACTTCTGTATATCTTTCGTTCATTTTTTAGCTTCGCTGAACTCCACTTTGTTCCGGTTCTTGATGAACCGAGCCTCCGGCGAGCTCGGCGTAGCCAAAAACGAACCAAAAACCGAACAATGGGAGCTCGGCGCAGCCAAATCAAGAAACCGAGCCTGCGAGCTCGACGAAGTCAACCGACGAAGGAGCTCAGCGAAGCTAAATCCAAAGCTTCTACCCACAAAGCCAACCCACCTCCCCGCTGGATTTTCAGGCCAATACACTTGTTTTAGACCTAAGAATAAAGGGTTAGGAAAAATAAAAGTATACGCTTAACATCAGTTTACCTACTCATTAAAAACTCCCCAGCGCAATTGCCCTGAGGAGTGTAAAAAATAAAATAACAACCTGTTTCGTTTATTCGTAGATCAGCTTTCGGGTTACTAACCGCTCGCCTTGCACAATCTTCACCAAATAAATACCCTTAGGCTGGTTGCGTAGGTCTACGGCTACTTCACTTATCTGTTGTACCTCTTGCGACCAGACCAAATGACCTTTCAGATCATATACCGCTACTTGGGTAGGGGCTGCTGAGGAAGCAATCCGTACTGAAAACTGCCCTTGGTTAGGATTAGGATATACCAGTGATTTTGCAACTGCTGCTTGATTAGCAGATTCAATTAGATTTTGCTTGGCTTCGCTGCGACGAGGACTAGCCCTAAAGTACGACCCACCTTTGGCGTGGAAACCTACCGCCATCACTACTTTCTTATCTGCTTCGTACACCACTTGTGCATCGGCTTCAATAGTATTGTCGGCGGTAAGTGTTTCTGTGGCCAGGTAGGTACGACTTTCGGCTTGGAGTGTTTCGTGCAGATCGAAACTTACTGCTTGCCTCACCTCGGGTACTACTTGCTGTGCCCATATTGGGTTGACCACCCAGCAGAGCAGTAACACTATACTGCTGATTAATTTCATACGATTCTTCATTTTCAATACTTATTATTTTTTCAATTTGGTAAGCTCTTTTTCTAACTGCTCAATGCGCTTGTCTTGTT
>CALEMF010000123.1 GCA_937911505.1 uncultured Cytophagales bacterium
ATGTTCATTTTGTCTTGACACAACCGAGCTTGCGAGCTCAGCGCAGCTAAAACGAACCAAAAAGTCAAGCCCTCTCATGCTGCTTGCGCACTGGCTTACGCACCCTCGCGAGAGGCCAACCCTACGCGCTATTTCTTGGATTTCAGATTTGCTAATTAGCATTTGTATCTGGCGATTGTATTCTGGTTTTTGAGATAATCGTAGCTCGGTCGCAACTCGGTTGCGATCGCTTCTTCATTATAGCATTTTCAATGCGGGAAATGTAATATATCACGAAATTTGTATTGCAAATGCTTTAGAAAATGCGACCAGAATACAGTTGTACACAAGCGGTTTAATTTCTACTACCGTAAGTCTGAAGACTTATATTATGGTTACCCACAAGTCCCCGCTACGCTCAGACTTGCGGTAGGTGCGGGTAAAAAGCCTAACGCGAGTGGTAAGGCTTGTAGCAAGTAGCATTGGGGTTAGTTGCGCTGAGTTCCTTCGTCGATTGGATCAAATTAGTCTACAGTCTTGCTTCTTGTGTCTTACCTCTTATCATCTACTCACTACTCATTCACACAATCACGCATTCATTCAATCACTCTTACCACTATCTACCAACCACTCACTCATTCAATCCTCCAATCCCTCAGTCCTTCAATCTCTCGCCCTGCTCAAGACTATCAATCAGAGGTTGTACGCCTGCATCATACATGGTTTGCATCATCCATCTTACGTCGGTATCGGTTTTTTCGAGGCTTCCTCCTTTGATGGGTGGCTGAGGATCGTACTCCATATCGAGCATAACGGCTTGTGCGTATTTCTCTCCCCAAATGTCTTTCATCATCGCTAGTGACATGTCCATCCCTGCTGTAACGCCTGCGGACGTCCAGTATTTGCCGTCTTGGGTGAAGCGCTCTTTGGTAAAGGTGGCGCCGTATTTCTTAAGCATTTCGGCGGCATTGTACCAATTGGTGGTGGCTTTTTTATCTTCCAACAAGCCTGTGGCACCCAGAATCCAAACGCCTGTACAAACGGCACTGGTGTATACGGTGTTTTTATCGATCTTACGAATCCAATCGTGGAGTGCTTGGTCGTAGGCAGCCTCGATGGTTCCTTTAAAACCACCAGGAATCACCAGAATATCCAGTTGGTCGATGTCTGCGAGGGCAGTATCAGGCACGATGGTAACACCCATTACCGTTGTGATAGGCTTCTTTTCAGGGGCGATGAGCATCGTTTTAACGCCCATGGCCTGCCCTAGTACATAGCGAGGCCCCATCATGTCTAATTCATTGACGCCGTCGTACACCAATATGCCAATGGTACGGATGTCGTACTTGGGTTTTCCTAAGATTTCTTCCATCGTACTGACGTGGTTCTCAGGAGTAAATTCCTTGGCTTTTGCTTCAAAAGTGGCAGAATCTTCAGCAGAGGCCTCTTTTTTTGCTTTGTCGGTAGTAGCGGTGGTAGCCTTTTCTTTACAGGCTACCCAGCATAAAACGATACAACTGATATATAATAACTTTCTCATTTTTATCTGTTTTTTGGGTGAAATTAAAAGCGGGCACCTACAGAGATACCATAAGTAGCGGGTGCCGCGGTACGCACACTTCTACCTGAACTGGTATCTGGATTTCCGTAAGCTAAGTAGGTTTCATCGGTAAGGTTTTGTCCCCATAATACGAGGTTGTACTGCCCGTAGTTGAACGCAAGGCGAGCATTCAATGACGTATAAGCAAGTTGCTGTAAGGTATTTTGCACATCGGTTAAGAACATCCCTACGTGACGCGCCTCTCCTCTTGCAACTACATTAAACTTATCTGATAAGTCAAGCTGGTACTGTAGGCCTAGTAAAAAAGTAGCGGAGGGCGCATTGGCAAGGCGATTACCACTGATCTCTGTCATAATGATTTCTCCTGTATTCAAATCTGCTCTTTCTAGTTGAAAACCTTCGTAGGTGGTTTCGTTGAGCCCTACTACTAGGTCGATGAGGAGGTTATTTTCTGGAATAAAGGTGCTTTGCAGCTCTACTCCCCAAGATTGCGCGTTGCCTACGTTTTCTCGTGCAAAGGTATTAGGCCCTACTAGATTAAAGAATTGTAAATCTTGCCATTCGATGAGGAACAAGGCGGCAGCTACACGTACACGGCTGTCTTTTGTATTGATTTTGTAGCCTATCTCGTAGTTGTCTGAGTATTCTGGATCAAAAGTTTGGTCTATACCTGCGGGCAAACGTTGTGCATTGATACCCCCTGCTCTGAAACCACGCGTGTAGCTAAGATAAGCGTTTGAATAGTCGCTGAAAGCGTAGGCAAGCACCGCTTTAGGAGACAGTGCTTCGTAGCTGCCTTCTAGGGTAGTGTCTGGCTGATTTTCTACCAATGTTCCCTCAACAAAAAGTAAATCCCCAAATCCATTGAAGGTACTTTCACGGCGCTCGTAGTCGTAGCGTAGTCCTGCCGTAAGCGTAAGCTTTTCTGTGACATTGTAGCTCGCTTCTCCAAAGGCAGCGATGCCCACGTTGTCACCCTTGTTTCTAGAGATAACGTAGCTATTTGGTGCAGACTCAAGTGCAAAATTGGTAGAGGGTTCGTACCCTATTTGTGTGAAGCCATACAAACCAGCCGTATAGCGCAAGCGGGCATCTTCTCTCCCATTGATCCTCAACTCCTGACTCCAAACCTCTTGTGGGGGTAAGAGCTCACCGACTTCATCGCTTCTAAAAGAGTTGAAGATACCAGGAAAGTCTACGTCCTCGTAGGCCAAGCGAATACTCTGAAAAGCCGATATGGAAGTAAGGGTGAAGTTTTGTGCAAAGTACTTGAGGTCAAGGGCTGTATTGATAATATTGCGCTCGTGGCTTCCTATGCGGCTCAGAAAAATTTTATCTGGATTTTCGAAGGCGATCGTCTCGTTGGGTTGCGATACAAAGAAGCCAGTAGCATCCGACCAGTCCCGTTGTGCTTTGACGTTAAGGGTGGCAGCAAAGCGATTACTGGGCAACCACTTTAGGAATAAGTTACCGTAAAGGTTTTGCTCGTCGCCTACTATTTCACCTACTATGGAACCATCAGCAGCGCCTGTACCAGTGGTGTCATTCTCCCAGTAGCCTTCTCGGGTTTGGTAGAGTCCATTGATCCCAAAGAATAGCTTATCCTTTACCAAGGGGGTTTTAAAGCCTAGGCTATGCCGCTGTAGGGCTAGGTTGCCTGCGCCTACCTCTACAAAGCCGCTGGTTTCGTTGGTGGGCTGCTTGGTAATAATATTTACTACCCCTCCCATCGCATTTCTACCAAAAAGGGTTCCTTGGGGGCCTCTTAGCACTTCTATACGCGCTACATCGGTAAGGGCAAAGCCATTGGCTAAAATATCTAAATTATTGACGCCGTCTATGTAGGTAGCTACGGCTGGATTTTCACTAAAAACTTGTACCCCTCTGATCGATTGAATCTGTTGGAAGCCCACGCCCAGACCTTGGTACAGGTAATTAGGCACTAGCGCCGTTAGCCCCGCCAAGTCCCAGGTGCGTGTAGCTTCGATTTTTTCAGCCGAGAGTGAAGATACTGCAATAGGTACTTGGGTAGCCTCTTCTTCTTTCTTAGTAGCTGTTACCACTACCTCATCCAAGGCTTCGGTGGCAGCTTCTAAAGTAAAGTTAAGCGTAATGGACTGCTTATTTATTTGAACAGTCTGCACTTGGGTAGCAAATCCGTCTGCTTGCACCACTATTTGATACGTACCGCTCGAAAGTGTAAAGGTATATTTTCCTTCTTGATCGCTCAGGGTTTGTGTATTGGTATTGAGGAGGGATACGGAGGCAAAAGGAATTGCCTTGCCCTCTGCAGAGGTAACTTCTCCGGTAAGGGTTTGTGCTTGCACAAAGTACATCGCACTGCTTAGCCATAGCATAAGCACATATAGGTATTTCATGATAATGAATGCGTTTAATAGAATGTATGAGTAATGAGGCGTAGGCACAATAAGGCCTATGCTTTCTAGATGACCACTGGGTTGTATTATTGCCCTGGCCATTCAATACAAAAAAGCATTACATTTCGGGTGGGTGAAAGCAGTCTTTGATGAACTGAGTGGTTTTTCTCAGATAGGTAAAAGGAAGTAGTTTTATTTTCTTTATTAGTGGTTTCAATAGAGCTTTTGATGCACTAAGGTAGAAAAGTAGTATTTCAGCCTTTTCATTGTTTTGGGAGGAAATAGGGCGGTCGCTGGGCTCCTCCGTTTTCTTAAGTTCTTTTGTTACATAGCACTTTCCATTACATCGTACCTCTGGTGTTTCTTTGTTAATACACAGCACTTCCATAATGTAGGCTTGATTTAACTTGAAATTAAGCAAAACCTGTAGCTTACATCCCAACGGAAGTAGAAACGAAAAGAGTAGAAATATGGTAATGGTTGACTTCAAACCTTTGGATTTGCTGGCACAAAGGTAAGTAAATTTTTCAATTGACGGGCGTTTTTGCCTACTATGTTACAAGTTAGTATTTTTCTACATTGAGGCCTTCTTGCGCCATTAGTTCGATACCATAATCACGAATGGTATTGATGATGGGTATGGTCGTCTTTCCTTTTTCGGTGATGCTATACTCTGTTTTGGGAGGTACTACTGCGTATACTTTTCTACTGATAAAGCCGTCTGCTTCTAGCTCTCTTAGCTGAGAGGTAAGCATTTTATCTGAAATATGGGCGATAACTTCTTTAGTTCCCCATAGCGGTAGACACGGTCTTTCAGCCGCCAGAGGATAGGCATCTTCCAAGTTCCTCCATCGCAAACTCTACTGGATTGTAATAGCGCTTCCCATTAAATAAAAAACTAGGCATTAGATAATCTTTTGATTGTCAGCTTACTTACTAAAAAGTAAGTAAGGTACTTTTCAGTAAGTGTATTGCTTAAAGTTAGCAGAAGCGATAGTTTTAATCAACGTTTATTTGTTAAAAATCTCTTATACTTTTAAAAGATCTAAACCATGGTGAAAGAAAAACAGCAGTACGTTTACAAACACGGCGACCCTAAAAAGGGAAAAATCTTGATGGTGGCGAGTAGCCCTACCACTTCTAAGCAAACTGGCTGGCCTATAGGCTTCTAGGTAGCTGAGCTTACACACCCGCTACAGGTATTTCAAGAAGCGGGCTATGATGTAACGCTTGCCTCTACAGAAGGCGGAAAGATAGAGATGGATGGCTATTCGAATCCCACTGATGCCAGTGGTTATGCCGCGCACGACGTTATTTCACTAGGTTATATGCAGCGGGACTGGTTCAATGAAATGCTTGCCAGCACCCTACCCCTTACCGAAGTAAGGCAAGAAGACTACGATGCCATCTTTTTAGTGGGAGGCCAAGGACCAATGTATACCTTTAGAGGAAATACGGCTTTAGAAAAGCTATTCGTAAGCTTTTATGAAGCAGGAAAACCTAGTGCAGCGGTTTGTCATTCTACTACGCTGTTATTAGAAGCTAAAAAATCGGATGGAGCACTGCTTGTTGCAGGAAAAACTTGGACGGGTTTTGCCAACACAGAAGAGGACTATTCTAATCAGGCGGCTGGGCAAACCATTCAACCCTATCGGATTGAGGATGAAGCCAAAAAGATAGCCAATACGAACTTTAAAGTGGCGGAGGTGCTTTCTTCTTATGCCATTACTGATGGGAATCTCATCACAGGACAGCAACAAAACTCTGGAGCAGCCGCCGCAGAGATGGTAGTAGCCTTCCTCCAACAACAAAACTAAGCCCCCTTTTACTATGAAAATCGCCATTATAGGTACGGGTAATGTGGGGGGTACATTGGCTACCAGATGGGCAGAAGCAGCACATCAAATTTACTTGGGAGTACAAGACCTCAAAGATGAACAAGCACAAAGGCTACTCGATAATCCACATACCAGCCTTCACTTGACGGCTGAAGCAGTAGCCCAAGCAGCGGTAATCCTAGTCGCTACACCTCCACAAATTGCGCCTCAACTGGTAGAAGACTTCGGAGAAATAGACGGAAAGATCATTATTGATGCTACCAATGCTATTCAGGCAAAGCCAGCTCCTTACCCTACGGCTTTTCACGCCTTCGAAGCGCTCACTAAGGCAGAGGTGGTAAAATGTTTTAATACGACAGGCTTTGAGAACATGCGTGATCCGCAGTACGGCGACCTAGCAATAGATATGTTTATGGCAGGGGATAGTAAGAGAGCAAAGGAGGTTGCAACCCAACTGGCGCAGGACATAGGTTTTGCAAACTGCTACGATTTCGGCACTAGCGAGCAAGTAGTATTACTTGAGCAGTTGGCGCTTTCTTGGATTAACTTGGCGCTGGTACAAGGACAGGGCCGTGGTATTGCTTTTAAAGTATTACGGCGCTAATAATATTATTGAAGGCTTTGTTAAGATAGGATTCGTACACAACGAATCCTATTTCTTATAGCTATACTACTCCTCTACCCGCACCCGCGATTCCAAATCAATCAAGATATCTTCTACTTCGTGGACCAATTGAATAAAGGTAGGATCTCTTTTTACTTCTCTTTGTCGCTTTAAGGGTAAATCGACGGAGATATGCTTGGCAATTTTACCAGGGCGAGATTGCATGATAAAAATATCGTCACCAAGGTAAACGGCCTCGTCGATGTCGTGGGTCACAAAGATAATGGTAGAGTGAAACTTTCGCCAAATATCAGCCAGCATATCTTGCATCTTGAGGCGTGTATACACATCTAGCGCACCGAAAGGCTCATCCATCAACAGAATTTCTGGATTGGCAGCGAGGCTTCTGGCAATGGCTACCCGCTGGAGTTGCCCGCCCGAAAGCGTAGGGTACTGGGCATACTTTTTTTCGTGCCCTTTTAGCCCTACCAACTCTATAAGTTCCATGGCTTCTGCTTGTCGTTCTTTTTTAGGCTTTCCCTTAAAGGAAAGTCCCAAGGCTACGTTGTCGAGGACGCTCATCCAAGGTAGGGAGGAGTATTTTTGAAAAACCATGCCGATGCGTTTCTCAGGAGAAATGGGTTCACCGTGTATCAACACCTCTCCTTCTGAGGGGGGTTGTAAGCCAGAAATATACCGCAACACGGTAGACTTTCCACAACCTGAGGCGCCCAAGATTACTACAAATTGCCCTTGATTGGGCTTATTTTCGATCAATAGATTGAACTTATCTAGGATGTAGGTTTTACCACCATCGTAGGTTTGTCTTATATTTTTCAACTCGATGATGTTCTCGAGGGCAGAGTCTGCAAACTTAATCATTTGTTTTTTACATATTTATGAGGAAAGAGCGCCTTGTCGAGCCATACAAAGAGTTTATCTTGCAAAAAGCCAATCAGGATGATGACGATAAGGATTCCGAATACTTTGTCTATTCTACTTTGGCGTGCCGCAGTATAGGCCATGGCTCCAATACCGCCCGTTTTGTTGATGAGCTCTGCTACAATAATGTACGTCCAAGAAATGGCTACGAGTACGCGTATGTCATCAGACACCTTAGACAGTACCGCAGGAATAAACACCGAGCGGATGGTTTGCCATTTATTCGCGCCCAGCGTAAAAACAGTTTGTAAATATACCTTTTCTACTTCGTCGATGCGTTGTACTACTACGGGCAAAAGATACACGATAATCCCAAAAGCTAAAAACTGTACCTTCATGTTGGTATCAATCCCAAACCAAGCGATAAAGAGCCCTGTAACCGCCGTAAGCGGTACATAGCGTAGCGCATCAATATTGCGATGGAACAGCCCTCTAAAGAGTGGAAAGAGCCCAATGATAAAACCTACGGGTAAGCAAACGGCGATGGCCTCAAGGTAGCCCATCAGGTTTAGCTTGATCGACTCCCAGGTGTTGAGTACCAATGCATCTTCAAAGTGTAGTTCTTTAAAGGCAGCGAGCACTTTCCAAGGAGCGGGAAAAAGCGCATTAGGCACCCACTCAAAATAGGCAACAAGCGACCAAACACTTAGTAGCAATATCACCCCTGAAATTTCTATGAGGGTAAATTTATTCTTTGGTAATGTACCGCGTAAGGCAAAGAGTCCTGAGGTCATAACAATCCCTTTTGAAGTTTTATTGATTGAGCAATTGGAACTCCGTTCTACGATTCTTAGCGCGTCCTTCCTCTGTGTTGTTAACAGCGGCAGGTTTGTCAGGGCCATTTCCTACAATCACGAAGCGAGTCGGATCAAAATTGTGCTCTTAGTCTAGGTATTCTGCTACCGCTTGGGCGCGTTTTAATGACAAGGCCTTGTTATTAGCCGCATTGCCTACATTATCTGTATTGCCTTCTATACGGATACGTGCATTAGCGAAGGCTTTGGCTAAGTCGGCTAGCTTTAAGTCAATAATATACTTAGCGTTTTCATCTAATTTGAAAGCCCCCGTTGGGAAAGTAATACTTACACTTTTAGAAGAGAAGGCTTTTGTTTTCTTTAGGTCGGCAGTTACAGGGGTAAAGGTCTTTTTCGCTTCAGCAGTATGTTCTTTACCAGCGAGACTAATATTTTTGATAAGCGAGCTATTGGAAACTGTACGCCAAGCAGGAAGATTATCGGGTGCGAGGTTGAGCTTATTGTAAACCTGTCCCATTCTTGTATAGATATCTTCTCCTTTTACACCCTCAAAATTACCAGCAAGGTTGTAGAAATTAACGTTGTCTCCGTAGGTACAGAGCCGCGCGTTATTGATAGCATTTAGTGCGAAGCCTTCGTCTACGTTGAGCCCTTCGGCTAGTATCTTAGCAGCTTTTTTCTTATTGGTTTCTGAGGCATTGATTTCGGCAGCGCCTTTCATCCAGCCCTCTACCAAGCTTTTAAGGGCTTCGCGGTTTTTCTCTAAGTATTCCTTCTTCACAAAGAATACATCGGCAATGATGTTAGAGGCTACTTTAGTATTTTTAAGAATGCTGGCTCCTTTTACGCTACTTACGCAATCTTCATCATCGGGACTCCATACTACCGCGGCATCTACCCTACCCGCTTTAAAGTAAGCGGCCGCATCAATGGCGTTGGGTGCTTCTACAATTTCAATGTCGTTGTAGCTAAGATCACCCGCATCGAGCAACCACAATAGAAAAGTATGAGAGGGCGTCATGGGCGCTACCGCTACTTTTTTTCCTTTCAAGTTAGCTACAGTTTTGATACCTCTGCGTGCCACAATAGCATCTCCCCCTCTCGACCAGTCAGCTTGGAAAATCACCTGCGGTTCAAACTCAGCAAAGCTGGCTACCTCGGTAGGGAAAGCGTCGATGGTAGCCCAGAGCACATCTACTTTTCCTGCTTTCCAGGCTTCTCTAGAAGACACAAAGTCATCGTTGAGGACAAACTCAACCAGTATACCGTAATCTTTATAGAAACGTGATTCTTTACTTGCTTTAAAACCTTCGTTGAAGTATTCGCCCCCTGCATAGCCTCCCCAGGTTACTACCCCTACTCTTATTACTTCGTCTTCATCACTGAATATATTGGATACATTCTCGGCTCCTTTCCCTTTAGGGGCAATGTAATCGAGTAAACCTGTTTTATATGCACCAAACCCTACACCACCTGCTACCAGTAGTGTAATGAGTATTTTGGACAAGGGCGTCAATTTAGTTTTTGCCATAGTTTATATTGTTTAAATGGATGTTAGAAGTCAAATAAATCGTTGTACTTATTGTCTTGTTTACTAGTTTTAGGAACAGTCGTTTGCTTTTGAAAAACGGGCTTTTTTGTTTTCTTTTCCTTGGCTACTTGTTTTTTCTGCCAACGGCGTAGTTGGAGAAAGGCATCTGCGTCGTAAGTACCAGCCTTTAAATCAAGCGCTTCGTTGAAATCGGTAACCACCTCTACCACATAGGAAAATTGTGCCGCCTCCTCTTCTGACCGGAGCAGTGCGGCGCCTTTTTGATCGGGCGTTGCTTTGAGCTGTTTATACAGTGCTACAGCCTCTCTCCCCTGTTGTAGCAAAAATTCATACAGTGTATCAATTTCTTTAGCAAGATGCTCGTAAGTAATGGTTTGGGTAGCTTCTGATCGTTTATTGGGCTGCAGTGCCTGTAGTGCCTCAGTTTCCCCTTTTATTTCATAAATATCTATAAGGTCTTTTACATTTCGCTGATAAACCTTTAACTGATTCATTTTTTCTTCGAGGGTATGAATGAGCGCTCCTAGTTGATCGGCCAGTGAATCGGGAGGTGGCAATGCCTCTACCTGCCAAAAAAGACCTGTAATGATGCGCATATCGTTTTGAAAACCTCTCCAGAAAGCAGTTCTTATTTGATTATCAATTAGAATGTATACGATAGCACAAGTAAGTATGAAAAGTACGATGAGTCCGACGGTTGTCATCATCAAAGGGTAAAGGAAGGGGTAGATCAGATATAGAGTGACTCCCAGCAAGGCAAGGAGAAACAGCGCGGTAATTCCTTCTGGTTTTGCCCAAAACGACTTCCTTTCTTTTTTACGCATCGTTGGTATCGTCTACTTGATTCGTCTGCTCGTCTGTTGTATCGCTCGGACTTTGTAGGTACTGGGTCATTTTGTTTATATCCTGATCGATTTGTCGGACGATAGAGGCGTAGGTTTCTTCAAAGTTTTTCTTGGTGATTTCTATTTTCCCTTGCGCTTCAGTTAAATACTGTTTGATCTCTATACTCTCTTGTTGTGCCAGCGCAATTTCTTCTGTAAGTCGCTTGATTTCCTCAGTCTTTGCATGTATTAAGCTTTTTATTTCTTCAAGGGCTTGTTGCTTACTTTCTTCGTGTGTGCTGGTTTGCCCTTGTAAAGCCTCCTCAAACTTTTCCTTTTCAATCTTAAGGACACCCTTGTAGTACTGTGTACTTTCTACCAACCCTTGGAAGGTAAGTCCTGAGCGCTTGGAGTTCGTTTTAAAGATTGTAAGGTATTTATTTTTTTCATCTACAGGAAGTTCTTCTATCGCCAAGAGGGCATCTTTAAAATCCATGTAATCGAACTCTTCTCGGTTATTACTAGCCAAAGCTTCCATCAGAGAGTCGAAAATTTTGGCATCTACAATACCAGCCATATCTACCTGCGGCTCATTGGATGTCTCCTCTGCGTAGTTTACAGTCGTTTCAGCAGCTTCGTGATCGGGAGGTGTGATAGTAGTAGAGGTCTCAGTATATTGTTCCTGCTCTGGTTCTTGAGGGACTTCTTCAATAAATAAATGCTTAACACTCTTTATAAAACTCATTTTCGAAAGTAGTTTTCAATTATGCGATACCTTACAAATATATCAATAATGTTCAAAACTAGCAGTAAGCTTTCATAAGTTTTTGTACGTTGAAACAAAATAAATCCTGCGATTATCTGGTATTAATAGGCGACATTTGATATATTCACCTGATACAATCTTTCTTTCAATTAGACATAAAAAAGTCATTCTTTGTAATGGAACAGACTAATTACTTACCACAACTTACAAAACAAGTTACTGATTTTCTCGCCCAACACCCCAAGGCTTATGCGCCTTGTGTTGAAGCCCTCAAAGCGCTGGTTGCTAATGAATTTAAAGCACTCTCCTTGGCCACTAACCCCATTACGGCGCAAGTGGAGCAGTTGAGTAATGGACAGTTGGCGTTTATCATCATCGAATACGCTGGGTTCTCGCAACAGGCGATTCACTTTTTGTTAGATGCCATGATACGCACCCACGATTGGCCTAAGCTTTACGAAGAAATTCAAGAAAATATTGAAGAAGAAAAAGGAAAAGAAACAGAGGGGATTCCGCATTTAGAAATGATGCGACAAGGCTATAAAATTGACCTTGGGCTAGATACAGACATAGAAGATGTGGTGTACTCTGCTGTGACGTATGCCTTCTTGAAGAAAATGAGAAGGATATTTAACCATAACGATAACGCTTTCTTGGCGGGTGCCTTGCTGGCTTTGGAAGGTACTGCTATTCAGGAGTTCCACATATTAGACAAAATGGTAAAGACTTACGACGAACGCAAAGGAAATGGCTTGGTAAATGCGCCTAATATCACCTTGACGAACTTATACATTGATGGACACAAAGATTTTGAAATAGAACACGAGGCGCATCTTTTTGAAGCCGTAAAACCGTACATTCAAGAAGATAACGTTCATAAGATGGTAAGAGGCTACCTCAATGTGGCTATTACGATGAATGTATGGTGGGAACAGCTCTATGCAGAGTCGTATCGTAAGAATATTTACGAATTACTTGCTTTCAAAGACGTGGCTTGGTACCAAGTAAGTCAAACATTGCTTAAAGATGCATAAATCGTTTTAAAAACATGGACTACTCGAATAAGGTGTCACAGGCCTACATTCAGAAATTACTGAACATACAAAAGCTTAACTTAGAAAAGCCGCTTAGTGAAGAAGAGATGAAAGAAGTTGCTTTTGGCTTGGGCATGAGCGAAGAAGAGTGGCAAGCAGTACAAGCTTCCTTTCAGTCGCACCTCGACAAGGGAGAAGGCTATCTACGCTATGAAAACTGGGAAGATGCCATCGTAGAACTGGAGCAGGCTGTTATTATCAACCCACATCATGTAGGCGCCATGAACTTACTGGCGCAAGGCTACTTGGTACGCTGGCAGAAAGAAGGGAATGTGGAAGATGCACTCAAGGCGCACTATCTTTCTAGAAGGTGCTTAGACATTGATGCCAAACACGATGCTTCGCTGAGAATGATTACACTTTTAAGGTCTTTCCCTGATTTCAATAAAGCCCTTGATGAGAAAGAAAATCCTGCTATAGAACGTCCTAACAAGGTGGTCAATAATCAAACGATGCCTTACATTATTGGCGGCGCTTTGGCCTTGCTGATCATTGTTTGGATTGCCTCTTCTAGCCTTTTTGAGCGTAACAAAGGAGATAGTGCACGCGAAAGTATTAGCCTCTATGAGACGGAGAAAACGGACGAGCAACGAAGCGAAGAGACCTATGAGTTCAATATGCCTGATACGGAACTTACTTCTGCAGAAGATTACCTCCAAGCAGGGTTGCGGCGAGCAGAAGCGGGCGATGACGGAGGCGCCTTGGAGGCATTTAACCAAGCTATTAAACTGAATGGTAACTTAAGCGCTGCGTATTTTAACAGAGGAAATTTACAGTTTAAGCTCAATTATTACCAAGCTGCCATTGCCGACTTTGAAAAAACGATCAATCTAGATGCTAACAATGAAGCGGCCTACTACAACATGGGGCTTGCCAAGTATGCCATTGAAGACTTTGAAGGAGCAATAGAAGATTATACCCGAGCCATACAGCTAGATGCGAATAATGCAGAAGCCTACCTGAATCGGGGCAATGCTTACTACCAAAATGATGCGCTGGAACAGGCATGTGACGATTGGACGATGGCCATGGACTTAGGTAGCTCACAAGCCTTTCAGAATAGCCAACAACTTTGCAATTGACCCAAAAGAGGCTATCTTAAGTCTTCCAGTTGCTAAGTAAACCACTATTTTTTACCATCTTTGGTGGTATTTTGCTAGTTTTATCTTTTTATAAAAATATTTTAGTTTTAATACTGTATCATTCTTCATGAAAGTTTCTTACAATTGGCTCAAGCAACTAATCGATTTCACACAATCTCCTAAAGAAATAAGTGATATACTCACCCAAGCAGGGCTGGAAGTAGAGAGCCTCGTGCCTATTCATTTGATAGACGGCAAACCGCTACAAGGTACTTGGGAAGGACTTGTAATAGGAGAAGTACTTACCTGTGAAGCCCACCCTAACGCCGATAGACTTCGTAAAACTACGGTAGATATTGGTAATCAGGTGGTACCTATTGTTTGTGGCGCGCCCAATGTGGCCCAAGGACAGAAAGTGATTGTCGCTACCGTAGGAGCTACACTCCACCCCACCACTGGAGAGTCTTTTAAAATTAAAAAAGCTAAAATAAGAGGAGAAGTTTCAGAAGGGATGATTTGTGCCGAAGACGAGATTGGCTTGGGAGAAGCCCACGAGGGAATTATGGTACTCACCACCGACTTACCCAACGGTACACCCGCACTTGACTATTTTTCTGTCGAACACGACCATACCATCGAAATCGGCCTAACACCCAACCGGGTTGATGCGGCCTCTCACTTGGGTGTGGCAAGAGACTTAAAGGTATTGCTCAAAAAGGACATTCAACGTCCTTCTGTAGAAGACTTCAAAGCACAAGATTCTTCCGAAAAAATCACCATTAAGATAGAAAACCCAACGGCTTGTCCACGTTATGCAGGCGTAGTCATTAGTGGTGTAAAAGTAGCCCCCTCTCCTACTTGGCTGAAGAACCGCTTGGTGGCGATCGGGCTTACCCCTATAAACAACCTTGTAGACATTACCAACTACGTTTTACACGAGCTAGGACAACCCCTTCACGCCTTCGATGCTGACCAAATTAAGGGAGAACAGGTGATTATTAAAACGCTTCCAGAAGGAACTGTTTTCCAGACTTTGGATGAAGTAGAACGCAAGCTGAGTGCCGACGATCTGATGATTTGTAATGCCGAAGAAGGTATGTGTATTGCAGGCGTGTTTGGTGGGCTACGATCGGGAATTTCGGAAAATACTACACGTGTGTTCCTAGAAAGTGCTTATTTCTCTCCTGACTCTATTCGGAAAACTTCCCAACGCCACGGGCTTAAAACAGATGCTGCTTTTCGCTTTGAGCGCGGCGCCGACCCTGATATGGCCTTGTACGCCTTGAAAAGAGCAGCCTTATTGATGCAAGAGATCGCAGGTGGTACTATTGCCTCTGCCATTACAGATATTTATCCCCAGCCGATTGCCCCTTTCTCGTTTCGTGTTACTTATAGAAATATTGATCGTCTTATCGGTAAAAAGCTGGAGCGTTCCTTTATTAAAGAAACCCTTGAAGGCTTGGAAATCACCCTACAAGAAGAAACAGCAGAGGGCTTTCAGGTCAGTGTGCCTCCTTACAGAGTAGATGTACAGCGAGAGGTAGACATCATTGAGGAGTTGCTTCGCCTACACGGGTACAATAACATTGCTTTCCCCGCTACCTTAAGCGCCTCCTACATTGCTAATTTCCCTAAGGTGGATCCGCATATCCTTCAAAATAAGGTGACGGATTTGTTAGCGGCCAAAGGGCTTTCGGAGATCGTTACCAACTCATTAACCAAACCGCTTTATGCCACCCAACTTAAGCATTTGGAAGAGAAAGACAATGTGGTTATCCTCAATAAATTGAGTGAAGAGCTAGAAGTTTTACGGCAATCGCTCATTCCTAGTGGCTTAGAGGTAATGCTTTATAACCTCAACCGTCAGCAAAAAGATTTACAGCTCTTTGAGTTTGGGAAGGTATACCGTAAGGTTGACCAAAAGTACCTTGAGGAAAGAAAAATTGGTTTATTCTTCTCGGGTAATCAGGCAGCCGAGTCTTGGTTACAAGCTGCGCAGCCTGTAGACTTCCACTATGTAGCAGGCATTGTACAGCAAGTGTTTGATTCTCTGCGGCTCTCTCCTAAAACACATCAAGAAGCGTCTAAAGAGGTATTTACGTACGGTCTACAGTATGCCTTAGGGAAAGATGTTGTGGCACAAATAGGCTTATTGCTAAGCCATATTACCAAGATGATAGGGATTAAGCAGGCCGTTTTTTATGCAGAACTTAACTGGGAAACACTTTTGGCGCATTATCAGCACGAGTTGACTTATGAAGACCTGCCTAAATATCCAGAAGTAAGAAGAGATCTCTCGTTGATTTTAGCCCGTACCGTTTCGTTTGAAGACATACAACGAGCAGCTTACCAGATCGCTCCTAAACTTTTGAAGGATATAAACGTGTTTAGTGTATATGAAGGAGAAAATATCGGAGAAGGCAAGAAGTCGTATGCGATTAGCTTTATTTTGCAAGACGAGCGCCAAACCCTTACCGATAAAGTGATTGATAAAACCATGCGTAAGCTGATTGATCGTTTCAGGGAATCGTTTGAGGCGATTATCAGAGAGTAAGCTTCTTTTATACAGACCTAGCAAAGCGCCTATGCAACAACAAGCACTCATAGAAAAATTGGAACGTCTAGAAAATAAAGTACAGTTTCTTGTAGAGAAATATGTGCACTTAAAGAAAGAGTTAGCCATCGCTATTGGCGAAAATAGCCAACTGAAAGAACTGGTAAAAAAGCAAAATGCGCAAATAAATAATTTTCAAAATCAATATAAAATTAGTAAAATTGTAGCTTCGATAGCACCAGATGCTGAAAATGCAGAGGAATTGAAAGAGAAAATAGATGAATATATTGTCGAGATACAGAAGTGTATCGATTATTTAAGTAAATAGTTTTTTATACCCATACATTTAGTATTGTTTTTTATGGCTCAGCTATTACCTATTAAGATAAAAATTGCCGATAGGGAATACCCTATGGAAGTAGAAGTGGAAGAAGAAGCAGCCATAAGAGCTAATGGAAAGTGGATCAATCAGCAATTAAAGAAGTATAGAGAGGCTTATAGCATTGACGACAAGCAAGATTTACTCTCTATTTATGCGATTGATTGCACTATGCAAAAGACAATTGTAGAAAAAGAAAAGAGCCATATTACGCAAGTCGTAGAAGATAAGATGCAGCAGCTAGAGCGTCTTATCGATTCAGTATTATAGTTCTTTCCCAACTCTTTCCTTTCCCCATTAAAGCGGTTGTTGCTGTAGTTTTCACTTAACAACACAAAAATGGATAATATCTATATTATAACCACGGCAGTCCTCTCGCTTATCCTTGGGATCATGGTAGGACGATACTTACTGCTCAAGGTCAAGGCCAAAGAGTTTGAAGAGAAAGCCGCTGCTTTTCTGAAAGAAGCAAAGATAAAGGCCGAAACAGTTCGTAAAGAAAAAGAGCTACAGGCAAAAGAAAAATACTTACAACTCAAGAGCAAGTTTGAAGAAGAAGCCAACAAGAAGAAGAACATCTTGGTGACGAACGAAGCCAAGCTGAAACAGAAAGAACAGAACATCAATAAGACCATTGAGCAGGTAAAGCGAAAAGAGGCGGAGATCAACCAACTACAAGAAAAGCTCAAGACTCAGTCAGAGGTTCTTAACAGAAAAAAAGAAGAGTCTGAAAAACTCCTGCGCTCACAGGTAAGCCAGCTAGAGAAAATCGCTAATATGACTGCCGAAGAAGCGAAGTTACAGCTTACCGAAGCCTTGAAAACAGAAGCACAAGCCCACGCCAACGCTTACATTAAGGATATTATGGAGGAAGCCAAGCTGACAGCCTCTAAAAAGTCGAAGAAACTTGTTATTGAAGCCATTCAGCGTAATGCTACCGAACATGCCATCGAAAACTGTGTCTCGGTTTTCAACATTGATACCGACGAGATCAAAGGAAAGATTATTGGAAGAGAAGGTCGTAACATTCGTACGCTAGAAGCAGCTACGGGTGTTGAGATTATTGTAGATGATACACCTGAAGCCATTATTATCTCTGGTTTCGATCCTGTTCGTAGAGAAATCGCCCGTTTGGCGCTACACCGCTTGGTGTCGGACGGACGGATTCACCCAGCCCGTATCGAAGAGATTGTGGCCAAGGTAAAGAAGCAAATCAACGAGGAGATTATAGACATTGGTGAGCGTACGGCGATTGATCTTGGTATTCACGGGCTACACCCCGAACTTATCAAGCTGGTAGGGCGTATGCGCTTCCGCTCTTCCTACGGACAAAACTTGCTACAACACTCCCGCGAGGTAGCCAACCTATGTGCTTTACTGGCCGCTGAGCTGGGCTTAAACGTAAAGCTTGCTAAACGTGCTGGCTTATTGCACGACATCGGCAAGGTAGTACCTGAAGAGCCTGAGTCACCTCACGCTATTTTAGGAATGGAACTCGCCAAAAAATATAAAGAACATCCTGACGTGTGTAATGCCATCGGCGCGCACCACGATGAAATCGAGATGACCTCGATGATCTCTCCTATCATACAAGCCTGCGATGCCATTTCTGGCTCGCGACCAGGCGCACGCAGAGAAGTAATGGAGTCTTACATTAAGCGCTTGAAAGCCTTGGAAGATACCGCAGTGGCTTTTGATGGTGTCTTGAAATGCTACGCCATCCAAGCAGGTAGGGAATTGCGTGTGATTGCAGATGCCGAAAACGTGTCAGACGAACGCGCCAATATGCTTTCTTTTGAAATTGCCCAGAAAATAGAAAAGGAAATGCAGTACCCAGGCCAAATCAAGGTAACGGTGATTCGGGAGATGCGAGCGGTGAATTTTGCGAAGTAGTGTGGGCAGATAGTATTGAGTAATGAGTATTAAGTATTGAGTACTGCCATTAAGAATAGTAAGAGGGTTGCGTATAGTAATCCTCTTACTTTTACATAAACTCCTTTAAGCAGCTAGGTCGTCAGGCGATATATTGAATGCTTTCAACTGTTGTACAAATTCTATTATTAAGACTTCCTTGCGTTACAAGTGCTGATCGCGCATAAAAGTATCTTCTTTGTGTAAAGTAATCATCTGATTGGTTGCCTCAATTTGTTCGAGTAAGTCAAGTATAGTAGCCGCACGCTCACTGACTAAGTCTTTCATCTTATTTAGAGCATGTTTAAATTTTTCCTAACTTTCTGTTTTTAAATTCATTATAAGTGCGTAGGCTTGAAAATCCAGTGGGGAGGTGGGCTGGTTTGTGGGCGGAAGCTTTGGATTTAGCTGCGCTGAGCTCCCGTTGGTCGGTTTCTTGATTTGGCTGCGCCGAGCTCCCGTTGGTCGGTTTTTGGTTCGTTTTTGGCTACGCCGAGCTCGCCAGAGGCTCGGTTCATCAAGAACCGGAACGAAGTGGAGTTCAGCGCAGCTAACCAAAGAAGGAGCTCGACGCAGTCAACCAACGCAGGAGCTCAGCGAAGCTAAAAAATGAACGAAGAGCAAATTGAAGCATAAGTGATGAAAATTTCGTGAAATGTTAATTACGTAGAATTTAATTTTTAAAAATTCTCTTAATTTTTCATTTCTAATAAACTTCTTTGAGCATTAATACCTAAACACTTGTTTAAAGCTTCTATAACTGTTTGTTACCCGCAAGCTTGAAGAATATCTTGCAAAATGAATGCCTTCGAAAAATGATTAGAAAATATAACGAAAAAGATAAACCTGATCTGATTAAGTTATTGAAACTGAACACACCTAAGTTCTTTGCCCCACTTGAAGAAAAAGATTTCATTGACTACTTGAATAATCATTCGGAAAGCTATTACGTAGTTGAGGAATCGACGCAAATAATTGGTGCAGGTGGATTGAACTATGGATTTGATAAGGGAACAACAGCAAGAATCTCTTGGGATATTATTCACCCGAACAAACAAGGCCAAGGTATTGGGACTGAATTAATCAAATATAGAATCGAAGAAATCAAAAAGCATCCTCATATCAGTAAAATTGTAGTACGTACCACTCAATTAGTTTACAAGTTTTATGAAAAAATTGGATTTCAATTAGAAAAAGTAGAAAATAACTTTTGGGCTAAGGGATTTGACTTATACGAAATGACAATACAGTTAAATCATCAGCCTGAGAATGAGTAATATAAATTTGGGAAAAGAAGCTGTTTAGGGTTTTTATTTTGAACGAAAATGAGCTTCATTAACCCTATATTCTACTTGATTATAAAGTAAAGTGTTACCAAAGCGCTTGGACAGCTACTTTGGTAACACAGTTCTAATAAATATATCTTATATTTTATATATCCAATACCACTTGTCCTCTTACGATGTCTTCAAGAGTTTCTCTTTGGCGTATCAAATGTGCCTTTCCTTCGTACACCAGCACTTCGGCTGGGCGAAAGCGAGAATTGTAGTTAGAACTCATAGAAAAACCGTAAGCACCTGCATTTTTAATGGCCAAGATGTCTCCTTCTCTTACCTCGTGTAGTTTACGATCCCAACCAAAGGTGTCGGTTTCGCAGATATAGCCTACCACACTGTACACACGTTGTGCGCCTTCGGTATTAGAGACATTGACAATACTATGGTAAGCATCGTACATCATAGGACGCATAAGGTGATTCATGCCAGAATTCACCCCTGCAAATACAGTAGCTGGGGTAGTCTTCACTACGTTGGTTTCTACAAAAAGATAACCTGCCTCACTTACTAAGTATTTTCCTGGCTCAAACCAAATCTCTAAGTCTCTACCGTATTCCTTACAAAATTTATTGAAGACCTTAGTGAGTTTTTTTCCTAAGTCGTTGATATTGGTGGTAATATCATTCTTCTTGTAGGCTACTTTAAAGCCACTGCCAAAGTCGATAAAGGTGAGGTCTGGAAAGTCTTTGGCAATATCGAATAGAATGTGTGCTCCTTGTAAGAACACCTCTGTGTCGAGAATATCAGAACCCGTATGGATGTGTAAGCCGGTTACTTTGATCTTATTAGTCTCTATGACACGCTGTAAATGGCGTAGTTGCAAAATAGAAATACCAAACTTAGAGTCGATATGCCCTGTAGAAATCTTATGATTACCACCCGCCATAATGTGCGGATTTAAACGGACACAACACGGTACACGATTGCCGAACTCATGACCAAACTGCTCCAAGATAGAGATATTGTCAATATTGATCACAACGCCTAGTTCAACTGCCTTTTTAATTTCTGCAAAGCTTACACAATTCGGTGTAAAGAGAATTTCTTCAGGCGTATACCCTGCCATTAAACCCAACTCTACTTCTTGAATAGATACTGTATCTAGACCCGTTCCAGCCTTCTTAAAAAGCTTCATCACAGATAGATTACTTAATGCCTTGGTTGCAAACTTTATCTTCAGGTCAAGTCCCTTAAAAGCCTGTTTCAAGCTTTCTACTTGTTGGGTCATTTGGTTGGCATCGTACACGTACAGCGGTGTACCGAATTCCTGGCAAATCTCAAGTGCCGGAATTCCTTGAATCTGGTAACTGTGATTAACTAATTCCATGTATTTTTATGTGATAATAAATTTGAAGGCGTAAAAATACAGAGCAACCTTTTAAAAAGACAGTTTTTCTTCAAAAAAGTCTATTAAGCAACTAGACTTTACCGTCTTTCTTCTTTCTGTGGTCATTTCTTCTTAGAAGGATCCTATTTTTAGGCATTACTTATTGTAAAGTGTAGCGTGTGTTGACGCTACTTCTTCCGAGTAATTCCTTGTTACTCGCTGGCTATTGACGCTAATACATACGTTCAAAAATTAATTATTTACTAATCGGAAAGTTTAAATAATACACCCTAAGCAAGCATAGCATATACTTTTTCCCTATTTTAGCAGCCATTACTTGTGTAGAATGTCGCCTCTCAGACATCGCAAGTATATTTGCTATAGTAGCTTCATCTGCTCAAATGAATTATCTTATGTTACAAGCTGTCAAGTACATCATTTTTTTATCACTATTGCTACTACCTGCTTGTCAGATGATGCGTTCTGAGATCAAAGCAGAAGCGGGTACAATAGACTTGTCCTCTACTACACTTGAGGGAAGCTACGCGCTTGATGGCGAATGGGAATTCTATTGGAATACCTTGTATACGCCTGACGACTTTCAACAAACAGATCGACCAGCACCTTTTGTAGTGAATGTGCCTTTTTCTTGGACCAACTATCAATTTAAAGAGCGAAAACTACCCGCTTACGGCTTTGGCACTTATCGACTTATCATAAAGTTGCCTCCTGGCCAAGAAAATCTCGGTCTGTATGTTCCTAAGATTTGGAGTGCAGCCAGAGTGTGGGTCAATGGTAAGTTGATTTATGAGGCAGGAAAAGTAGGTAAAGAGGCGGCCACCTATGAAAATAAAATTATTGAGACACTGCTCGCCATTACGCCTGAGCAGGATGAGTTGGAGCTGGTGGTACAAGTGGCCAACTTCGACATCTTTATAGCAGGCATCATCCAAAGTTTCCGCATTGGTCAATACCAACCCATGCTAGAACAAAAAGAGCTCAATAGTAGCTGGCACCTGATGTGGATTGGAGTATTGATTATTATGGGGTTTTACCACATTATTCTCTATTATTTTCGTCGTAAAAACCCCTCTACGCTTTTCTTTGGTATCATTACTTTACTCATCGCCATACGCTTTATTGTTTTTGGCGAACATTACCTTTATGAGTACCTAAAACACCATGTAGGCTGGCTCAGCTTTGCGATTCAGAGTAAAACTTACTACATCGCTACCTTTGTTTTAATTCCGCTTGGTTTGAACTATGTAGTCTGCTTGTATCCTAAAGAGCCTATCAAAAAACTTTTCAAACTCAGTAATAAGAAAATTATTCAGGTTTGTAGTGCTATCACGGCTATTTACTGTTTTTTCTTATTAGTGACTCCTCCTTCCCTTTTTACCCAAACCCTTCTCCTCTACCAAGGCGTTATTGGTGTATTTTTATTGTATATGGCGTATGTGCTCGTCAGTGCTGCCCTACGCCGTCGTAATGAGTCGGGGGTACAAATGTTGGGCGTCTCTACCATGATTTTTGCGGGTATTAACGATGGTCTGCACGCACAAGGTATAGAACTAGTAGGGCAGCTTGAACTGATGCCGATTGCTTTCGGAATTTTCCTAAGTTTGCAATTCTTTATTCTTGCCAGACGCTTCTCACGCGCTTTCAATGAGGTAGAAGACCTTTCTGAAAACCTAGAACAAAAGGTAGCTGTAAGAACCAAAGAACTCGTAGATAAAAATGAGGAAATAGAGCAGCAGAAAGAAATTTTACGCCATAATAGCGAAGCACTACAACATGCCTACAAGCAAATCACCGACAGTGTGCGTTATGCACAGCGTATTCAAAAAGCGGTATTAGGTGCACCACAGCAACTACAAGCGCTGATAAAAGAATCCTTCGTTCTATTCCTTCCCAAAGATATTGTAAGTGGTGATTTTTATGTTTTCAGAGAATGGCAAGGGCGTAAAATCATTATCGCGGCCGATGCGACGGGCCACGGAGTACCTGGGGCTTTTATGACAGTATTGGGCGCTGAGTTGCTCAATGAAATCATAGAGCAGTCACCAAAAGCAGCTCCTCACGAAATACTGCATCAACTCGATGAAAAGCTCTCTCATATTTTGACCAATCAAGGCGAGGAAAAGAAGATCAACGATGGAATGGATATGGGCATTCTCATTTTTGATGAGACGACCCAAGAAGCGCTGTATGCGGGCGCTAAGATGTCGCTCTACTATGTACGTAACGAGACACTTACGCAAGTAGAAGCTGTAAAACTCCCCATTGGTGGTGCAGCGCAGTATAAGAAGCAAAAAATCTTTACTACTCAGCGTATTGACTTCCAACCGGGCGACTTTATCTACTTGGCCTCAGATGGCTACCAAGACCAGTTTGGTGGAGAAGAGAAAAGAAAGTTTTTGAAAAAAAGATTCAAAGAATTGCTCTTAAAAGTACATACACTCCCAGCCAATGAACAAAAAGAATATTTGGAAACCACTTTCCGACACTGGAAGAAAGATCATCCTCAAACAGACGATGTGATTGTAGTGGGCTTGCAGGTGGGGTAGTTTTTTCATAGTTTTCAACTTCGTTATAAACTATCTATTTAATTATGAAAAGTCTCATTATTAACTTCACTCCTACTGGTATCATTCCTAGAAAGGAACATACGCCCTATATCCCTATTAGTCCAGAAGAAATTATAGAACAAGTGCATCAAGCATATGAGCTTGGTATTACCGTAGTACATCTGCACGCTAGAGAAGCAAATGGTGATGCCTCTTACAAGGCTACTATCTATCGACCTATTTTAGAAGGGCTAAGAAAGCACTGTCCTAAACTCGTTTTGGGCGTTTCACTAAGTGGACGTAACTTCTCAGAGTTTGAAAAGCGCTCAGAGGTACTCGCTTTACAGCCAGACATGGGCTCTCTGACACTTGGCTCTCTCAATTTCATGAAACAAGCGAGTCTCAACGCCCCTGATATGATTCAGCGACTTTTGGAAAAGATGGACGACTATGGTGTTAATCCAGAGCTGGAATGTTTTGATATGGGTATGATTAACTATGCGAAGTACCTGATAAGTAAGCAAATGATTCATCCTCCTTACTACTTTAACCTTTTGGTAGGCAACATCGCTACTGCACAGGCTGACTTGCTACAGATAGGTCTTATGATAAAAGAGTTACCAAACGCAAGCTATTGGGCATTAGGTGGTATAGGCTCCTTTCAGCAAGTAGCTAACAGTATTGCTATTGCTTGTGGAGGGGGCGTTCGGATCGGTTTAGAAGATAATATATGGCAAGACGCCGAGAAGACACAGTTAGCTAGTAATCACTCTCTTCTTGAAAGAATTCACCAGTTAGCCGCCATCGCAGAAAGACCTATTCAATCACCTGAGAGTTTTGGTAAAGCAGGTTTTTACAATAAAAAGGTTCACACAAACAACTAACAAGCAATGGAACAATCCATCGATATTTTAGGAGCAAGTGGGGCTGCGCTGAGTATGATCTTTGAGTTAATTACACAACAGCCAAACACCTCTTCTGTTCGTATTATTAAGAACGTTCTCGAACGTACAGAGATCGCTTTTGCAGTAGAAAACCTTTCTTATGACATCTTACAAGTCTCAGACGTCAATAAACTCGCTCAAAAACTTTTCTTAGGTGTCTACAAAGAAAATACTAAAAAGATAGTCTATAACTTCTTTCAAAAAAGATTTCAATTCGATGATGGTCAATTCATCAATCTCATTCATCCTTCGGCAGTGATTGCTTCTACGGCCGAGATAGGAAAGGGTATTCAAATAAATCCTATGAGTACGATCGCTTCTTATGCGGTAATTGAAAACTTTGTTTCCATCAACCGCCATGTGAGTGTTGGACATCACACTACCGTAGGTAGGTTTTCTACGCTTAATCCTAACGTACACATCGCAGGTCACTGCCACATTGAGGAAGGTGTTACGATGGGTATTGGTGCTACTGTGGTAGATAGTATACAAATCGGTAAAAATAGCATTATAGGAGCAGGTGCTTTGGTTACTAAAAATATTCCAGCAGGTGTAGTAGTAATGGGGATACCCGCTAAAATAGTAAAAACACTGTGATTTCAGTATTTGGTAGTAATTTCGGACAAGAAGAAATAGAGGCCGCCTCAAAAACCATTTCGGCACAGTGGGTTGGCATAGGAAAACAGGTACAAGCTTTCGAAGAGAAGTTTGCAGCCTTTATTGAAAGTGATAATTTCCTTTTGGTAGATTCAGGCTCTAACGCACTTTTCATGGCTGTGAAGCTCCTAGACCTTCCTCCAGCCTCAGAGATTATCCTCCCCTCTTTTACTTGGGTAGCTTGTGCTCAAGCCGTTCTAATGGCCGGGCATCGACCTGTGTTCTGCGATGTAGAACGAGGCACGCAAAATGTAAGTGCAGCGACTATTAAACCACATATTACCCCAAAGACTGGCGCTATAATGGTAGTTCACTATGCTGGTAAGCCAGTAGATATATCACCTATTCTTGCTTTAGGTATTCCTGTTATTGAGGATGCTGCTCATGCAGTAGCGGCGCGTCATCTAGGGAAAGCCTGTGGTACTTTAGGCGATGTAGGAATATATAGTTTTGACTCCGTAAAGAATTTGGCAATGGGAGAAGGCGGTGGTATTACTTGTAAAAACGCCTCTCTCTTACAGAAAGCGCGCCAATGGCGCTACTGCGGTATTGGGAAATCGGGTTTTCAGCAGGCTACGCATACCAAAACGCCTCACCGATGGTGGGAATATACCATCACCGACCCTTTCATTAAAATGCTTCCTACCGATTTGGAAGCAAGTATTGGTTTGGTACAGTTAGACAAGCTTGCAGCGAATCAAGCAAAAAGAAAGCAGATTTGGCAGCAATACCAAAAGGCTTTTGCTCCTATAAACTGGATTATATGCCCTGAAGAAACAGATACAGAAGCGCACGGTTATTTTTCTTACTTTATCCAAGTACCTGAGAGAGATCAACTTGCTCACTATCTACTAGAAAATAAGATTTATACTACGCTTCGTTACCATCCGCTCCATCTAAATAAAGTCTATGCCTCTTCAACTCCCTTACCTAACTGTGAACATCTCAATGAAACAGGGCTCAATATTCCCTTACATCCACGCCTGACAGCAGAAGAGGTAGCTTACGTCATAGAGAAAATTATTAACTTTAGAGCTTAATATGGATTTAACTGCTTATCCCTTATGTAAAGAGGCTGATTTATCTGTATACCGCCCTCCACTCGATTTTTTCATCAATAGAATTATCAAAAAAGAGTGTTTTTCCTTCACCAGACAGTTAAATGGCTTTTGGGACGCTATTATTGCTGCTTGGATTATGGCTCCCTCTCTCCGAGAAATTCGCTTAGAGAAGGAAGACTATGTAAGAGATTTGGCAGTAGTGATGTCAAAAGGGAAGTGGGATTTAGAAGGGCTTTATTACGAACCCTCATTTTACGCGGAGCTCCTCCACTTATTACGACAGTTGGATCAACTAGATGATTCATTTTTCTTTGGGGTAAGTGATACCCACTTTGTTCCTAGCTTCCCTCCTCCGTACAAGAAAGATGACTTCATGCTACCTAGAAAGTGTATTTTTAAATATCTTTCTACCTCCAGTCCGTTAAAGTATTTTAAAGTTCGCTATAGAAATAGGCATGAGGTAATAAAGCTACTTTTACCTGAGGCACTCCCTCTCTTCGACGGGCTCATTTGGAAGCTTTATAGTTATGAAGATCAGATTTGGAAATTATTTGAAGCCATACAGCCTCATCCAATTGTGCTAATAGGTCCAGCCCATTATCAAGACTTTACCACGCTTGTTCCTTTACCACATTATCACTTTATTCCTATACACCACTCTCAGGCTTCAAAACAAAGGCAAGAAATACTGCAAAAAATAGAACAGCTTCATAAAAAGCTCATAAGTAATACACATCCACCTATCTATTTCTTTGTAGCGGGTTCCTTATCAGTATGGTTGGTCTACCATTTACACCAGCGCATAGAGCATAAATTCCTCATAGATATAGGACAAGCTTTTAACTTCCTTTACCCCAGAAAAAAAGGATTACTTCATAGGGAGTTTGGCTATAGTAAGAAAGCGGATGAGGGGAGGAAGATATACCAGTATAGATCACAAAGAAATTATGGAAGTGCCGACTTCCAATCAGATATGCTTATTGAAAACCATAGGGTGACATTTGATGTAAACCTTCCTTTTTCACAAATTTGGCTAGAGGTATTATTAGCAACGCTGAAAGTTAGGCCTATACGCCGTAAGTTTCTTAGATGGAAACATCAACTCTTTTAGCAGTATCACAACCGCACCGCCACCAAGGTAATGTCATCTCTTTGTTGTGTACCGCGTTGGTGTCGCTGTAGTATTGTGTCGAGTTGGTTAATTTGATCCACGAGACACTGCTGTGCATTTTTTTCTAAAAAAGAAACCACTTGTTTTGTGCCTAGTTTTCTACGCTTTTGATCATTCTGATCGGCCAAGCCATCCGTGGCTAAGTAAAGGGTATCTCCTGCCGTTAATGTAAGCGTCTTACTCTTAAAGTCGACCCCATATTCTGTATTGCCAATAGATTTACGATCTTCTTTCAGTACTTCTACCTTTCCTTCTTGTTTTCTCATAAACCACAAAGGGCGCTTTGCGCCTGCAAACGTGATCTCTCGATAGTCACTTGCTTGTTTTTCAATACGCACCAAGCAAACGTCCATCCCATAATTGGCCTTCGAGACACTTCTTTGTAAAGTAGCGTGTACTTCCTTATCCAACTCTTTTAGTACTTTACCCGGCTCCTCGATCCGTTTTACTTTAATGATATTGTTCAATAAATCATTGCCAATCATACTCATCAGTGCACCTGGCACGCCGTGTCCTGTACAATCGATTATGGCCAGAAAAGCAGTATTGTCTTGCTGATAAAACCAGTAAAAGTCTCCACTTACCACATCTTTAGGGTGGTACAACATGGCACATTCACTGAAAAAAGCTTCCAGGGCTTCGCCTGTAGGCAAAATCGCATTTTGTATGGTCAAGGAAGCCTGGATACTACTATTAATGAGTTGATTACGACGTTGTAACTGTTTGTTCTGGTATTCGATAGCATCACGTTGTGAGACAATTTCTGCTTGCTTTTTCTCTAGCTCAGTGGCTTGTGCTTGTATCTCGTTATTTCTTACAGAGAGGAGTTGATTTTTCTTTTTATTTTGAAACCAAGCGTAAAGAATCAGTACAATAATGACAAAGGCGAGTATCAAACCTACTATAAATCCTCGTTGTTCCAGCTTCCTAATACTTTTTTGCTTGGCTGTTTTCTGTTGTTCAAGCGCCTTCTCTTTGGCCAGTAAGCTAATGGCTTGTTGCTGTTTGGTTTCGCGTAGTTTACGTTTCTCTATGTCAGATTGCTGTAACGCCTTCTCTCTTTCTAATAAGACATTTTGTTGTTTGAGGCGCTCTTCACTTGCTTTGCGCTCCGAGATGGCCAGTAATTGGTTTACCTGTTCTTTTTCCAGTTGTTCATTTCTAATTTCGGTACGTAGCAACTCTTGATTTTGTGCTTGTAGTGCTAAAGCCTGTGCTTTCTTTTCATCTTCTAGTTGTAGTTGCTTGAGTAGTATTTCTTTATTCTCTGCGTCTGCCATCAGAAGTTGAAATTGCTTCTCTGCCTTCTCTACGTTAAGTTCATTCCGAAATTTATTTTGCTCGGAGATTCTCTCCTGTCTTGCCAAGCTATCGCGTAAATTGAGATACGATTGGTAGAACTGCTGTGACTCTTTGAAGTTGTTGGTGCTCTCATATACCTCTGCCAAAATTTTATAACTGTCACTTAAAACTTGTGGGTAGCTACCTGCCTTTGCCTCATTAGCGGCTTCTGTAGCGTACCTACGCGCTTCTCCATACGCCTCAAACGTAACAGCATTGACGGCTAGGTAGTTTTTGGCGCGTATTTGTGCTTGGACGTCCCCTTTCCGCTTGTAAGCAGCGAACGCTTCTTGTAAGTATTTTTGAGCCGTTTGGTATTCCCCTCGTTTTGCACTCATTGTACCTAAATTCGTGAGTACAACAGGATCTATAGGTTGTGATGTACTTCCCAAGCGGTAAGCCTTTTTGAAGTACTCGTAAGCTTTCTGTTCATTCCCTAACTGCCTGTAGAGGTAGCCAATGTTGTTCAATACGCTCACTTGAGCGGTAGTATCTTGCTGGTCTTGTAGTAATTTGAGGGCATAAACACGCGTTTTAATAGCCTCATTGTACTGTTCGTCGAGGTAATAGGCATGTGCCAAGGTAGAAAATAGCGTTGTTTGTACCTGTGTGTCCTTTACGTAAGGATTTTCTTTTACAAGTGCCTCACTATTCTCGATGGCTTTGGTGTGTTGTTGGGTATTTAAGTAACAGGTATTGAGGCGTAATCGTGTGTTAAAAGCAGAAATGGGATGTTGTAGCGCTTGGTTGATCACCAGCGCCTTTTCAAAGTATTCTTGGGCTTTTTTATATAAATCTTCTTCAAGGTATACGTTTCCCAAACCATAGTAAGCCTCTTCTAGGGCGTCTTGGGCGCGTAGCGACACAAAACCATTGATAGCCTGCAGGAAATAATCTTGTGCCTCATTGTAAGTTTTATTTTGTACTTGTATTTTGGCTAATATCAAATAGCTTTGTGCTTTTCCTCTTTTGTAAAAAGCTTCTTCAGATAGTTTCAAAGCTGCTTGGGCATAGTTACGAGCGCGTTTTAGATTTTTTTCTTGTAGTGCCTGTTGCGCTTGCCGATTGAGCAGGTTGATTTGAAGGGTATCATTCCAGAAGGGTCTTTTAGTAGCTGCTACTTCAGAGGTACTCGCCATGTACATCAGGCCTACTATAAAGCTTATCACTACTAGATGAGTAGACTTTAGAAACACAGGTAACATATAGCCAAGATAAGCATTTACAGCGTCATATAGACTTTAAATACTTTTTTTTATGTTAAAAAATAAAATCTCCTTATCTTTCTATGAGATTTTAATAATCTATGCACCATCTAAATCTAATACCTTCTTACCTGCTACTTACAATTCTCTTTCCTCTCTTTACCCAAGCACAGGAGAAAGAATCCTACCAACTAGACCCTGTTGAGGAACTCCTAGAAGACAATGAAATCCTTACCATAGAAGAATTACTCAGCGCAGAAATTCAAGCGACTGATCGTATTCGTGTACAAAAAAACACACGTGCTCCAGCTACGGTTGTTATCATTTCTGAGGAGCAGATTCGTTTACGCAACTACCAGTCGCTCTTGGATGTATTGCAAGACCAGTCTGATATCAAAATTGACTACGGAGTAGACCCCCGCTGGATGAACGATGTAAGTATTCGTGGTATAAGAGGAATGGACAAGTTCATTATTCTTTTAGATGGTATTCGTATCTCTTCACCTACCAATGAGTTGATCCCTATTATGCAAAACTACCCCGTACATTTTGCCAGGCAGATCGAAATTGTTTACGGCCCTGCTTCTGCCTTGTACGGGGCAGATGCCTTTGCGGGCATAATTAATATCATTACTAAAGAAGCTACCGAATTAGAAAAAGTCAATGTAACGGTACAAGGCGGTACACACAACCAGTTTTTGGGTAATATTTATACTGGTGTACGACTAAGTGAGAAAGTGGGCTTAACCCTTTCGGGGCAATACGCCTTCGACCAGCAACCTGATTTAAGTAGATTCTACCCAGAAGAGTATGGTAATATTGAGCAAACCTTGAGAACGGGTACTTTCCAGACGATTTTTGGCCCAGTAACATCATCTGAGACCGTGTTTCCTGACAATACAACCACGCCACTCTCCGCTTATGCCTTACAAGGAAATTTGGATGCAGGGCGATTTCGGCTGTCCTTCTTTAAAAACTACTCGGTTAATCCTTCCACTCAGGCAATTGACCCTAATAATGGCGTATATAACCGTGGTGCTTTTTTTGGTCACGGAATCACCATGCTTACAGCTCAATACACCCAGACAGGTCGTAAATTGAAGAGCACAACAATTCTTACGGGAAGTCAGTACCGGCTTGCACCGCTCTCTAATTTTAGAAATGTGTTTTCAGATATGAATACCGCCTACAAATATGGGCGTGGCTGGATGTTGAAAGGAGAGCAGCTCTTTAACTGGTCTATCCAAGAAAACATTAACCTTACCTTCGGGGGTACCTACGAAGCCTTCTTGTCTTATCCAAGGGGGCACGATCTGCAGTATCCTATCTTTGAGAATGACCCTTCTGGGAGAGCAGTCATTGTGAATAGTGTTTTAGAGAATAACCCTGAAGGGATTGAGGCGGATATTCCACGTGTGGCCTATAACAATACAGGTGGTTTATTACAGCTACAAGTCAGAACGCTGGAGCGTATCACCGCTACTATCGGCGCACGCTTTGATTATAATACACGTTTTGGTACTACCTTCAACCCGCGGCTTGGAATTGTATGGGAAGCTACCGAAAAAACCACCCTCAAAGCGCTGTATGGTTCTGCTTTCCTAGCCCCCTCCCCTCAGGCAGCTTTCGATCAGTTTGGTACTTTTTCTTCTCCAGACAGTGGCCGTACTTATCGCTCTACTTTTTTTCGCTTACCCAACCCAGACCTTGAGCCGCAGCTCATTCAAACTTTCGAGCTAGGGGCAAATACTTTTCTTAGCGAGCAATTTGGGGTTAGTTTTTCGGGCTTTTATGCTATCATCACGGGTCTATTTACTTTTGTACCCGATGCAGGTAATACTAATCTTTATGATGGTGTTTTTAAAGGCTGGCCAGTAGACTACATAGAAGTAACGATCAACCAAGGAACACAACAAAATTATGGTGGTACGGTACGCTTTGATTATTTAAAAAAGCTGGGCGTTAATAGTCGTTTGACAGCCTATGCCATGCTAAGTGTAGTAACAGGTACAGTTGATACGGAGGTACAAGGCGATAGTATTAGCAACAGAGAGATTCCTGCTTATGCACCACTTACTTTCAGAACAGGTGTAGATTTACGATGGAAGCGCTGGGGGTTTTCACCAAGACTTATACTTACAAGCGCCCAAAGAACATATGCCTTTAGCATCAATAACCCCGAAGAGCGACAGACAATCGCTGGATTTGCGCTACTCAACGTAAACCTTGAATACCAGCTCCCTCCCTACGCTACTTTTTATGTAGATATAGATAACGCGCTTGATCAACGCTACAGACACGTAAATCTCGGAGCAGCTCCAGACTCACGTGTACAAGGGGCGGCCTCTTCCGAAATTCAGCAAGGGATGCCGCAATACCCCATAAGAATTGCAGGTGGTGTAAAGTTTCGTTTTTAAAAGAAGGGTTGTTTGCTTTTTAGTAGACTGGTATCTACTTTTGTTAAGACACGTGTAGTTTCAAAATGTTTGCTAGCCAAGATATTGTTCAAATTTTCTTTCCCCATAGGCTACAGTCATATGAGTTAGATGCTTTTTTAGCAGAAGGATGGTTTAGAAGTTGTACTTCTATGTATCGCTCGCAGATTATCTGTATGGATGAGGACGTCTTTTCGGTGGTCAATATTCGTTTACCCTTAGATAACTATCAGATAAAAAAAAGCCTCCGCAAGAATTACCGAAAAATACAAGATCATTTTCGTACTGTAGTTCGCCCTGCTGCTGTAGATGCTGAAAAGGAAGCCCTTTACCAAACCCACAAAAATAGATTTAAAGGATTTATTTTTAATGACTTACAAACATATTTGTACGCTAATAACAATACACAAAATATCTTCGAGACTTACGAGGTGGCCGTCTACGATGAGCAAGAAAAGCTCGTAGCGGTAAGCTTCTTTGATATTGGTAAAAATAGCGTAGCGAGTATTATTGGGCTCTACGATCAATCCTACAGTAACTATAGCTTAGGCTTATACACGATGCTATACGAAATTCAGCACGCAAAAGAATTGGCCATTACCTATTACTACCCTGGCTATGTCTTTCATACCCCTTCTGTATTTGACTATAAGCTGCGCTTAGGGAATTATGAGTATTATGACTGGCAAGGCAACTGGCTTCCTTATGAACACGCCAAGCAAGCCAGTTGGACAGCCGATGTGATCAAAGAGAAGATTCAACTACTGACTAGTACCTTACAGAGGGAAGGTATTCGTTTTCATCAATATCTTTATCCCTTATTTTCTTTTGGCTACTTAGAGGCTTTTCAAGAGTTTGAGTTTGTAAAGGAGGTGTTGCTGCTGCAAGTCTTCCCTACCATCTCAACACGTAGCACCAAATACTTTATAGCTTACTTACCCGAAAAGAAAACCTATCGCTACTTCAGTACAGAGGTATTTGTACTGGCCGATTTGTTAGGCATTCCTCAGTCAGATTATCAATTCAACGAAGCACTTTACTTTGCCGATCCGCTTTGCTATACAGACCTTGTATTAGAAAGCCAGCAACTATCGCTTTTTGTTGAAGAAATGAAGCGGGTATTGTGTTAACTTACCGTTTATTGCCTTTATAATACTACTTTGGGTGCTATCCACCTGAATTGATGCTTTTTATACTCTTTTTGGGGTGCAGTGATGATGTCGTCCCAGTAAACACAAGTATCTTTTCGTTCCGCAATTTGAATGGCACAGTTTCTCAGTACATTAATGAGAATACCACCTGTCACGTTCTGATATTCTTTAGCCAATGGTGCAAAATCAACCTTTTCTTCTACCTTTAGTTGGCTGTTAGCAAATATTTTTTGCCAGAGGCGTAAACGCTCCTCTTCTGAGGGAGCAGGAAAGACGACGATCGCTTGGAACCTTCTTACAAAGGCATCGTCTATATCATTAAACTTAAGTACTATAGCCCTTAAAAAATTATTAAAATGCTTGTACTTTGGCCTTTACTATTCTTACTTTACATAAAGCAAACAACCTATCAGTAAACATTAAAATCTATCTTAAAAATGAGCGGTGCTGACTTTGATTTTTTTTCAGAGATAACTAAGGAGAACATTTATGAGCTTCTATACCCAAAAAAAGAAGTTGGTTTGGCTATTGTGTGGCTTTATCAGAGAAGTTCTAGGGGAGATTTTCCTGATAGTACTTTTAAAGAAGCTGATATCCATGAAGCTTTAGATAGCGTTAGATTTCGTCCAAAACATCAACCTCAAAGAAATTCTATAGAGTATTATAATAAAATAATCGCAGATTTACAGGAATACTTTATCAGATACGATGATGAAAAGCAGGTGTATAGATTTAAGGAGTACGCTAATGAATTTTGTACACGTACTTTAGCTACCTTAAAAGCAAATTTTGACCCTACTCAAATAGAAAAGATATGTAAAAAACTCACTAAAGAGTTAATAGAGGCTGAAACTAAAGAGAAGATTAAAGACTGGTTGTCAATTACGTTTGACGAATTCAAGCCTGTCCTTAGACAACAGATTGACTTCATTGAGCGACAAATTGATAATTCGGTTTTAAAACTGCGTCAAAAAATTAATGATAACAAACAGGCTAAGATTGTACAAAATTTAAAAGAAATCGATGACCGCTTTGATGATATAAGAAGCCAAAATAAGGAGTTAAGGGCTGCCTTTAGAGAGTTTAGTATTATTAAGAAGTATCTTCAAGAACGATCAATGTCTATAGATGATGAAGAAATTGGAGACTTGATTTATTCGACTCTTCAATTCTTCCAAGAGATGAAAAGGCTGCTATCAAGCGTAGATAATCAACTAGATCGGATCCAACCTAAAATAAAGCAGCTATTTTCCAATCTTAACAAGCCCCTTTTCAATACAAATATTGAGCGGTTTCTAAGGTTTCTACTCGATAATAGTCAAATCAAAACAGAGAAAAGTAAAAAGCTATTAGAGTTTCCTTTTGGAATTTCTAAGGTTGAAATATTACGCCAACTAATAAAATTTTCGATAGTTGAAAGAAGAAAAGACTTATTCCCAGCAAAATCCCTTAAAAAAATACGTTACTCAGAAAATCAGGCCTCAAAACAAAAAGCCCAGCAAAACGCTCGAAATAGATTTATCCGACAAGACATTATTAACGGATATTTGAACCGTATTCACATAGATCTGAAAAAAAAATCAGAGGTTAAATTTTCTGATTATTTCTTTGAGGCACTCTATAAGAATGATTTACATCTTGCTGTCGAACTAGCCTACAGAGTAATTAGAGATAAGAAAATATACGACTGGAGATTAGACTTATCCACTCAAAATGATTATTCAAAACAAAGTAAAAACGTGGCAATAAGAAAAATGATAATTCGGAGAGCAAAATGAATAGTATAGCTTTTTTCAAACATCCTGATGCTCGTATTCTGTTCGCTAAGATTGATTATGCGCTAAAGGATGGCGTTCATATTCAAAACAGACCTCACCAAGCACACCTATTTCGTTTTATCGAGAAAAATGAAGAGAGCTTGAAGGCTTTCTACGAAGAGTTTTACGGTGTATACCTAACACGTGAAGGCGAAACAGTTGAGAAATACTATTACATAGCGTTTGATCATAATTCTCGCGGGAATATCCCCTTAGAGCATCGTTATTTTTTTCCTAACGAATATGTAATCGTAGCCTTTATGGTCTACAAAATTATTTATATTGATGGATACGTAGATTTATCTTCCGTCTCCAAGCTACAAAAGATAATCAGGCACGACTATGAGGATCTCAAACCTGATCTATACAGAACCTTAGCTAAAGCTAAGAAAGACAAGACCACAAAAGTTCACGATGAAAATATTGATAAGATAGTATCAGATGCACTTAAGGAATTTGCCAAGATTGGCTGGATAATATTAGATAATGATACGTTCGACCCGCTGCCTGCTTTCACAAGAATTACTAAAATGTACTCAGAATACATCAATAATTTGGAAGACTGGCTCGGTAAAGATGAAATTTCATGAAAGCATTTCCACGCATACATAGTCTATCTACGTTAGGGCTTATTCATCATCAAGAGTTTGATTACCAATTCCACCCTTTGAGAACTGATTTCATAGGTGATAGTGGTACAGGAAAAAGTATGATTGGTGATTTATTACAACTCATCTTCGTAGGTTCTGCTGCCTTTGAGTCTGCTACCGTCGGTACAGATGATCGCACGCTATCAGGAATGGTGCTAGAACAAGGACAAGGAACAAATTTTGCCTATGCCTTTATGAACATTACCACCGAATTAGACGAATACATCACTATTGGAGCTTATATTGAGACCACAGGGCGAAATACTCATTCATTTATCATTCAAAATGGTTATGATTCAGATAAGCTTATACCCCTCAATCAGCCACTTTACTGCCAAGATTTCATTAAAGATGATGAAATACTTCCCATTGATCAGCTTGAAGAATACTTAGAAGAGAAAGGTCATACCTGCCATTCGTGGCAAAGATCAAAACCTTACCTAGAAATCTTGTTCAAAAACCAGCTTCTGGCACTAGATCTCACTTCAAATGATAAGGCACTAAAGGACTTTGCTCAAATCGTTCAGTCTTTCTCTAGAGGAAAGACCCTAGATACTAAGCAAAGTTCTAGCTTAAAAAACTTCTTGTTTGATGATACCGAAGCTAAGAAAATTATGAAAAGCTTTAGGGAAGTCGTAAAGGAATTTGAATCTGAAATAGGAGACTATGGGCGTAATCTTGATGAAATTCAACGAGTTAAAGAAAAACAAGAAGCTTATTTAGAACTATATAATAGAAAGAGTAACCTTGAAAAGCAGCTTCACGAATGGCTTATAAAGAGCTGTGCCTACTACGATCAGCAGGTGAAAGAATTACATCAAAAACTAACAGATACTTCTAACCAATTTATTGAAACAACTCATTTTCTGCGTGAGGTCAATAGTTGGGCAGTTAACCAGCTATTGGCAATTAACTATAAAAGTGAACAACTGAATCTGAATAAGGAGAAAACACGTATAGCATTATCGAAGGCTGAAGAAGATAGTGCTACACTGAATAATGCCAAAAAAATAATAGATGAACTAAAATGTGAACCCTATGAAATAAGAGATCTTCACAAGCGTAATAAAGAGACTTTACTTAGGGTTGAAGCGATAAACCTTGTAGAGTCTACTCTGCGTAATGAGAACTTGATAGCGTTCTTCGAAGGAGAAGAATGGCCAGATCTGTACTCAACATTCAACACCCATGTCAACAATACAGTAGAAAAAATAGAAGATGAACTAGGAAAAAAAGAGACTTTAAAGCATTATTCGGATATCAATGATGAGAACTCTTTGGCCAACTGGGCACTGAATTTGGGTCGTCCATTATCTTACGAGGAAGAAAGTGTATTGGTCCATTTCAATGATCTTACACAGTCTAAGCCTAATGATCGCTCCAAGTACCTTCCGAACCCTGAAGAATTAATTTTAGCACTTAAAATTGTTGAAAAAGAAGAAGAGGGCTTTTGGCTCAACCTCAATGGTATTAGAGAATTTATTTATTATACAAAAAACAGAGTTTTTAAAGAGTCAAACAAAAGCGTAATCATTTCCTACTTTGAAGCTTACTCTGGACAGCTTGTAGACGATATTAAGCAATTAACTCTTAGATCTCACAAACTAAAGTCTCTGACATCAGTCTTTTCAGCATTTGAAAATCCAAAACAGTCTTATGAATTCTACTACCATAGAGCTAAAATTGAGAAGTCTTTCAGTCACGAGCTATTGAATTTTAACAACGAAACGCTAGAAAAGTATTTATCCTGCCTGTCGAGAGAGAAAGAAATAAAAGAAACTTATGTCAACGCCAAAGAAGATGATAAACTTGCCCTTGAGGCGTTGGTGTCTTTTAAGAACCAGACTAATGAATTAGAAAAAATAAAAGAAATTTCTGATTGGACGTCTCCATTCTCAGAACAAGTTCAAACCCTTTTAGAGAAGTTTGAAAGTTCTTCTTCAAATACCTTTACTTACCCATTTCAGAACAAAAAGCTCCAAGACCTTATAGAGGAAATCACTAAAAGAAAAGGAGCGATTAAGCACCTTGACCCTGTTCTATTAAACAAAGAGTACGAAGAGTCAATTCGTAATAAGGATAGTACAATTGAAAAATATAAGAGTCAGTTCAAGACAACACCTGATATTATCCCGCATAAAAATGTAAAGCTTGATGAACCAAGAACGGAAAAAGAAAAGTACATAATAGTCGAGAAGGGTTATCAGGAACAATTCCGATTAATAATTAATCAATACTTACAAACTGACTCCTATAAGTTTGAAACCGAACCAGATTTTCTAGAGCTCGGTAAGAACTTGCTCCCAGAGGCACTTAGAAATGAACAAATAACTGAAAGGAATATAATCGAAAAGATCAACCATTATCTTAGAAAGATTAATGAAAAAAATCGAGAACTGAGTACGAGAAAGATGTTACGTATTAGAGATATTCTTGAAGACGTAGCTAATGAAGTCAGTAATCAAGATAATGTAGCCAGGAGAATTGATAATTTTTTTAAAAGTGGCGGAAAGCAAATAACAGGTGGTTATAGAGTAAGGCTTACAAGGAAGCCATCGCAACAATTTCCTCTAGAATGGATCAGCAACTTTGAGCAAAGAATAAATAGCGAGACCAATCTTTTTGATACTGGTGATAGGCTAAAAGAAGACTTATCTCTTCAAGTGAGTTTAGAAGAAATGATGAAGGAGGCATTTGTTCAATGTGGAGGGTTGAGAAGTACAGACGCTTCAATACAGGATCTACTTAACCCCTGCTCCTACTTTGATTTGTCATTTTCTATGGAGTCTGATGCTGGGAGAACTAATATAGGGAGTACTGGCCAAACTTATGCCGCCATCGCTATGCTGTGTATCGCTAGGCTTTCAATTATCGATACAGAAGAAGGCAAAAAACAAAAACCAGGTATACGTTTCATGCCAATTGACGAGGCCGAAGGTCTTGGCTCCAATTACGATCTTTTATACAATATTGCAAAAACATATGATTATCAAATAATTTCTATGTCTGTTGGCTCTGTAGGAAAATTTGAGGAAGGTGATCAATACATATACATATTACATGAAAACACCGATCAAGATGAACCTATCAACTTCAAGCCTTTTGCAATATTTAACCATGTAGATTTGGAAAACCTGAAAAATGAGTACCAATCATATATATAAAAGAAATTTGAGCTGGAGGCATCTCAAGGCACTCCACCAATTGTATACAGAAGGATTCACGAGAAGTAAAATCAAAGATAATGCATATATCAGGCATTTATTTTCAAAGAAAAAACTTATAAAACACAAAAGTGGTAACACCAATATCCTAGAAGCCCAACCTAACTTCAAATCATTTTACGAAAAAAACTTTAAAGAGAACTACGAAATATACATTAAATTATTTAGCGACTATCAAATCGATTCAGACGCTAGGAGAAACTACCTCGAAGAAGACCTTTTGACGCTTCTCTTTATTGCTAATAACAAGCATAACTTAAAACAACAGCTAAGTACTGTACGTACATTTTCTGCTACTGTATTTGACGGAAAAGGCTCGAAGTATCTTGAGAATAACTTGAGCCTAAAAAAAGCAGTTTGTAAAATACTAAGTATTGATGACTTCCCTGAAAACGACCCGAAGAATCTTCTATGGAGATTTGTTATAGATTGCACTAACCCTATTCTTATTGTTCTATGTGAAAATTTAGCATTTTTAAAAATTCCTAAGAAAGCAAAAGAAAAGAATGTAGAGCTTTGGTATGTAGGAGGTAATAATGTTAAAATCGTTGATGATATTGACAAATCAAAACTTTGCTTACCTATTTATTATTCTTGTGACTGGGATTATCACGGGCTAAGTATATATAGTTCAATAAAGGAAAAAATGAAAAAGAAGGGAGCTACTATTAAATTACTTCTTCCACCTTCCAACAGTCAGATGCTACCAGTCGATTCACCTAACCACAATAGTCAATGGAATAGCTCAAAAAGCCTATCTGGACTTAAACCGAGTGATTTTACTAGTAAAGAAATCGAGCTTATAAACAAACTTATTCAGAAAAACCAATGGATAGAAGAGGAATCTAATGATCTTATGGAGGTTTTATCGTTTAATAATGTGTAATCATTAAGATTTGATATATAATAATTAGGACTTAATCTGACAAATTTATTAAGTTTTAGTTATTCAAATTTTGTAAATCTGAATCAGTCCAATAAGGTCTATTATTCATTCTTAAATTCCTTTATGACTTACCATAAACGATTCAAGGTACACTGTCCTGAACTGTTGAAGTCTTCTAAAGCTAATAACGGGCACTAGAACGCGTATTCCCTACTAAAGACGCTGTAACATTCAGAAGAGTGCATTCTAATAAAGCAGCTTTTACCCATTTTTCTGCACAACACAACCGAATAAGATTGCTTAAGATAAACCTCTGTTTTAGCAATTTACAAACCCCTATTAAAAAGATTTAAATCCTTTTCTTCCAGTTCAGGTTATCTGTAAGTGCTTTAAAACTAAATAAGCGATCTTTGATAAGCAATAGTAGCCTATCTTTGTAGGTAAAAATAGACTTTAACTCGTTACTCTACCCAATGCCTGCTTTCTTTTTCTTGAATTCTCAAAGTAATTTACCTTCTTCTAAACCAGAAAGTAGGTAGTGCTCTTTGTCTAAGGTTTCATAGCTGCGAATCACGTTTACCTCAACTATTCGTAAGAAAGAAAACTAGTTATGCTCAAGATACCCACACTTTCGAAAAGAATCCCAATATTGTCCTATCAACACAAGATTATGAAAGCTTCAGAGAGGCAGAAATAAGACCTTTATAAAAGTTTTGTAGGGGTACTTTTTTAAACTTAGTAAATACCCCATTTCATATAATCCCAACTTTTAATCTTCTTAACCCATGAAAAAGTTAAAAATCAGTCTCTTATTTTTGATGTTTGCCTCTATCGCTACAGCGCAATGGAAGCAAAGCAGTTCTAATCCTAACAACGACCCAGCCAACGCTGCTAAACAACTCTTAAACCCTGGTAATCATGTGCTTGTCCTCATTGACCACGAAAGTCAAATGGCCTTTGCCGTAGAGTCGCAACCCATTGAGGAACTGCGTAATAACACAGGAATGATTGCCAATCTATCCAAGATCTACGAAATTCCTACCGTAGTGACTACCGTGGCGGAAAAAGCCTTTAGTGGTCCTGTATTTCCAGAAGTAAAAGAGTTTTTTCCAGATGCTAGTAAGTACATTGATCGTACTACGATGAATTGCTGGGAAGATAAACGCGTAGTAGCAGCAGTTACTAAATTTGACAAGAAAAAAGTAGTGATGGCAGGGCTATGGACAGAAGTATGTACCCTTACTGCCGCGCTATCAGCTCAAGAGGATGGTTACGAGGTTTATGTAATTACAGACGCTTCTGGAGGCATCTCTAAAGAAGCACACGATATGGCGATCGCTCGTATGATGATGGCTGGCATCAAACCAATCACTTCCTTACAATATGCCCTAGAAGTACACCGTGATTGGGCAAGAGCAGAAACCTACGTAGCCATGAATAAACTAGCCATGCGTTGGGGCGGCGCCTACGGACTAGGCATACACTACAAGAAAACACTTGATGAGTGGGAAGCAGAGCAAGCAGAAAAACCGTAATCTACCCTTCTCTGTAATTATACCTGCTTCATCATTAGTCAAGTTTTACGATGGTTATCACTACTAAACAATCCTTCAACCAGCTTATGAAATCGTCCATAAAGGCTTTGTTTTCAACCGACATTCTATCAAAGCGAGCACACATCACTTTTCTTGTGTACCGTATTCTACTGGCATTTGCCATCATAAGAGTACACGGCTACAAGAAGTTGGTACACTTTGAAGCAGAAGTCTTACATATTCCAGACCCTTTCGGTTTTGGAGGACAAGCTGCCGTAGTGATGGCCATCTTATCCAATGTCGTTTGCGCTGTATTGGTAGCGCTTGGCTTGCTTACGAGGCTTGCTGCTTTAGGCGCTTTGATCGTTCCGCTTACAGGCTTACTTATTGTACATCTCAACGACCCTTGGATTCAGAAAGATGCACCTTTGATGTACTCTTTGGCTTTTTCGTTGATTTTATTCATTGGTCCAGGGAAGTATTCACTAGACCGCCTTATCTACCAACGTGTTTTAGGAACATCCACCTAAGACAAGTCTGCCCTCACCTGCGCCTTTACTAGTCAGCCTAAGGACTGTTTCCTATGCTTCAGCCCGCTAGATTTATAAGCACTAACAGCCGCTATGAGGTGCTATGGGGGCAGATGTTTGGTAAGTATTTCAAAAATAGTAGCAATGCCAGGACACAAAGAAATAGAAGAACTTTTATCAGAAATTCTGGAGGACCGCCAATCTCACCTTGGGTGCGGGAAGTCAGCAGAGACATATTCGTGGAATTTACGATGAAACCAACGCCGAAGCAACTGACCAATTGATTAAAGACATTAGACAACTACTAAAGGAATGAAGGCAACACGAAGGATATCGCTATGGTCGTTTTTGGTAGGCATCTTCTTACCTACTGCCTTAGTAGCACAAACGGAAAACAGCCCGTATGTTTTTAAGATGTTAAGACAAGAAGACGTTGTAAAGTCTGCTCAAGAGGAAACTACTAAAACACTCTATAAGACGCTGAAGTACATTCCTTTTCGTCAAGAGGGTTATGCTTCTTTTGGCGGAAGTTATCGTACGCAATTTGAATTTTTCGACAGCCAAAACTTTGAGCTGGGCGCTACTGATGGCTGGTGGCTCAATAGGCTCATGCTGCACGGACATTTTCGCTTTGGAAAGAAGTGGCAACTTTTCGGTGAGATGGTAAGCAGTACAATCCAATCCAAAACTAATCTTTCTCCTGTAGACCTTGACGAACTAGCCGTCAATCAGGCTTTTATAAGGTATGACAACGGTCCTTTTACCCTCCTTTTAGGGAGAGAAAACCTACGGTATGGCTCTCAGAGAATCATTGCGCCACGAGAAGGTCCCAACGTAAGACGCACTTTTGATAGCGCGAGTGCCATATGGCACCGAGCTGGGTTGAAGTTGGAGTT